>NZ_JFOM01000012.1:0-167772 GCF_001860525.1 Paenibacillus sp. LC231 | reverse complement strand
GGCTTAAACAAAGCAGCGGTATCCATGAGAGAAGCGTCTGATTGAGCCATATGATTGAGTACGTCCAGTTTAAAGCTTGCCGGATAATTTGTATAGCCGTTAGTAAAGGCAGTCTCACCATGCATCTTATAGAGCTTCAACCAATATTGGAATTGAGACTTGGTAACGCCCATTTGATTTGCGTATTCTGTCTGAGATAGAAGATCAGAGTCATACCCTTGAATTAATGCCAATTTGCTATCCTTCGTAAATTTAGTCATAAAAAAACTGCACCTCCAACTGTTAGATGTGTCTAACAATTGGGGTGCAGTTCAAAGGAGACTGGCTTGTTTTCAAATTCTATTCGATTTTACCCATTACTCTACCATTAACCTCTTTATGTCTTCTAACATCGAAAGATCTCCAGACTTTTTAAGTAAATCCAAAATAATTTCCATTCGATCATACAAAATACTCACGTAATCTCGATTATAATGGCACCTTCCATAGGTGCATCAGGAAAGTTAAACTCTTTACAAAATTAATACCCAATACAGTTGGTGACAGTCCAATAATTTAGGATAAGAGCAGTTGTTGCTCGTATCATAATAAAATTATCAAAAATTCAGTTAGTCAGAATGGCAAATCATCATCAGTAATATTAATTTTAATACCACCTAAACGAGTTTGAATATTATCAAGCACAATTTTTTGCTTGTATGGATCTAATCTTACCAATAATTGATAGAAATTTTTCACATGTTGGACTTCTATATCACACTTATTATTATATGCATAGCTTCCTTTAATGAAACATCTGATAAGCTGAGAGTTATCTTGTATAAACGTTTCAAGTGAACTACTACGGATTAGAGTCCCTAATTTATTGAGTATACTATCAATATCATTTATTGTCTCGTATTTATCGTTATAGTAAGAAATGTGACTAACTAACGCATCAGCAAATTTTTTATACGTATCCTTCTCAGTTCCTGAGAAATTAATCTCACTTATCACTCCTTCAGAAATGGCTTGGGAAATATCGTTAAACGAAGCGTAACGTTCGTATTGTTCTAATTTAGTCATCTTATCTAAAATATGATTAAACTTAAACCTCTCTACCTCTCCTTTAGCTCTAAGGATGTTCTGAAACAATTTCCCAATAAAATAAATCTCAGATTGATGGTTATATATGCCTTCTAATTGAGTCTCATTAGGCCATTGAGTGACTGGCCAATTAAGAAATACACTTTCTCCCCCAGTCTCTTCAAACTCCAATCTTTTACCGAACCCAAAATCTATAATCTTCACACTTTCATTCTTATCTATAAGTATATTTGCAGGACGTATGTCTCTGTGTAATATGTTCTTTTCTTCTAAGTATTCAAACGCATATATAACTTCTTTAAAGATGTCTTCCCAATCTTTCCAAAAACTCGGCTCAAACTCATGAATAGCTATTCCTTCCACATACTCCATTTGTAAATAGCCAGTCTTGGCTTCGGAATACAAATAATAATTAAAAACCCTTACAATATTATTGTGAGATATGTTAAATAGAATTTTTATCTCGTCAACAAAACGTCTATAGGTATCATCTGAGTTGTTCCCATCTTTAGGAGCATATTTTTTAAACGCAAACAGCATATCAGTTGTCTCATCCTTAAAAAGGTGAGCATCTCCAGTTCCACCAGATCCCAATGGAGAAATATACCTGAAATTTTTCATGCTATCAAATTTCACAAGTTCTCCTGACACCAACATAGTAATCCCCCTTGTATCAACTTGAAAAATATGGTCTCACAACTTATTTGAGGTTGTCAATACAGAAATATCTTATGCACTCCACTAGGATTCATTGTCAACTCTCCGCCTGTGACGAACAGAAGAAGACAAGCAGTCTGGTCTGAGGGAAAGCATTTTTAGGACGTTGCTAGAGTAACAACTGCTACGTACAGAGGTACCGCCACGTCCATTATCAGAAATATATCGTATTCGAAGGTAGCGAAGCCGGAAAGCCTAGAGCCAGAGCGGTTTACGGTTTACCCCTTTCGATTCCGAACAAGCAAAAAAGTGGCCTCACAAGGTCGCTTTTATGTATTGAGGCGAGGGGAGTCGAAGCCCTGTCCGAAGATAACGAAAACACAAGCTTCTACGGGTGTACCCGAAATACTAAACACTATATGAACTATGGTGAAAAATCGGTAACACCTTCTTATATGCATACTTCAGAGTATATGTTTTTTCCTTTCCATAAGGCATGGTAGCGATTTTCACACGTGCATAATCAAGCTAGCTCTCTCTTAGTACTTTCTTCACCAAGGCAATACTCCGTTTTTTTCCTTAACTACACAAATATATTAAGGGCATACTTTTACGGGTTGGAAATAGATTTCCCATATCAGAGCCACATAAGCTTCTGTGGATGTAATGAAAGTTTTGATGTCGGCTCAGCAAGCTCCTATGAGTTGCTTCTATTAATTAGCCAATAAAAATTTAAATTACATACCGACAAAAATGATATACTTGTGAAAAAGAAAGGGGTTCTTGAAGAATATGGATATGAGGCAACGTAAAAAGTTTAAGAGTTTAACAAAAAAAAGACCTGATGGAACAAGACTATGTGATGGAAAAATGGCATCTGATGACCCAGAATTAATATTGGCCTTATTAGATGTATCTCAAGATTATTCTGGCTTTGTGCGTGACTTCAATATGCATGATGCTATTAACATAGTACTAGGGTTAGATCTATACAATAAGGATAAACAAGCCAGAATGTATCCAGAGTTTTCCGCATTTACAAAGCTGAATTTTAACAAAGAGATAGGAAGGGTTGTAACAGTCGATTTCTTTGGACATTTCGGTACGGAGTTAGCGTACGAACACCCTGCAATTGTAGTAGGATCTGAAGGTTCTTCTGTGTTAGTAGCCCCTCTTTCAACTCCTGCTTATGGAAAAGCACGTGCTTCTCATGTTGATTTGGATGTAGCTTCAGGTGTTGTTACACTTAACTGTGCGATACTCTTAGAGAAGGTCAGATCAATTAGCAAAAATAGAATTATTGCTAAACATCGAAAATTATCTGGGCATACAAATACACCAACAAATCCAAACTACGGGAAAGAAAAATTACAAGAGATTGATGAGAAATTGGCAAGATTATTAGTGCCACATCACTATACCCGTTATAAAGAAGCAAAGCTGGAATTAGATAATTTGCAAGAACAATACAATAAAGATAAGGAACAATTACAATCAGCTATAGATAAAATAAAAATACAAGAAGAAGAAATCTTATATTTAAAACAACAGTTGAAAGCTGAAATTACCAGTGCATAAGTTTTTATTCGAAGAAGTGGACGTTTCACAATAAACTTGAAAAGAAGACCGAACTGGTTTATAATGAAGTTACAAATTATCTCAGGTCATGGACCAGCGTATTTATACGCAACATTTAAGTCGGCTTTAGGCCAACCGAAACCTTGATGGACTCATAATCCACAAGGTTTTTATCTTTTACAGAGATAACTGAAGCTGTTTTTTAGTTAATCTTCTTTCTGAGTTACTCTAATCAATCAGCTTGCTGAATAGTCTCAACTTGTGCCCGAATGGACAGTTCCTTCTCTGGCTTCACAAATCTGAAGATACACAAGCATAAAGCACCTACGCTTTAATGGCCTGCACTTCAAGATGGATGCAAGAAATCCGAAAATTTTACAGTGGATATGGTTAACCATTAATTCGCTCGTCAACAAACGGCTGCGATCATTGAAGCTCACTGCACCACGATTCCCAAATCATAAATCTAAGCCTTTACTCAAGTGTCCCTTTTTTCATTTGACGATGTCTGTATTTAGCTAGAAAGATACGCCAGCAAAGCTTCATAAGATTTGGAACAGAGTGTGCGTTTTCTTTGAGATAGGACAATGCAGAACGGTTTCCTCGTTTCGTATTGCATTCGCTGCATGAAGCGATCAGGTTTTGCGGAAGATCCGAGCCGCCTTTGCTTGAGGGGATAATATGGTCCACTGTCGTGGCGTGTCGTCCGCACCACAAACAAGTGTGATGATCTCGTTTCAGTGCAGCTTTTCGATAGTCCCGAAATAAGAACGGATTATAAAGCAATTGGATCGTCTGCTCATCAATCCAAACAGCTCGCGATCGCTCAACTTCCCGCCAAGCCCGATGGGGTAAACATGGTGTTAGTTGTTGACCATCCATATTGAGTACCGTGATCAATGGTTCCTCTCCATCATGACTATGATTCATCGATTTCACTCCATCTGTACGACATGTTCTACCCTATAGTATTAATATAAAACAAAAACACCATCCTCATGCGGATGGTGTTCATTATGATGGAACCGAGGGGAGTCGAACCCCTGTCCGAAGATAAGCCTCTACGGGTGTAGTCAGAGTTTTGGTGTCACCTGAGTATCACCCGTTTGACAACGAATTAACCACAATGATATATTGGCGTAATACCCATTTATATATGGGTCCTATCTTTAAGGAGTGCATAGCATGATGTTACCCGTTCACGAACGCTTCATTAAGCAGGCAAAAAAGAAAATCAGTCGAGATAATCGACTTACTGGCCTCCTTGCAGGTGGCTCCATGATCCACGGAGCCATGGACGAGTATAGCGATCTAGATTTAGTCATCGTGTACGATAACGCGTATCGCAATGAAATTATGGAGCAACGCATTCAGCTCGCAGAAGAGCTCGGGCAATTACTGTCGGCATTCACAGGTGAGCATGTCGGCGAACCACGTCTGGTTATTTGCCTATACGGCCCACCGTTGCTTCACGTGGATCTAAAGTTCATTTCGAAATCAGAGCTTAGGATACGAACAGAGAATCCGATTGTGCTTTGGGAGAGAGACGAGGAGATCAGAACGATCCTTGCCGAGACATCCCCTGCCTATCCATCGCCCTCTATGCAATGGATGGAGGATCGGTTCTGGGTTTGGGTGCATTACGGTGCGGCGAAATTAGGAAGAGGCGAGTTGTTCGAGCTCATCCAACATATTACGTTTATTCGCAATGCAGTATTAGGACCGTTGATACTCATGCGTAACGGCCATCTTCCAGCGGGAGTCCGACGGCTAGAGCAATTTGCTGAAATAGAGATGGCTGAGCTTCGGGACACGATTCCACTCCACAGCTACGAAAGTTGTTACCGTGCGTTAAAGGCCACTATCAAGCTATATCAACGTTTACGCCAGGCTTCTGATGGTTGGATACGCAAAGAAGAAGCCGAACGCAATTCAATTGCTTATCTTGAAACCGTATATTCCACTATCCATAAATAAAAACATCTACAAGTCAGTGAAATTTATTATTCACACTTATCAGCTATTCTACAGCAAAAACCACAACCTATGCGGTTGTGGTTTTTATGTATGGAGGCGAGGGGAGTCGAACCCCTGTCCGAAGATAACGACAACACAAGCTTCTACGGGTGTAGTGACAGATTTGATGTCACCCTAGGAACTCCCTGTCACCGGATTCCCTTCAGGTCAGCCTGATTGTCTTCTTCAGCTAGCCCCAGGCGGAGACTAGACAGCGTATCCCACTAAAGTTGAGCCCTCATCCCGGTACATGGGCGATACAGAGCGAGAGCACGCTCACAGGTTATTAAGCTGCGAAAGCGTAGTTGTTTTGTTGTTTGCCGTTTAATTGGCTTTAGCGTTGATGAAGTGGACGCGTCCCCACTACCCGCTACTCATGCCCGAACTATCCCCGTCGAATCCAAAAACGCCCCCTTAAGTTGGAGAAATGCCGGTGCTTGGCACCTTGGCGTTCCTGCCAAAAAGGGCTATCGGATTAAATCAAAGAATATTCAGCCATAGCAGTCGATTGATGCCGCACACTCTTTCCCTCCAAGAAAGAAGAATGCGCCAACTGTATGCTGATTGTCAAAGATCTTATTGATCTCTCTTACATCACTTAGTATATCACATTTTACATCAAAATGATATATACAATGCAGGTAACACAGCTAAAAGCTGCCAGCCTGGCTAGTTGCTCCATCATTTCTAGGCAAATATCTCATACGGAGATCAAACTTAGCTTTCATCACCTACATGAGAATTACCCAATACCATTACCTTGCAATCTTCTGCTTCTCGCGCAGCGCACGCTGGATATCGCGTTGTGCATCTTTCTTAGCGGCATCGGCACGCTTGTCGTACTGACGCTTACCTTTACCGAGGCCCAGCAATAACTTGGCATAGCCGTTGCGAACGTAAATCTTCAGCGGTACAATCGCGTAACCGTCCTGCTTGGACAGGCCCAGCAGCTTGCGGATCTGCTCCTTATGCAGCAGCAGCTTCCGTGTCCGCGTAGGATCCGTTGGGTTGTTGCGGTTTCCCTGCTCGAACGGACTGATATGCATGTTATGGATATGAATCTCGCCATTCCGAATGGTAGCGAATGCATCTCCGATATTGACGCGGCCGTTCCGTATGGATTTGATCTCCGTTCCGGTCAGCACCATTCCGGCTTCATACGTATCCTCGATGAAGTAATCATGGGAAGCTTTTTTGTTCTGGGCCAGAACCTTCCCGTCACTTTTCTTACCCATGGTCTCACCCCTTGTCATCAACAATGATAATGGAAAAAGGACTTCCGGCAGACCGCCAATGCAATCTCACCAGAAGTCCATTGTATCAAACGTCAGCCTCCAAAAGCAAGGTGGGGCAAGCGCCTCCGGCGATAGATCAGGAGGAGAATGTTACTTTTTCTTCTTGCGGACAAAAGCGGCCGTGCCGTTTCCGCCCTTGCTCTTCCGTTTGCGGCCACCGCCGCCGCCGGAGTTGCCACCAGCATTGCCGCCTGGTGTTGGACCTTCGCCGATGAAAATGCCGCTGCCCGCCGTCTTCTTGCGTCGACCCTTGCCGCCGGCACCACCGGAGCGCGCGTTGCGGTCAAATCCCAGGGCGCCGCCGCTGGCGGAGCTGTATCCGCCTTTGCCGGAGCCAAAGGCGAAATTCGACGCCTGCTGCTCGCCAGCTCCAGCAGCTGCTTCACCGCCACCGCGCGCACCACGCCCGCTCGGCGGGGCATCGCCGCGGCCACCCTGGCCGCCGGCGCTGTCCTTGCGGCGCCCGCCTGGCGCGCCGCCTTCAGTCGCGCCGCGCTTACCGCCGCGGCCCTTACCCCCGCGGGCTGCGCCATCGCGGGCACCGAACCCGCGGCCGCCATTGCCGCCGCGGTCGCCTTCGCCGCGCCCTTGACGGCGCGGCTTCATATCCACCATCTCAAAATCGATGGTGTGATCGTCCATGTTCACCTTCGCCACGCGAACCTTCACATCATCACCGATGCGGTATACCTTCGAGGTCCGCTCCCCGATCAGTGCCATATGGCCCTCATCGAAATGATAATAGTCGTCGGTCATCGCACTGAGACGAATCAAGCCTTCCACCGTGTTCTCCAGCTCAATGAACATACCGAAGCTGGTCACGCTGCTGATAATGCCTTCGAACTCTTCGCCGACCTTATCCAGCATGAACTCGGCTTTCTTGAGCGCTTCCGTATCGCGCTCCGCATCCACGGCCACACGCTCGCGCTCCGAGGATTGCTGAGCGATGTCAGCCATCCGGCCCGCCAGCACCTCATGACGCTTCTCATCCAGCGCACCGCCGTTCTCCAGCACTTCCCGGATGACCCGGTGAATGACCAGATCGGGGTAACGCCGAATCGGAGACGTAAAGTGAGAATAATATTCCGCAGCAAGGCCGAAGTGACCCGTGCTCTCCGCGTCATATTTCGCCTGCTTCATCGAACGGAGCATCATCGTGCTGAGCACCGTTTGCTCCTTCGTGCCTTGAATGGCTTCCAGCAGGTTTTGCAGCGCACGCGGATGGATCGAGTTGCCCCGTCCCTTCACCTGATGCCCGAAATTGGCCGCGAACGCCATAAAGTTCTGCAGCTTCTCCTGATCCGGGTCCTCATGGATCCGGTAGATGAACGGTACTTTCAGCCAGTGGAAATGCTCAGCCACGGTTTCGTTGGCCGCCAGCATGAATTCCTCAATGATCTGCTCCGCGATGGAGCGTTCTCTTTTGACGATATCCACGGGTTTGCCGTTCTCATCCACGATGACTTTGGATTCCACAAAATCAAAATCCACCGCCCCCCGGCGCATCCGGCGGTTCCGCAGCTTCAGGGCCAGCTCGCGCATCAAGCGGAAATCCTCCACGAGGTCACTGTAACGCTCGATCAGCTCCGGATCCTCGTCCACCAGGATTTTACGTACATTGTTATACGTCATCCGTTCTTTTGTACGAATAACACTCGTGAAAATATCGTGCTTCACAACTTTCATCTGCTCGTTGAATTCCATCTCACAGGACATCGTCAGACGATCCACCTGCGGATTCAAACTACATATGCCGTTGGACAGACGGTGCGGGAGCATCGGAATAACCCGATCCACCAAATACACACTGCAGCCGCGATTGTAAGCTTCCTTATCCAGCTCGGAGCGGTCACGGACGTAATAACTGACATCGGCAATGTGAACGCCCAGACGGTAGTTCCCGTTCGGTAAACGTTCCACATTCACCGCATCATCCAGATCCTTGGCATCTTCGCCGTCAATCGTCACAATGTTTAAGCCACGCAGATCCCGGCGTCCCTGCTGTACAATCTCTTCTTCCGTAATGGCATCCGGCGCTGCATCCGCCTCAGCCAGTACTTCCTCCGGAAAGCCTTCCGGCAACTGATGCTTGCGGATAATGGACAGGATATCGACGCCCGGATCGTCCTTGTGACCCAGAATCTCCACCACTTCGCCCTCGGCCGCCGCTCTTCCTTCCGGATAGCTGACCAGCTTCACCACGACCTTCACGCCATCAACGGCTCCGTTAATCGCATGCTTCGGAATAAAAATATCCCGGTTGATCCGCTTGTCATCCGGCAGCACGAAGCCATAGGCTTCATGGTTCTGGAATACACCCACGACCTGGGTGACGGCGCGCGTCACGATACGGACCACTTCGCCTTCCATTTTGCCGCCGTCGCTGCTTTGGGAACTGATCCGGATAAGCACGATATCTCCATTCATCGCACTCTTCAAGTCATTGGCATGAATGTACACATCCGGGTGCTCGCGATCATCGGGAATCAGAAAGGCAAAACCCTTCGCATGAGCCTGCAGTCGTCCGCGCAGCAAATTCATCCGTTCCGGCACGCCATATCGCTGGGTGCTGGTCAGAATGATTTTTCCGGATTGCTCAAGCTCATTCAGCAGCTTCAAGAATTCCCTGAATTCATGGGCATCCTTAATGGCAAAATGCTGCTCCAATTCCTGGTACGTCATCGGCTTGTATGCAGTTTCCCGCATAAAATTCAGTAATATTTCTTCAGTTATCATCATTATCACCTCGGGGAACCTGCAATTTCATCGTTCCGCTATCCATTCTTTACCTTCATATACTCATACCCTAGTATACACGAATTTAATCCTCGGTATCCTTCCGAACACCGTCTTAACCTATGTATTCCGAAATTCAGGCAATAAAAAACCCCCGCTCTTCCAAGAGTGAAAAAGCGAGGGTAACGTAAATTGTTATTTCAACATAGCAACAACGATGGCCAAAATCATAAATCCTGCTGCAAGACCTACCGTTGTACGCTGCAGTACGAGATCCATACCGCGAGCCTTTGTTTTACCAAAAAGATGTTCCGCACCGCCGGAGATGGCACCGGCAAGACCTGCGCTTTTCCCTTTTTGGAGAAGAACGACAGTAATCAACCCGATGGAGAAAATAACAAGCAACACTTCAAAAAATACAACCATGACTTCCACCTCCTACGTATGTAAACATCTAAATTTATTATCTGAAGAGACATTCTAGATTCTACATGAAAAACAGCATTTTTATTGTACCACAGCTTTATCGAGCTGACAAGGAGTACGGATGAATCACCCCAACCAGAATCATGTCATTGATTCACCTTTTTCTTCTGTATTCCCTTTGAAGTAGCTGCAGCTCACCCAAAAATAAATGGCCTGCCCCTCCAGCGTTGGCAGACCACCTGTTTCATAGCAGCCAAGGCTGCTTTATTTCACTCGAAAGGATCCTGTGCTGATCGCCACAAGCTCGCCCTTCTCGTTCGTAATTCTGCATTCCGTCGTTACCGAACGATGCGTCTGATGCACGATGCTTGCCGTTACGGTAAGGACACCTGCTCTGGCCGGCATGACAAAATGCACGTTCAGATTGCTCGTCACCGTTGATTCGCCGGGGCGCTCCAGCATGACGGCAATGCCCATGGCGTTATCCATCAATGAGGAGAGTACGCCGCCATGCACGATACCCATCATATTCATATGATGTGGTTGGGCATCCAGCGTTACAACAACCGCCTCCGAGCTGGAAGACGCAAGCTTGCAGCCGAGATATCCCCAGAAGGTGGGCTCCGCCGCTTGGGTCATGGCCTCAATGTACGCCTCCCGGTCGAATTCCGGCTGCCCGGTCTTCGTATCCGGATTGGCATTGGTATGATTCATCAGGCCGCCTCCTTTTTTGTTATGACGTCGTTAGTACTGTATCCATTCCAGCGGGATAACATGAATCACTTAACGTGCCTACTCCGCTATCTGCGCTTCAGCCTGTTCTGCCTTCCTCTTCTTCCTCCAGCAGCTTGCGGCGCAGCACCTTGCCTACCATCGTCTTCGGCAGCGAATCGCGGAACACGTACTCGCGCGGCACCTTATAGGCGGCCAGCTGACTGCGGCAAAACTTCTCAAGGCCCGAAGGGTCCGGAGACGCGCCATCCTTCAGCACGATATAAGCTCTAACGGTTTCGCCGCGATAATCGTCCTTCGTTCCGACAACAACGGCTTCCTTGACGGAAGGATGCTCATACAGCACTTCCTCGATCTCCCGAGGGTAAATATTGAAACCGCTTGCAATGATCATATCCTTCTTGCGGTCGATGATCGTAAAATACCCCTCTTCGTCCATCGTTGCCATATCCCCTGTGAACAACCAGCCGTTTCGCAGCGTGTCGAACGTCTCCTCCGGCCGGTTCCAGTACCCCATCATCACCTGCGGTCCTTTTACAATTAGCTCACCAGGCTCCCCGACGGGCATTTCTTCGCCCGTATCGGGATCGACTACCTTAGCATCCGTATCCGGAACAGGTACGCCGATGGTGCCGATTTTGCGCCTTCCCCAGATTGGATTCACATGAGTAACCGGGGAAGCTTCAGTCAGGCCATAGCCTTCGATCAGCCGGCCTTTGGTCAGCTCCTCGAACTCATCCTGCACCTCAACCGGAAGCCCGGCAGAGCCGCTGACGCAAGCATTAATCGAAGAGAGGTCATATTCCCTGATCTTGGGATGATTAATCAGTGCGATATACATGGTCGGCGCGCCCGGGAAGAGCGTCGGCTTCATTTTTTTGATCAGGTTCAGGATCATCGTCACTTCGAATTTCGGTACCAATATCAGCATGCCGGCACGGTAGATGGCCTGGTTCAGCAGCACGGTCAGTCCGAACACGTGAAAACAGGGCAAAACCGCCAAATAGCGCTCCTTCCCATCCTCCACCTGAAAGCACCAGTTCGCCGACTGCAAGGTGTTGGCGATCAGATTCATATGCGTCAGCATGACGCCTTTGGGAACGCCCGTCGTGCCGCCTGTGTACTGGAGCAGGGCCAGATCCCTCTCCGCCTTCACGGGTTCGCAGATCGGGTCATTCGGTGAGCTCGCAAGCAGCTTTTTGAAGGCATGGACGCGGCTCCCGTAATTGACGACCGGAAGAGGGCCCTCCTTCTTGGCTTTGATCGGGTAGAGGAGATTCTTGGGGAATGGCAGATAATCCGCCACGGACGTGACGATCATATGCTCCAGTTCCGTCTCCTCGATGACTTTTTCAACGCGGGACACAAACATATCCATGGTAATGATGATCTTGGCACCGGAATCCTTCATCTGATGCGCAATTTCCCGCTCCATATAGAGCGGGTTGGTCATGACGGCAACGGCTCCGGCCAGCAGCGCGCCATAATACGAGATCACCACCTGCGGGCAGTTGGGCAGCATGATCGCTACCCGGTCGCCCTTCTTAATTCCTTTGCTGCGGAGCGCGTTCGCCATACGATAGGACGACTCCAGCAGACTTCTATAGTTGATCGTCTTGCCCATGAAATACATGGCCGGCCGATTCGGAAACTTCTGTGCCGACGTCACGAGAAATGATGCCAAATTCTGTTTCGGATAATCAAAAGCGGGGGCTACTTCGGGCGGATAAAACGGCAGCCAAGGCTTTGTATCCATACAAAACCAACCCTTTCCTAAGGAATGCTCCTTCTTTCCTACTCCAAGAAAAATCTCTCTCTTTTGCGGTTACTTACGCATCGTATTGGCGTTGACGCGTGTTACACCGTGTACCGCTCGTTCTTGACCACGCGGGCTGCGATGCTGCGCTTGAGGGCCACCGTATCGACCGGCGTGCTGCGCGTCAGTTTTTTGAGCACCGACAGCTGCATCCGCAGCATATCCCCGGTTTCGACTGAGGCCAGCGTCTCTTTCGCGAGTGCTTCAATGCGCTGGAACGCCTCGTATGCAAACACCTGCGTCATCTCGATCATGCTGGCTGCTTTTTCCTCGGAGGTGCGTTCAATTTGCTTGCGGGTACGCAGCAGCGCACTCTCGAGAGCATAAATATCAATCATCATATCCGCCAGATTGGACAAGGCCTCCTGCTCTTTCTCCAGCTTCGTGCCGAACTTCTGTACCGCCATACCGCCTGCAAGGAGGAAAATCTTCTTGCTCATCTCCAGGAAGTGCGCTTCCTGCTCCAGTGTGCCCTCAAAGGTTTGGCCAGGTACCAGCTGCAGCAGCTCACCTTGGAGACCTTGTGCTTTTTGCAGGAGCGCGATCTCACCCTTCATGGCCTTCTTCACGAGCGTGCCCGGAATCAGGAGCCGGTTGATCTCGTTCGTGCCTTCAAAGATACGGTTGATGCGGGAGTCCCGATAGATGCGTTCCACCTTGTACTCTTGGATATACCCATAGCCCCCGTGAATCTGTACCGCCTCGTCTGCCACGTTATCGAGTCCTTCCGAACAGAACACCTTGTTGATCGAGCATTCGATGGCATAGTCGGAAATGGCCGCAGCCGAGTGGATTCCGGCATCCTCGCTGTTGTAATCGATGTCCTGCATCGCTTCGTCCAGCAATCCTGCCGTACGGTACACCATGCTCTCCATCACGAAGGTGGTGATGTTCATCTCGGCCAGCTTCTTGCGCATGAGCGGGAACTGCGAGATAGGCGTATCGAACTGTTTACGGGTGTTAGCATATTTCGCGCTCAGCTCGATCGATTCCTTCGCCGCACCGACCGTACCGGCTGCCAATTTATATCTGCCGATGTTCAGGATGTTGAAGGCGATCCGGTGGCCTTTGCCGATCTCGCCGAGCAGGTTCTCCTTCGGCACCTTGACGTCTTCGAAAAAGAGCGGACGCGTCGACGAGCCCTTGATGCCCATCTTCTTCTCCTCCGGCCCGAGCGTGAAGCCCTCCATCTCCTTCTCGACAATGAACGCGGTGAAATGCTCCCCGTCAATCTTGGCGTAGACGATAAAGATATCCGCAAATCCGGCGTTAGTTATATATAGCTTCGATCCGTTCAAAATATAATAGTCACCGTCATCCGACAAGCGTGCCGTCGTTTTGGCGCCCAGCGCATCCGAGCCGGATGTCGGCTCCGTTAAGCAATAGGCCGCAATTTTCGCGCCGGTCGACAGATCCGGCAGGTACTTCTGTTTCTGCTCGGTCGTGCCGAAGAACACGATCGGCAGCGTTCCAATCCCGACATGAGCCCCGAAGGAGAGCGCGAAGGACGATCCCTTCGCCAAGTTTTCGTTAATAATCGTAGAGCTGACCTTATCCAGTCCGATCCCGCCGAACAACTCCGGCACATCGGCTCCGAGCAGACCCAGCTCGCCTGCTTTGCGAAGCAGGTCTACCGTCATCTCGTAATTCAGCTTCTCCAGCTCTTCATCATGCGGTACGACTTCCCCGTCGATAAAATCACGCACCGTCTCGCCGATCATGCGATGCTCTTCCGTGAAATCCTCCGGTGTCAGGATGCGCTGTTTATCGGGATTATCGATGACAAAGCTGCCGCCTTTGATTTTCGGTTCTTTGGTTTGGTTATCGCTCATGATTGGTTTCCCCTTTCGGAATGTGGAATAAGGTGGAGTGCAATGAAATGCCTAGGTGTTGCTAGGTTGCGAACTTGCTGGTTGATCATAGATGATGCATGCGTGACTGTGGCGCAAAAATGTCCGCTCCGCGTGCGGATTGTACTTCCGATCGCTGTTGAGTTTGGATTTCCGGGAATGAATCTATCCATAGTAGAAATCCAAACTCAAAGGCGACCGCTGCCGCTTCTCCAGTACACTTCCGCTCTCTCCGCTGGGCTAGAGCACTCTAGTGAATCCCCTAAGTTCAAACTCCTACGACCGGCTATTATTGCACTCCCCTGTGGGTGGAGTGAGTGGTGCGGTGTCCGGTCCATGTGCGGAGCGGACACGGCACTTAGACTACATTTCAGAGTGAATAGGCTGGTCATGCATCAGTAGAAGATCAGTAGAATTGATATCGAAAACCTAGATCTGGTTCATTGAATACATTCAGAAGCATTGTTGAACTAAAATTCCCTAGCAGCTTGCAGGGAGCTACTAGTCCCTTGAGGACTGATAGTGCGAATCGAACCACGCTGAGCAGTTGCAAGGACTAATGCGGGAATCCCTCCCCAAGCCCCTTTGTGGTATAGAAGGAATTTCCTTCTTGCCACAACCTACTCCTTACGCCCCAGCCGCGTGCACCTCGAACACCCCCGCGGCGCCCATACCGCCGCCGATGCACATGCTCACGACGCCGTAGCCGCCGCCGCGGCGGGCCAGCTCGGAGACGAGGCTGACGGTCAGTTTGGCGCCGGTGCAGCCGAGCGGATGGCCGAGCGCAATAGCGCCGCCATTGACGTTGACTTTACTCTCGTCGATACCCAGCGCGCGGATGATGTGGAGGCATTGCGAAGCGAACGCTTCGTTAATCTCGAACACATCCACCTGATCCAGCTCGATGCCCGCCATGCGGAGCGCCTTCGGGATCGCTTCAACGGGGCCGACGCCCATAATTTCCGGCTCTACGCCTGCCAGAGCAAACGACTTGAAGGTAGCCAGCGGGGTAAGGCCCAGCTGCTCCGCTTTCTCGCGGCTCATGACGGCTACCGCCGCCGCGCCGTCACTCGTCTGCGACGCGTTGCCCGCGGTAACCGAGCCGCCGAGGGCAAAGGCCGGCTTCAACTTGGCCAGCACATCTGTTGTCGTGTCCGGCCGGACCCCTTCATCCGTATCGAAAGCAAAGGTTTTGCTGCGCACCTTGCCCTGCTCATCGGCCGCAGCCAGCGTTACGTTCACCGGAACGATCTCGTCCCGGAACTTCCCTTCCGCGATGGCCGCCGCGGCCTTGCGGTGACTGCTGGCCGCGAAGGCATCCTGCGCCTCGCGGGTAATGCCAAAGCGGCGGGCCACCTCTTCCGCGGTATGGCCCATGCCGATGTACACCTCCGACATCTCTTCCACGATCGTCGGATGCGGCGCCGGCTTGAAGCCGGTCATCGGCACATGGCTCATGCTCTCAACGCCGCCGGCGACGATGACCTCGGCATGACCAAGCATGATGCGTTCTGCCGCAAAAGCGATTGCCTGAAGCCCCGAGGAGCAAAAGCGATTAACGGTCAGCGCGGGTACCGTTACGGGATATCCCGCATATAGCGAGATAATCCGCGCGACATTCAGGCCTTGCTCGCCTTCCGGCATCGCGCAGCCGAGGATGATATCCTCAACGTCCTCTTTTTTCAGGCCCGGTGCACGCTCAATGACGGCTTCCAGTACGGCTTTGCCGAGATCCTCCACGCGCGTCTGAGCAAAACTGCCCTTCTTCGCCTTCCCCACCGGAGTGCGGGCAAGGGATACTATGACTGCTTCTCTCATGCCATTCACCTCATCAACTTGAAATGGTTGGATCCAATACCGTTTATAATTGCGCGGGCCGCTAATCGGCCGTGAAATGAATTCGTAACGGGTGGAACTGATTAAAGAGCTGCCATCATCAAGCTTCGCCAGCATGGACAACCTGCCACCATGTACTGTATGCAGCGTCTATTTGGCGAATCGAACATTGCGATTGATAGCGAACTTCTTGGCTCTAAAGCACTCATCGCCCTAATTCCGCAGCGGCTTGCCTTTCGCCAGCATATGCTGCATGCGCTGCTGGGTTTTGACCTCGCCGAGCAGGCTGAGGAACGCTTCCCGCTCCAGGTCGAGCAGATGCTGCTCGCTCACCACGGTTCCCGCGGGAACATCGCCACCCGTCAGGATGTGCGCCAGCTTCTTCGCGATCAACAGATCGTGATCGCTGATATAACCGCTGCGCTTCATGTCGATGGCGCCCATCTGGAGCACGGCCCGGCCGTCGCGGCCTACCACGCGGGCTTTGCCCGGCTGCGGCGGAACATAGCCTGCCCGGTCCATCGCAAGTACCGCCTGCTTCGCTTCATAGATCCGGTAATCCTGATTCATGACCACCGTATCCCCGCTGCGCCCATAACCCATGCGGATTGCTTCATGTCCGCTGGTCGATGCCTTCGCCATCGCCACCATCTCGAAGATTTTGTTAATCTCCGGCTGGAGGTCGCTCTCCTTGTCGGGATGACGGTTGCTGGTCATGAGCGCCAGCTCCTTACAACCGCCGCCTGCCGGAATGAGACCGACCCCCGTTTCTACGAGACCGAAATAGGTCTCCGCCGAGAAAATGATCCGGTCAGCCGGCAGGCACGCTTCCACGCCTCCGCCCAGCGTCATCCGGTGAGGCGCAGCCACAACCGGCTTCTCCAGTCCCTTCAGCTTCATCATGCTGCCCTGGAACAGACGGATGATGTCATCCACCTCATCCCAGTCGCCGCTCTGCGCTTCCATCAGCATGAGCATCAGGTTGGCGCCGACGCAGAAGTTGCGGCCTTCGTTCGCCAGCACTAGCCCGCGGTAATTGGCCCTGACCTCTTCCACGCTCTGCTGAATCATGACCAGAATATCGGCGCCGATCGCATTGTTCGGGGAAGTGAATTCAAGGCACGCAACGCCATCCCCAATATCGATCAGATTCGCCCCCGTATTCGAGCGGATGATCCGGTTTTGCGATTTGAGCGCTTGCAGCGAGATCAGCTCAGGCTGAACCTCTACGCCCTTATACTCGCCTTTGAAATAGTGGAACACCTCGCCGTCCTTCTGCTGATAGAAGGACTTGTTCCCGGCGGCAATCCAATCCTTCACCCAAGCCGGGACGATCATGCCCTCCGCTTCCATGCGCTGCACGGATTCCGGCAGTCCGATCAGATCCCAGGTCTCGAATGGACCGAGCTCCCAGTTGAAGCCCCATTTCATCGCGTTGTCGATGTCCTGAATGGAATCGGCGATCTCTCCCAGCTTGTCGGCCGCATAGACAAGCACTTGCTTCAATACATTCCAAGCCAGTTCAGAGTAACGGTCCTGCGTACCGAGGAATGCCTTGATCTTCCGCTTGGCTCCCTTCACCGCTTTGGCGGCTTCGATAGAAGCGGAGCTCACTTTGGCGCTCGGATTGTACTCCATCGTGGACAGGTTGAGCGATAGGATTTTGCTGCCTTGATCGCTCTTTACTTTTTTATAGAATCCCTGGCCACCCTTCTCACCGATCCAGCCGCGGGTGACGAGTTCATTCATGACATCGGGAACCGTAAACACGTCCTTCTCGTTCCCGTCCGGCACGGAGTCGTACACATTTCTGGCAACATGGACAAAGGTATCTATGCCGACCAAATCCAGCGTGCGAAAGGTGGCGCTCTTCGGACGTCCCAGAACAGGACCGGTGGCCGCATCCACTTCCTCCACGGTATGGCTGTTCTTCACCATCTCTTGCAATGTGACCAGGAGACCGTAGGTGCCGATCCGGTTCGAGATAAAGTTCGGCGTATCCTTCGCAAGCACAACCCCTTTACCAAGGCGCTTCGTGCAGAAATCAACCATAAACTTCGTAATATCCGGATCGGTATCAAAGCCCGGTATAATCTCCAGCAGCTTCATATGACGCGGCGGATTAAAGAAATGGGTTCCCAGGAAGTGGCTGCGGAATTCCTCGCTGCAGTCCTCGACCATCGCATTCACGGAAATGCCGGAGGTATTCGTGCTGACGATCGATCCTTCCTTACGCACGCCCTCAATCTGTTTGAAAATGCTTTTCTTGATCTCCAGGCGCTCCGTGACCACCTCAATGATCCAGTCCACGTCCTTCAGCTGGCTCAGATGATCCTCGGTATTGCCCGGGGTGATCCGGCCCACAAAATCGGCGCTATACAGCGGAGCTGTGCTTGATTTAGGCAGAGCCGCAATGGCTTTGGCCGCAAGCCGGTTTCGTACCTTCGGATGATCCAGCGACAATCCGGCTTTCTCCTCTTCGGCGGTTAAGGATTTCGGAACGATGTCGAGCAGCAGGCAGGGAATGCCGGCATTGGCGAGATGGGCCGCGATCCCCGACCCCATGACGCCAGAGCCGATCACGGCGGCTTTGGTTATGTTTCGACTTGCGACACCGGAACCGCTGACGGATTCCTTGGTAATGGTATTACTCATTGCACAACGACCTCCTGTTCATGGATTTCGGATAGACCGAATACGGATAACTCCAGGATTTCCGCGATATCTCGCGTTTTTACGCTTTCTTCCACTTCCTTCAGCTTCGTTCCGTCCTCCAGCATCGTCAAACAGAACGGACAGGCGGAGCTGATCATCGTTGGAGATACGGCCAGCGCCTGCTCGGTACGCGCCAGATTCACGCGTTTGCCCGCGTCCTCCTCCATCCACATCTGCCCGCCGCCGGCCCCACAGCACATCCCGTTCTCGCGATTTCGCTCCATCTCCAGGAGCTCAACGCCAGGAATGGCGCGCAGCACACTGCGCGGCTGATCATACACGTCGTTATACCGTCCCAGGTAGCAGGAGTCATGATAGGTGATTTTCTCCTGAACCTGATACTTGGGCTTAAGAAGCCCTTCCTTCACCAGCTGGTCCAGCAGCTCGGTATGATGAATCACCTCGGCTTCAAGCCCAAATTCCGGATACTCGTTCTTCAAAATATTGAAGGTATGCGGACAAGCCGTCACGATTCGTTTCACATCGTACTTCTTGAATGTCTCGATGTTCTCCGTGCACAGCTGCTGGAACAGAAATTCATTGCCCATCCGGCGCGGCGTATCGCCCGAATTCTTCTCCTCGTTGCCGAGAATGGCGAAGTTGACGCCCGCTTCATTCATAAGCCGGACAAAGGCCTTGGTGATCTTGCGGCTGCGATTGTCGTAAGAGCCCATGGAGCCGACAAAGAACAGCACGTCGAAATCCGGATTTTCCTTCACGGTTGGAATTTTCAGATCCAGCTTCCCTTCCGGGTCGATCTCCTTCACCCACTTGCTCCGGTCCGCGCGGCTGATTCCCCAAGGGTTGCCTTGTCGTTCGATGTTTTGCATCGCCCGCTGGCCTTCCTGCGGCACGCTGCCCTCCATCAGAACGAGATGCCGCCGGAGATCCACGATTTTGTCGACATGCTCATTTGCGACCGGACATTGATCCTCGCAGTTGCGGCAGGTCGTGCACGCCCAAATCTCTTCCTCGGTCATGACGCCGCCGATCAATTGAATGTCCTTCGGGTCGACGCCCTCGACCTGATGCCAGGAGCGCTTCTGCACCTCCATCGTCGGGCCGATATCGGTAATGCCCTCGCCCTTCCAGCCGACAAGAGCCAGATCCGTTGCGCCCATGGAGTGAACGCCCGGCGACCCAAACACGGAGGCAGGCATCCACGCCGATTTGGAGGTGAGCGCGGCACCTTTTTCCGTGAGATGATCCCTTAACTTCACAATCATGTGCATCGGCGACAGCAGCTTGCCTGTATTCGAGGCCGGGCATACGTTGGTGCATCTTCCACATTCAACGCAGGCATAGAAATCGAGCATCTGCTTCTGCGTGAAATCTTCAATCTTGCCTACCCCGAATGCCTCGGCCTCTTCATCCTCCAAATCCAGCTTGCTGAGCTTGCCCGGGGGATCGGTACGGCGGACCAGAATGTTGATGGGCGCCGTAATGAGGTGAAAATGCTTCGATTGCGGCACATAGATAAGGAACGATAGCAGAATCAACAGATGCAGCCACCAGAACGCGTAATAGCAAACTGTAACCGCCACCGGCGGCATCCAGGCAAACACGGCCGCAATGCTGGAGGAGATCGGTGCCATGGCCGACCACGCCAATCCTTCCATGAGCCGTTCAAAAGCCATCGTCAGCAGCACCGAAGCCATCAGCGTGGTGATGAAAAACACGACAATGCTTGGCTTCCAGCCCCGCTTGAGCCGTTTCAGCTTCTCGCCATAGCGGCGATAGGCCGCGTAACCGATAGCGAGCAGGATCAGCGCAACTGTAATCTCCTGCATGAGGATAAAGCCGGCGTGCCCCGGAATCGGCAGGCTGTGGCCGGACAATCCCTTCCAGATGATGTCGAGCGCACCGAACTGCAAAATGATAAATCCGTAAAACACGATAAAGTGCATGATGCCGCTCTTGCGATCCTTAAACAGCTTGCTCTGTCCGAATACCTGGATGGCGAATTGGCTCAGGCGTTCCTTCAGATCCTTCCTCAGGTTCGCTGGCTTGCCCAAACGGATATACAGGTACCGGCGATACACCACGATGGCGAACATATATACCGCCCAACCGGTGATCAAGACAAAGAGCAGCGCGTTGATTAATGTCAGAATCATCTCTCTCAGCCCCTTGCGTTAAAAATCCTTCTTTCTTCTCATAGTCTGGTGCAGCGTCCCATTTTGCGAAGCTCCTGTCACTCCTTCCGAAACCTCTTGTCATGTGTTCATGTCGGGACATATATGAAGCGCTTTCATTAGAGGAACAAAAATAGACCTCCACATCGTGCCGTGCCGACCACTCTAAACCGAACTTCATCGTTTCTGGCTGCATCTCTTCATCCGTACATCGCTCTCATCTGTACTTGCCTGCGGATACCCAGTGACTTGTTACTTCCGGTTGAACTGCCGTCTATTGCTCTGATATGAACGCCTTATTCTGCTGCTCTGATCCATCTGCTTCATCCATTTCACGCTTCTTCGTAACCCATCGTTGACAACGACATGAACGTATTTTATGATGGATACAAGAAATGAATGAGTATTCATTCATAATTTTAACTGTATTCTAACACCGGGGTGAGCATATGACAAGTAAAAAAAATGAAAAATACCACCTTATTCTCCAGGGCGCCCTGAAAGTATTCGCCGAGAACGGCTACCACCGGTCCCAGGTTTCCAAGATCGCCAAAGCTGCCGGCGTGGCTGACGGCACCATCTATTTGTACTTTAAGAGGAAGGAGGATATCCTGATCCGCCTGTTCCAGGAGAAGCTTGGCGAACTGGTCGGCAAATTCCACGAAAACGTGGAAGGAACCACGGATGCCGTGGAAGCGCTGCGGACGGTGTGCAGCATCCATTTCTCGGAGCTGGAGAGCAATCCTGAGCTTGCTTATGTCACGCAGATTGAGCTGCGGCAGAGCGATCTGGAGCTGCGCAAGGAAATCGGCAGCGCATTGAAGCCATATATTGTGCTGATCGAGAATATTCTGGAACAGGGCATCAAAGAACGGAAATTCCGTTCCGATCTGAACGTCAAGCTGGTGCGCAACCTGATTTTTGGCGCGATGGACGAAGCGGTGACCTCTTGGCTGATCTCCGGCCGCAAGTATTCTCTGTCCGATCAGGCGGATGAGACGCTTAGCTTTTTCCTGAACGGTGTTTCCGGCGGACAATAAGTCCCGCTGATATTCATATTGAAGGGAGCGTTTAACCGATGAAGATTGTGGTATTGCTTAAACAGACCTTTGACACGGAGGAAAAAATTACGATTGAGAACGGATCGATTGCCGAGGATGGGGTGAAATTTGTCATCAATCCGTATGACGAATATGCGGTGGAAGAAGCCGTGAAGCTTCGGGATGACCACGGCGGCAGCGTGACACTCTTGTCCGTCGGGCCGGATCGTACGGCAGAGGCCCTGCGCACTGCCCTCGCGATGGGTGCTGATGATGCCGTGCTGATCTCCGACGAGCGGATTCCGGACGATGAATATGCGGTATCCAAGGTGCTGCACGCGTATTTGTCCAAGGAAAGACCGGATCTGATCCTTGGCGGCAACTTCTCCGTAGACCGCGGTTCGGGTCAGGTGGCCATTCGCCTGGCGAGCCTCCTCGGCATTTCGCATGCCGGCTCCATTACCAAGCTTACGCTGGACGGTACCACGGCTGAAGTGCACCGGGATGCCGAAGGTGATCTTGAAGTATTGGAGGTTCAGCTCCCGGCGATCTTTACGGCACAGCAAGGTTTGAACGAACCACGCTATCCATCGCTGCCTGGCATCATGAAGGCTAAGAAAAAGCCATTTCAGACGTTGACCCTGGATGATCTCGGATTATCGGAAGTCGATATCCAGCCGGCAACGAAGCAAAGCGAGCTGTCCTTGCCGCCGGAGCGAAGCGCCGGACGCATTCTGAAGGGCGAGCCCGCCGAAGTGGCGCATGAGCTGGTATCCTTGCTCCGCACCCAGTCGAAAGTGATTTGATGAACGGGTATTCGAATGTACGAATGTACGAATATCCCCCTTTGACTCGTACTAGTGAATGCGGTTACACGGACCCGGCATAGAGCCGCGCCATCATTCCCTATGTATTCTGATTGTATGGTTTACGGGATGTCCGTCATGCACGCTTTTCGCTTGATACGTTCCGCGAAATCCGAGCAGCAACGCTTCTGAGGAAATCCCCTGAATTCGCTTAAGTTGCTCAGGTTGGTTAAATCGTCAAATCTCTTCTCTTCAATCCCAAATGGATCCTAGGAGGTTATGATATGAGCAAAACGATATTAGTGTATGCCGAGAACCGGGATGGGAAGCTGCGTCAGGTTGCTCTCGAAACGCTTGGCGCGGCTCGCTTGATTGCAGGTGACGGTGATAGCATCCGCATTCTGGTTGCGGGCTCCAACATTACGGAGGCTGTATCGGCCCTGAACGCCTATGGTGCCGATACGATCTATACGGTTGAGCATGATGATCTGGAAAATTATAATCCTGAAGCTTATATGGCCGCCATTGAAGCGGTTATCGGTCAGGCCAAGCCGGATGCCGTACTTTTCGGACATACAGCTATCGGCCGCGATTTAGCACCGCTCGTCGCCGCTTCCCTGAATGCAGGACAAATTTCCGACGTAACCGCGATCGAGACGGAAAGTGGAGAAGTGGTGTTCACTCGTCCGCTCTATGCGGGTAAAGCCTTTGAGAAGCGCGTCTTCCAGAACGGACCGTGGGTGGTCACGGTGCGTCCGAACAATATTCCTGCTGCGGAAGCCATCGAGGGCGCGAGCGCCAGCATTGAGGACATCGCTTACCCTGCCCCTTCCCTCCGCTCCGTGGTAAAGGACGTCGTCCGCAAAACCACGGGAAAAATCGACCTCTCGGAAGCCAAAATCGTCATCTCCGGCGGGCGCGGCGTGAAGAGCGCGGAAGGCTTCCAGCCGCTGGAGGAGCTTGCGGACCTGCTCGGCGGTGCCGTCGGCGCATCGCGCGGCGCCTGTGATGCCGGCTACTGCGATTACGCGCTCCAGATCGGGCAGACCGGCAAAGTCGTTACGCCCGAGATCTATATTGCCTGCGGTATTAGCGGCGCCATCCAGCATCTGGCCGGCATGAGCCAATCGCGGGTCATTATCGCCATCAACAAAGACCCTGAGGCACCGATCTTCAAGGTAGCCGATTACGGCATCGTCGGCGATCTGTTCGACATCGTTCCGCTGCTGACGCAGGAATTCCGCAAAGTCCTGGTATCCTAGCATAATTCAAGCTCATTAGATGATATAATATGATAAGGCTGCACCCCAACGTCCATTGGACCCTGGGTTGCAGCCTTTTTACAGTTCTAAACCCGTACGTATCCTTTCGGCTTTCTGACTACTGCCATAATTCCTGCGATGCGCTATCAAGCCGGTTATGTATGCTGCCATTCAGCCATTCAATGACTCCACCACGTCATCATCTGATGATAGGAAGGACCCGACTTTCGTTCATTTAAGAACCAAACCGCTTCAGCAGCTTCTGCTGATGGGACATAAACGCCTCTTCCAGCGAAATGCCATAAAGATCCGCCAACAGTGAAATGTTTCCAAGTACGTCGCCGATCTCCTCCACCAAATCCTGCTTGAGCTGTTCCCTGGATTGAACCTCCTCGTCGGGGCGGTCCCTGCCGATCTCATAAGCGCGAACGGCACGCGCCGTTTCCCCTGTCTCCTCCATCAAAAACCCAACGCGAATAAAGGGGCCGTACTCGGTCCAGCCTCGCTCTCCATAAAATTGTTTAATCCATTGCTGCGCTTCATTCATATCCATACTTCTACTACCTCCGGGATTCCCTGGGATGACTAAACCTTTACTTTTTACACAATTCAAGAACAAACTCATGATAATGCTAACATGTATGCCATAAGATAAGAGGTGCCATCTGATGATCATTAACAATATCGTTCATCGACGCCATGACACAAATCACTATATATAGTATAATTACACGAATGAAATATCAACATCTTGTCAAGGAGTGTGCGAATTGAAATCCATATGTGTATTTGCAGGATCGAACATGGGGGAACATCCAGACTATAAAGCGAAAGCTGCCGAGCTCGGCAGACACATTGCCCACAACCAATACAAGCTCGTATACGGCGGCTCCAAAATCGGATTGATGGGTGAAGTGGCTAACGCCGTTTTGCAGCATGGCGGTGAAGTTATCGGGGTGATGCCGAGAGGACTGTTTAAAGGCGAGATTGTACATACCGAGCTGACCCAGCTCATTGAAGTAGCGGATATGCATGAGCGCAAAGCGACGATGGCGAAGCTGTCCGACGGGTTTATCGCCATACCGGGCGGTTTTGGAACCTTTGAGGAATTGTTCGAGGTATTGTGCTGGTCGCAAATCGGAATTCATCAGAAACCGATCGGGCTGCTGAATGTCCGGGAGTATTATGAACCGTTCATGAAGCTGATTCAGTACAGTATCACGGAAGGTTTCTCCAATGCCTCCCACCTAAACCTGATCAACCTCTCCGATGACCCGCTCAAGCTGCTCGAGCTCATGGATAGCTACACCCCTCCGACGCTGGACTTAAAGTGGAAGGACTTGGATTAAGGAGCGTTTGCGGAGAATAGCGATCTTTCCCCCACATTCAGGGAGGAAGTCTTGTACTCCATGTTGGTTGATACGTATTTAGGATCCTCTACAACAGATCGACCGTATCCGTAACGAAAGGCACCGACTCCCGGTGCCTTTTTGTTCTTGCGTTATTTTGATGGTGTGAGTATTACACAAAACCGCCGTTCACGCGGATCGTTTGGCCTGTGATCCATTTCGATTCTTCACCGGCCAGAAAGAGAACGGCCCCTGCAACATCATCCGGTTCTCCCAGACGTCCGAAAGCATTCATGTTTGCGATACCCGCGATCTGCTCCTCCGACTTGCCAACTGTAAAGAGCTCCGTATTAATCGGTCCGGGCGCCACTGCGTTAATTGTAATTCCTTTGGGTCCGAATTCTTTGGCCAACTGACGCGTAAACTGCTCTACAGCGCCCTTCGTGCCTGCATATACGCTGTACGCCGGGAACATCTGCCCAACCACCGACGTCGAGAAATTGATGATGCGGCCGCCCGAATTCATATGGTGAAAAGCCTGCTGGATCGCGAAATAAGTCCCCTTTACATTAATCGCAAACTGCTGATCGAAATCTTCCTCCGTCATGGCAGCAACCGGCTTAGTTGTCATGATGCCGGCATTGTTCACGAGAATATCGATGCCGCCATAAACCTCGATCGTTTCACCAAACAGTCGTTCAATCGCTGCTACCTGACGAATATCAGCTTGAATGGCCCGGGCTTCGCCGCCGCTTTGCTTAATGGCGCTCACCACTTCCTCGGCTTTAGCCGGGCTGCTTGCATAGTTTACCACTACTTTAGCCCCGTTCTCCGCAAGTCTCTCCGCAATTTCACGCCCGATGCCTCTTGATGCTCCCGTTACGATAGCTACCTTGCCCGATAAACTCTTTGTCATGATACAACCTCCCGCATATGAATTAGGTGCACGAATATCTCATCAGATGGATCCTCTGATCTGTACATCATTTTTTGTAATTTGATTATATGTCTGCACATTACAAATTACAAGTGACAGTTTTGTATTTTTGTCATTTGTAATTATATATATACAAAAAAGACGCTATCTCATGCACATTGCCAAGAATAGCATCTTTTTAACGTAATGGGTGATCTCGCTGCACCAGCTCCCGAAGTGCTGTTCGGAAATGCATAACGGCCGCCTCTACCCCTGCTTAGTTCCCTCTAACTATGATTCTCGCCCGTTTACTGTTTCGCGATTCCGGATAACAATATGGCCCACACCGAGTCAAAATCGGCTTCAATCTCCTGCGAGGTCCACTGAGAAGCATGCACCGGATGATGAAACAGGGACGTTGCCATGAAAAAGGCTTTTGCCACCGACTCCGACTGGCCCGGCTTAAATTCACCAGTAAGCATCCCTCGATCGATGATCTGGGCAACCTGTCCGATTAACAGCTTTACATGCGTATCAATTACCTTGACGGCTTCCAGCGTCACGGTCGTATACATGGCAAACATCTCGGGATCCTCGAGGACATAAGCCCGTTTGGCCCGGATGAGGGTATCCGTCCATAACCGCAAGCGATCGGTGGCGCTGCCCTCCGTTCCGTCTGCAATCTTCTGTAACGGATCCGCAATCCGCTGCAGCCACCGTTCCGTTACGGCTTCTCTCAGAGCGGCCTTGCTGGGAAAATGCCGATACAGGGATCCATGGCTGACTTGAAGCGCCTTGGCAACATCGACAACCGAGGTTTTGTCAGGACCATAGCGCCGAAGCGTCTGCTCGGCCGCGTCCAATATGGCTTCTTTCGTTAGTGGTTGGTCATGTGACATAGGTTCAATGAGCACCGAAACGGGACTTACATTGTCCGCCCGACAGCCCATCTTCACGCCCCCTCTCTGTTGAACACATTATAACAAACCATCATTCAATATCAATATTGAAGTTTTGTTATTTGTTATACCAGGAGTCCCCGTTTTATTCGCTTGATCATACCCCCTCATGGATTGTTATAATAGCTTCATTAAGCCGGATATAACCGAAATAACATGAGAAAGCGAGTGCTGTCCATGGCTAAGCTGGACTATCTGTTATCCATACTATGGCTGCTTCGATCCCATAAAAAAATGACGGCCGAGCAATTGGCGGAGAGGCTTGAGCTAAGTGTCCGAACGGTCTACCGATACATCGACACGCTGGATATGAGCGGGGTCCCTATCATATCCGAATCCGGACATGGCGGGGGATTCAGGCTGCCCGATTCTTTTTTAAGCGTGCCGCTGTTCTTCGAACTAACCGAGCTTAAAGCCATGGAACACAGTGCGCTACTTGCCCGGCAAGCGGACTATCCGTTTACGGATGCTCTTGAAAAGGCACTAACCAAGATTGAGCACCGGCTTCAGGAATCTCAATTGGAAGACTTGAGGCGTCATGTTGGCAGCATTCACATCCCACTGCCATCACAGAGTGCCTTGCTTCACCTCAGATTGCGAGAGTTAGAGCAAGCCATTGCCAGACGCGAAACCCTGGTCCTTCAATATGCGAAGTCCTTCAGCGGCTCCGTGGAGGAGCGCCATATTGATCCCTATGGGCTGATCTACCGGCTCGGCAAATGGTATTTGATTGCCTATTGCCATCAACGGGAGGCCCTCCGCGTATTCCGGGTAGACCGGATGAACAGCCTGTCGGTAACAGGCCGCACATTTGAAATGCCGGAACATTTCTCGGTACATGATTATATGAGCCGTATTCATGAGTATCAGGATCACAATACGAAGTCGAAGGCGAAGGAACCGACGTTGGTAACCGTTCGCCTTCAAGGTCGCCCCGAGGTTCTGGACACGTTATGCAACCAGTGGTTCCTACAGCCTTATCTTGTCGCAAGAAGCAATGACGATGAGGCCGAATTCCGTATGCATCCGGATTGGATGCTGCAATACATGCCTTATCTGCTGCTTTCTTTTGGCAAAGGAGTCAAAGTACTTGAGCCGCAGCAGCTGCGAACTGTTCTCTCCGAGACGGCCCGAGACCTGGCCGCATATTACGAGGACTGATCCTTCAACAACTTCACTGACTCCTATGCTGTCAGTGAAGCTGGTTTATGATAGGCGTAAATCATGTCCAAAAAGGAGAGATTCATGTATGCCGCTTCCTAAACTCGATCTGGCCAAAAGCGATAAAACCTATTATACAGCCGGGAACACCCCCGAGCTCGTGCAGTTTGATCCCTTTCCCTATCTGTCGTTCGAAGGCCAAGGCGCGCCCGAAAGCTCCCTTTTCGAGAATGCAACCGAGGCGCTGTATACCGTTGCCTATGGCGTTAAGGGATATTGCAAGGCGGAGATTCAAGATTTCACCGTTCCTAAACTTGAAGGGCAATGGTGGGTTAACTCGGATCGGTATGGTTTGGAGGTTCCGAAAGAGGAATGGCATTGGAAGCTGCTCATTCGGATGCCGGCGTTTGTCACCCCGGAGATCGTCGATTCCGCACGGGACAAAGCCTTCTCCAAGAAAAATCATCTGGAGCCCATTCAGCAAGTGGTATTGGAAACGATCCATGAGGGACTATGCGTCCAAATCATGCATATCGGCCCCTACAGCACAGAGCCTGATACGCTGGCGAAAATGTATGCTTACATGAAACAGCATCATTACGTACAGGACGGGCATCATCATGAGGTTTATTTGTCCGATCCACGAAAAGCCGCCTCCTCCTCCATGAAAACCATTCTCCGCGCTCCTGTAAGACAGGAGCATTCATTGGAACAGTGAATACGGCGCACCCTGTTCCCTGACGACAAACACCATACCCAGCTAAAAATAAAGGAGCCGGCATATTGCCGGCTCCCCACATCTTACCTTCATTCTTCTAGAACTTACGAATGCTTAGCAGCGAATTGCCGTTCTTCATAAACTCATAAGGCACTTTAACTTCCGCCACCCGAAAACCGTCTGCCTCTAGCTCATGAATCAGGCGCTCCAAATGAGCGTAGCGCTCCCCCGACAAATCGGTTAACGGAAAGATGCGTACCTCTTCCGAGGCAACACGCAGCAGCTCCCGAATCGTCTGGACATGAAAGTCATAATCCAATCGGTCACTGTACATAAACAGAAAATGGGCGGACAGCACCAGATGAAACTGATTGTTATCAAAAGGCAGCTCCGGCAGTACCGCAGCAACGTAGCGATCCGGAAACTCCCTCATATCCTGAACGCAATCACGGAGCGCTTGCTGGCGATGCTGACGAAGCCCCACCACATCTCCATAATAGTCCCAGACATAATTTCTCTTCGCCTGCTCCATCGTTTCCATCGCATGCCCGATATCCTGCAGTCCCTTGGCCTCCAGGTCATCCGGCTCGTGGTCATAGGCAATATCACTGGCCGTTATATCGAGACCACGCTTCGCACCGTGAGCGGTGAACGAACACGCACCGGAAGGGCAATCCAATACGCTTTTGCCGGCTAGGTCCGACATTTCCAAATCAAACATATGCGTGTACTCTTCAAACGTGCGGCCAATGAATACAACCCGGTCCAGTTCCTGCTTGGTCTTGCCTTGACTCTGCTCAGCTCTACTCATCTCTACTCACCTCAGCTATTTATTGCGGGAGCGGGTCCAATGGCTACTTCCCCACCTCCGCAAGGATATATTACCATAAGATGGAATGAGGGGATAAGGATTTTACGATCTCTACCTGTTCTTCTTTAGAAAGTCTACAACATCATTCAAGTCAGCTGTTTTCAAGGCAATTTTTTTGTGGTTCACCACTACAAAAAACGGAAATCTTCTAAGTCCTAAAGTTTCGGCCTAATCCGGGCTTGCTCATCCAGCTCATTCGCGGCATGGGCATCTTCATAGAAATAATGAATTCGTAATTCATCTTCCCCCTCCGCGAGCAGGTCCTCAGGCACAGCTATCTTGCTCAAACCAGAACAACCAATCACTATCACCAAGACGAACCAGGCTAGAACTCTCCTAAACTTCATAAACCCGTCACCCCCCTAATACAACCGTTCTATTTATACTATAATATAGATAACTAACTTTCTTCGGAGGGGATTTCCTTATGCTGCCTTATCCTGCTGCTACGACTAGAGAAGAGAAAATGAACATCATTCATCAAATCAAAGACCGACTGCTTCAGTTGCACGGCGATAACATTTTGGCCATTGGCTTGTACGGTTCGATTGCACAAGGGATTGATGGTCCTTACTCGGACATTGAACTTCAAGTTGTTACACAGGACGGAGTCTCCCTGCTCGGATATGAATTCATATACCCCCCTTTCAAAATCGAAATCGGAATGGAACAAAAGCAGGACATATTCAAGGATGCAGCGTCGGTGGACGACTCATGGGCGATTACAGCGGGCGCTTATGTCCATCTACAGGAAATCTACGATCCGGCGAACCTGCTTGCTGAAATTCGGAAGCTGCCCCTCCAGGTTTCAGACGAAGCCATCAAAGAAACGATGCGGGAATTCATGATCTGGGAACCCTACGAAACGATGGGCAAAATACGAAACAACGTCCAATCCGGTAACTTAGGCTACCTCCCGCTTGGAGCCAAGGACCTGACCTGGCAGACGGCCAAGCTGATTGGACTTGCCAACCAAACGTTTTACAATACAAGAGCCAAGACATTGGAGGAATCACTGTCCCTGAAATCCAGGCCTTCGGGATACGATGAGCTGGCACAATTGGTGATGCGGGGTCAGCTTCTCCAGATCGATCATGTGTATGAGCTTTGCGAACAGCTCTGGACCGGTCTGAACGCATGGTATGAAAAAATGAATATTGAATATAAATCAAAAGAGCTTCCATTCTAATGGAGGCTCTTGCTTTGTGTTATGCATGGAATGCTGATCATTCTCAATCTTATATTGACACATGTCATATTCTGGAACTACGCTGTGTAAGAGCCGATTTCTTACATACGATGAAAGATCGCTTTACGAAACGCCTGAATGATCATAAAAAGGAAGTGAGTAGTTACCATGCAAATTCAATTGAGTAGACCGCCGGATTACAGACCTCCTTATTGGCTGCCGCTTACAACCATCCTCACCGTCATACTCGTTATCTCTCTCATGCTGTGGTTCGAGAAGCCGCCAGAAGCCAGAAAGATCGATGCGCCCGCAACCGAGTTCTCTGCCGAACGCGCGATGGCGCATGTCGAGCGCATCGCACAAGAGCCCCATCCGATGGGTTCGCATGCCAATGCGGAAGTCAGAGCTTACTTGGTGGAACAGATGGAGCAACTTGGCTTGAACCCGGACGTCCAAGAATTTAATGGCCGACTGACAACCAAGTACATCGACGCCGACATTCAGCTTACGAACATTCTGGGTGTCATTAAGGGCACCGGATCGGGCAAACCGCTCCTGCTTATGTCCCATTATGACTCGGTCTCTACCGGACCCGGAGCCAATGATGCTTCGGTAAGCGTAGCTTCGTTGCTGGAGACGGCAAGAGCGATCCAAGCCGGACCTCCGCCGCAGAATGACATATGGATTCTGCTGACAGATGGGGAAGAGAGGGGTCTGCTGGGGGCGGAAGTGTTCTTCCGTGACCCGCAGCACCTTGAGGTTGGCATGATTGCGAATTTTGAAGCCCGGGGATCGAAGGGTTCCTCCTTCATGTTTCAGACCAGCGACAGCAATAGTCGGATCATTGAAGAATACGCACAAGCCGTATCCAATCCTGTCAGCAACTCGCTCTTGGTGGACCTCTACAAACAACTGCCGAACGATACCGATTTGACGGTGGCGCTTGAGCATGGTCTCCCGGGACTAAACTTTGCCTATGGCGATGGGTGGGTCGCTTATCATACCCCGATGGACAACACGGAGAACGTCTCCCTTGAAACCATGCAGCATCAAGGCGAGAATGCGCTGGCCGTGGCAAAGCATTTTGGCAACCTTGATTTGACTGACCTGGCTTCAACAGACGACCGTATTTATTTCAATTTATTTGGCCTGCTGGTTCATTACCCTGCAAAATGGGCGATCCCGATCACCGTGGTGTTCGCGGCGATATGGATGGCTTTCGCGGTACTGTTTGCCCGTATCTCCAGACTCTCCCTCAAGGGAAGTTTGCTAGGCCTGCTAACCCCGATTGCAGCCATCGTGCTCTCGGCAGCGCTAAGCTTTGGCCTGTGGTCGCTGGTTGATACGTTGTGGGCCGGCAAAATGACGCAACCCACAGGGGCAACCTATGATTCGCTTCTGTACAGTGTCAGCTTCATCCTGGTAACCTTCATCGTTCATGTTGCGCTCACCCGCTGGATCGTGCGGAAAGTGAATGAATTGGAGATGCTGCTGGGAGGCTCATTCCTGTTCCTGCTGCTGCTTGTCGGCTCAACCGGGTTCCTGCCGGGCGCAAGCTATTTATTTGCGATTCCGCTGCTGGTCCATTACGCGGCCCTGACATGGGCGGCATTCACCCGGGACCCGATCGAATCCCTAAACCATCCGGCTGTCGTACTGGGAACGTCCCTGATCCCTGTTCTGATGTTCACTTCGGTCTTTCATATTGTGTTCCTTATGCTGCCGCCAGGAATACACCTATTCAGCGTGGTGCTGATCGGGCTCATTCTAGCCCTAATGTCCCCTGCTGTGCGAATGCTCGCATATGCCTGGAAATGGGTACTGCCGGCTGCCTTCATCGCCATCATCGTTCTGCTCGCCATCGGCTGGATCCAGGCCGAACCGGGACCGGATCGGCCGGTTTACGAGAGCTGGTAAGCATTGCAGGTACCCTACCTGCTGCTTCAATGCTTGAGGGTGTGAGACCCGATAAACGCACCATGATCTCCATGCCAAACAAGCAAACGCGCGAATTGCGTTTGCTTGTTTTTTGACATTGGATCGATTTCACCGCCGTTACTTCACGATATTTTGCCAATGCGGAGGTAGTTCATACGTCTTCAGATGTTTGTATTCCACCAGCTTGACCATACCGCCGGGAATCGTCGGAGCCACTTCAAACACAAGCCGATCCTTTCCAACCGAAATATGGGGACCAACCGTTGGATTGGCCTCAAGCGTGATGATGAAATGAAAACCGCGGAATCCATTAACCCTCTTCACTTCGGTCACATCCACAAAGTATGGATAAACAAGCGGCTGCTCCTTCAACGTGTGGATATAATGCCCGCGAACCGCCTCATCGATATGAGGAAGCAAAAATAGCATCAGCATATCCTGATATTGCAGCTGCGCACTATCCTTCTTCGGTGAAGAATAGGCCTCCTCGGCATAGGACGGCAGCGTTAAACCCATAACCATAACGACGGCAAGAATTAGGCTGATGAAGCGTTTGTTCATATTCTCCCTCGCCTCCTGCTGCAGCTCTTTATCTTTAGGCTACCCCAACCGATACAATTGATGTAACACCCATGAAACGAACGTGATCCGCGATATAGATTAATCAGGGGACGTGCGATATGATAGGTGGAAGGAACGATATCGTATCAGCTATGCCTTCCTTATCACATTCATCGTGCTTGTCCCATGGATACGGGGAGGATAACCATCAACATGAAAAAAAGGATTATGATCATGTCAGCAGCTATCATCGCATTTCTAGTTCTCATTATTGGCGGAGCAAGCTTCTACTTCTATAACGTCGCTATTGCCCGCGCCGACAAGGGCTTTCTAAACGGCAACCCGGACCTGGAAGCCAATTCGAATATCGACAATCCCTTTGCGGACAGCAAGGATTGGTGGACCCAGCAGAGCTTCGAGGAATGGAACCTTACTTCAGACGACGGTCTAAAACTGCATGCTTACTATTTACCTGCCGAGGTATCGACGGATAAAACCGTCATCATTGCTCATGGCTACTCCGGACATTCGGAGCAGATGAGCGGATTCGCCCAAATGTACCATAAGGACCTGGGTTACAACGTGCTTCTGCCCGACGCGCGAGGTCATGGGCGAAGCGAAGGCGATTACATCGGCTTCGGCTGGCCGGAGCGCAAGGATTATCTGAAATGGATCGATCAAGTCATCGAGCATACGGGTGAAAGCACGCAAGTTGTCCTTCATGGCGTGTCCATGGGCGGTGCAACGGTCATGATGACCAGCGGCGAAGAGCTTCCTCCCCAAGTAAAAGCCATTGTTGAGGACTGCGGATATACCTCGGTCACGGATGAGCTGAAATATCAGCTGAAGCGCATGTATAAGCTGCCGTCCTTCCCGCTGGTTCAATCCACGAGCCTGTTGACCAAGATCCGCGCCGGATACTCCTTCGGCGAAGCATCCGCACTCGAACAGGTGAAGAAATCCAAAACACCAACGCTGTTCATTCACGGCGGCGGCGATTTGTTCGTACCTACCGAGATGGTGTATGAGCTGTACGAGAATGGTCCGGAGCAAAAGAAGCTGTTCATCGTCCCCGAAGCAGGTCACGGCATGGCGCGCCAGTTCGATCCCGAGGGGTATGACCGCGAAGTGACGGAGTTTATTGGTGCGTATGTGCAATAAGAGGAAAAGAGCAGTCCATGTGGACTGCTCTTTTTTAGCGGAATTGTGTTAGGTGATAGTGTACAAGCAGTGCCGGAAATATCATTTACTTGGTAATTGTTGCTCTATTACTAGAGATCTTGCTGCTCCAACGATGCAGCTCAAATACCCGGCGGATTAATGCGTGGAATGGTGTTCGATGCATCCTGGCTTGAGACCAGACTTTTATCCTCGAATCGTGTGGACAGAACGACAAGCGTCGATGAATGGCCAAACGTGTTGCACGTTTCAAGGAAGGTTTCCAAGCTTTCACTCGTCGCGGTGACGACCTTCAATAAATAATTGTACTCCCCACTCGTCCTGTAGAAATCGACGATCTCCGGAGCCGACTCTGCGTATGCCTCGAACTCCCCGCAGTTATTCGATTTAAACAGTACAAACGCAGTGGTATACTTGCCGAGTTTCGATGGGGCAAGCACTGCACGATACCCCGTTATAACTCCCTGCTCCTCCAGTTTCCGAAGCCGTTCTGTCACGGCCGGCTGGGACATCACGATTAATCGGCTCATCTCGGAGATCGTAATTCGAGCATTTTCGTGAAGGATCGATAAGATTTTATTGTCTATGTGATCCATAATCCATGCACCTCATTTTTTAAAGTTAATGGCGTAAGCAACGTAATTATTAAGTTTTTTGACCCCAAATTCCTTTATAACTCCATTTCGATTGTAAAATAATTCAAATATAATTTCATTATAAACCGACAAGGGAGATGGAGAATATGACTACGAAATTACATGAGAGCACAATGATAAATGGGTTAAACTTTTTCACGACCATTGATGGAGTTAGAATTGCTTATCGAATGGATGGTCCAACCGGTAAACCGGTACTGATGCTGGCGAACTCAATTGCAACCTCAATGCACATGTGGGACGGCCAAATAGCTGATCTTTCGGAGCATTTCCTCGTGCTTCGCTACGACTATCGGGGACATGGCGAATCGGATACACCTGAGGTTCCCTATTCGTTCGACCGACTGGGACGGGATGTCATTGAGCTGCTTGACTCGCTTCACATTGACCGCGTGCATTTCCTTGGGCTATCGTTAGGCGGCGCGGTCGCACAATGGCTTGCGATCCACGCTCCGGAGCGGATCGACCGGCTCGTCCTAAGCAATACGTCCTCCTATCTGGGACCGGCTGAGCAATGGCAAGGTTTAATCACGTCTGTGCTGCAACCTGAGAACCTTCCAGAGTTCGCCGATACATTCATTAAGAACTGGTTTCCTTCACATATGGTGGAGTCAGAAAGCGCGATCGTTGCTTCTTTTCGGGAGATGGTGCTGACGACTCGCCCACATGGAATCGCAGGAAGCTGGGCTGCTATCCGTGATATGGATATGCGCCGGACGGCTTCCCTGATCAGCAGCCCAACACTCGTCATTAGCGGGCAGTATGATACCGTGACGCTTCCGAGCCACGGTGAATTGATCGCTAAAACGGTGCCGAATTCCACGTTCGTCTTGTTCCCATCCGTACACTTAACGAATGTGGAATATCAATCCGAGTTCCTGAGTACTGTGCTGGAGTTTTTGCAGTCGGAATAATAAAGTGAATTACGAGGTGGGTATACGTTGATATCATAAAGAACCAAGTATGGGATCGTATACTTGGTTCTTCTATCATTACTGGGGCGATTCACCATTCGTTTCGTTTCACACGCATACGATGGCTGTTGAGTTCTTTTTTCCCGACAGTCTGAGCAGTCCATGTGGACTGCTCTTTTTTTGCGAGGTGAGGGGTAACCTATAGCACCGTCCCCTTTCCTTCAGCTCTCGGGTTATATGTTCCCGCAATACTTTACCGGCATATCGATAGGCCTGAATGGCTTCCTAGCACTGAATGCCCGGTCTTTTCCCCTCAGCCAGCATACCGTTAATTCTCTCGATTAATTCCGGCAGCTCGTTCATCGTCCGAAGCGTAAAGTCCGCCCCGTTACGAATAAACGTCTCTTCGGTTTTCGAGATCGCGGCCTCCCGGTCCGATTCTGACAGGGCATGGAACTCTTCTGCACTCAGGCCCATTTCCGAGCTGCCGATGATAACGCCAACCGACCATACGCCTGCGTTCACGCCTTCTTTCACGTCCGAGACGGTATCCCCTACCTTAACGACTTTCCAGGATGCCGATAACCGGAGAGACTCCATATTCCGATAAATCATGTAAGGATAAGGTCTTCCTTGGGAATTCGTGTCATCCGGCGTGAAATAGACATCCGGGCTGTAGCCCTTTTGCCGGGCATTGGCGACCACGACTTCCATCATGCTGCTTGTATAGCCCGTCGTGGAACCGATCTTCAAGCCTTGACTCTTCAAAACTTCAACCGTTTCGATGACACCCGGGATCGGGTCCGTGTACTCGGATAAGGATGCCATCAAGGCCGGCTCGAATTCCGCATACAACCGCTCTACGTCCTGCTCATCGAAAGCTCTTCCGTACTTCGCTTCCCACAACGCCGACACTCTTGGCATGGACAGCATGGCACGAATATGATCGATCTTCAGCATCCCCATCGGCGCTCTCGCCTCATCCATCGTCACTTCAATGCCCGCATTCTTAAAAATATCGACAAACACGTTCACCGGTGCAAAGCATCCAAAATCCACAGCCGTTCCGGCCCAGTCCAATATAACGCCTTCGATTCGGCTCATTGTGCCGTCACCCCCATATATTCTTCAATAATATGACATAACTGTTCGATATCCCGCTCATAAATTTCTCCGATATTCCCAATGCGGAAGGTATCCACGTCGGTCAGCTTGCCCGGGTAGATCACATAGCCTCTTTCTTTAATGTAAGCGTAAAAATGCTCGAAGCTAAACCCTTCACTCGGGCATAAGAACGTGGTGATGATCGGGGATTGCTTGTCATCGGTAATGTAAGCCTGGATACCGATTTGCGCCAATCTCTCCCGCAGCAGGCGATTGTTATTCCGGTAACGACTGAATCTCGCCGATACACCGCCTTCTTCGTTCAGCTCATCCAACGCTTTGGAGAAGGCGGCCACAACATGGGTCGGCGAAGTATAACGCCATTTGCCGTCCTTGTCCATGCCCTTCCATTGGTCGTACAGGTCGAGCGACAGGCTGCGCGCAATCCCTTCGCAGGCTGCAAGCTTCTCCAGCTTGGCGATCACGAAGCCAAACCCCGGAACGCCCTGGATGCATTTATTCGCACTGCTGATCAGGTAGTCGACGCCAAGTCCCTGAACATCGATTTCCATGCCGCCAAAACTGCTCATCGCATCGATGATGAGGGTTTTGCCGTATTCTCTGGACAACAACGAAACCATCTCCAGCGGATTCAGAATCCCGGTTGTCGTCTCGCAATGTACCATCGCGATATGCGTAATACTCACGTCCTTGTGCAGTATGGCTCGAAGTTCATCCTCGCTTGGATGTTCGTCATAATTCACTCTGTACTCCACATAATTCAGTCCGATATACTCCGCCATTTTCACGATCCGCTCACCATATGCGCCGTTTGTTACGATCAGCACTTTATCATCTTTTGAGATGGTTGACGTCATGACAGCTTCGACGGCAAAGGTGCCGCTTCCCTGCATCAACACGGCGGTGTACCGCTCTTGATCCGCCCCGGCGAGTGCCAGGAGCTGCGATCTGATTTTTTGCGTAATCGATTTATATTCATCATCCCATGTACAGCGGTCAAAGAGCATCTCCTCTTTCACCGTCTTGGTTGTCGTCAAAGGTCCTGGAGTCAAAAGCTTGTAGGTATTCATTCACATCGCTCCTATGCTGGCTTTATTCTTTGGATCCGTTGAAAAATTGCTGATGCTCTTCCAGCAGCTCTACGGTCAGCGGCTTCTCAAAGGTCATCGAGTATGCAGGTTTGTTGACTTCATCCACGGTCTCGCCTTCGTACAGGGCCACCGGATAGTTCACGATCAGGTCTTTTCTGGCATCCTTCACGATGGTCTCGGCCATTTTCAGCGCTAAATCCGTCGTGGCATTCTCCTTGTCCACCACCGCAACCGACTCCGTCAGCGAGAAGTTTCCTTCGACCGGATCTACATAATCAATCGGGGCACCGTCAGCTTTGGCCGCTACCGCCTGATGGCGGAGTCCAAAGCCGGCTGCTACTTCTCCAGCCTGTACCTTCTTGATCGGACCAGAACCGGAGCTCTCCAAATGCGGCCCCACGTTGGCAATCAGGTCATGAAGCACCTTACGTCCCGCATCTTCGCCGTATTGCGTGATGATCGCCTGGACGAGCAGCCAGCCGGTGGAGGAATCCATAATGTTCGGAATCGATACGAGTCCGCTGAATTCCGGCTTGGTCAGATCCGTGATGGAGGTTGGCATCGGCAAACCTTTGTCTTTCAGCACCTGCGTATTCACGAAGATGGCGCCGGTATTCGCCAGAATCGGCGTGTAATATTTCGGATAAGTTCCGACAGCGCCTGCGTCAAAAGCCAAATCCTTAAACATGGAGTGCTTGGTCTGTGAGCTTTCGATAAAGTACGAGCTCATCGTGACGAGATCGGCCTCAATTTTGTTCCCCTCAGCCATCAGTTTCCCGCCAAGTTCGGATGTACCCATGGATTGCATGAGATACTGCCCTTCGTAACCGGCATTCTTCAACGATGTTTCCATTGCGGCGACGGCCTCTTCATCCCCGTTGGTGTAGATGACCACCTTCTTTGCTTCCCCTGCGCTTCCGCTTCCGCAGGCAGCCAGAGCAAACACCATACTGATTGCGATCAATGACAGCAGCATTCCCTTAAGCGTCTTCATCATGATTAACTCCACTCCTTGAATTTGTATTGGTATTAAAAAACAGGTTCAGTGCTTGATGTCCGCTGCGATACCGTATCGTACCTCCGATCGCTGTTGTCTTCAGATTTCTCTGATTGGAATGAATCCACTGTAGAAACCCTCAGACAAAGGCGAACGCATACGCTTCTCCAATACGATTCGTCCTCTTTCGCTCGGTGTTCAAGTATGTTTTTTGCCAGCTGCATATCCGGCATCGCAGCGGGCATGAACGTAATGCCGGCTTTAGCGCTGCGCCGTTCTCCTCTGCAATGCGTCGCACACCAGCTTGATGATCAGATTCGTGAAGAAGATCAGCATCGACAGCACGAAAATCTCATTAAACTTGGCGAAATGCTGCAGCTCTTTGATCTTGCTGGCTACGAGCGACGTCTGGGCAGATACAAGAAAAATAATGCCGCTGATCGTCACCATAGCGTTGATGAAATAGTAGCTGAACATCTCTATGACGGTTGAAGCCGAGTTTGGCAGGATCACCCGATAAACGGTCTTGAACCAGCTGTCCCCCAGCAGTTCTCCCGTGGTTTCCCATGATGGATTCATCTTGGACAGGGAGTTCTTGGCCATCAGATACGGCGTCGTAAAGAAATGAACGATATTGCACAGAACGATAATGATGAAGGTTCCCTTCAGGCTGCTTCCATTAAAGAAGAGCAGGTAGGATATCCCCAGCACCATGCCAGGCACCGTATTCGTGATCATCGATACCATATCCACCGTGGATCGGGCTTTTAACGACGTACGCACATTCAGCAGCGCTGATCCGTATGCCATCAAGGTGCCAAACAGCGCTGTCAGCAAGGCGACCCAGAGCGAATTGCGGTATACCCCCGTCAAATCGCTCGATTGAAAGACATCCCGTACATGCTTAAGCGTAAACGTCAGGTCATAGGGGTAGCTGCTCAGCCATGGCGCAATGAACATCACGGCAAAAACCGATAGCATGCCAAGCACGATGACCGATGACATTATGCCAAAGGCGATATCCCGAATGCGCTGCCGCGGCAGCTCGATATCCGACAGCTTGTCATAGTGGAAATTCCATTTTTCCAGGTAGTTCAGCAGCCAGATGCCGAACACGGCGGGGATCAGCATCATCACCGCAATGACAGCGCCTTGGTTGAAGTCCGGAATGGAGCCCAGCATCACCTGATACAGCTGCGTTGCTACGACCGGATAGGTACCGCCAACCGAAGCCGGAATGCCAAAATCCGTAAAGCTTAAGATAAAGGAAAGCACAAAGGCTCCGCCAAGCGCTCCGGCGAGGGGGCGCAAAATCGTATTCAGGAAACTTCTCATCGTACCGTCACCCATTAACTTGGAGACGATGATGAACTTTTTATCAATATACTTAAACGCGTTATGGATCAGTAGGAATACTGGAGGCAGCGTGTAAATGACGTAGCCTATGAGCAGTCCGTTCCATCCGTAGATTTCAAACAAATTGCGCCCGGCAAGCCGAGTGATCAATCCCTGATTACCGAACGAATACATAATGGCGAACCCATATGTAATGGTCGGGAGCAGCATGGGGATGATGATGACGGTTTTCAGCAGGCCTTTAACAGGCCGGTATATTTTGGTGCAATGAATGGAATACGCGAGTATAAACCCCAGGACGGTTGTGATCACCGCCGTGATGCCCGAAATCTTCACACTGTTGCCAATCGCTGTGATGAATTCCCGATTCGACCCTATGGATACATAATGCCCGAGGGTAAACCCCTGATCGGATTCGAAGGAACGGATGAGCAGGATGAGCAGCGGCAAGAACAAAAACACGGCGAACAATAACAGGATGACGGTAAAGATAATCCGCATTTCCGGTTTCACGTTATGCATACTGCTCACCGAACAGGTTGTAGATGTTCTGCCTTTTGATGTGCAGCTGCTTGATAATAAACTGCTTCACAAAGTCATTGTTCGGATGATGGACAATCTCCTGGGGTGTGCCGAATTGGGCAATCTGTCCCTGATGGATAATCAGGATTTTGTCCGAAAGCGTTAGCGCCTCCTCCGGGTCATGCGTCACAATGATCGTGGTCAGTTTGAATTCTCTGGCAATCGATTGAATCCGCTGCTTGATCGACTCCTTGATCACGCCGTCCAACGCGCTGAGCGGCTCATCGAGCAGCAGGATCTTCGGTTTTGTGACCAGCGTTCTGGCCAGGGCCACTCTCTGCTTCTGCCCCCCCGACAATTCGCCGATCCGCTTGTTCAAGTGAGGCTGAAGCTCTAGAAAGTCGATATATTCCTGTACCTCCTGCTGACTCACGCTCCCCTTCTTGTTGCGCAGGCCGTATACGATATTGTCGTAGGCATTCAGATTGGGGAATAAGGCATAGTCCTGAAAAACGATATTAAACCCCCGCTTCTTCATCGGCACGTTGCTCAGATCTTGATCTTGGAACACGATTTTTCCCTGATCCATCCGGGTGAGTCCCAAAATAATATTCAGTAATGTGGTCTTTCCGCTGCCGCTCGGACCGAGCAGCGACACGATCTCGCCCGACCCGATTTCTACGTTGATGTCATCCAAAACCACTTTATCGTCGAATTGTTTGCTAATATGCTCTAGCTTCAGCAAACGGCTCACCTCCCTTAAACACATCCTCAGTATAGAAACCATATGTAAACAAGAATCATGAGAACTGTTAAATGTAAGTAAATTATGCATATATCATTCATAAATTAAGACCAACTATTGACCATATTCATCCACATTAGTTGCCTAACTTACGAATAATATAGGTAATTCTATTGAACATAGCCGGGCGAATCGGTAAACTAGACATGAATGCAGGCACCAACTACTAATGCGGATTGAATGGGTGAGCGAATGTTTCCACTGGAGAGGCAAAAGAAAATACTTGAGCTGCTTACGATTCGAAAAGTGCTGAAGATCACGGAGCTAACGGAAGAACTGAACGTCTCGGTGGATACGCTGCGCCGGGATTTGAACACCTTGACCAAGCAGGGGCGGATCGAGAAAATATATGGCGGGGTTAAGCTCGTGGAGTCCCGGTTCGGCGAATCGTCCATGGACGAGCGCATGGTCAGCCAGTTGGAAGAGAAGGACCGGATTGCCCGCAAATGCGGCGAATTCGTCCATGACGGCGATTGCATCTATATCGACAGCGGCTCGACTACGTATCAGATGGCCAAATACGTGAAGCATAAGAAGAAGCTGACGGTGGTTACGAATTCGCTGCCGGTTGCGATTGAGCTGATGGACAGCGATGTAGAACTGATTATGATCGGCGGCAAAATCCGGCGGGAGGAACAATCCGTCGTCGCCTATGAATACATCTTCAACTTTCATGAGCTGAATGTGCTGAAGGCGTTCATCTGCTGCAGCGGCATCACCATCGAAAAAGGCATTTCCGACTACAATCTGGAAGAAGCCATTACGCGCAAAAAAATGATCGAGCTGTCCAAAGAGGTGGTTGTCATGGCGGACAGCACCAAGTTCGGCAAAGACGTCACCATTTCCATCGCTTCGCTCGACAAGATTGATACGATCGTGACCGATGCGAACGTCCATGCAGGCTTCATTCCAAAATTCAAAAAAACCAATACAACGCTAGTCATTGCGGATGAATAGAATAAAATAGAATAGAGCACGCCAAAAAACGGACATTACCGATCGCCGAACGTCAGCGAGTATTGGAATGTCCGTTTTTTTATTCACTGGCGAAGACCGATGCCAGCTTATATGTGTCGAGCCTTTTCCAGTATCCTGCATCCATACGGATTATCTTCTTTCTCCATGCATCTTTATTATGTGCATGACGGCCCCCCTTTTTGTAAGCGGTTGTACATTGGAAGGGAAGTCCATATAATGATTAATGAATGGAAAACAGGATATTTTTGTTATTTTCTGCGACACCATGCAGGTAGAGGAGGAAACTGATTATGAACGTTGGATCAGCACGCGCTGCGGCAACGGACTGGGTCTTGCAGCATGCCAGCAGGGAGCCTGGATACATGGGTGCCTATTTTAGCGGCTCCACAGTCGGAAAGCCGGATGAGGCGGAGATGGACCCGTCCTCGGATATTGACATCGTTATCGTTACCCAGGATGCGGAACCCCCTCTTAAGCTGGGAAAGTTTATCTACCAGGACGCCTTGATCGAAGCCACCTATCTGTCCTGGCGGGACCTCACCTCGCCCGAGCAGGTATTAACGTCCTATCATCTTGCCGGCAGCTTCCGTGTAGACACCCTGATGTCCGATCCGACCGGGCAGCTGCGCAAGCTGCAGACGGAGGTTTCACGTCGTTTTGCCGACCGGATATGGGTTACCCGCCGCTGTGAGAACGTGCGCGAACGAATCATAACCGGACTCCGATCCATAGATCCTTCTGGCCCCTGGCATCGCCAGGTTACCTCCTGGCTGTTCCCTACCGGCGTAACTACCCATATGCTCCTGGTCGCTGCTCTTCGAAACCCCACGGTCAGGCTCCGCTATGCAGCGGTTCGCGATGTGCTCAAGGAGTATAACCAAGAGGAGATATATGAGGAGCTGTTACGACTTTTGGGCTGTAAAGACATGAGTGCCGAACAAGCCATGATTCATCTCAATGGATTGACCCGAACCTTCGATGCCGCGTCTGCGATTGCGAAGACCCCTTTCTTCTTCAGCAGTGACATTACGCCGGATGCAAGAGCCATTGCCATTGACGGCAGCCGCGAGCTGATCCTAAACGGAAGCCATAGGGAAGCCGTCTTCTGGATGGTGGCTACCTTCGCTCGCTGCCACAACATATTGGAGGTCGACGGGACTCCTGAATTTCAGGAGCAGTATACCCCTGCTTTTGATGCGATCCTTGCGGATCTCGGCATAACCTCCACCGATGACCTGCTGCATCGGGCAGACGATGTTCTCCATTTCCTGCCGAAACTGTGGAGCGTCACGGAAAGCATCTTGGATGCCAATCCGAATGTGACAGGCGGGCGGGAATCGACCTCATAACTCTTCTAAATTTCATATACAAAAAACCACGCCAGGATTGATCCGTGCGTGGTTTTTGTTTGGTCCATCGTGCGTATGACATCCTGTGCGTACGTGTACGAGGACGGGGGAATGCTTCGATGGCTGTCAGCCAACATGCTTGGATGACCGTCCTACATGCTTGACGCACGCATGGCCGTCGAACGACCTATCCGTGGCCTTCCTCCTGCAGAGGCAGATAAAATCGGTGCTCCTCTCGGTCTTTGACAAAGCCAACCGACTGATAGAGTGACAACGCCGTTTCATTGGCTGCCTTCACTTCAAGTTTTACCGAGGCGGATCCCTGAGCCTGAAGATAGGACATGGCACGGTAGAGCAGATGTTTGGCGATTCCCCGTTGTCTCCACGGCTCTCTCACAAACACATCTTCAATCACGCCGACGTCCCCCTCTTCCAGCCATGCCATGGTACTGCCTATAATCATGTCCCCTTCCAGGACATTCATCGCAATCCAGCCGGGATGCTCTTTATATTCCCGTAAGCGTTCAAGCCCCAGCGGCGCTTCCGGCCAAACCTCAGCCTCGAGCTTTAGATACATCTCTTCCTCTTCCGCAGACACCATCTTCCACAATCGATAGCGATAGCGATTATCTAACGGCAAGGCAAGTAAAGGCTCCTCAAGGGACCGCTTCATGGAATACAGCTTCTCCAGCGGCTGAAATCCGATTTCCTCTGTAAAAAAAGTGTTGTTGCCGGTCTCATGGGCATAGTTGCCCACGCACAAATACGTCCCGTATGTCTCCGGCAGCGTCCTCTTTAACACAAGGGCATGTTCATAGAGCATCTTATACATTTCACCTAGAATTTCATAATCCCGCTCCCGCTGAGGTACAGCCTTGAGATTCACATAAATATGATGCTTGCAGTTAGGCGCACATCCCGGCGGGATCACGTTAAAAATGCCCACCTGTCCCTTGGCCACCATCTTCCCGTCTTCAATAGCACAGAACACATTGCCCCAATTCTCCTGGTCACCTACCCACCAAAACAACGAATCCGCTGCGGATACCGCCTGATACAGCTCCCCCAGCAGAGGCATATCGCCCTGCCTAAAATTCCGAATGATTCTTTCACCCAAATGAATGTCACCAGCCTTTGCGTTCATTGTAAGACGACCCTGAATGATAAAAATAGATAAAAAACAACTATAAACGAACAAATCGCTTAACCATGCACCATTTTCCTTATTATGGGTTTACAATGTTTAAATTACGTAATATAATAATTACGTAATAACATAATGATGATAAAGCGAGGTTGATGATTCCCCATGACACGTGATCTGGTTTATGAGATGGATGTCTTAAAGAATCAAATGACGGAGCTGCAGCAGCTTGTCTATCAAGCCCTTATGGAACGCAAACCTGGTTCCGCATCAAACCAAAGCCAACACCGCCAAGAAATCGCCACAACACCTGCGATATATGAAGCAGCCTCCGAGGACGGCTCCGTCTTCTACTCCGGACAAGTGCATCTGAATGGACAAAACATCCGCTGGGAGCCGCAGGAACGGCGAATGGATCAATTGCTGGACATGAACACCGAGAAGGCCGCCAAAATCCTCGCAGCACTGGGCAACAAGCAGCGCCTGGATATTTTAAAGGCCGTCATGGCAGAGCCCCTATCCGGCGCGGAGCTGGTGGAACGTTTGAATATGGGAACGACGGGTCAGCTGTATCACCATCTCAAGGCGCTGCTCGGCGCGGATCTCCTTGTACAGGAGCAAGGCGGAAGGTACGCTCTTCCTAAGCATCGGAGCCTGCCGTTCCTACTGCTGCTCTCTACTGCAGGCGATCTGCTCGATACAAGCGATTACCTGGAGATGACCGAAACCCGCAACAATGCAGGGATGTATTTTGGGACTTCGCACGGCTTCGATATTCATCAGCTGCTCTGGGCCGTCGTGGAAAATTCGATATTGGAGCACACGAGCGGGTATGGTGATCAGATTGGCATTTACCTGCATGAAGATGGCAGCGTGACGGTTACCGATAACGGGAGAGGCATTCCCGTGCAGGCCCTTCCGAATTCCAACATCCCTGTCGTACAATCGGTACTAACCGATGTCCACCGGTTGAACACCAGCGCACACTTTCTGGCCCCCGGCGCGGAGAAGGGCATCAGCATCGCAGTAGTCAATGCCCTCTCCAAGCATCTGACCGTTGAAATTCGCCGTGACGGTAGCATATACAGGCAGGAGTACAGGCACGGCATTCCGCAGACCGGGCTTCTGATTGTCGGCATGACTCAAGAGACGGGCACCAGCGTGACATTCAAGCCTGAGCCCGAATTATTCAGCTCTGCCTTTGATTTTAACCGCATCATCGAGCGTAAGAGCGCAATTGCCGCGGATTATCCTGGAATCAACCTGACGATCCGCGATACCGCCGAATAAAGGGAGCTGGAGAAAAGGCAATTCGGAGCCTATGCACCATGCTTTTTACAGCAGCGATACGCTGAGATGCCGCATCGAGGGTACTTCTCCCTATGCAAACCATCGCTGAGACAACGGTCCTGGAACGAATACCGGTCCGGGTGTAGAGACGCAGTGTGTGGTCCGGGGCATGCTTGAATGGCTGTCGACCGAGCGCATGTCTGGTGCTATACTGAGCTTGAACGAACGCTAATCGAGGTGAGATAGAATGCTGGAACGTTCTATGGAGAATGTAATGGAATCTGAACAGGAAAGGGGATGGTGCGTTTAATTTAAAAGATGAAACGAGGACGATAAACTTGAACATACAGAGTACGGTAATGAGCGAAGGATTTGCATTGAATGTTTCCATTCGCGGAAACGGCAGGCCCATTTTGGTGGTGGGAAGCAGTATTTACTACCCCCGCTTGTTTTCGGAACAACCCTACACTTCATTTCAACTGATTTTCCTGGACCATCGAGGATTTGTTAAGCCCCCTCGTACACTGGAGCCGGAAGAATACACGCTGGATAAGGTTCTGGATGATATCGAAGCGGCAAGACAAACGCTGGAACTGGAGGATTTTATAATATTGGGGCATTCGGGGCACGCATTCATGGCACTGGAGTATGCCAAAAAATACCCGGAACACGTCCGGAAGGTAGTCCTGCTGAACACCGCCCCGACTAACAGCCCGGAGCGGCAGCAGCAGAGCTTTGCTTTTTTCAATGAGACGGCGTGTCCTGAGCGGAAACGGCAGTTTGAAGCGGATATCGCCCTGCTGGAGGGTGATATCCAGAGGGAGCCTGAACGGCGGTTTGCTCATATGTGCATCCGAATGGGAGCGCACAGCTTCTATGACTATGCCTATGATGCGGCTTGGATGTGGGAAGGCGTCTTCACCAACATGCCCGTCATCGATCATTTATGGGGAGAGGCCTTCGCGCGGCTCAATCTGATCGATTCGCTGAAAGAGGTTGCCAAGCCCGTCCTCATTGGTCTTGGACGGTACGACTATTTGGTTAGTCCCGTATCGCTTTGGGATGCGATAAACGGCTCGCAAGCCAACGTGAAGAAGGTCATTTTTGAAAAAAGCGGCCATAATCCGATGTTTGAAGAGCCCGATCTGTTTAACGCCCTATTGACGGATTGGATTCATGAAACAGACAACTAACCCGTGAAGATACAACGTATGCGTTACTGTAATGAAGAGGAGCCCTCAGCACTGGGGGCTCCTCTTGCGTCTTGCTGGAGGCTCCTCTTACGTCTTGCTGGAGGACCTTGCGGACACTGGATCCGTTATTTGCTGATTTTGAGCTATTTTGAGTCCAAGAGACGGACACAAGATCCATTACTGACTGATGTTCATCTTCTTTGATTCCATATGGACAGAGGATCCGTTATTTTGCTAAAATCAGTCTAATTTTGAGTCTAAGCGGACACAGGATCCGCTAATACAACAATTATCACGGATACATCCCGGATTATCTCAAGATAGCGGATCTCATGTCCTCAAACCACTACGAAATGGCCAAAAACACAGAAATAGCGGAACTGCTGTCCTTTAAAAACAAAACACAATCCAGACCCATCAAAAAACTAGATTCTTCAGTCTTTGAGACGTCGACCCTGATGCCATACTTCATCTCTCGTTACTTTGATACCTTAATTCCCTAATTCTCGATTCTCGCTCTCATTGCCCCTTGATACTTTGATTCTCGATTCTCGCTCTCGTTGCCTTGATACTTTGATTCCTCAATCATCAGCTCTCGATACATTAATTACTTAATTCCTCGATCCTCGGTTACCGATACATTAATTACTTAATTACTCAATCGGTTACCGATCCCATGATCCTCAGTTCTCGAGTTCTCAAGTCCTTAAACTCCTTGATCCTCAGTTCTCGAGTTCTCGAGTACTTGACTCCTTGATCCTCAATTCTCAATGCTCGATTCTCCATACCTTAATTACTTAATCCTACACTCTCGTTACCTTGATACCTTAATTCCTCGACTTCAACCCTCCACCCTTGATCTCCAGATCCCTAGATCCCTTGATGCAGCTCCTATTTTATCTCGCAGGGTATCGTACGATTTGCATCATAACGACAGTAGCTCCTCGCGCCCTCCCAACTCCATCTGACTCGCCTTTTGGTGTTTGAGAAACGAAGAGCCCTATCATTAGTGGGACAACTCCCCCAGCCTGCGCGTCTCCTCCTCAATCCGGCTTGGATCGATCCGCTCGAACAAAAGCTCCACCTCATGAATCGGCCTGCCCGCCGGAACGTGGCACCACTCCCACGAAGGCTTCTCCAGCGAGAGAAAACTACGTATCCTATCACAAGAGAAAGGAATAAACGGCTGCAGCAGATTCGCCAAATTGGCTATGATCTGAACACAAATGAACAGCGTTGTCCCGCACGCTTCATGGTCCTCCTTGACCTGAATCCAAGGCTTCTGTTCATCAAAATATTTGTTCGCCAGGCGGACTGTGCTAAAAATGAGTTCCAACGCTTCCTTCAATCGCCCACCCTCTATAAGCGCCCCAGCCTCGCGGTATAGTGCCTCAACTCTGCTCTGCCACTCTTCGGATATACAGCCCTCGGGCACTTTCCCCTCAAACGATTTGTTCACAAACACCAAAGTACGGTTGACGAAATTCCCAAATGCGCCAAGCAGCTCGCCATTGTGACTGTGAATGAACTCCCTCCAGGAGAAATCGGTATCCCGCTTCTCAGGGCCATTTGCAATGAGGAAGTAACGAATGGAATCCGGCTGATAGCGGCTCAACACATCCGGCACCCATATCGCCCAATTCCGACTGGTCGAGAACTTCTTCCCTTCCAGCGTCATGTACTCGCAAGATATGATTCGGTCCGGCAAATGCAGGTCACCGGCACCCTTCAGCAGCGCTGGCCAGATCAGCGTATGAAACGGAATATTATCCTTCCCATGAACATAGTAAGCCGTAATCTCATCCCTCCCCTTGAGCCAAAAGGATTCCCAATCGCCGCCCGTCTCTGCGGCCCACTGCTTGCTGGCGGATAAGTAGCCGCTTACCGCTTCGATCCAGACATAGATTTTCTTATCCTCAAATCCCGGAATAGGCACATCTACGCCCCAGGTCAGATCCCTTGTAGCCGCCCGATCCTGAAGACCTTCCTCCAGATATCTGCGGGTCAGTTGCACCGCATTGTCCCGCCAGCCTTGAGCGTTATTCAGACCATCGGTCAGCTCATCCTGAAAATGCGACAGCGATACGTAAAAATGCTCGGTAGGACGCTCCACCGGAGGGTTCCCGCAAATTTTGCAGGCCCTGTTCGTCAGATCGGACGGATCAAGTATCGTGGAGCAGGCATCGCACTGATCGCCACGGGCCCTACTGCCGCATACGGGGCAGTCTCCTTCCACATAGCGGTCCGGCAGAAATCGTCGATCGGTTTCGCAATACGTTTGCAGCACGATTTTACGGTACAGATGTCCGTTGTCCAGCAGCTTCAGAAACAACTCCTGCACCACCGCGTGATGAAACGCTTGATCGGTTCGCGTATATAAGTCGTAAGAGAAACCCAGCCGTTCGAAGCAATCCACAAACTCCCTATGATACCGATCCGCAATATCCCCGGGAGCTACGCCCTCCTGAATGGCTTGAACCGCCACAGGCGTTCCATGACAATCGCTACCGGATACGTACAGGACTTGATCGCCTTTCGCGCGGAAATAACGTGCCAATACGTCGCCGGGCAAGAGGCTTGCAAGCCTCCCCAAATGTAAGGACCCGTTAGCGTAAGGCCAGGCACCACCGATAAAAATGTTCGTCATGTCAATCTTCCTCCTTTTTTTAGACAACAAAAAAAGCCCTCATCCCAAAAGGGACGAGAGCTTGCCGCTCACGTGGTACCACCCAATTTCATTCATGCCTTGCGGCATTCACCTCTTCGGGTACGACGCATATATCGCGTGTATACCCTAGCACGTTAACGGGTGCGGGATCCGGCACAGCCTACAACCCTTACAGGGTTTCGGTGCACAGCTCAGAGACCATATTCCCCTGGTTCTTTCCTTACCCCTTTTCACCGGCCGGGGCTCTCTGTTCAAAGACGTCGCCAAGGTACTCTTTCTCTTCATTGCTTTTGTCTAACGTTATTCAAGTTACTGGAAATCATACCCGAACATCACGGATGAAGTCAAGGGGACGAATAAGCAGCTTTTTGAGCTCTTTCTCGGCCATCTCGTATCGCCCCCAGTTTCTTCCCCAGCATTCTCCTCTGTTTCGTGTTCGGATTATCCCAGTCAAGAGGTACGAATCCCGTTACATCGAAGAAACCTGAGGAATAAAAAAGATGACCCCGCAGGTGGAGTCATCTTTTTGTTGTGACAGCTGATTCCTGCGGAATCTTCTGCAGTCACTTCGATAAAAAGATAATGGCGGCCGTTATGCACCGCCAAGCAGCAACATCATTACGCTTTAGGCGCCAGTTCCGCCGCCTGACGGATGGCTTCCATCAAGCTTTTCTCGTCGGCGATGCCTTGACCGGCAATGTCGAACGCCGTACCGTGATCGACACTGGTGCGGATAATCGGAAGGCCAACGGTAATGTTGACGCCTGCGTCCAAGCCGAGCACTTTGACGGGACCATGTCCCTGATCGTGATACATGGCCACTACAATGTCAAAGTCACCGCGAACCGTCCGGAAGAACAGCGTATCGGCCGGCAGCGGGCCTACGACCTGGATCCCTTCCGCCTGCGCCTTCTCGACGCCCGGTATGACTTTCTCTTCCTCTTCGCCATATCCGAACAGTCCGTTCTCGCCTGCATGAGGATTAATTCCGCAAACGGCAATCCGCGGAGCGGCGATGCCGGACTTCTGCAGCGTCTCATGAGCAAGCTTGATGACATGGTATACGCGCTCAGGATTAATCGACCGGACGGCATCGAGGATGCCGACATGGGTCGTCACGTGAATAACCTTCAGATTCGGCGCCGACAGCATCATGGAGTAGTCTGTGGTTCCGGTCAAATCCGCCAGAATCTCCGTATGGCCCGGATATTTGTGCCCCCCTTTATGCAGGGCTTCCTTATTCAGCGGAGCGGTGCATATGGCCTGGATTTTATGGTCCTTCGCCAATTCGATGGCTGTCTCCAAAAATTTGAACGCGGCGTGTCCGGCTTCCGGGGCAACACGTCCAATCGGCAAGTCCGCCGGCAGCAGATCCAGATCAAGCACATGAACCGTGCCAAAACGGTAGTCAACCTGCTCGAGCTCATCGGCAGTAATCGCTTCGATAGTCAAGTCACTGCCCACGAAGACCTTTGCCCGCTCCAGTATCTTCACGTCCCCGATCACAACCGGGTGACTGATATGATACATCTCCTCATTCATGAGGCTTTTGAGTATAATTTCAGGACCTACGCCTGCGGCGTCTCCCATGGTAATCCCGATAACCGGTTTATGCTGGCTCATGTTCTCACCTTTTTCTTATTTGTTATATAGTGCAGGGAATCCGCCAGGGATTGATCATTTCCGAAGCCCCCGGCTTTGGTGACGGTCCAGTAGCCTTTTCCCATGCCCTGAAGCCTTCCGAACGGCAGGCCAGGCTCTACTTCCGAATACAACTGCATTTCTCCCATGCCAAGTTCCATACAGATAGCCTTAGCCGTATCCCCGCCGGTTAATACCAACCCTTGGATCTCAGCGTATGCCTGTAAAATGGCCTTTGTCATTATTCCGAGTCCCAGCGAGATCGCTTCGCTTACCTCGGTTGGAGATAATCCCCGCTCATCCCCTGCTTCTTTTGCAAGTCTGCGGTTTTCTTCCGAAGCGTCGACGTACAGGACCAAGCAGCGCTTGTCCATATCCTGAGCGATTTGCTGCAGGACGTCTTCTGTGTCGTAAGTTTCACGAATCAGCGCGGCCGGATCAATCTCCAGCATCAACGAGTCGGGCATGTCCTCGACGGCACAAAGCTGCCGCCGGGTCGTTTGGGACAAGCTTCCTGATACGATCAGCGCTTTATCCGCCTGGGCCCAATCTTGGCTCCCCTCCTCCAAGGAGGTCAGGGACAGGGCCTCCGGCAAGTATTCGATTAATCCAGCGGAACCGGCCCACAGGATCTTCTTATCAAGTTGTGAGAATAATCCCGCTATCGCCTGTAAATCCTCTTCCGTCTCACTATCGCATACAAACCAGGTTTGACCTTCCGAGAGCTTGGATTGGAGCCATGGCAGAAATTGCGCGGCGGACTGCCGCGTTTGACTTGTTGAAATCAGCACCGCCTCAGGCTCTCCCTCCTTCTGCAGCAGTTTGGGGATATAGCTTTCCATGACGGGCGTTTTGGGATCCTTGGCAAACTCCGTCTCGGTAATCAGTACACCTTGAACATAGTGATGTCCCTGTACCGTCGTACGGTTCATTTTGGGAAAAGCCGGGGCGATCAGCACCAAGTCTGGCCGGAATACCTTCTGCACCGCCCGCAATTCCTCTGCAACATTCCCGCGCAGGGTCGAATCCAGCTTCTTGTAGATGTGGCGGCAGCCCTGCTCTTCAAGGAATTGAGCGGCTTCATACGCCGCTTCATAGGCGTCCACACTGCGTTTCGCCCTGCTATCCGTATCCACGATCAACACTTCGGCACGGGTGTCCTGACGGTAATGGCGATGATCGAAAACGACGGTGGAAACCAGCCCCTTCTTCGCCAATTGTACACCCGAGTCATTCGCACCGGTCAGATCGTCCGCGATGATTCCAATTTGTTTTATCACATTTCATCACACCTTCTATGATTCGGCATCTGCTGTATTTGTATCAAATGAGTGCCCTTTCTTCTCTAGACGCTTCACTAAAAACCCGACATATAGAGGAAGCAGGATGGCGGTCGTTACCACGGACGCTGCAACCTGCACCGTCGCGATATCGGTAAATGCTGCAAAGGAAGCATTTGCCGCCCCGATTGCAGCAGGCGTAGCCACGGCATTACCGGCTGTTGAGCCTTCCGCCGCCCCCACGATCGGATTCCATTTCAACGCTTTAAACACAAAGTATCCTGCGGTACCTGTAACAAAAACCGTCAGCAGTCCAAGAATGATACCCGACAAGCCGCCATCCACAATCGCTCCGAAGTCAATGCCCATCCCGAGCGCAAATGCAAAGAACGGAATCAGCATGGAGCTGCCTTTGTCCAAAAACTTGCGCATCTCTTCATCCAGATTACCCAGCACCATCCCTACAATAATCGGAAGAAGAACCGAGATGAAGGATACGAAGGAGAACATGCCGTCCACGAATCCCATGGCGCCGAAGATCGATAAGGCCACCATCGTGAGGAAGGGTCCGTCATTCAGGGCAAGAAGCGAATATGCGGCACGGTCTTCCTTGCTGCCGTATTGGCCTACCAAAGCTACGAACAATCCCCCGTTACTGTTGGTCATCGCCGCAATGACGGCGATCGGCGCCAAACCCAGCCACAATCCGTTCTCTCCGGCAAACAGGTAAGCGATCAGTCCGAATGCTGCGCCAACAACCCACTTCGTGACAAGCAGCGTGGCTCCTTTTCCTACGGATACGCCAAAGGACTTGACGTTAATCTGTGCCCCCGTACAGAGGAGGAACAGCGCAATTAATGTACTTGAACCGTTTACAAATAAAGACTCCGTGAAATTCCCAATTCGGAGTAAATCCGGAGCAAAGGTGTTGATGACTGCTGCAATAAGCAACGGCACCACCATCATACCTCCAGGAATCCGATCCAACGTCGCTTTAATCTTCATTATTGTAACACCCCTCTAATAATTGTTTCAATATTAAACAGTGATTTCACATTGAAATCGCTTGCAGGATTTATTGTAAGTGCATTCAATTAAATTTGCAACATATTAAAGAATAATTGTTGCAAATTTAAACAATCAATGTTTGCGCTTTCGCATACATGCTGAAATATATTCCTCTTTATCCTAATATCTGCCGAAACGGAGGGATCTATTGATCGCAAAACAAAAAAAGCTGAAACTATTGTTTCAGCTTTCTCCACAGGGTCGAACGGTTGATGCCCAGCCGCTCCGCAACCTTTGTCTGATTAAATTGTTCTTCCTCCATAATCGCGTCGATGACCCTCTTCTCGATCTCATCCAGCGTGCCATGAAGAAACTCGGGGCTCATCGCCGCTGACGGATGACCTTCCTTCTTGGCAAGAAGCCGGGAAATGAGCGTTTTGCCGATCACGTAGCCCTTCTCCTCCGTCACTGCATCCTGGAGCAGGATTTTCAGCTCCGACACGTTGCCAGGCCAATCGTACTGGGTCAGCAGCTGAATCGCTTCATCCTTGATCTTGATCGGTGAAGTCCCCAGCGTGCCATGGTAGGACGCAATATAATAAGTCACCAATGGTTTGATGTCGTCCCTGCGATCGCGCAGAGCCGGCACGGCAATCCTTGCCGCCTCCTCATCCAGCAGGAGGGGATGATAATTCGAATCGTCCTTTTCCAGCGAGAGGATAATCGTGAACGCCCGGTTTTTCATCACGTTAATCCACTGCTTCAAATCCGCCATTTCTTCGGGAGCAATCGCATCCAATCCATGGATGTATAGCGTGCGGATGTCTTCATCCCAAGCTTCGTTTTTGTCTTTTTCCGACAAAGCCACAGCCTGCTTACCGGTAAGCCGGACATACAAGCCCTGGCCTTCGTTCTTTCGGTAATGAATATACCGGGAGAGCAGCTGCTTGCCTGTACCGGCTTCGCCGATGAGAATCAGGGCACGGCTGTCCAGATGGTTCTCGATCCGCTGCAGGCAGCCGCTCATCGCCTCGCTTTGCGATATCAACATCGGCAATTGGATCACGGCCTCAACATGATAGCCTGCGGCCTCCCCATTTTGCTTCATCTCGGAAAAAGTGTACAGGTAGTACCGCTTTCCCTGTATTACTTTCAGCGTCCTTTTCTGTTTAAGCTTCCGGGTTCCGTCATCCTGAATCAGGACAGAGGCTCCCGCCTCCCGGTTTAGCCGTAGATCGGCTTGCAAGGCCCCCACCGGGAGCGGACAGGAACCGTAATCCGGCCACTGTTCATATACAACCTGCCCCTCAGCATCCAATACGGCAAGGTTCGCAGCCGTTTCCTCCAGCAGTGCTTGCAGAAAGGATATTTCCCACTGCGTCCGTTCATGCAACCGAAACGCGGATCTGGCCTTTTGAAACGCATCGAAGATGGCCTCGCGCCCGGATTGGATCAGAATCCCTTCCAAATGGTGCTTGGCAGCTGCTTCTATCGTTACCACATCGCCCATGATTAATTCGAAGCCCTTCGCCTTCAGATCCTCCAGCAGCCGATCTACCTCTTCGGCCTTCTCTACCGTGAACACGTCAACCTCGATATCCAGCACATCGGTAATGGCTTTGGCCCCAAGCGTAATATTGGAGAAGCCCACAATGGCTTTTTTGCCTGGAAAATGATTGGCTAAGGTGAGCACGCGCAGCATGTCATAGCCTGAAACATGGACATCGATAACAGGAATGCGCACCTCGGGTTCGATCAACTTGGCCGTACCGCCCCGGCTAATGATCACGTCATATCCTTGGCGTTCGCCTTCCTTTGCCAGAGGAACCGCTTCTAGCAAATTGCCGACCTCGACTTGCACATCCAGCTCCGGCTCTTCCTTCCGGCATTCTTCTATTAAGTGGCTCATTGCGGGATACGGAGCAATAAATAACGTTTTAATGGTCATGATTGTCACCTGTATTTTCTTTGGTAAACCTTATTCTTGTTATTATTCTACCGTTTCTATATGAAATAACCAACTCTATATATGAAAAGACACCCCCGCCAAGGCGACCATCAACCAAAAAGGCTGACGGCGCCGAACAGGGTGCCTTATCTTATCTAACCTATGAAAATGTTACCTCACCCTAACGCCTCTATCAAAACAGATACAGCGCTTTTCGGCGCAAGGCGGAAGTTAAGGTGTTCCGTTCCTCCCAAGAGCAGTGCAGTACTCTCCTCTTGCTCGCTGTCGTTAAACAACACAACGGCAATCGATCCATCCATGTTCTTGAATGCTACCGAACGGATGCACTCATTGCTGGTAGAAGCAATGCGAACCGCTTTCGGACGGATCACCTTACTAAAATGCGCCAGCGCATAGTAGTCCAGCGTATAGGTAAGCTCCTTCGTCTGCTGATTTACCGTGACTATGCCGCGGCAGGTGCTTTTTCCAAAGCCCGGAACGGTAGGGCCGTTCTTCTCGTCCAGCGCCATATTCCACAGCACGTAGGATTTACTGTGATTGCGGAGTATCTCGATTCCGGTTCGCATGACATTGGAGAAGGCCTGTTCAAACGGCGGGATCCACTCCCCGCCCGATCCTTCCGTGAAATGAACCTCTTTCCCCGGAAATGCCTCGAACACTTCCGATTGGGCCGACGGCTTGCCGCCGTACCAGTGCCAAGCGACGCCATCCACAGCGTCACCCGCTTGCTCAAAAACGGTCAACGGGTAGTCCGGCTTGTCCCAGTTGTGGTCATAACAAAGGATTTTTGTATCGATACCGTTCTCCACGAATTGCGGCTTCAGATGATTCTTGATGAAATCGCTTTGCGCCTCGGGCAGCATGAGCATGCCGGGATAATGACCAGGCGAATACAACGCCTCATTTTGCGGCGTGATTGCATAGATTGGCAGCCCGTTGGCTTCATACCCTTTGATGTAACGCACAAAATAATTAGCATACACCGAATAGTATTCAGGTTTCAGCTCTCCGCCGATCATTGACCCGCTCGTTTTCATCCAGCCAGGCGGACTCCAAGGAGAACCCATCAGCTTCACGTCCGGATTCAATCGCAGCGCTTCCTGCAGGAGAGGAATAACGTCTTCCTCGTCATGCGCAATGGAGAAATGCTCCAGCTCTACATCCGCCTGACCCTCAGGCATATCGTTATAGCTGTAGAAGTCACGCGCGTAATCGGATGCGCCCATCGGCTGGCGGAGTACGGATAACCCGATCCCTTCGCTCGGATCGAACAGCTTTGTCATGAGCTCCGAGCGCTGCTTTGTCTCCAGCACCTGATGGATCAGATAAGCAGCGGAGTCCGTGAAGGACGCGCCGAAGCCGTCCATCTCCTGAAACGTCTGCTCCTCATCGATGACAACCGTATGCTGCTGTGCACCCGTAGTTACGGGTATCAGCTGCGCCTTGTCTTTCTTCACGAATAATTCTTCTTCCCCGTTTGACTGGTAGATGGTGATGTTCAGCATGTTGTTTCCCTCCAGGTTTCTTATGTCTTCCTATCCATGGCCTATCAAAGATAACTTGGAAAGAGCCCCTCTCCTGTCGAAAAGGGGCCCTCCCACCATTACAGCAAAGTTATTTCAGCCCCAGCTTCTCTTTGTTCGCCTTCATCTTCTCGTTGCGGACTTCGACGATTTTATCCCAGTTGTTATCGTCCAGGAACTTTTTATATTCGTTCAAGAGACTATCGAAGGCTGCGTCGTCCTTGGAACGAATCATGCTGACGAGCGTGGAGTTCCATTTCGTATTGATGGCCGTCAGGGAGCGTGCTTCCGGTGTCCCCTGATCCGGGTTGATGTTCTCCAAAATAAAGTGCGGCGTCAGCTTGCCTTTGCCCCATTCCTGCATTTGCTTGATCGCATCCGGGAAGGCATCCCCGCTCAGCGCTTTATGGCGGTCATGCCCGAAGAACATAAATTCGCCCATGCGGTAATCCTTTTTAAAGGTATCCGGATTGTTCATCTGAAGATCCTTTACGGCAGGGAGGAACTCCACCGTTCCATCTGCATTCACCTGGTAGGTCTCACCTTCGATGCCGTAATTCATCAGCATTTGTCCTTCTTCGCTTAACAGGTACGTGAAGAGCTGAATGGACTTGGCAGGATCTGCATTATTTTTCGTAATGAAGCTGATCATCCAGCCCGTGATACCGGATTGATTCAGCGTCGGCTTACGTCCTGCCGTGCTTTGCGGTCCGTCAATTGCGATGTATTCTTTGCCTTTGTTGTTGCTGTAGAAGCTCTGCAGGTTTCCGCCCTGCTGCGGCGTGCCGTCCAGCATGATCGTTGCGTATTTGCCCGCCTTTACCTTCTCTTCAAAAGCCGTTCCGTCATCGGCAAAGCTGTCATCGCTGATCGCGCCGTCCCGATATACGGTATTGAACGCCTTCACCCAAGTCAGATAATCTTCATCCAGATTACGGTTATAAAAACCGCCATTCTCCTCCAGCGGTACGCCGATGAAATCCTGCAGCACGTCGCCAAGCGAGCCCGTTCCTTCGCCGATGGAGTTGAATCCAAGTGGAATCAGAGCAGGGAATTGCTTCTTGATATCAGCAAGAACGGTCCGGAATTCCTCCGGCGTTCCCATAGCAGGCTTACCTAACGCTTCGTAAACATCCTTGCGGATGATAAATGCCGTTTTGGCTGGAATGTTACCGCTGTCATAATCCTCCTGGGTATTGGAGTAGTTCGGATATCCGTATGTCTTGCCATCCTTCAATTGGAACCAGTTGAGGGTATCCTGCGCCGCTACTTTATTGAAGTAAGGGTCGTATTTCTCGGCCAGATCGTTCAGCGGCAGCGCCCATGTCGCCGCCTTCTGCACAACCGGAGAATTGGAGTCAAACGTCGTAATCAGATCCGGCATGTCCCCGCCGGCAAAAAACGTATTCAGCTTGGTGTCGTCACCCGTGATAAATTTAATATTGATGTTCAGGTCTTCCTTAATCTTTTTAGTTACAACGTCCTTGCCAAAATCCGTATTCCACCAATCCGCATTCACGTACCACGTAAGCTCGGTTGTCTCTTCTTTTTTATCCAGCTGCCAAGCCGGCGTCTCGGCATTCGGTGTATAACGATCCTCGATCGAAACCCAATTTTCCTTCTTGGAGCCGGAATTCCCGCCCGACCCGCCGCAGCCGCTCACAACCAGCACAACCGCCATCAGTGCCGTAATCAGCGTAAGTCCTTTCTTGCCAAAAGCTTTGTTCATCAACATCCTGTAACCCTCCCTTTGAATAAAAGCGCTTACTTTTCAGACCCTGACTTGCTTCTGTTCCGCCCCTTTAAAGAGCAGTTACTCTACTCTTTAACAGCTCCGAGCATCATGCCGGAGATAAAATATTTCTGTAATATTGGATACATCACAACAATCGGCAGCGTCGTCACGACAATTGTTGCTAGTTGGACCCCTTTGGTGGTCGTCTGAATCGCAACCGAACCGATATTTTGCATCGATTGGGTCTGAGACTGCACAATAATCTCATACAGCATCATCTGTAACGGATACAGCGACTGATCGGTGATATACAATTTGGTGGTCATAAAATCATTCCACTGCCCCACCCCGTTAAACAGGGCAATCGTCGCCATAGCCGGCATGGAAAGCGGAATGAAGATGCTCAGGAAAATTCTCCAGTCGCCCCCGCCGTCGATCTTCGCCGACTCTTCCAGCGAATCCGGTACGTTGCGGAAGAAATTCATCAGAATGATGACGTCATAAAAGCTTAACAGGGCCGGGATAATATAAACCCAGAAGCTGTTTAACATCCCCAAGTCCTTAATCAACAGGTACGTCGGAATCATGCCGCCCGAGAAAAACATGGTGACGACACCCATCGCGACGTAGAACTTGCGGCCGCGTACGTATTTTTTGCTCAAGCCGTAACCCACCATGGCACAGAAGAACACGTGCGTGATAACCCCGATCACGGTTTTGGCTACCGAGATGAAGAAGGCGTTCCATATATTCGCATCCCGGAACACAGCCTGATAATTCTCAAGCGAGAATTCGGTTGGCCAGAAGATGAACCCGCCCTCGGCAAGGGATCTGCCCGAGCTGAAGGATGAGACGACGACGTTCCATAACGGAACCACGATGATGATGGTAAACGTAACCAGTAAAATGATGTTGATCGTATCAAAGATCCGGCTGTCGAGATCCCCTTTTGCTGCTTTGAAATTCACCGTTATACCCCCTTCTGCATGACCTATAGAACAGATTGATTATCGTTTAATTTACTGGTCACCTTATTCGCCGTAACGAGCAGAATGACGGAGATGATGGATACGCCCAAACCAACGGCTGTGGCATAGGAGAAATCGCCCTGCGTCATACCCATCCGGTACACGTACGAGTTAATGACTTCGGCCTTTTCCCGGTTCTGCGAATTCATGAGCACCAGGGTTTGATCCAGATTTGATCCCAATAAACCGCTTACAGTAAGAATCAGATTCAAGCTGATAATCATCTTCATGTTCGGCAGGGTGATGTTCCAGATCTGTCTCAAACGGCTGGCCCCGTCGATTCTTGCGGCCTCGTAGTAGGTAGGATCGATCTTCGCCATGATCGCCAGATACAGAATCGTTCCCCAGCCGGCCTCTTTCCAAATATCCGACAGCGTTGCAATCCACCAATACTTGCTTGGATCAAGCAAAATGTTTTGCGGCTGCGAGATCAGCCCCAAAGCAAGCAATATTTCGTTGAACAGGCCGGATGTCGAGAACCAAGTAATGAGCATGCCGCCCAATACGATCCAAGACAAGAAGTGGGGCAGGTAGGAGACGGTTTGGACGAATTTTTTGAAGCGCCCCATGCCAACCTCGTAAATCATGATGGCCAGAATGATCGGAATGACAAAGCCGATCGCCAATTTCAAGAAGCTGATGCCCAGCGTGTTGACAACGGAATCCCAAAAATACTTGTCCGACAAAATAATCTTGAAATTGTCCAGGCCAACCCACGGCGCGGAATCCAGCGTATCGATAACGGTGTAATTTTTAAACGCAATCGTCAAACCGTAAATCGGTATGTAGCAGAAGATGAACATGAAGATAACGCCGGGAATGATCATCGATTGAAGCTCCCATTGCCGCTTGTAATCCATAAAGAATTCCTTGATCCTCTGCCCCATCGCCTTTTTCCCGGTAGGTTGAACCGGGCCAGTGCCGGTTGACTGAACTGCAGCTGTTTTGCTCACCTGCTTAGCCTCCTTTGATACAAAACCGTCATAAAAACGTTTTTATTTTGGGCGAAAAAATGCCCTGATTTTATTGAATCATTTTAAAAAAATGACTTGGTAAGTCTCGTCTCTTGGCTTAACCCAATTCATTCCGATTCATCTTCACATGACTGGAGCCGCGAACGACCAGCTCTCCCGGAAGCTTCTGAATCTTGCCCTTCTCTTTCTTCTGAATCATGCGCACCAGATGGTCCACGACCAGAATCCCCTGTCTGGCAATCTGATTGCGTACGGTTGATAAAGGCGGCGTAAAATACTGCGCGATATCGATATCGTCAAAACCTACGACGCTGACGTCCTGCGGAACCTCGTATCCATGGGACTTCAACGCCCGAATACAACCGATGGCACTCACATCATTACCGGCAAGAAACGCGTCCGGCACTTTGCCAGGGTGTAGGTGAAGGAACGATTTGACGGCGTTATAGGAACCTTCTTCCTCAAAATAGCCTTGCAGTATGTAGTCTCCGTCGATCGGGAACTGGCACTCCCTAAGCGCGGCCAGATATCCTTCCTTCCGTTGCACGCTGTCAAACATCGTATCCACGCCGGATATGTAGGCGATTTTCTTATGTCCCAGGCTGATCAGGTACTTGGTTGCTTCATAACCGGCTACGTAAGAGTCGAATATGATGCTGCCCATCGTCTCACTCTGAACCTCGCGATCCAGGAAAACGGCCTTAATCTTGTCCTTCTCCATAGCAGCGATGTCTCTATCGTCGATCTTCAGCTCTTCAAAGATAATGACGCCATCCACCCGGCCGCCCATAATATTGCTCATGATTATCTGCTTATCCTTCGTCACGAATACGTTCAATCCATAACCCAGACGGTCACATTCCCGTGACATCGACTCCACCAATGTGTAGAAGTAAGGCCCTGACACGCTTGTCGTAAAGAAGCCCAGCATCTTGGTCTTCCCCGACTTCAACAGCTTTCCGTTCAGGTTAGGCACATAATTGAGTCGCTCCGCCACCTTCAGCACATGGGATTTGGTCTCCGGGTTCAATACATCCACATCGTTCAATGCATTCGAAACCGTAGAAATGGAGACGCCAGCTTCTCTTGCCACATCCTTGATTGTTACTTTACCCATATAACCATTCCAATCTTCCTTTGCGATAAAAACGTTTTTATGTACATAAGTTACCACATACATGAGGTGAACACAATGCTTTTTTGGAAGGGGTTACAAATATTTTTTCAATTATGCTCAATGACCCTTGAGGGATAGATATGAAAAAGCAGGCACTCTTCAAATCGGTACCCTTCATCGGTACCACTCTTCAAAGTGTGCCTGCAGAAATTGAACCTCTCGTTCGTAATGGGCCACATGCCCCTCATCGATCATGTTCTGGTAAGCCTTGTTGCCTTGTGCCGCACCGGTTGTAAGTGTATCACATAATGCCTTGATGCGTCTTATAGTCCATTCTTTCAAGTTGGGAGGCGGTGATATGCCATAGGACTTAAAGAACAGCGATATTCTGTGCGCTCGATCCGCAGCATGTATTTCCGATTGATAAGGTATCGATGTCCCTGTAGTGTAATCTATTGCAAAGCTTGCCAGCGGGACTGATGTGTACAGCATATAAACGATGTCCCAGATTCTTGGACCTGGCGCAGCCAAATCAAAATCAATCAGTGCAACCGGCACTTCGTTCTGAAAAACGATATTGTATGGCGCGGCATCATTGTGACAGATCACTTCATCGTCCCATTCCCCCGAAACCTGAGAGTTATGTCCAATCTCCGGTTGGATTGAAGTTGCAGCAAAGCCCTGTACGGCCTCATGATAACGCCGTAACAACGCTGCACTCTGGATAAGGGTATGGTCCGACCATATATAGGGTTTAAAATCAGGATATTGGTTTCCCGGCACTTCGCCAGGAATGTAAGACAAGATCTCACGACCGCTGTGATCAATGCCTATGAACTTGGGGGCGCCTTCAAACCCCTGCTTATCCAAGTGTCGAAGCAAGTCATGCACGAAAGAACTCCATTCAGTCGTACGATGAACGGTATTACCGATACGTACGACTTCGTTAACATTGCCACCAGGAAGTATTTCTTCCTTGTCACACATCCGTAGCTCCCCTTCCCGCTGCTCCATGTGCCATTCCCAGCACCTCGGCCAGTCCTTCCAGATCAAGTCCGTCGGCGGCAAAAGCGGTGCGAACGAGCTTCGGCGGAACGAACTCGTCATATTTGCCGAGATACGGCGCTTCGTCCGGATCCAGGAGCGCGCTTGCGTCTTCGCAATCCATCAGTTCCTGCTTGATTTCCTCCATCAGCGTCTTATTATCGACCTTACCCGCGACCACCATATAATATGGCTCCATCGGCACGATAGAGCGAAGCGCCAGCCGCTCCGACAGATTATGCTTCAGCAGTCGTTCCAGCGTGCGGAACTGCTTGCTGCCCGCCCAAGGCAGGATGAACAGGGAGTCGCCGCCCGCCGGTAGGACCACCTGCTTCAGCAGTCCGCTTTCCCGGGCGAGACGACGGGCCCGTTCCAGACGATTCACCGCGCCCGGCGCCAGATACGGATAAATGGCGCTGTCCGCCAGCACCTCCCGCATCTTCTGCACCACGCGAGTATGCACATCGCCGCCTGCGCCAAGCCACAAGGTATCGACCTTGCCCTTGGCCGACTTCACATACAGGGCCTTATGCTTCGTATCGACTTCCTCCACCTTCCACAGCTTGCCCGCGAGCGAGAAGCAGTAGCCCGGCGGCGGCACGGTCGTAATCGATCCGATTTCTTCGGACCCGTTATAGACGACATGCTCTTCATCGTCCTTAAAGACCGCGTAGAAGCGGTAGTTGTTCACGATTTTCTCCCCGCCAAGGCCGATGATCAGGCTGCCTTCCTCCGTTCGCTGGATGTGATCCGTCTGGAGCAAATACTGCAAGAACTCTTTGTATTCCTCCGGCTCGATGCCGCGGAATGCGGGTAGTGTCAGCACCGCTCTCGCCAGATCCGGCGGCTCTGCCTCGCCCATGCTCTTGAGCGTGCTCATCGTCTGATGATAGAGCACGCCCACCGGCTTCTTCCGCAGGGCCAGCGGTTCGACCCACTTCTCGCGAATATACAGCTCGATGACCGCAATGGCCCGGAGCAGCATCCATGGCATGCGCGCAGGCAGCATGGCCTCCTCGTCCTCGTCCTCCGGACAGAGGAACATCATCTCGGAGGCCTGATCCCCGCGCCGGCCGGAGCGGCCGAGCCGCTGAACGAAGCTGGAGCAGCTGTACGGCGCGCCAAGCTGGATCACCCGCTCCAGCTCGCCGAGATCGATGCCAAGCTCCAGCGTCAGGGTGGCTGCCGCAACCGCTGGCCCCGGCCCTTCGCGGAGCGCGGCCTCGGCTTCCTCGCGCAGCATCGCGGAGATGCTTCCATGGTGCACATGGAAGACGTCCCGCTGCTCGCGCTTGGCGGCAATCCGGCGCAGCTCGAGCGTGGTCAGCTCGGCATCCGAGCGGCTGTTCGTGAAGACCAGCGCTTTTTTCAGATGCGTGTTGTCGTATACGAAATCGTAATAGGCTTTACGAGCAAGCTCCAGCTGCTCCGCCTGCTTCTCATCCCGCGCATCCGGGAAGGAGAAATGCTCGACCGACAGCCGGAGCTTCCGCCCCCCTTGCGGCGAGACGACTTCGACCGCGTTCTTCGTTCCTGCGCCCAGCCAGCCCGCTGCGGTCTCGTAATCGCTAAGCGTAGCCGACAGCCCGATACGGCGAGGCGAACAGGAAGCCATCCGCTCGATCCGGGTCAGCTGGCTCAGCACCTGAATGCCCCGATCCGCTCCCATAAAGGCATGCACCTCGTCAATGATGACATACCGCAAATCCTGAAACAGCGCCGGGATGGCGTTCGGCCGGTTCATGAGCAGCCCTTCAAGCGATTCCGGCGTAATCTGCAGCACGCCCGACGGCTTCTGCATCAGCTTCGTTTTCTCGGCTTGGGACACATCGCCATGCCAATGCCATACCGGCACCTGACCCTCTTTCAACAGATCGGAGATGCGTTCGAATTGGTCGTTTATCAGTGCCTTAAGCGGGCCGATATAGAGGATCCCTACTGAGCTGGAAGGCACGTTGTACAGCTCCGTCAGCGCCGGGAAGAACGCGGCTTCGGTCTTGCCCGATGCCGTACCGGAAGCGATCAGCAAATGATTGGGCGTATCGAACAGGACGCGGCAGGCTTCCACCTGCGCCTCACGGAGTGTATCCCATCTTTTTTTATAGATAAACTCCCGAATGAACGGGGCCAGTCTGGAAAAAGGGTTTGCACTCATAATTCAAACTCCGCCAGGAGATCGTCCAGATCGTCCGAATCGGCATCATTCGGCCCTTTGCCCTGCGGCTGCGCTGCGGCACGCTCGCCTAGCAGCTCTTCAAACGTGGCCTCCGGATGCTGATGCAGCGTATGCAGCAGATCCATGAAATCCCGCACCACCTCGCGGGTGGTGAGCAGTTCCTCTGCTCCCAGCCTATTCACGGCCGTCTGCATGAATGCGATGAGCTGATCATCCGTTAACTGCGCTTCATATTTGAAGTGCAGGGCGTGGATATCCCTCAGCTTTTGCAGAAGGATCAGAATCTCCTCATACGACAGCATGTCCAGCTTCAGGATGGGCGAAGTGTACGTTCTCAGCGAGCTGCTGCCGTAGCGTCCGTCGATTAGGCGGGAACGCAGCGCGTCATAACTGAACAGCCCCCGGCGCTCATCCTCGACAAACTGCGGCGTTCCGCCCATATAGATGCCCAGATGCTCCGCTTTGCCCTGCATCGTGTCGTTGAACATGGTCAGCAGCTTCTCGTAGTTGCTTTGGCGGGATACGCTGTTGGTGATTTTGTAGAGGTTGACCCCTTCGTCAATGAACAATAGCAATCCCTTATACCCGATGGCAGCCGTAAACTCCGACCACAGCTTCATGTAATCGTACCAATTGTCGTCATCGATAATGACCCCGACGCCAAGGTCCTTGCGGGCCTCCGTCTTCGTCGGCACTTCCCCGCGGAGCCAGCGCAGCGCCGCTCCCTTGCGGTCATCGTCGCCAAGCTTATAGCCGTTCCAGTAAACAGCGAGAACCTTCGCAAAATCAAACCCGTGCACCAGATTCTGCATGCCGTTTGTCACCGCATAGATCTGCAGCTCCACCCGATCATTCAGGGCAGGATCATCTGGCCGCATGCCCGTCTCCTGCATGATGTCCTGCTGGATCGCGGCGATCCATTTCTGCAAAATGGCCTCCAGCGCTCCCCCGTCCGGACGCGTCCTTGTGGACAGATGGGTCATCAGCTCGCGGTATGTGGCAAGACCTTGCCCTTTCGTGCCCACCAGCCGCCGCTCCGGCGACAAATCCGCATCCGCCACCACGAAATCGCGGTCCATCGCGTAGTTGCGGATGATCTGCAGCAGGAAGCTTTTGCCGCTTCCGTAGCGGCCCGTAATCAGGCGGAAGGCGGCGCCGCCCTCGGCGATATTATCCATATCGCGCAGGATCGACTCCACCTCCGGCTTCCGGCCGACGGCGATGAACTCAAGCCCTACCCGCGGCACGACCCCTGCCGTTAAAGAGTTTACGAGGGCCGTTGTGAGCCGTTTCGGTATTTTTAATTCCGTCATAGTTCCACCTCTTTCAAGCATCTTACAAACATCTCTCAAAACATAAAGAGCCAGTCTATTTCAACGCGTCCGGTTACACGGACTTTAATGTTTCCAGCATATCTATATAATCATCCGCAATGGCCTCTCCATCGATCAAAAGATCACCGATGGTGTCCATCGCGGCATCATTGATCTCATCAAGCAATAACGCCGGCATGGAACCTGCCTTCTCCGCAATTTGCTGCAGCTCCGAGCGGTTCGGTCCCGCCTTGAGGGCGTGGAGAACTTCCAGGTGGGTGGGATTGAGACGCTCTGCAAGCTCCTGCCATTCCTCATCCTCCACCTCCCATTGCCACAACTGCTCTCCTACTGTAGGCATCCCTATAAGGACTTCTACATCTACGACGTGCGGGTCTATAATGTGGATGCCCCCAGCTTCAGATGAATGCTCTGATGAAGACAGCGGCTTGAGCTCTAGAGAGCCCATGGACTGCATCAAGCGATCCTCAGCACTCCCTGACGGCTCCATAGACCTACTGTTCGCCGCTTCTGATTCCGATTCTTCCGTGTTCATGGAACGAACGATGACATTTGCTTCATCAAGCTGATCACGCACCTCTAAGGAATCAAGCTCATAAGGATCTGCATCAAAATCCATCACCGCCTGGAACACATCCGGTTTCTTCGCCGCCGATTTTCGGGAAGATCGACCCTTGGAACGTGCATCCATGTTAGTGCTTGCTCCCATATCTTCGGAGTGACCTGAAGAAGCACCAACAGATGGAGCAGACTCCGGTACCGGCTGGCTGTTGATTACTTCAGCCTGCTGCCCGGCTTCCTCCGTAAGCAGCATGTCGCGGACCTGGTCCGACTCCTGCTGCAATCGGCGCAGCTTCCCGGTGTCGATCTGAACCTCAGGTATCGCCTGTCTGCGCTGCGCCTCGAGCTGCTCCTGAATCTCTTTTTTCAGATAACGGGTGATGACCTCTTCCACTTCGGGCTCAACCTCATCCGAGCCGCGCAGCCGTCCCTTGAAACCTCTCAATTCCCGCAGCTTATTCTCAGTCAAGCGAACCAACCCCGTTATATAAGAGCGCAGAGGAGCGTACTCGCTTAAAAAAACCACCGTCAGCACGACGTTTCGCCCGTATAACCCGTGATCATACACCGCGCTGCGGAATAAATGCCGTTTCACCTGCCGGGGCCGTGGCTGAAAGCGATCGATGAAGCGCTGCCCCTTCATTTTGGCTAAGTAACTGTCCACGAGCGCAATCACCTTCGGGGCATACCGTTCCAAGTCCTTGCGGCCATTCTCCTGGTAAAAACGGCTCTTCTCCACGTCATATTCCAGCAAATCGAGCAGCAGCTCCCACGTCAGCTCCACGGGCTGGAGGGAGAACCGACGCTTCCATTCCTTCTCCTTCAGCTCACTGGATAGAACGCGCGGAAAGCGCTGGTACGTTTCGCGGATCGGCATATCCAGGCCATGCACGATCATAAAATCGTATAACCACTCCCGCAGGTACGTATCCAGCTTGGCATAACGCTTACGGTAGGCATGCCACGCCTGCTCCATCAATTCATAGCCCTGCAGGGGATCGCTCCAGCCCACGCCATGGATCAGCTCGTAAAAATAGACAAACAAATAGGATAAGTCCGTATCCGGGTACCGCCCGGACCTGACTTCCTCCCGCCAGTAAAAATACCACTTAAACTGGTCGCTGGCCATCTGGTCGTAGGTCGGCCAATAGCTTTTGAAAGCCACAAAAGGGGCCTCTCCCTCCACATGCCATGCGAGCTCCCTTGCTTTCTGCACGAATTGCTGCTCCTTGGTCACGTAGCGGAAGTCCTCGCCCCAATTCATATCCAGCGGCTGCTGCGGCTTCACAATCAAGGATTTCTTCGTTGGTGCCACAAGATTCATGGGTTCCTGCTCCTGATGCAGCATATCTGAGTGCTTGTCCGGCAGCGAAACGTCCTGCTCATCACCGGCCAGCTCGAATTCGGCAAAACGAATCCCTTGGTCGCTCACGTGCGTAGTTTGTCTTATATGTTTTATGTGATTGTCGTTGTTAGGCTTATCGTTTGTCATCGAACATGAACCTCCGTCACAACTTCAATTATACCATTTAACCGATAGGGACTACCCGGTTTTCACATGTTTCTCATCTGTATTATAATGGACGGAATGATAGTCTAGCGAATGACTTTATGCTGAAAGGACCTTCGAATGAATAAATGGCTGAAAGCATTGTTATTTCTAGTGGGCGCGGCTATTCTGACAAGGCTGATCCCCTTCTCTTCCTGGTTCCGTATCCTGGATACGATGGTCCATGAGTTGGGGCATGCCGTCATGACGCTACTGATGTCGGGGCGGGTGCTCAGCATCGAGCTGAATCCCGATCACAGCGGCGTGACCTATTCCATGCTGGCTTCCGGCGGCTGGAGTCCGATTGTGGTCTCGCTAGCAGGTTATATGTCGGCGTCCCTGTTCGCCATTCTGATGTTCTACGGCTATGCCAAGAAAAAGCAGGCCACCGGCCTGATCACCATTACCGTGCTTGCTCTCATTATGATCATTTTCTTCGTTCGCGCCGGCTATGGATTATGGTGGCTCATTATTTTTATGATCGTGAATCTGATCTTCTATTTCCTCGGCGAGAAGATACGCAATTTCTACTACCTGCTGCTCGCCTTTCTCGTGCTAGAAGAGTCCGTGGTCGGTCCGCTAACCCTCCTGACCATGGCGCTGACCCAGCCCAAACAAGCAGGCGACGCCTCCAACCTGGCCAACATGACCGTGCTCCCGGCCTTTGTCTGGGCACTGTTGTTCCTGCTGTTCTCCCTGTGGTGCGCGAGGATGGCGCTCCAGCTGTTCTGGAAGAAGCGGTGAAACAGTTAATTGCAAGACAGGCAAAAGAAGCCAGCGTTATCCAATCTTTGGGATGACGCTGGCTTTTTTATAAGGACCCGTTCGCGGCTTAGAATGTCCTCGGGCATGGTCGTAACTGATGACATTAATAGTTCGAAGAAGGCACTTGCATCCTATAACATCGCGTTTTCACTGTAGGGGGTGCCCCTTTAATCTACAAGAACGCTTGTGCGCGTGTTCCAATAAAGGTAAAATATAACTACAATTGAATCTTGGGTGGGCATGGTTTCCCTTCGAAAGGAGGTGAAGCCATGGAAGTGAAAGATGCATTAACGATCATGTTCCTTTTTGGAACGTTCATTCTTGCTCTTTTAACATACATTAATAATAACAACAAGAGAAAGTAAAAACCCACCCAAAGGTTGAGGCCAGAGGTGGGTTTTGTTCCTATCGACTTAGAAAGGAATAAACCATCCAAGCCAATTGTACTGACCAAGTGTTCGCTGCACTTGGTCTTTATTACATATATAATAACATAATGAAAAAAATGTATCAAAGTGTAGAATAAAAATTGAAACAAGAATAATTAAGTTGAAGGTAAACGAAAATGGCAGCAGCTTTATCACATAACAACGTATCCACGCTGGGGCATTGACCATGGTCTGCCCGACCATGATCACCGGCACCGCACCAGCAAATCGATCGGATAGCGGCCTGCATTCCGACCATACAGACTGATGCCGCCTTCCTCGGCCCGCAGCTCCAGTCGGAAGCTGCGTTTGCGGTCAAGCTCTGCCGCGAGTCTTCCCGGTACCTGCGCCTGGCACAGGTATCCGTACGAACCGGCCTCTTCCAGAAGGTTATGGACCGGCTGATAATGCCACGACAGCACGCCTCGGCTATCGGCAGGGTCATCCGCGAGCACAACTTCGCCGATTTGGACATCGTCCACCCACACGGAGATACGGGATTCATGCAGCTCTTCATCCGTCATATAATACGTGCTCGGGTTATACTCCACGTCTGCCGATGCCCCGTGCATAAAATCGATTCCGTGCGTGCGATGACGCGCACCCTCGATATTTCGTGCCAATAAACGTTTCGCGCCAGCCTCGAAGAATATCTCGATATCGCGGATCAGCGGCTGTTCGTCATGATCCGGCAGCTGCACGTCATAAACGAATCGTCCCTCTCCACCGCCGTTCACTTTGGAGCCTAGAAGCGCCTCCCACATGTAAGCGAAGCTCTGCTCACGGAAAGTGTTAACCGGGATGCTTACGGTTCTGCCTTCCACTCCATCTACAGAGTTCCGGTTCCCATGCTCCTTGCCGCCACGCACGTCAAACGTTGTAAAGTTACGCGTCACTACACCGCTTCCTTCATTCAAGAGACGAACACCGAGGATGGCAACCGCATCCGTCTCCGGCATGCGAAGCTTCAGTTCAGTTATTGGTGCTACACCATAGCCGTCCCATGCTACTTCCAGAGTACCTTGATCAGCCACAAACTTCGTTCCGAGCTGATCATAGGATAATTCCCAGGCAAGGGTAAGCTTCTGCCCATGATATTGATCCGAATAACTGGAACGCAGCAGTGGTATGGTCTTCTCTGCCCCTTGGTCCAGCGTCTGACAAGGCGGTGCGTCAATAACGATGAAGTCCGGCGTGTGCAGATCGGCGATCGTCATGCCCGGCACAAAATCTTCGTACCCAAATTTTTTGTCCGTCCCATCCAGACGGTAGTAGCCGTTGAATTCGTTTGTTACGTCGCGGAACTCCGTAAATACGAAGCCGCACAGCTTATCATGGCGTCGGAATTCGTTCAGCATGTAACGGTAATGCCATGCGAGATCGCTATCCCCGGCTCCTCCGTCAATTCCCCACACGTTCCCGCATTCACTGTTCATGAGCGGAGCGTCGCCTTGCTGATTGCCGCCGATATAGTTGTGTTCGGACCCTGGATAGGTCTTCTGGACAATCTCCTCAATATGATTCCGCAGCGGTTCATAACCGTTGATGTAAAAATGCCAAGTATTGATATCCGTCTCCACATGATCGTAGGCGCATGGAGAATTGTCTTCCACAATCCGAGTCGGGTCCAGCTTCTTGGCCCATCTGTATTTCTCCCTTACCCACTCCTGGGTCTCCGGAAGATAATACCGATGCTGTCCTTCGCCGCCCGTCAGGCCGGCAGACTCGCTATCCGTACGGAGTCCCCAAGTCTCGTTAAACATGACCCATGAAAAGATTGACGGATGATTCCGGTCCCGCTCAATCACTTCCAGCGCCTCGCGCTCATAGGCGGAACGCGCCGCTTCATCCGGATTGCCCCAGAAGCACGGCATATCCTCCATCACCAGAATTCCGAGTTTATCCGCCCAATACAGCTTGCGGGGCTCCTCCGGCTTGATATGAATCCGCACGAAGTTCAGTCCCAGCCGTTTCATCAGATAGATCTCGTCCCGCATCTCCGTATCCGTCGGATAAGTAAAGAATCCCGTCTGATGGTAGGATTGGTCCAGCGTCCCGTTTAAATAAACCGGCTTCCCGTTCAACGTGATCCAGCGGTAATCCCGTCCGTCAAACTTCGCCGTTCCGATCTCCCGTATGCCAAAATAAGTATGGACGACATCTTCGCCGGAAGAACTCGTGAGACGCAGCTCCCCTTCATATAAGTGAGGGGTTTCGGGACTCCACAGCCGCGGGTCGTTGACTTGGAACACCGTTGTCCGTTCATTCGCGCCTTCTTGCAGTTCCCACTCCACCTGATGCGTAACCGAGCCCTCCGCAAACGAGAGTTGGAGTGTCACTGCCCCTGCTTCTTGAGCCTGGATCTTGGATTTCAATTCAATCTGACCGTCAATGGAGGTCGTAAAGATGGCTTGCTCCATGTAGGTTTGCGGCCGGGCCTCCAGCCAAACCGGCTGCCAAATGCCCCGGATCTCGCCATACCCCTGCTTCCCGCGGGCTTGGGAATTGTGGTCGAAGTCCTCTGCACGCACCACGATCGTATTATCTTTTGCCGAATCCCACACCGTTGTCACGTCAAATTCAAAGGCTCCGTACCCGCCTTGATGCGAGCCGACAAACTTGCCATTGACCCATACATCGCACAGATAATCCACGGCCCCAAACCGCAGAAAGACTCGGGACTGCTTCTTAGCCGGCTCCCATTTCACGGACCGACGATACCAACCTACCCCCTTCTCGTTACGCTCAATACCGGACAAGGGACTGACCCAAGAGAACGGCACCGTAATCTCTGAGGTAAACAGGCTGGCGTCTCCGCCCTGCAAGACAGCAGCGGAATCACCGGTGCCAGTATCCACTTGTTTCCGTACATCATCTGATCCTTCCGTATCGAGCCGAAACGACCACTGGCCGTTCAAATTCAGCCAGTCTTTTCGTTCAAAGTCCGGTCTGGGGTACTCCGCGCGCGGAATTTCTGTATGAATGGAGGGTGCTACAGAAGTCTTCATGAAGCGAACACAACCTTTCCTTTTCTGAATTCGCCCCTATTCTAGCACCTATATACAACAAATGCAATGTACATTATACTTTTACAATATATCGAATTTATTGTACACTTGGAGTCACTATAACTCTTCAGTAAAGGAAGGGGATTATGAACGAATCGAAGCTGGAAACCAACCGTTATCCGGCATCCCGGATCGTGGAAGTGGCCAAAGCCCTCTCCAGTGATGTCCGTGTCCGCATCCTTGAAGCGCTCGGCGATAAACCGATGAGTGTCGGTCAGTTGGCGGAGTCGCTTGGGATTGCGCAGCCTACGGTGTCCATTAATGTCCAGATGCTGGAGCAAGCGGATCTGATCGTCTCTTCGCAAGGAGCGAATCGGGAAAAAATCTGCGCCGTCACCTGCCGCTCCATTTTTCTCGAGCTGCCCTCGAGGCCAGGTGAGGGGCTGCAGCGCACGGAAGAAATCCACATGCCGATCGGCATGTTCTCCCACTGTTCCATCGAGCCAACCTGCGGTATGGCAGCTCGGGACGGATCTCTAATCGGGTCCCCTGACGATCCGCGCGCCTTTTACATGCCGGAACGAACGGAGGCTGCGCTGCTCTGGTTCTCGGGATCAGGATATATCGAATATTATTTTGCGAACCCTATGCCGCCCGGAGCGGCTCTTGATGAGCTGCGCATCCGCGCGGAGCTTAGCTCCGAGGCGCCTTCCTTTCAGCAGGATTGGCCATCCGACATCACCGTTAGCATCAACGACCTTCCTGTAGGCACTTGGACAAGTCCCGGTGATTTTGGTGACCGCAAAGGCAAACTCACCCCGGATAAATGGAGAAGCGGCAGCGAGTACGGCATGCTAACGGAATGGCGCGTAACCAAACAAGGCAGCCAAGTCAATGGCCACGAGTCCAGCGCCACGACCATCGATTCGCTGGAGCTTGCGTTTAACCGGCCCATCCGCGTCCGCTTTGAAGTGAAGAGAGACGCCGAGCACCCGAACGGCCTGAATCTGTATGGTTCGGGTTTCGGAGATCATCCGCAGGATATCATCCTGTCTTTTGTGCGGTACACGGAAGCCTAACAGCCCACCGCAGCCAGAAGATGAAAAAGAAGCAAATCTAATAATCAACCGAATGAAGACAAAAAAGGCTATCCCATGCCACCTCTCTTGGCGATTATGGAATAGCCTTTTGAATATTTAATCATCACGACGTTATTTCTTCTTCAGCTTATTGGTTTTTCCCATCAGATATAACAGATACGGCGCACCCAGAAGCGCGGTAACGATACCCGAAGGCAATTCCTTCGGGATCATGACCACCCTTCCGATCCAGTCTGCCCCAGCCAGCAAAATTCCGCCGAGCAGCGCCGCGATGACCATCGATTGCCGATGGCGAGCCCCAACCAGCATTCTGGCGGCATGCGGCGCAAGTAGTCCGATAAAGCCGACCGATCCGACATTGGCTGCGGCGATCGAAGCCAACAGCACCGCAATGATGGCGACATACACCCGGGTATTCCGCACATGGAGACCGAGACCGGTTGAGCTTTCTTCGCTGAACGTCAGCAGATCCACCTTCCGCCCGAGCCACGCAGCCAGAGGAAGCAGGATCAGAATAGCGGGAACAATCCGCTGCACCTCCGTCCAGCCCCGGTTATATGTGCTTCCCGCCATCCAGGATAATGCGGGGGCTACGTCGACCTTTGCATGAATGATCATCAGATTGATGATGGCGGAACCAAGCGCGGCAACGGCAATGCCGACCAGCGTAAGAATCGTCGGATGAAGTCCTCTTTTCCAGGACACCGCATATACCAAAGCGGCTGCAGCCATCCCCCCAAGAACCGCGCCGACCGGGACCCAGCCTGCCGACAATTGCGGAAAACCGATCATCAAGAGCAGTGCGCCAGCACCGGCTCCGCTGGTCACTCCGATCACCTGGGGATCCCCCAGCGGATTGCGGACCGCATTCTGCAGAAGACTGCCGCTGACGGCCAGCGCCATGCCGGACAATCCGGCAGTTAACAGCCTCGGCAGGCGGAACTCCAGCAGAATCTGGCGATACATCGACTCGCCGCCTCCCGTAAACACGGCCAGCACTTCCGTGAAGGGAATGCGCAGACTGCCGCTCATCAGGCTGAATACCCATACCAGCACCAGCAGCACGCTAAACAGTGTTACCAAGGCCGGATAAGGTATCCGGCGCAGGCTCGTGCCCGCCATGATCGATCCGCCGGAAGACCCGCGCCCTCCGATCAACGAGCGGGATACCCGCATTGCAAGCCAGATGAGGCACGGGGCTCCGATCATGGCCGTAATGGCCCCGACCGGAAGCTCACCGTAGGCGTTTATGAACATCCTGGCCACCGTATCGGCCCCGACAAGGAGTGCCGAGCCCCATAAGGCAGCCAGCGGAATTAACCCCGCATGCCGGACCACGCCGGACAGGCGGACCAGATGGGGAGCGACAAGCCCGATAAAGCCGATCGGGCCAACCACGCTCACGGTCACGCAGGCCAGCACAATCGCTGCTCCCATCGCAAGCAAGCGGGTGGTGCCGACTTTTTGGCCAAGGGAACGTGCCGACTCCTCATTGAGGGTGAGAATGTCCCACTGGCGTACCGCCAAACACAGCACGATCAGCCCGCCAATGATCCACGGCCATGAAAAAGCTACGCCATCCCAGTCATTCTGAATAAGCGAGCCGGAGCCCCACAGAAAAATCCCCTGCGTCGTTTGCTGGTTCAGCAGCACCAGCGCACTCGTAACGGAGGATAAAACCAGGGTTACGATCATGCCGGACAATGCAATCCGCAAGGGAGATCCGTGCGTCCTGCCAGCCAGCGCATAGACGGCTACAGCCGCCAGCGTTCCGCCTGCCACTGCCAGTGGAAGGGCATATTGGTGCAGCAATCCCGGCCAGAAGATCATCCCGGCCACGACAGCCAAATAAGCGCCCGCATTCACGCCAAGCGTCGTCTCCGAAGCCAGCGGATTGCGTGTTACGGTCTGCATAAGCACGCCGGACACCGCCAAGGCCGCGCCCGCCAGCAGGCCCATGACCGTTCGCGGAAGGCGCACGCTGCGGATGAGATGGTGATCTGCAATATCCTGCGGAGACACCAGCGCCTGCACAACCGTTTTGACCGATATATCCGCAAGGCCTTGCGTTAAGCTGATAAACGTAAGAAATAGCAGTGCCGCAAGGCCTCCAGCCAGCATCCATAACGGCTTCCAGCCCCTACCTGAGGCAACAGGCGGGGCCGGATGGATGCTCACCGGCGCGGAGCCTTGAGCTGGTTTCTCGCCGAAACTCATTGCGTGAGCAGGTCAGCTGTCTTTTGAGCCATGGTCTGGGCAGACAACGGGCCGCCGTAAGGCCACATGTCACCGCCAAGTGCATACACGCGGTCTTCTTTAACAAAGTTCAGACCTTTCCACACCGGATTGTCCTTCAATTGGTTCTCGATGATGTTATCGCTCTCCTGGATAATATGCAGGAAATTCGCATCCTGAAGGGCAGGCAATGCCTCTACGTCTGTGGTGGTAAAGCCATAAACCTCAAATTGATCAGTTTTGTGGGCATTAGTCAGCCCGATGTGCTCCAGAATTTTGACGGCCAAGGAATTATCCGTTGAAATCCGGAACGTCACCGCATTCTGGTTACTGTATCCCATGGCGAGCGCAAACGGTTTTTCCGTCATGCCGGCTGCTTCAAGTTTGGATTTGGCATTGGCATAGGTTTGATCCAGATCGCTCAGCACTTTTGCGGCTTCGTCTTTCTTGCCAAGCACGTCGGCAATCGTATTGAAGGTATTAACCATCTCTTCATATTGATCCCCTTGTCCCTCAGTCGGATAAGGATCAAACACCAAGGTAGGCGCGATGCTGTTGTACGTATCATAGCCGGCTTCAAGATTCGATTTCAAACCGATGATCAGGTCCGGCTTCAAGGAAGCGATCAGCTCCAGATTCGGCTCTTGACGGGTGCCGACATCGGTAACGTCCGCCCCAATCTCTACGGGGATGTTCACCCATTGGTTCATCCCTTCAATGTCTGCAATGCCCACAGGCTGAACACCAAGTGCAAGGACATCCTCTGCGTAAAGCCATTCCAGCGCGACAATACGCTTCGGAACGCCCGTAATTTTCGTCTCGCCCAGAGCGTGCTTGATGGTTCGGGTTTCCGGCGTGCTTTCAGTGTTATCCCCGCCCTGTGCGGCCCCTTGATCCGAATTCTTCGCTGCCGTGGAGCTGCCTCCTTCATTGGATGCCGCACCCCCGCCGCAACCGGCTAAAGCCAAAGCAAATATCAATACGATAAACACGAGACCCTTCATACTGCGCATCGAATTTCTCCCCCTCATACCCTCTATGTATTGTAGATATTGTTTATTAATAATAATTATTGAGAACAATTATCATTATCAACACTCAGCACAATGATAATTATTCTCATTAAGATTGTCAATAGAATTTATGAAGATTGTCTAAACGATCCATGAATCTGTCCTTCTTCCATGAGTATAGGATTCGTTCTTTACAGAACATTAGATGTATAACATAATCTTACTGATTATTCCTACAAACTTAACCTCTACCACTATTCTTGTGCCTTGTATCCATTAAACAAAACAATCGAAAAGAGAGGGATCTCCATGCGTGACACCCCCCCCACTCCGGCTGCAGAAAGCGACTTTCCTGTTAAGGCCGGCAAACCTGCACGTCAAGCCCTTATCGTTGCAGGCTATCATCAGCTTGCCGACCTCACCCAAGCATCCGAGAAAGAACTGCTGGCGCTTCACGGGGTAGGACCCAAAGCGGTCAGGATACTACGCGAAGCTCTCGCCGAGAAGGGACTAGCCTTCAAAGAATAAATAAACAAGATAGGTCTCCTGAAGCCCTAAGGACCAGGGATCTATCGTGTTTATTTTTTTCCCATATTTTCAAATTCCATATTTACATTTCTATAAAAATAGATATAATGAAACACATGGATACCTTACAAACCATCAAAGCACTATCAAACGAGTCCCGGTTTAAAATTCTGGAGTGGCTGAAGCATCCGGAGGAACATTTTGACCCGCAGGATCACATGCCTTCCAAATGTGATTTTCATGGCGGTATCTGCGTGGGCTCCATTTCAGAAAAAACAGGACTCGCTCAGTCGGTCGTTTCTGGTTATCTGGTAAAATTGCAAAAGGCCGGTTTACTGGAATCCCATCGAGCGGGCCAGTGGACATATTACAGACGCAATGAGGAGGGCATTAAGCGTTTTATCGAACAACTCAAGGAAGAGCTTTAGGCTTAAAAAGCAAATTCAGATTAAAGATTAAGCTTAAAAGCTCTTTCTTTTTATCATATATATCTATTTTTATGAAAATACAGAAAAGCATATTAAACATATTGGAGGATTCCATACATGAGCAATCAAAATCAAAGTGTCCGATCTACAGCATCCCTATTCGAGCCATATACCATCGGCAACCTTACTCTTCCATCCCGCGTGGTGATGGCCCCTATGACGCGCGGGTTCTCTCCAAACGGCGTTCCAGGCCCGGATGTGGCCGCTTACTACCGTCGGCGTGCGGAGAATGGCGTCGGATTGATCATTACCGAGGGAACACTGATTAATCACCCGGCTGCAACCGATAACCCCAATGTACCTAACTTCCATGGTGAAGCCGCATTGAACGGCTGGGCCGAGGTGGTCCGTCAGGTCCACGAAGCCGGCGGTAAGATCATGCCGCAAATTTGGCACATCGGCATGACTAGACCAATAGGTGCCGAGCCTAACCCGGAAGCACTTCCCATCGGACCATCCGGACTTGACCTTGACGGCAACGTCGTCACGAAACCTATGACCAAGGATGAAATCGAGCAGGTTATTCAAGCTTATGCCGATGCAGCCGCGAATGCCAAACGCCTTGGCTTTGACGGCGTAGAAATCCATGGTGCCCACGGATACCTGATCGACCAATTCCTCTGGGAGAGAACGAACCAGCGTACCGATGAATACGGAGGTGACATGCTGAAGCGTGCCCGCTTTGCGGTCGAAGTGGTCAAAGCCGTACGTGAGGCGGTGGGTCCAGATTTCCCAGTTGCCATCCGCCTATCCCAATGGAAGACGACCCAATATGAGGCCAAGCTGGCGGATACGCCTGAAAAGCTGGGTCAGTTGTTAACCGCGCTGTCTGACGCCGGGGTCGATATATTCCACTGCTCGACCCGTCGCTTCTGGGAGCCTGAATTCGAAGGTTCTGACCTGAACTTTGCTGGATGGGCCAAGAAACTGACAGGAAAAACAGTCATCACCGTCGGTTCCGTCGGTCTCGATGAAGTATTCACCAGCCTCTTCACCCAAGGTAAGGGTGCCGGTCAGAGGGACCTTGAAGAGCTGCTTAGCCGCCTTGAAGAACATGAATTTGACCTGGTTGCTGTCGGCCGTGCCCTGTTGGCTGATCCGCAATGGGCCGCTAAGGTTCGAGACGGACGTTTCGACGAGCTGGCACCATTCAAGCCGGATTCCTTGCAAACCCTGGTTTAATGCGATTTCAGCTCCCCAGCCCCCTTGGGACCTGAGAGCCGCATTAGATCTTTAAATAAATCAAAAACCGGAAGAAAGACTTCAGTCTCCTTCCGGTTTTTTTGCTGTATATGAACTTGCTTGCTCTTATCGCTCACCTGGACAGCCGGCCGCCAATGGCACACCCGCTTCCAGCTCCATTCAACGGATTGTTTCCCGAAGAATTGACGCGGCGAAGCATACTTCCTGAAATACCTGATGGCTGAAATGTGACACAGCTGCCACTCTCGGGTCGACTTCATCCAGATTGTTCCCTGCTATTCGTCCTGCAAGGCGGCTTGACGCTTGTAATGATCCTCGATTACCATGCAAGCCATCGCTTCGATCACCGGTACGACACGGGGGCAGATGCATGGATCGTGCCTGCCGATGGTCTCAATCTCCCGTTCGTTGCCCTCCACATCGACTGTCCGTTGGGGAATCGAAATGGAGGAAGTCGGCTTGACGACGACTCGGAACACGATATCCGCCCCGGTGCTGATACCACCGATGATTCCGCCGGCATGGTTCGTCCGGAACCCTCCCGCGTTCATCTGATCGTTGTGTTCGCTTCCCCGCATAGAGGCTGCTTGAAAGCCTGCCCCGAATTCAATGCCCTTAATCGCGCCGACGGACAACATAGCCTTCGCTAACTCAGCGTCAAGCTTGTCGAATACGGGTTCCCCCAGTCCCGCGGCAATGCCGCTAATTCGGCATTCGACAATCCCCCCGCAGCTGTCCCCCACTTCGGCCAGTCGTTCTATCCTCTCAATCATGCGAACGGCTGCTTCCGGATCACACGCACGAACGGCATTCCGTTCGATAGCATCGGCGTCAAATTGCTCGCATCGGATACCTCCGATCTCGGTCGTATACGCCAGGATGGAGACACCCCGACGTTCCAGAAGCTTCCGCGCCACGGCTCCAGCAGCCACTCGCGCAGCCGTCTCCCTTCCCGAAGCTCTTCCGCTTCCTCGATAGTCGCGAATCTTGTATTTTTTTTCATATGTGAAATCCGCATGCCCGGGCCGGTAGGTCGATTTGATTGTATCGTAAGCCGACGGGCGCATGTCAGTGTTGTTAAGCATGATGCACAGTGGCGTCCCCGTCGTTCGTCCCTCGAAAAGTCCAGATAATATGCGGATCTTATCGTATTCCTTGCGGGGAGTCGTAACGGAGGATTGCCCCGGCCTTCTGCGATCCATCTGAATCTGAATGTAGCCCTCGTCCAGCTCAACGCCCGGTGTGACACCTTCTAAAATGACGCCGACTGCGTCTCCGTGCGATTCCCCAAACGTAGTCATTTTCAATCGTTCTCCAAACGTACTTCCTGCCATGTCCCTACCTCCCGAATACTTTCGATTCCTTTTCATTTAGTTTAAGGTTATAGTTGAAATAAATGAAATCGTAATATCGCACAGATGCCATAGAGAGGATTGATGACAAATGATCGCCAACACCGAATGGTATCGGGTGTTTCTGCATGCCGCCGAGACGTCCAATTTGACGAAAGCTGCACAAAACCTCCATATGACACAGCCTTCTGTGAGTTATGCCATCAAACAGTTGGAAGAAGCACTCGGCGTGGGCCTGTTCGACCGGTTATCCAAGGGCGTCCGCCTGACGCAAGAAGGTCAAGCCTTGTATCAGCATGTAAGGCAAGCATTCGACGAACTTGATTCAGCCGAGCGGCGATTGAAGAAGCTGAAGCAGTTCGGCGAAGGCAGGCTGAGGATTGGCGCGAACGGGGCCATCGTTAAGGACTTTCTCCTCTCCTTGCTCGACCGATTCCATGCTCGTTATCCCGACATCCGCATTCAGCTGTCACAGGAACGAACCAGCAGCATCGTGGAGCGCTTAAAGAAAGGCTCGTTGGATCTTGGCTTTGTTCACCTTCCCGTATCGGACGAGGAAATCCATATCATCGACTCCCGTACCTCGCCTTATTGCGCCGTAGTCGGAACGGCCTTCGCAGATTGGGCACGCAGGCCTCTACGGACGGAAGAATTGACGGAGCTCCCCCTCTTGTTGCTATCCCCTGGCAGCTCGACGCGCTCCTTCATCGAAGGGTGGTTCCGATCACAGGGAGTGGAAGCGGAAGCCGACTTCGAGTTGAACAGCCTGGACATGTTAGCGGAATTTGCCGAGCGCGGTTATGGAACAGCATTCTTACCACGAGCCTTTGTCGCGTCCCGCATCTCGGACGGTTCCTTGCTGGAGCTTCGAACCGAAACGCCATTACCCGATCGATATATCGGCGTCGCCGTTCGGAAGCAGGTGTCGCCCTCGCTGGCGGCAGGGGCATTTTTGGAGATGCTGCAGCAGAAATGATGATCTTCGCCCTACATTACCCAACTGAACAAGGCAGCCGGATGAACGGCTGCCTTTGCTTCGTTTTTGATCGACTATCGGTTCAGCAGATATACTTTAGAACCTCATTAATTCCTGTCCAGACTGGCACCTGTTGAATACATAAGCAGCTTTTAGCTTTGAAAAACTACCCGTAAGCCCTCACTTCAATAACCTCGGCATAGTCCGAGCCGTTCGTGCTCTCGACCACCAACCGGAGCGCCGTGCTCTGAATAGGCTCCTCTAAACGGTGGACTCTTTTGCGGCGGCGGTTAAACGCCTCCGAGGCAAGCGTAACCCAATTCCCTTCCGAATCCAGCGCCTCTACTCTGTAGGTACAGGCCAGCTCAGGGATGATATCGAACGGCGTACGATGATGGTGCAGATTGATCAGATCTTCATTAACGTCATCGTTGAAAATAAGATGAATCTCACGAATCGCTCGGGCCTCTTCCCATTCCAGCTTTAACCACGGCGTCTCCCCGTCTGCGATTCGCTCCGATACCCACATATGCGGACCGCCGAACGGACGTTTATAACCGTCAATGACATGCTCGGGGTGATAAGCGTTCGAACCGATCGCCGTTCGCAGGCAGAACAGCTTGCGAACCAGCCCCTTCATGCTCCACTCGACAATGGGCTGATTGTCGTCATGGTCCTCGAGCTCCTTGGAGACGCGGGCCGCCGTCCCCCGTTCGAAGGCAAGCAGCCCACTCATCGGCTTGGATGACAGATGCAGCGTCACATCCGGATTTTTGCGCACGATGATATATGCGTTTTGCGGCTCCGCCGGCTGCCAATCCAGTTGGACGGGGACCCACTGTCCCTGCCCCGGCATGATGCGGACAGAGGTGCGAAATTTCAACACGTCCGGAACGTAATTCTCCGGACGTCCCGTGCTCCAAACCTCCACCGTCATATCGGTCTCCCGCTTCGCATCGATCAGCCATTCCAGTTCCCCGCTCAGCCCCGGATCGGCCGGCATCAGCACAGCGATGTCCCGCTCCAGCGGATATGGCGCCTCCGCCTCCTCGATCGCGATCCTGGACAGGTGGGACGATGCGCTGACCTTGGCGCTTCGGGCCAGATCCAGCGGATCGTGGTTTGCAACCCCGAGCACGGAGGCATCCTGCTTCAGCAGCGTCTGCTGAAGCTCCCCGCTCCGTCTGCGGGACAGCTCGCGCGGCGTGAGGCCGTGCTGGACGCACAGCGCCGCAGCCGTGCCGGCCGCTTCGCCCAGGACGGCGCAGGTCGCCATGACCCGCGTGGTGCCGAAGGCCACGTGGGTGGCGCTGATGTTGCGCCCGGCGAACAACAGGTTGGCCACGTTCGCCGAGTACAGGCTGCGGAACGGGATATGGTAATTCCCGTCCGCATGCATATGCTTTGAGCCGCTCTCTTCGGCGTACATGCCCTGCGGCGGATGCAGATCGATCGACCAGCCTCCAAAGGCGACCCGGTCCCCGAACGGCTCTTGGGCCATAATATCGTTTTGCGTGAGCACATAGTCGCCGACAAACCGGCGGTATTCCCGCTTGCCCGGCTGGGCGCCGACCCACTCCAGCGTCATATTGGCGGCATCGAATTTGCCGGTATTTTTGATATAGTCCCATATGCCATATATGACTGACCACAGCTCATCGCGGATCCGCTCATTGTCATGCACGGTGTCCAGCTCGCCGCCCCATTCGATCCACCAGTAATGGCAGCCCGAGTCGCCGCTGCGGATGACCCGCTTGATCGGGATCGGCGTCTGCGTAATATCCTTGGCAAAGACGGGCGGCACGAATTTCACCGGGTGTCCGGCATCCTTCGTGTAGAACAGCAGCGTGCTGCCGAGTGTCACATCGTCCGCCGTCTCCGGCGCCCACTCTTCCCCGTATTCATCGCGCGCTTCCCGCCCGAGCCGGTATTTCGCTCCTGCCAGGAATCCGACCAGCCCGTCCCCCGTGCAATCCAGGAACACGGGACTCTCAAACCGGATGCGCCGCTCCGAGCCCATCATCCAACCGGTAACCGATCGGATCTGCCGCGCGTCAGAATCTCCGTCCGCTTCTACCTCATGCACGTCCGTATTTAAGAACAGGGTGATGTTCGGCTCGGCCCGCACGGTCCCCAGCACGATCAAATCCCATAGATACGGGTTGCCGTCCGGATTCCGGTACTGGTTCTCCACGAACATCTCGCCCATAATGCCGGTTTCCCGGGCATAGCGGTTGATCCCGTGGGCCGTCGCGCCGCATACCCATACGCGCACCTCGCTGCTGGAGTTGCCGCCCAGAACCGGGCGGTTCTGCACGAGCGCTACCTTTTGTCCGAGCCTCGCGGCCGCCACCGCCGCGCATACCCCTGCCAAACCGCCGCCAATCACCGTTATGTCGCTTACTTCCGTTTCGTTTCTCATGCTCTTTCTCCTTTCATTTTCGTCCAGCTCATCTGTGGACATGGATTATGGGCTATCCTTTAACGGCCGAGCTTGCCACGCCCTGAATGATATATTTCTGACCGATCAGGAACACGAGAATCATCGGAATAATGCCTGCGGTCGCCGCCGCCATCATGCCGTTATAATCCACGGTATTTTCCAGAATGAAATTTTGCAGCCCCAGCGGAACGGTATACAGATCCTGATCGATCAAAAACACCAAGGCATTCTCGTAGTCGTTCCAGTGCCAAGAGAAATCGATAATGGCCAGCGTGGCTAGCGAAGGCTTCGCCATTGGCAGAATGATCCGCGAAAAAATGCGGAAATGGCCCGCTCCGTCGATAAAGGCAGCCTCCGAAATTTCATACGGTACGGAGAGAAAAAACTGCCGCATCATGAACACCCCGAAAATCGTGAATACGCCCGGCAGTATAAGAGCCCAATGTGTATTGTAAATACCGACCCAGTCAAACATGATGAACTTCGGCACAAACAGAACCTGGGGAGGGACCATCATCATCGACAGATAGATCATGAACATGGCATTCCGCCCCTTGAACTCGATCCGGGCAAAACCGTAAGCGGCTAAAGCGGACAGCAATACAGCACCGACAGTGCTGACCAAGGCAACTTTAAGCGAGTTGAGATAATAGTGGCCGAAGCTGTTCACGCCGGTCCACACTTTCACATGATGTTCCCATATGAATTGGGCAGGAATCCACTTAATCGGGTATTGGAACACTTCCGCCGGCATCTTGAACGAGGTACTAATCATCCAGAGGAAGGGAACGATCATAACCACGCTGAAGAACAGCATAATAAGCGTGATGATTATTTTAGTATATAAGGCTTTGGTCATTTTCCTTCCTCCTTAATAGTGAACCCAGCGCTTCTGACCGATCCATTGAATGACAGTGAAGATCATAATGATGAAGAACAGCGCCCAGGAGATCGCGGATGCATAACCCATTTCGTAGTAGCGGAAAGCGTTCTGATAAATGAACAGGGACAACACGGTGGTGCTGTTGCCTGGGCCTCCCTGCGTAATGGCTTGAATGATCCCGAACTGCTTGATGGTCATAATGAGTCCGGTAATAAGCAGCAGGAAGGTCGTGGGGCTGACGAGCGGCCACAGGATGCTGCGAACCGTTTGCCAGGCGCGGGCCCCGTCGATTTTGGCAGCCTCCAGCAGTTCCGTTGAGACCTCTTGCAGCGCGGCCAGGTAGATGATCATGTTATAGCCGAGCATAAACCAGATCCAGATGATGTCGATGGCATACATGGAGGAATCCATGGTGGACAGCCATCCCGGGGGATTGGTTATGCCGAACGACTTGAGGATTCCGTTGATCGGGCCGTTATTCGGATGGAACAGCAGCATCCATACGAAGGCGACGGCGACGCCACTGGTGATGTAAGGCATGAAATATAAGGCGCGGAGCAGCTTTTTTAAATACACCGAGCGGTTCAGAACCACGGCGACGATGAAAGCCAGTCCGATCGATACAGGCACGGATAACAGAAAGAACAGCGTATTTTTGATCGAAATATAGAAAACCTCGTCGCCCAGCATTTTTTGAATATTGGCCAGACCCACGAACTTCGTGTCCGAGCTCATAAATTTGTAGTCCGTAAACATGAGATAGAACGAATACAAGGCTGGCACAATAAAAAACAGCATCACGCCGACCATGTTCGGACCGATAAACAGATAGCCGAGATACTGTTGCCGTTTCATCCAGGATGTTTTCACATAGCCCCACTCCTCTTGGTCTTTTTCATCTCAAGCATAGCAGTCGGGACCAAGCGGGGATAAGGAACAAAACCTTCGACTTTATGCTACAGAAGTATGCAATTGCAGGGTTGTGAATTTCAGCGTCTCCGTAGATTTGTTCTATGGCCGACGAGAAAAAAGGCGGCAATCAACTCCCCATCCCGGATCATGCCGAGATAGGCAGTGTCGAAGCCGATCAAAAAGGGGACTCGCCGCCGAAGCGATAGTCCCCTTCTATTGGTGCCGACAGCCCCTTATTTGCCATCTTTTAAAAACGTATTATGCCGGTTCACCATGGCCTCCAGCGTTTGATCGAGCGATTGGGCGTCAAGGAAATACTTCTCATACTCCTGGGCGCGCATATCCATCACCTCTTGCGGCAAGCTTCTTACGTACGTAGGCGTTTTGTCTTCGAACATGACGTGCATCAGGGAATCCAGGTCATACGTGTCTTTCTTATCACCGAGCAGGTTCTTTAACGCCTCATCCTGATCGGCGTCCTTCGAAGCCGGCAATCTTCCGCCCGCAGCCATAGGAGCCATGCCTCCGTCCGCATACCACTTCAGGAATTCCCAAGCTTCCGCTTGTTTTTTGGATTTGGCATTAATGGAGATGTAATCCCCAAGGCCGCCCCTTGTTACATAGCTGTCCGCACTATCCGTTAGTCTCGGCACCTGGGCGAACGCGATGGTGAAGTCGCGGGGAAAATCGGTAAAGTTATTCGAGCTTCGCAGCAGCCAAGCTCCGATATTCAGCATGGGCACTTCCCCGCTAAGGAACACTTGCTCCACCGGCATTTTGGAAGTCAGCTGCTCTCCGAGCGGCGGCGTGGTCTTGTCTTCCTTCATCATGACATTCAGGGTTTCCAGCCATTTTTTGACCAGCGGGTGGTCCAGATTCGAAGTTCCATCCGCCTTCGTGTATCCCTCTTGCGATAACACCGAATCAATCGGATCGACGAACGGCTCCATATTTTGAATAAACCCGTAGTTATTGCCGACTTTGAGCTTCTTGGCATATTCGCGCAGCTCATCCCACGTCCAGTCCTTCGGAACGGGCAGGCCCGCTGCATCAAGGGCATCCTTGTTCAGCGCGACGAAGAAGGCGCTTTTCGTGGTCGGCATTCCGTAATACTTCCCGTTGATTTTCCAGCCTTCGGCGTCAGGACCCATCTTCTCGTCGATATTGTAATCATCGAATTGGCTTAGATCCAGGGCTAAGTTGGATTCCACCCGTTTGGACGTTTGGGAAAGCGTGTAGTTCACGAACAGGTCGACATCCTGACCGGTAATCATCGCCGTATCAAGCTTCAGGTTCCCGTCATCGTCATTGACGTAGCGGACATACTCGACTTGAATATCAGGATGCTCGGCGTTCCACGCATCAATGACCTCTTGCGGTCCCGCCTCTGGCGGCACACCGCCCCACATGGTTAGTTTGACCGGCTCGCCGGATGAAGGCGCTTTCGAATTATCCGTTCCTTGTCCCTCAGTTACTGATGAGGCTGCTTTGCCGCCGCAGCCCGCAAGAAGACCTAGAAGCAATATGCCGATGAGAAGCATCGTCCATCCTTTTTTATTTCTCACATTAGAGACCTCCCCGAGAATTATATTGGTGTGATGCCCTCTCATCGTAGCAGGAAACGGGAGCCGCTTTTAAGCTACATATCCATTCAGATGATGGAACAAAACGATGGAATTCCTGATTCGGCGAATCCTATGTCCTGCATCGAATCGTTCTATTTGAGGTCTTTGCTGTGTTGTCTGTATTTACTCGGGGTGAAGCCGGTCAACCGTTTGAAGATTTTAATAAAATAATTGTCGTTCACGAACCCCACCCGGAGGCCGATCTCGTGAACAGGGAGGTTGGTTTGAAGCAAATACGCGATGGCTTTATCCACCCGGACCTGGTGCAAATAATGAATCAAGGTGCGTCCGGTCTTTTTCTTGAAGAGCGCACTGACGTAATTCTCGCCCATCATCACGTAGCCCGACATCGATTTAACCGTAATGTCCTGCTCGTAGTGCTCATGGATGTACTGCAATATTTTCTGTACCTCCGGGTGCGACGTGATTTCCCCCGGGGAGGCATGATGCGCCGGCTGCGACGGCATCGTCTCCGTGGACGCGACCTGCGAAACAGGTTGGCTCGGGCTCGGATGCGGGTTATTCTTCATCAGCTCAGCATTCATTTTGTGCAGCGTTTCCCGCAGCGTATTCACGCTCATCGACAGCTTCAGGATATAGTTGGATGCCCCGTATTCCATCGCTTGCCGGACATACTCGAATTCACTCATGCAGGTCAGCATCACGAACTTCGAGGCATACCCTTCTTCCCGTGTTCTGCGGAGGAGCTCCACGCCGTCCATCTCCGGCATTACGATATCGGTCAGCACAAGATCGGGCGGATTGCTCCGGATCATCTCCAGCGCCTCGGCGCCGTTTCCTGCCTCTCCTGCCACCTTGAACCCAAGCTCCTCCCACGCGATGATCTCCCGCACGGACTCTCGCACAAACACCTCATCCTCCACCAGCAGCACCTTCCACATAGGTCTCCCCTCCTCGAAGCTTTTTAAATCCGGTTCAAAGCCTACACAGGCCCGAGACGAATCATCTTCCCGTTATGATGAAATCAAGTGATCGTTCTGATAAGGCGTAGAGATTAACAGCGGGATCGAAAATCGAATCCGCGTTCCCCGCTCCGAAGAAATAATCTCCATGCTGCCCTCTTCTTTAAACAGCAGCCGCAGCAGCTCTTGTACATTGCTGAGACCGATGCCCGGACGTTTACGCATCCCGCCCACCTGTCGGGACTGCTCCATGCCGACGCCATTGTCCTTGATTTCCACCGCCAATCGGTTCGGCCCTTCCCGGGTAACCGTAATTTCAATGAGCCCTTCCTGCTCCGGCAGAGGCGCGATTCCGTGTATGATGGCATTCTCCACGAGCGGCTGCAGACTGAGCTTGGGCACAAGCGCATAGAGGATGTCCTCATCACACGCAAAGGTCACGTCAAAACGGTGATTGTAACGCACCTGCTGAATATGGACGTAGGCCTGCACTAGCTCGATTTCATCCTTCAGATGCACCAGATCCTTCTCCGTATTCAGGCTTGCCTCCAGCAGCTTGCCGAGAGACAGGGTGATATTGGTGATATCCTCATTCCCGTGGCGAATGGCACTCCACTTGACCGTATTTAGCGTGTTGAGCAGAAAATGCGGATTCATCTGAGCCAGCAGCATATGAAAATGCACCGCTTCCTTCTGCCTTTCCTCGGCCTTCAATCGCTGAATCAGCACATCCATGTCGTTGAGCATGGAATTGAACGTCTGCGTCAGCTCCAGAATCTCGCCTCGAAACTTGTGCTCCGGCAGCCGGATTTTCAGATTGTTTCGGACAACCGCCTTCATCTTATTCTGCAAATGGGATAGGGGCCGGGTAATCGTGGCGGCAATAATGAAGGTCATGATGAGAAACGCCCCGGTCAGCAGGAAAAAGGTCATAAAATATTGGCGCTTCAGCTCCTCGATCTCGTTAAAGAGCACCGTCAGTGGAATCCGGTTCACGATATACCAATCCAGAGATTCCACGTAAATGTAATTCACCAGGGTATTGGAGGCTTTGTCGATAAAATACTTCTGCCTGGGCTCGGCCGCAATCCTGGCTTTTACCTCGCCGGTCAGACTGCTGTTCAAGATCGATTGGGATACGTTCTCGCCAGCGCTCGTAATCAAGAAATATTCCTGCCGCAGCGTCGACTGCTTCAATACCGATTGAAACCAGAAGGAGTAATCGATGCTGATCCGGGCCATGCCGTACGGCTTGTTGCGGGGAGTTTCCATGTATGCGTACAGTGACAGCAGGTAAGGACTCGTCGAGATATCCCGCAGCACGTAGTTCGAATCGCTCGAAACCCAATGATACGACACGCCCTCCATCTGTTCCCGATCAAAGCCAGGGTTGTCCCGCAGCTTTCTGTAATCGAGGGCCTCCCTGGGAGAATATGAGGTGTAAGCGTTACCATGAAAATCGAGAATCGTGAAGTAGACCGACGGATTGTACAGGAAAAAGCTGTTGTTCAAATTTTTGAACTTTTCCTCCATCAGGTTTTTGTTCTCGAGTCCCTGCCGCTGCCCGGGATGGGTCAGCACGGAGGCCACCGTTGAATCCTGCTCCAGAAATATCAGCGTTTTGAAGGCTACGCTCAACTGATCCTCCAGCGTTCGGTACATTTGCTCCAGCTGGCTGTGGCTCTGCTGGCTGATTTTCTCCTGGACCAAGGTCTCGATCCGCTGATAGTTGTACAAATTCAAAATGCCGAAAGGCAGCAGGATGACCAAAACGAACGCGGCAAACAGACGGTATTTCAGCTTGTGTGGAAACAGGGATCGTATTCGGTTCAGCACCCTCCCGCACTCTCCTTTTCGCTCGCTTGTTCTTCAATTATATCAGCACCGGTTCGCTTGAGAATGGCAATGCCTGAAATTGCATGGATATGTGCGGTCGTTGGTGGGGGAAGGCGCAGTGGATGTGTAGATTTGTTCTATTTTTATCAGACAAAAAAAGACCAAACTCTCCGTAAGAGAGCTTGGTCCTCATCTACTGCATCAACCCATTTCGTGCTCAAGCGCGTTAACGATCACGCCCGCTAACATCGAGGTCAGCATCGTCGACACATTGCTTAACACGAAAACCGCGGTTCCCTGATCCAGCAGCTTCAGATAGGAAGCCGTATAACCATTAATCCCGCCATGATGGAAGGCCATGGGCCGGTTGGCTCCGGTTCTCGCCCTATTCCAGCCGTAGCGGTACGGCTGCTGTCCATCCCAAGCGAATAGCTTGGCCAACGTATCGCCCGACAACAGCCTTCCCTCATCCAGCGCGGAGTTCAGCAAATGCAGATCTGGAGCAGTAGAGACGATACCCCCGGCCGAATAAGCATTGGACATGTCGATGTACGAAGCATTGCGCAGCTCTCCCTCGGCCGTCATCTCGTAACCGCTCGCCCGGTTGCGCAGGGTCAAGTTTGATTCCAAAACGGAATCCTTCATGCCCGCAGGGCCAAAAATCTCCTGTTCCAGAAATTCCGCGTACGTTAATCCGGTAACGGTTTCGATGATTTTGCCCAACAGAATGTAACCGGAGTTCGAATAACTGAAGTTCGCCGGCCGCCCGGACTCCATGGGAAGAGAGCGAATCCATGCCACAAGTTCGTCGACGGAACGTCTTTGAAGAGATTGGATGGTGAAATCCGGCTGCATCGTGATATTCCCGATACCGGAGGTATGGTTCAGCAAGTGGGTAAGCGTTATGCCTCCTGCTCGTTTGAAGTCAGGGATATATTCAACCAGGTGATCATCAAGATGGATCTGCCCCGCTTCAACCAGCTTCAGAATGCCCAGGGCCGTAATGGATTTGGTGACAGAACCGATGCGGAACCTGGTATCTATAGCATTCGGAATATACCACCGGTTTGCCAGACCGAAGGCTTCCTGATAGAGGATTTCGCCTTGGTGCGAAACCAGGACGGCTCCATGAAATGACTCTTGATTTTGGTTTAGATAAGAATGAATAATTGATTTTAACATGCTCTTCAGGCACTCCTTTATTTATGCAAAATAGAGTTGTGTTAAGTACCTGAAGTAAGATCTAAGGGCAAAACGAACAACCTCCTAGCAACTTATGTTGATCTTGCAAGGGAGATTCCCCCTGCTTATAACAGTATAACAAGGTTCGGGGGCTGATACTACTTGCTTAAAAGCCTGTGCGTCACCCAACCACTCCCGATCAGGCGTGCAGCAAATCGCTCTCCCCTACCCACACCCCAAAGTCCAGCTCATGCGACCTAATATGAGTTGGGCTTTCTTTGCGCTCCTGCGAGATGCCCACAAGAGGCTGCACACCTCCCCTGCTCAGGTGCGTATATCGGTGGAGGAGCAACGCGTTCGCCTTTAAAATCGGGAAGCTTCCTCAGCCTACTCCATCCAGCTTCCCGATTTTAACAGTGACCGGAGCCGATTTACGCACCATCCCACAGCACGATAACAGAGTGTGCAGCCACGTTCTTTCCCCCCTCCCACGCTCAAAAGCCCGGCTCATGTGACTTTCACAGAGCTGGGCTTTCTTCTTTGCGCTCCTATGAAATGCTCGCAAGAGGCTGCACACCTACTCCCCTGCCCAGGTGCGTATATCGGTGGAGGAGCAACGCGTTCGCCTTTAAAATCGGGAAGCTTCTTCTGCTTATTTCATTCCAGCTTCCCGATTTTAACAGCGACCGGAGCCGATTTACGCACCATCCCACAGCACGATAACAGAGTGTGCAGCCCTTCGCTCTTTCCCCCTCCCACGCTCAAAAGCCCGGCTCAGTGACTTTCACAGAGCTGGGCTTTCTTCTTTGCGCTCCTATGAAATGCCCACAAGAGGCTGCACACCTCCCCTGCCCATGTGCGTATATCGGTGGAGGAGCAACGCGTTCGCCTTTAAAATCGGGAAGCTTCTTCTGCTTATTTCATTCCAGCTTCCCGATTTTAACAGCGACCGGAGCCGATTTACGCACCATCCCACAGCACGATAACAGAGTGTGCAGCCCTTCGCTCTTTCCCCCTCCCACGCTCAAAAGCCCGGCTCATACGACTTTCACAGAGCTAGGCTTTCTTCTTTGCGCTCCTATGAGATGCCCACAAGAGGCTGCACACCTCCCCTGCCCAGGTGCGTATATCGGTGGAGGAGCAACGCGTTCGCCTTTAAAATCGGGAAGCTTCCTCAGCTTATTCCATTCCAGCTTCCCGATTTTAACAGCGACCGGAGACGATATACGTACCGCCCCTCGACATGATAACAAAGTGTGCAGCCCCACAACCCTGCATCCCCTCAAATTAATGCAAAAAAGCCCAGCTCCCTCAAAAGCAGGAGCCGGGCTTTCTCTTATTTCAATTATTTGCGCTTCAAGTTGTAGAACGACTTCAAGCCGTTGTATTGAGCAAGCTCGCCCAATTGGTCTTCGATGCGAAGCAATTGGTTGTATTTCGCCACACGGTCCGTACGGGAAGGAGCACCCGTTTTGATCTGACCTGCGTTAGTAGCCACCGCGATATCAGCGATGGTGCTGTCCTCGGACTCACCGGAACGGTGGGAGATAACAGCCGTATATCCTGCGCGTTTTGCCATTTCGATCGCATCGAACGTTTCAGTCAATGTACCGATTTGGTTTACTTTGATCAGGATGGAGTTACCGATGCCTTCGTTGATACCTTTTTCCAGACGCTCGGTGTTGGTAACGAACAGGTCGTCACCCACGAGTTGAATTTTGTTACCCAATTTCTCGGTGAGCAATTTCCAACCTTCCCAATCGTCCTCGGAGCATCCGTCTTCGATGGTTACGATTGGGTATTTGTCTACCCAAGAAGCGAGCAAGTCCACGAATTCTGCCGGCGTGAAGGATTTGCCTTCGCCTTCCAGAACATACTTGCCATCTTTGAAGAACTCGGTGGAAGCAACGTCCATACCCAGTAATACATCTTCACCTGGCTTGTAGCCGGCTTTTTCGATCGCTTCGATGATGGAAGACAGTGCATCTTCGTTAGACGTGAAGTTAGGAGCGAAGCCGCCCTCGTCACCAACCGCTGTGTTCAGGCCTTTGCCCTTCAGAACGGATTTCAGGTTGTGGAAGATTTCCGCGCCCATGCGAAGCGCTTCTTTGAAGCTAGGTGCGCCAACAGGCAATACCATGAATTCTTGAACGTCAACGTTGTTGTCCGCGTGAGCGCCACCGTTAACGATGTTCATCATAGGTACTGGAAGTTGTTTTGCGTTGAATCCGCCAAGGTAAACATACAGTGGAAGATCCAATGCATCAGCAGCAGCGCGAGCTACAGCCATGGATACGGCCAGAATTGCGTTCGCACCCAATTTGCCTTTGTTCGGCGTACCGTCCAAAGCGATCATCAGTTTGTCGATGCCAAGCTGGTCCAGAGCGTCCATGCCAATCACTTCAGGCGCGATGATTTCGTTCACGTTCTCAACGGCTTTCAGAACGCCTTTGCCCAGGTAACGGGATTTGTCGTCGTCGCGGAGCTCAACGGCTTCGTGAACGCCAGTGGAAGCACCGGATGGAACGATCGCGCGACCGATTGCACCGGATTCCAGGTATACTTCAACCTCTACGGTTGGATTGCCACGGGAGTCAAGGACTTCGCGTGCATATACATCAGAAATAATAGTCATGTGTATAGTCTCCTTTTAATGTTATGTTTATGTTCCATTATGAACCACTTATTTACGTGCTGCAATCATGGAAGTTCCCGTCATTTCATCCGGCTTAGGCAGACCCATCAGGTCGAGAATCGTTGGCGCGATGTCGGCAAGAATACCGCCTTCACGCAGCGTTACATTCTCATCCGTTACGATGAACGGAACCGGGTTTGTAGTATGTGCGGTGAATGGACGTCCATTCTCGTCAAATACCATGTCCGCGTTCCCGTGGTCAGCGGTAATCAGAACTACCCCGCCTTTTGCCAAAACAGCCTCAACAACCTTGCCAACACACTCATCCGTAGTCTCAACGGCTTTAATCGTCGGCTCCAGCATACCGGAATGACCTACCATGTCCGGGTTGGCGAAGTTCAAGATGATCGCATCATGCTTATCCGCTTCGATTTCTCTCACGCAAGCATCCGCCACTTCATAAGCGCTCATCTCCGGTTTCAGATCGTAGGTCGCCACTTTCGGCGAGTTGATCAGTACGCGCGTTTCACCAGGAAGCTCAACATCGCGTCCACCGCTGAAGAAGAATGTCACGTGCGGGTACTTTTCGGTTTCCGCAATCCGAAGCTGTTTCTTGTTGTGCTGAACCAGCACTTCGCCGAGCGTGTTATCGAGATTCTTCGGTTTGTAGGCAACAAAGCCTTCCACCGTCTCGCTGAACAGCGTCAAGCATACAAAATGCAGGTTTTGCGGGAACTTCGGTCCTCGTTCAAAACCACGGAAATCATTATTCGTAAACACCTGGGACAGCTGAATCGCACGGTCAGGGCGGTAGTTCAGGAAGATAACGGAATCTCCGCTCTCCACCAGACTAACCGGCTCGCCTTCACCATTCACAATCACGGTCGGTTCTACGAATTCATCGTAAACCGATTTCTCGTAAGATTCGATGATGGCTTTCAGCGGATCCGTATATTTCGGTCCTTCGCCATACACCATGGCACGGTAAGCCTTCTCGACACGATCCCAACGCTTGTCGCGGTCCATCGCATAATAACGACCGGAAAGCGTAGCGATTTGGCCAACGCCTACTTCTTCGATCTTCGCAATCAGATCCTTAACGAACTGCTTGCCGCTGTCCGGTGCCACGTCGCGTCCATCCATGAAGCCATGGATGTATACGTCATGAAAATCTTCCTTCTTGCAAAGATCCAGCATGGCAAACATATGCTCAATATGACTGTGAACGCCGCCGTCGGATACCAGCCCGTACAGATGCAGCTTCTTGTTGTTGTTCTTAGCAGCGCGAACGGCTTCCACCAGCGTTTCGTTCTCGAAGAATTCTCCTTCACGAATCGACTTCGTGATGCGGGTCAAGTCCTGATACACGATCCGGCCTGCGCCGATGTTCAAGTGACCCACTTCGGAGTTCCCCATTTGACCTTCCGGCAAGCCTACGGCTTCACCGCAAGCAGTCAATGTGGTGTTCGGGTATTGCTTCAAATACCGGTCGTAGTTAGGCTTGTTCGCTTGAGCGACCGCATTGCCCACCTCGGTGTTGCGAAGCCCGAAACCGTCCATGATAATCAGAGCTACGGGTTTTGGAGCAGACATTTACTTCGCCCCCTCAACGAGTGCGATGTAGGAAGCCGGTTGTAGACTTGCACCACCAACGAGCGCGCCGTCGATGTCGCTTTGTCCCATATACTCCGCTACATTTTCAGGCTTCACGCTGCCGCCGTATTGAATGCGAACTTGCTCTGCAACGGTTTCGCCGTAAAGGCCTTTAACGAGTTCACGAATATAAGCGATAACTTCGTTCGCATCCTCTGCCGTAGAGGATTTGCCCGTTCCGATCGCCCAGATTGGCTCGTATGCAATAACGACATGAACCGCTTGATCAGCAGGAACACCTGCGAACGCTGCTTCCGTTTGTACTTTGCACACGTCTTTGGTTTGGCCGGCTTCGCGTTCTTCCAGCTTCTCGCCGACGCATACGATCGGAAGAAGACCATGACGGAATGCCGCATGTACCTTCTTGTTCACGATCTCATCGGTTTCAGCAAAATACTGACGGCGCTCGGAGTGTCCAATAATGACATAGTCCACACCCAGATCCTTCAGCATCAAACCGCTAATTTCGCCCGTAAAAGCGCCATTGTCTTCAAAATGAAGATTTTGTGCACCGATTTTGATGTTCGTGCCCTTGACCGCTTCAACCAATGCAGGAAGGTTGGTAAATGGCGCGCAAATCACGCTTTCCACGCCTTCTACTTCCGCTTTGCCTTTCACATCTTCAATAAATGAAGCTGCTTCCGGAACGGTTTTGAACATTTTCCAGTTACCAGCTATGATAGGTGTTCTCACACGATTCACTCCTTTATTCCCCCGAGGAATCGGGGTCCAAACTTCATCCACTCGCTATCCAATATAGTGCCTATTTCTATTTGTCTTTCAGTGCCACAACACCAGGAAGTGCTTTGCCTTCCATGAACTCAAGAGATGCACCGCCGCCTGTCGAGATGTGGTTCATCTTGTCGGCAAGACCGAATTTCTCTGCAGCTGCAGCCGAGTCGCCGCCGCCGATAATCGTGTAAGCTTCCGTATCCGCACAAGCTTGTGCCACTTCACGAGTACCGTTGCTGAACGGAGCGATTTCGAATACGCCCATAGGACCGTTCCACACGACAAGCTTGGAGTTCTTGATCACTTCTGCATACTTGGCGCGAGTCTTAGGTCCGATGTCAACGCCTTCCCAATCGGCAGGAATGCCGTCGATATCAACGACCTTGGTATTCGCGTCTGCGCTGAACTCGTCCGTAACGACGATATCTTCCGGCAGGTAGAAGTTTTTGCCCAGCTCTTTAGCTTTCTCGATGAAACCGAGTGCAACATCAAGCTTCTCTTTATCAAGCAGAGATTGGCCGATTTCATGGCCTTGAGCTTTGAAGAACGTGTAAGCAAGTCCACCGCCGATGATGACATTGTCAGCAAGCGTAAGCAGGTTGTCGATCACGTCGATTTTGTCCTTAACCTTCGATCCACCGATGATGGCGGTAAAAGGACGGTCCGGATTCGAAAGGGCTTTGCCAAGAACGGACAGCTCTTTCTCCATCAACAATCCCGATACAGCCGGAAGATGATGAGCGATACCTTCTGTCGAAGCGTGCGCACGGTGAGCAGCACCAAACGCGTCATTCACGAACAGATCGGCCAGTTCGGCGAATTGCTTCGCAAGTTCCGGATCGTTCTTCTCTTCACCAGCGTAAAAACGAACATTTTCAAGCACGAGCACATCGCCGTTTTGCAGCTTCTCGACTTGAGCTTTAACGGCTTCTCCTACTGCTTCATCCGCTTTGGCTACCGGTTTGCCGAGCAGCTCGGACAGACGCTGACTTGCAGGAGTCAGGCGCAAAGATTCAACGACCTCTCCTTTTGGACGACCCATGTGGCTGGCCAGGATGACTTTCGCTCCTTGCTCTATCAGATATTTAATGGTCGGCAAAGTCTCGCGAATACGAGTGTCGTCTGTAATTTTACCATCTTCGAGCGGTACATTGAAATCGACGCGGACAAACACCCGTTTGCCGCTTACTTCTACATCACGTACACTTTTCTTGTTCATCTCCACGTTCCTCCTAAGAAAACTATTCTCCTCACCGACAGCATGCAGTTGCTCTCGTTTCTCTCTATCGCTAACCAGCGCCCGGATCTTGTCTATTCTTCCCAGTGCTCTGGCATGAAAACAAGGAAAAACCATGAACCAAAGAGGAGACCCGTGAAACGGAACTCCTCTTCGATTGTATGGCTAGATCAATTACAGACCTTTGCTTGCGATGTAAGCAGCGAGGTCAACGACACGGTTGGAGTAGCCCCACTCGTTGTCATACCAAGAAACAACTTTCACCATGTTGTCGCCAACTACCATAGTGGAGAGCGAATCGATAGTGGAAGAAGCTGGGTCGCCATTGTAGTCGCTGGATACAAGCGGCTCTTCGGAGTAGTTCAAGATGCCTTTCAGCGGGCCTTCAGCAGCTGCTTTCAGAGCTCCGTTAACATCTTCAAGGGTTACATTTTGGGACAGCTCAACTACGAGGTCCGTTACGGAAACGTTCTTCGTAGGTACACGCATTGCCATACCGTTCAATTTGCCTTTCAATTGTGGCAGAACAAGGCTAACCGCTTTAGCAGCACCAGTTGTGGATGGAATGATGTTTTCAGCAGCTGCACGAGCACGACGCAGGTCTTTGTGCGGAAGATCAAGCACTTGCTGGTCATTCGTGTAGGAGTGAACCGTAGTCATCATACCCTTAACGATACCGAATTTCTCGTCAAGAACTTTAGCGAAAGGAGCCAAGCAGTTTGTTGTACAAGAAGCGTTGGAGATTACAGTATGGTTAGCTGCATCGTATTTGTCTTCGTTAACGCCCATAACGATGGTGATATCTTCGTCAGTTGCTGGAGCGGAGATGATAACTTTCTTAGCGCCGCCTTTCAAGTGAGCGGAAGCTTTGTCTTTCGCTGTGAAAATACCAGTGGATTCTACAACGATTTCAACGCCGTGCTCAGCCCAAGGCAATGCTTCAGGGTTACGCTCAGCGAATACTTTCACTTCACGGCCGTTTACAACGAGTGCGCCTTCTTTAGCTTCAACCGTTGCATTAAGTCTTCCGTGAGTTGTGTCATATTTCAAAAGGTGTGCCAGCGTGCTTACGTCCGTCAAATCGTTGATTGCCACGATTTCAACTTCGCTGTTGTTCAGCGCAGCGCGGAACACGTTACGTCCAATACGTCCAAAACCGTTAATACCTACTTTAACCATGAGTAGTTCCCTCCATATTTGTAAAATTTATATATTCAAGATTGGCCGTTAAGCCAATCAAGACAACAATAAGGAAAAATCAGTGTGCACGCCCGTGGGTTCAAATCCCGGCGTCAATCTCCTTCTCGACTTCCAGTGCCGCGGCTTCATCGGTAACGAGAATATCCTCATGTCCGAATTTCAACACCGCGTGAATCGCCTTACCCTTGCCTTGACCCCCAGCAATGCCGATGATCGTCTCTGTCCGCATAATATCCTCAAGCCGCAGCCCGAGAGTAAGCATTTTGTGGACAACTTCACCATCTTCACTGAAGTAGTAGCCGAAGGATTCCGCAATCGCGCCATCTGCCTGCAAGTTCTGAATAGAGTTTTCATCCAGCTTGCGTCTTCTTGCCATCTCCATGGCATCTCCGATGCCGTGAATAATGACTCGGCAGCGCCTGATCACATCCACGATCTCCTGGATATGCTGATCCTGCACCAGAGACTGATAGGCATCCTCGCTTAGCAGATCCGGTACGTGAAGCAATCGGTACTCAGCTCCAACGCGCTTTGCCATCTTGGAAGCAATGGTGTTCGCTTGAATCTCCACGCTCTCCCCAAGACCGCCCCGCGCTGGCACAAACCAAGTGCTTGTCAGCGGTTCGCCGCCTGGCAAAGAGGACATCTGTTCGGCCACTTCGGCGAGCGTGGAGCCGCCGGTTACGGCAATCGTATCTCCATCTTGGACAAAACTTAGCAGCGTTCTTGCTCCGGCCCGGCCAAGCTCACGTTTGACTTCCGGAGATGACTCGCTGTCACCGGGAATAATGACCACTTTACGAAGCCCGTAAGCCTGACGAATCTTCTCTTCCAGTTCAACCAGTCCGAATAACTCATTCATGACCGGCTCCAGCTCCTCCAGCAAGCATATCCCTGAGCTGCTGATGCGCATGCCAAGCGTTTCAATCTCGATCAGCCCTTGCGCTTTCAGAAGATCAGTCTCTGCTCTGAGAACACGCTCGGTCATCGAGAGTGATGAAGCCAATGTTCTTCGGCCAACAATTCCGGACAACTTGATCTGATGAAGGATGGTATACCTTCGTTTAAGAGTGTCCATCAGATCCGGCAGAAGCTGCTCTTGTATTTCTAATAGGTTACGCATGCATTCCACTCCTGCAAACTTCGTCTCGGCTCTTCTCTAGCTGGTCGTAAAATGTCCCAGTTGAACTTTTTAAGTCCCACCTTTATTCTAACCAATAATTATGCCGGTTGCAAGTGTCCGAAAGTATATTTCTCTGCCCCGGGCATTCTTATACATTATGGCCAAGTACTGGCTCGTCTATATAATAGGAACAAAGTTTTGTCTGCTATTGTATTTTTTAAATAGATGCGGTATAATCAACTTCGTTGCTAATTTTTTTTGCGCCCGTGGTCCAATGGATATGACGTAGGCCTCCGGAGCCTGAGATCGAGGTTCGATTCCTCGCGGGCGCGCCATTATAACTTTTATTCTCTATACTGATTACCCTAAAGCGCCCATGACGGCTCTTTTTTTTACCCAATAGTTTGACTATCTTTGACTTTTTGATTTAAATTGTTTATCATGTGGGTAATACGGTAACAGTATTTATATGAGGTACTTAAGAGGAGGTTTTCCACGTGAGTTTTATACCTATGGTCGTTGAACAAAGCAACCGCGGTGAGCGGGCGTACGACATCTATTCCAGATTGCTGAAAGACCGCATTATCTTCCTCGGCTCCGACGTAAATGACGTGGTCGCCAATTCCATCATTGCCCAAATGCTGTTCTTGTCGGCTGAGGATCCTGAGAAGGATATTCATCTTTACATCAACAGCCCTGGCGGTTCCATTACCGCAGGTATGGCGATATTCGATACGATGCAGTTCATTAAGCCGGACGTTTCGACGATCTGTGTCGGCATGGCTGCTTCCATGGGCGCATTCCTGCTCAACGCAGGCGCTAAAGGCAAACGTTACGGTCTGCCTAACAGCGAGATTATGATTCACCAGCCGCTCGGCGGCGCACAAGGTCAAGCCACGGATATTGAGATCCGTGCTCGCCGCATCCTCAAAATGCGCGACAAGCTGAACCGCATCCTGTCCGATCGCACTGGCCAACCGCTGGAGCGCATTGAGAAGGATACCGATCGCGACTACTTCATGACGGCTGACGAAGCCAAAGAATACGGTCTGATTGATCAAGTATTAGAGAATACACCACCGCAAGGCTTATAAAAGAAATGAAGTAAAGGGCAGGCGCCGTTATCCGGTGCCTGCCCTTTCTTATCCTCTGGATCATTGAAAACTTCGAGTACTGAATAGTGAGAGTATCCCCTCCGGTCGCTGTTGAAATCGGGAAACTTGAATGAATGGATAGGGAGGTTTCCCGATTTCAAAGGCGAACGCGTTGCTCCTCCAAGGATACTCTCACTTTGGTACGACCTTACCTATAAAAACTTAAAGACTAGCTCAAGACCATCCCCCTCCTAAAAGGCCTGCCTCTAACTTGTGGGGAGGGGAATAGAGGAAAGCCCGGGCAGGGTTCCTTTGCACGGGCAACCGGATTGCGTAAGGCCTAATAATGCACGGAGGCGAACCTCTAGGTAAACGAAAAACCCCCTGATCGCAGGTAAGGAGAATACACGCTCCACACTCAAATGATCAAGGGATTTTCGTAACTCGTTCCAGTACAGTGTTACATTAGGACAACATCATGTTTCTAACAAGCTATAGTATGAAAATAAATGATTGCGGTTTACACAAACCGCTACCGTATGCTCTTACTTCCACTCTTTCAGCTTCAACTCAAACTCCGGAAATCCATAGGCATACGCGGTGTACTCATAAAGCTGGAAGTACAGCACCGCAGCATTATCCTTCACATAAAAATCAGCATCGGCAGGCACGCCTTCAAATCCGCCGAGGTAGCCTCCTTCTTTTTTCAGCTTGTTCAGCACAAGGTTGTTCAGCTTCTGTTTGTTCTTGCCCTGCATGTTGATGAAATCGCCCAGCTTCATTTGCTTGCCATCCTTCAAGGAGAACGTGAAGCTTTTACGGAAGGTCATGCCATGGGCGCCACCCGTGTAGGAATAATCGTATGCTGTAATGCTCAGGATATCATTCTGGTTATAATGGACCACGAAATCCCCACTGAACTCGTAAGGGAAACTGGATTCCGATGGCGGGAATTCCTCAGCATTCCCTTCGGCACCGGTGATTACACCGGACGCATTTTCCTTCAGTACTTTATTGATCTCGGCTTGCGCCTCCGCATTTGCGAGTCCACTGATTACAGGATAGTTCACAACGGCATCCACGCCCTGAATCTTTTTCTTCAGCGTAGCCGATTTGATCGTAATGTCGTTCTGTTTCTTCTGCGTCATGCTGAGTGTTTTCACGGAAGGGTTCCATTGTCCCTGAACACCCATGTATTCGCTGACCGTTTTGAATGGCACATACAGACGACCATTAATGATCTGTCCCCCAGGCTCGCCGGCATACGAACCGTTCACCAGAATACCGATTTCAGTTGAATCATATACGATGGCACTCAGTTTGTTATAACCGTTGCCCAGTGTATACGTACGTTTTTTTGCATCATATTTAAGAGGCATTCCCAGGCCGTCCCGCAGAGCGGTTGCCGGCACATAAGTTACCCCGTGCAGCACGAGACCTTTCTGTGACAGGGTCTTGCCATTCCATTTCAGTACGACTTCATTCTTCGGCGATTTTTGGCTGGCGGAAACGGGTGCCTTAGCGGCGCTTGCATCGATGACCTGTCCGCTTAAACCCAGACCGCCAAGCAGGACGCTAGTTGCAATTAATGATGCACATACACGTAATTTAGGATTCATATCAGAATTCCACCTTTGTTAAATTAAGTTTCCGTTAGTTGTTAATCTATTACCCTTAATCATTATAAGGAAAGCTTTCAATGTATTGGTAACAAAGTCAATGACAATTTTGATTCCAGGCCTCGGGACCTATACGTTCGTTTAATCCTTCTGCATGAATGCTTTTACGCTTAGAAATACACCGAACAAGAGAGCGCATGTACCCGCAAGCAGCAGCAATTCACTGCCTTGAACAACGTAAGCTAGAAGAATCAAACCGATGCCAACGAGTGCACTATGAATACTCAATAAGAGCAGATGCAGCGCGCTTTTCCTGAAGATGTTCAGAAACAACACCGCTGCTGCGACGGCAACGATTCCTGCAATAACCAACATACCCATCACATCGCTCAAGCCGCTTTCTCCTTTTCCTGATTAAACGTATAGAAACCTGGTTTAAGTTATTGGCGTCCTCCTTTATATATAACAACGAAACGGGCCACGAAGTTGTGGTTTGATTCGTATAAATCGGCTATTTCTTCCTATTCCGGGACAAAGGGCCTATTCTTTACAAACAAAAAAGAGCCTGCCCCCAATGGGACAGACTCTTTTTATTACAAAAATATGAAAATGCAAGCCCTATAATTAACGACCGCTCTTCAGTTCGGTCCATAAACGATCATAGATCGAGAGCGAGTCACCGACATTATCAAGCCATTCGGTACGGCCCAGCTCTTCATCTGTCAGGTTGATCATCGTATTGGCGCGGTATTCCTCGCTATGGAATTCCATCGCTTTGGTGTTCGGATTGCTGTATCCGATAAATTCATAGTTTTTGGCGCTGACCTCAGGCTCCATCATGAAATTGATGAATTTCTCGGCCAGCTCTTTATTCTTGGCACCCTTAGGAATCGCGTAGTTGTCAGAGAAGATGGTAGCCCCTTCTTCTGGCACGACATACGCCACATCCGGATTCTCCGCAGCAATAAAGGCGGCATCTCCGGACCATACCGTAGCAATCCAGCCTTCTTCTTGGATCATCTTCTGCTTGATGTTATCCGTATCAAACGCTAGCACATTCGGCAGCAGGGTCTTCAGCTCATCCGCAGCTGCGGTGATTTCCGCTTCATCTGTGCTGCTGTTGGACTTCCCTTGCTTCTTCAGCGCCATGCCGATCATTTCACGGTTGTCGTCCAGAAGCAGGACTTTACCCTTGTATTCCGGGTTCCAGAGATCTTCCCAGCTGTTGATCTCATCCTTCACATACTTCTTGTTATATGCAATTCCCGTTACACCGGACGTGTAGACAATCGAATATTTATTGCCCGGGTCATAAGAAGGATCTTTGAAAGTATCCGTAAGATTGACGAAGTTCGGGATATTATTCATGTCAAGCGGCTCAAGCAGCTCCGATTCAATCATCGTTTTGACCATATAATCGGACGGCTGAATGAGGTCATACCCACTGCCGCCAGCCTTGATTTTAGCCAGCAGGTCTTCATTGTTTGCGTAATTGTCGTAGGTTACCTTTACGTCGAACTTCTCTTCGAAGTCCTTCAGCACCTCGGGATCAAAGTTATCCGCCCAACTATAAATGTGAAGCGTCTCTTTATCCGAGCCGCAACCGGCCAAGAGTCCTACAGACAATACCGCAACCATGCCTGCCGTCAGCAGGCGGGTCCATCTTGATTTTTTCAATTCAATATCTCCTCTCTTTCCACTTCCATGTTTTATTTCGAAAAAAGCAGTACCTATGCTTAGATCGGTAATGTTTTATGTTTCTTTTCCCCGTTGCCGCGGTTAAGAATATATTGCGCTAACAGAATCAGCGTGATGCTGACCAGAATGAGCAGTGTACACAGCGCGTTAATCTCTGGCGAGATGCCGCGCTTCACTTGAGCGTAAATATAGATCGGCAGCGTCGTTGAGCTGGGGCCGGCAACAAAAAAGCTGACCATAAAGTCATCCAATGACAGCGTAAAAGCAATCAAGGCGCCGGAGATAATGCCCGGTGCAATCTGCGGCAATGTAACATGCCGGAACGTCTGCCAAGGCGTAGCGCCCAAATCCTGGGCCGCCTCATCCAGCTGTTTGCCCATGCCCGACAGTCTGGCGGTCACTACGACATACACATACGACAGGCTGAACGTAATATGGGCGATGATCACCGTCGTCTTGCCAAGCGGCATATTCAGTTGACTGAACAATACCAGCAGCGACAGCCCCATAATAATATCCGGGATAATGACCGGCAGATACAGCAGCCCGTTCATGCCGCTGCGACCTCGGCGTCCCAGATTCCGAAGCGAGAGCGCCGCCGCAGTTCCGAGCAGGGTAGAAACGATCGTCGATATGACCGCCACCGTTAAACTGTTCATCAGCGCTTCCATCACGTGCCGGTTCTCGAATAGCGACACATACCAATCCAATGTAAATCCTTCCCAGTTGCCGCTAAGCCGCGTGTTATTAAAGGAATAGATGATGATCATGATGATCGGTACATAGATGAAAGCCATCATAAGGAAAGAGTGAATCCCAAGCAGCGGGTGATTCTTCTTCTTCACTTATCTCCCCTCCCCTACGCGTTGATGGCGGGCTTGCATCGCCCGGTTAAAGAGCAGGATCAGCACCAGGGACGTAATCACGAAGATCACCGATAACGCCGCTCCAAAGGGCCAGTTGCGCGCACCCAGGAACTGCTGCTGAATGATATTACTGATCATGGAGGACTTCGCGCCTCCCAAAATATCCGTAACTACAAACATTCCGGATGTCGAGACATAGACCAGAACCGCTCCCGTCATGATGCCGGATTTGCTCTGCGGCAAGGTAATGTGCCGGAATGCTTTCCACCTGGAAGCGCCCAGATCGCTGGCCGCATCCAGCAGACGCTTATCCATCTGTTCCAGAGCCACGTAGATCGGCAGCACCATGAATGGAATGAAGTTATACACCATTCCGAGCAGCACGGCGCCGTACGTATACAGCATCTGAATCGGCTCGTCGATCCATCCCATCCACAGCAGCAGGCTGTTCACCACGCCTTGGGTCCGAAGCAGCAGGACCCAGGCATAGGTGCGGATCAAAAAGTTGATCCAGAACGGGACCGTGATCAGAATTAATCCCCAGGTTTGGATACGCGGGGAAGCGTTGGCTATATAATAGGCCAAAGGATAGCTGACTAACAAGCAGATTACCGTAGTCAGCAGCGACAGTACCAAGGTATCCCAGTAGATCCCTAAATATAATGGATCAAAGAAGGTCTTGTATCCTTCCAAACTGAAGGAAAACACGATATTCCCCAGCGAATCCCGCGAGAGAAAGGAGATGCCGACCACGATTAGCATCGGAACGATCAGAAACAGGGATAACCACAGCAGGACCGGAGTCAACAGGAACCTTGATTTCCTCATGATCCGATGATCACCTCATCTTTGGCGTTCCAGTTCACCCCAACCCGCTCGCCAACCTCCCATGGCTGATCATCCGAGATATCGAGGGCAATCATGACCTTCATCGGTTCATCATCCAATTGGACCAGCAGTTTATGAACACTGCCGAGGTACTGCACATCCTCAATCACGCCGTTCTTCTTGGCACCCGATTCCCGCTGGGGAATGAGTTTCTCCGGCCGTACGGCAAAGAGACCCTCTGGCGAAGAAAAAACGTTATTCTCCCCTACAAACGTAGCGGCAAACAGCGTTTGCGGCCTTGCATAGATCTCGCGCGGCGTACCGATTTGCTCTACCCGTCCATGGTTCATGATGACGATCCGGTCGGAGAGCATCATGGCTTCCTCTTGGTCGTGCGTTACATATACAAACGTTATCCCGAGCGTCCGCTGCAAATGCTTGAGCTCGGACTGCAAATTCTTCCGCAGCTGCAGATCCAGTGCGCCAAGCGGTTCATCCAGCAGCAGCACCTTCGGTTTGTTGGCAATGGCGCGGGCGATGGCCACGCGCTGCTGCTGTCCGCCGGACAGCTGGTGCGGGAAGCGTTCCCGCAGGGCAGTCAGCTGCGTCATGGCAACGGCTTCGTCCACCCGCTCCTTGATGAGTTGACGCGGCATTTTTTTCATTTTCAGCCCAAAGGCGATATTATCTTCTACGGTCATATGCGGAAACAGAGCATAGTGTTGGAATACCAGATTCAAATCCCGCTTGTTCGCAGGCATTTCCGTCACATTCTGACCCGCCAGCCAGACCTGTCCTTTGGTTGGCTGTTCGAATCCTGCTATCATTCGGAGAATCGTCGTTTTGCCGCAGCCGCTGGGGCCCAGCAAAGTCAGGAATTCCCCTTCTTTAATGGAGAGCGACAGCGGATGCACGACCGCTTGTCCCTGAAAATGCTTCTCGATCTGGACAAGTTCAATCACATGCATCAACCCCTTCTTCAAAATGTGACCTATTCCATGTGTACATTCCTGCTAACCAGTATGCACAAAAACGTTCCCCACTAAGAAGAAACGGTCCTACTGCCTGTTGTGCTCAGGTTGGCAGAATCCGTTTCTTAAAGGTGGAGGATGCTAGAAGTCTCGACTAAGAAAAAAAAGCCATATCCATGGGTATGGCTGTAACGTTCAGATCAAAGTTCAGTTTTTCGCATATTCACTATACCTCGTTTTCCCCCTATACACAACACTTTTCTGTGTATTTCGACAGGGGAAGGGACGGATGTGGTCCCTGATTATGGTATTTCATTTTTCGAATAAGGATACACAAAAAACCGTCCACTCGGTAAGATCCGGATGAACGGTTTTCTGCATGCTGAGTCGAAAACAAACAACTACTTCAGCTCATATTGCACGTACAGCTGCGTCGAGATCTTGATTTCGCCCGGCTTCACGGATGTGTTTGCGCCCGCGTCCGCTGCCGTGGATTGTGCTTCCATCGCCATTTTTTCGAGACCAAAGATGGTATCTACACCAACGGAACCTTCCACAATGTTCAGCACGATGCCCAACTGGCGCTTGGAGGCTTTTGCCATCGCCTGAGCTTTCAGGTCTGCATTCGCCATCGCCTTATCAATCACTTGGGCCTCGAACGCATCGCGGTTCTCCACTGAGAAACGTGCGTTTCCAATGGAATTGGCGCCGGCATCGGACGCTGCATCAAGCAAATCGCCGACTTTGTTCAAGTCGCGAAGCGTGACTTCCAGGGAATGATACGCCGAATAGTTTTTCACTTTACGTCCATTATCATCAGAGTACGTATAGTTAGGCTGTACGTAGAACTGCTCGGTTTTGATATCCTTGTCGTCGATCTTCCACGTTTCTTTCAACAGCTTCGTAATCTTATCCATTTTCAGCGCATTGCTCTTCTGTGCGGATTTTGCGGTTTCCGCATATGATTCCGCCCCGATGGAAAGATAAACGATATCTGGCTTCACCGAGATCTCGCCTTTACCGAGTACGGTAAGAAGATTTTGCTGTGCTGCCTCCGCCGCGTGCACCTCGGTTTCTCCGCTCAACCCAACCAAAGCCGTGCTGCCAGTCAACAGCGCGCCTGCAATCATGATAGAACCTACTTGTTTGACCCATCTTTTCATCTTTGTCAGCCTCCTTCGATATTGGCATCGCTGCCATGCTTGCCTTACCCTTCTAACGTGAGGGCATTGGTAAATGTTGCATCCGAATCGGAGCGTTTTGATATTTTTTCTTGCAATAAATTTTTGTACGCCCAATTCATTGGTATTTCTAGGCATGATTGGCTATTTAGCCAAATAAGATACCGAATGAAGAAGACGGCAACTGTTTAATAAGGAAGCCTTAATGGGTAACTAACTTACATCGGTGTTTAAAAAGAGGAGGTCACTATGAAATCATTCCGGATGTTATACGCGTTCATGTCACTGCTGATACTCATGGCAGCGGGCATGCCATACGGGGCGGCAAGCGCCGCGGCAGAGCCAGCCTCCGGTAAAACCTATCAGATCGGAACGGACATTACGTTTGCCCCGTTTGAATTCCAGGATGCAAGCGGCAAATTTGTCGGTATCGACATGGATCTGCTGGATGCGATCGCAAAAGATCAAAATTTCAAATATGAGATCAAGCCGCTCGGCTTCAATGCGGCGGTTCAGGCGCTGGAAGCCAATCAGGTCGATGGAGTCATTGCCGGCATGAGCATCACGGAAGAGCGGAAGCAGAAATTCGATTTTTCCGATCCTTATTTTGAATCAGGTGTGGTCATGGCCATTCGCCAGGATCAGGAGTCTATTAAAGGGTACGAGGATTTAAAAGGAAAAAAAGTCGCTGTCAAAACCGGTACGGAGGGCTACAGCTTTGCCGAATCCATATCCTCCAAATACGGATTCACCATCGTGCCTTTTGACGATTCGGCCCAGATGTATGACGATGTCAGGACCGGCAATTCCGTTGCCTGTTTTGACGACTTCCCCGTGCTGGCATACGGAGTCGAGCAGAACAATGGACTGAAGATCGTTACGGATATGGAGCCAGGTGCCTCCTACGGATTTGCCGTCGGCAAGGGACGGAACCAGGAGCTTCTGGAGAAATTCAATGCCGGCTTGATCAACCTGAAGGCAAGCGGAGAGTACGATCGCATTAAGGCAAAATACATTGGCGAAAATGCCGTGGGCGCGGCGAATCAAAGCCGCTGGGAGCTAATCGTGGAGTCGCTGCCTTCGCTGCTGAAGGGCCTTGGCAATACGCTGCTGTTGACCATCGTATCGCTGTTCTTTGCGTTTTTCCTAGGGTTGATATTCGGTTTTATGAAGGTCGGACGCAATAAATGGCTCCGAGGCATCGCAACGGTATTCGTGGATATTTTCCGCGGCATACCGCTGCTGGTCCTTGCCTTCTTCATCTACTTCGGTATTCCGCAAGCGCTCGGGTTCACGATGTCGCCGATCGTGGCAGCTGTCCTGACACTTAGCCTGAATGCCGGTGCCTATGTCACGGAAATTATCCGGGGCGGTATCCAATCCATTGACCCGGGACAGCTGGAGGCTGCCCGCTCGCTCGGTCTGCCATACCGTAAAGCCATGATGAAAATCATCATCCCCCAGGCAATCAAAGTCATGATTCCGACCTTTATTAACCAACTGGTGATCACGCTCAAGGATACGTCGATCCTGTCGGTAATCGGCCTTGTCGAGCTGACCCAATCCGGGAAAATCATCATCGCAAGAACATTCGCTTCGTTTGATATCTGGCTCGTGGTCGCCATCATGTATCTGGTCGTGATTACTATTCTGACTAAAATTTCGGGCCGTCTGGAAGGGAAGGTGCGTCATGGATAAAATCCGCGTAGAAGGACTGAAGAAGAATTTTGGAACGAACGAGGTGCTGAAGGGCATTGACATGCAGGTTCAGGAAGGCGAGGTTGTCTGTGTCATCGGGCCCTCGGGCTCCGGCAAAAGCACCTTCCTGCGCTGCATCAACCGACTGGAGGACATTACGGCAGGCAGGGTGTTCGTACATGACAAGGATATCAATGACCCTAAAACGGACATCAACAAGGCGCGTGAGAACATCGGCATGGTGTTCCAGCACTTTAATCTGTTCCCCCACTTCAATGTGCTGAAGAACATCACATTTGCCCCGGTCGAGCTGGGCAAGCAGAGCGCGTCCGAGGCGCGTGCCACAGGGCTGAAGCTGCTGGAGCAAGTAGGCCTCTCCGATAAGGCAGAGGCCTTCCCCAGCCAGCTGTCGGGCGGGCAGAAACAGCGTGTCGCGATCGCCCGGGCCTTGGCAATGAATCCGGACATCATGCTGTTTGACGAGCCGACATCGGCGCTGGACCCCGAGATGGTCGGCGAAGTGCTCGGCGTGATGAAGGATCTCGCGCGCGAAGGCATGACGATGATGATCGTCACGCATGAGATGGGCTTTGCCCGCGAGGTTGCGGACCGGGTGATCTTCATGGATGGCGGGTATATCGTAGAGGAAGGCCCGCCGGAGGAAGTGTTCGGCAGACCGAAGCATGAGCGTACGATCAGCTTTTTGGAGAAGGTGCTGTAATGGTGCAGCTAACCTACCTGTAGCAACCGTTGCCGTATGGCTGCACGTACCTTGCGGGTTGCTCCCTGTGCGCACTGCTCCCTGTGCGCACGATGAGTGGCCGAGGTGCACTCAACGCTGATCATCTTGCAGCAGCCATTATTACACCGCGCGGGGAAGAGGCACGCGGTAAACACGGTGCGTGGCCTCGGAATGTGCTCAGCTGTCGAGCATATTCATGTGCATTGAACCCTGCTTTAGTGGAGCTAACGGACCGAGAGTACCTTATTTGATGGGAAATGGGGCTTTTCCGAAGACAATCGGACTAAGGATTCGTTATTCCCGCCAAAAGACTGCATTTAGCTATACAAATCCTAAAATAACGGATCTGGTGTCCGTTATTTTAGTTTATGGTGCTTAATTCGGCAAATAAGGTCCTTGGTGTCCGTTACATTCGCAAGATTACCGAGGAAATGCTTATGTCTTATGTCCAACCTTCACCGCACGATCACTACTTCGTATCCAGTGATCGCTTATACGGCACCTTCACGGTAAATGCCGAGCCTTTCCCAAGCTCGGATTGGACCGTAATATTCCCTTGATGAATATCGACGATCCGCTTCACGATCGATAATCCAAGCCCGCTGCCCCCCGCAGCGCGGTTACGCGATTTGTCCGCTTTGTAGAAGCGTTCGAATATATGCAGCTGGTCCGACTCCGACATCCCGACCCCCGTATCCGTCATCGTAACCTCGGCTCCGTCTTCCCTTGCTTTTAGCACGATGGTGATCATACCGCCTTCCGGCGTGAATTTGATGCTGTTGTGCAGCAAGTTGGTCCACACTTGACTCAGCAGATCCTCTGTGGCCTCAATCTCTACCTTTGCGAGATCCAGATCCACCTGAATCCGTTTCGCCAGCCACTGCGGCTCATGCGCCAAGACGACCGCACGCAGCTGCCCGTCGAGCCGGTAACGGGCCCTTTCGAATGCCGGCTGCTCTCCTTCCAGGGATGACAGCTTTAACAGATTGTCACTCAGCTGCGACAAGCGGCGGCTCTCTCCTTCGATAATCTCCAGGTAACGGGCTCTCTTCTCCTCCGTGAGGCGGGGATTTCGGAGCGCCCTTGCAAACCCCCGAATCGAAGTAAGCGGGGATTGAATTTCATGGGACACATTGGAGATGAAATCCTGACGCATGGTCTCCATCCGCCCCAATTCGCCGGCCATGTCGTTAATGCTGCTGGCGATCATCTTGAACTCCCCGCGCCATTCATTTTCGTTCATCTTTACCTTGAAGTCTCCCTGCGATATCCGGCGCATGGCATCCGTAATGGAATTCAGCATGGCCATTTGCCGATGCTTGAAGAACATGCCCACGACAAGCATGCATAGGAAGAAGATGATGACGCCAACAAACAAGTTGATCAGCTGGACGACATAATCCCAACGCGGCGTTCCCGTCCAGGTGTAAATAAACCGCGTCACATAGGTCGCCGCCGTCCATGACGCACCTAATACCGCAAAGACCAAGATGGTCTGAAGCGTTTCCCGAACGATCTTCCACAATATTTTGCGCGTTTTCTTCATTAACCTTCACCTGCCTCCAGGCGGTAACCCAGACCGCGCACCGTTCGAATCCTGAACCGGTATTTCTCCTCCGGGAACCGCTCCCGCAGCCGATTCACGTGGACATCCAGCGTCCGTTCGTTCCCTTCAAAGTCATATCCCCATATATCTTCGATCAGCCTGTCGCGCGGCAACGTGCTCCCCGGATAACTGGCCAGCTTGAAGAGCAGCTCAAACTCCTTCAGCGGCAGGGTAAAAGCCTCATCACCCGCCTTGACCTCATAGGTTCTGCGGTTCATCTGCAGCTTGCCGATGGTCACCGTCTGCGATGCGGCTACCTGATACCGCTTCAGCAGCGCTTTGACGCGCACAACAAGCTCCGCTGGTTCGAAGGGCTTCACCAGATAATCGTCGGTACCCAGCTCAAAACCCTTCACGATCTGCCTCGTTTCCCCTTTTGCCGTCAGCATCAGCACCGGAATACCGGTGTTCCTCCGGATCTCCCGGCACAGCTCCCATCCGTCCATATTCGGCATCATGATATCCATCACGACCAGATCGACGGATGTCTGTTCCATGACGGACAAGGCCTCGACGCCATCCGAGGCTTCGAATACCCCTTCCATCCCCGCTTCCTCCAGAAACACCTTTATGAGTTCGCGGATATTCGGGTCGTCGTCCACTACCAATATTTTTGCCATGGTGGCCATCCCTTCTTCCCCAGCATTTCAAGGCGCCCTTAGGCCTCAATCGTTTCATTCATCTGCAGCTGCTGCACGGCAAACTCTCTGTACATGTCATGCTGCTCAATCAATTCATCATGCGTTCCCCGTCCGGTTACCGTTCCTTTTTCAATGAAAATAATCTGATTCGCTCCTACAACCGTGGATAACCGGTGCGCAATAATAATCGTCGTCCGGCCAGCCATCAGGTTCTTGAGGGCCTTCTGCACTTCAATCTCGGAACGGCTGTCCAGACTGGAGGTGGCTTCGTCCAGCATCAGAATCTTCGGATCCCGCAGCAAGGCTCTGGCTATGGCAATCCGCTGCCGCTGACCGCCGGAGAGCTTCACGCCCCGTTCGCCCACATCCGTATCAAAACCATGCGGCAGCTCGTCGATAAATCCATCTGCATAGGCCATTTCTGCCGCTCTTCGGATCTCCCCATCGCTCACTTCCCGGTCCATCCCATAACATAAATTGTCACGAATGGTTCCCGCGATCATTGGACTATCCTGTGAGACATAACCAATCAACCCGCGCCATGAGCGTAAAGAGAACGTATCAATCGCTGTCTTGCCCAATCGGATCTGTCCTTTTTGCGGAAGATAAAACCGCTCGAGCATGGAGAACAGCGTCGTTTTGCCTCCGCCACTCGGTCCAACCACTGCCGTGACCGTGCCCGGCTCCATCTGAAAGCTGATATCATGCAGTACCAGCTCATCCGGTTTGTAACCAAACGACAGATTCTCGATGGACACCCGCTGATTCGCGTTCACCACATTGCTACCTTCCGAAATGGATTCTTCCTCTGCATCCAGTGTTTCCAATATTCGCTCGGTTGCTCCTTTGGCCTTCTGAAACTGGGTAAAAAACGTCGTTAACTGCGTCATCGGCATCACGATTTGAATCAGATACAGGATAAACGCAACCAGCTCGCCGGCGGTCAATGCCCCTGTGGATACCTGAAGTCCGCCATACCCGATGACCACCACCAGCAGCATCATCAGCACGAAGGACATCAGCGGCGCGATCCAGGCGGATACCACGCCTTCCTTAATCCCGAAATTCAGCAGATTGGTGATCCCTTTATGCCCATTCTCATACTCTCTGTCCTCAGCGTTTGATGCTTTCACCAAACGAATCTCCGACAGCACCTGACTGATATTCGCCGTAAACGTAGCCGTCTCATCCTGCATGCCAAGCGAGATTTTATACATTTTCTTGCCAAGCGGCACAAGAATCAGCGCTGCAATCGGAATGACGATAAACATCGTCAGTGTCATCTTCCAGTTTAGATAGAGGAGCACCCCAATGGAACCGACGATAGAAATAATCCCGCTAAAAAATCCGGCCACATGGTCCGATATGAGACTTTTGATCACTCCTGTATCATTCGTCATCCGGCTGACCGATTCCCCTGAACGATTATGATCGAAGTAGCGGATCGGCAGCACCAGGAGCTTTTTCCACAACCGTTCCCTAAGGGCGGCCACCATCTTCTGTCCCGTATAACTCAGCAAAAAGATCGAAACCCCTGAGGCTATCGTCTGCACCACAAATGCGATCCCAAGTCCGATGATGTGGGAGCGGTTCATATCCGTTAAGGAGAAGCCATCCACCAGGCTCTTTGTAAACATCGGAATGACTAGCCCGACCAGGGTTGATACCACATTCAGCAAGATGGCTCCAATCAGCAGCAGCATCGGCGGTTTCGTTTCTTTTAACAGCCGGAAGAAGGCCTGCGAACCCGCTTTGCTGCTGCCGGCCTGCCTTTCCTGAGCTATTTCCTGTATCGAAGTATGGTCCGTTTCTCTCATCCTTTTCTCTTCCCTTCCATCCTTGTTTATTGTCTGTAAGGAAAGAATAGTTCAACAAGTTAAACTGAAGTTAAACGAAGGCTTATTTTTAGAGAAACAACCTAAAATGACCCCACCAAATGGAGCCTAAGCTACGATCTTATTCCAACTACTTTGCGGGGACCCCAAAAAAACATAAATATTCCAATATAGTAAAAAGCCATCTAAGCATGCCCCGGACCACGCAGCAGCAGTGCGCACGATGTACAAAAAGAGCGGATTTCTCCGCCCCTTCTCGAATCTATCCATATGTATGCACGAAAACCAAGCGAGAATCCAGCAACAGAAGGCCTTGATAGCAAAAAAAGCCTTGCAGTAACAAGACTTTTCTTAAACTTCAATCACGGTGACCCTTATTGGTTCTCGAGTTCCTCTTTGCTCACCAAGTTCACGAGTGAAGTAACCGCTTGCTCCGCGTCGGCTCCCTCAGCACTAATGTAAACTTCCGTACCAGAGCTGATCGCAAGGCTCATAATTCCCATGATACTTTTGGCATTAACTTTTTTATCATCTTTTTCAACGAAGATTTCAGATGAGTATTTATTCGCTTCCTGAACGAACAGCGCGGCCGGTCTGGCGTGAAGACCCGTCTTTAACCGAACGACTACCGGGTGCTTTGTCATGAAAATTACCCCCTATCTAATAAATCTGCTGCATTGAAAGCGCGATTGACATTTTATAATATTATACCATTTTACCATACAGGACACTAGAAGAAAAAATTCTTACCCATTCCGAATCTTTTCGGCCAATTCGTCGATTTTGCGCAGGCGGTGATTAACGCCGGATTTGCTGACGGTTCCTTTAAGAAGCTCGCCGACTTCCTTCAGATTCATATCCGGATGAGCCAGTCGAATTTCAGCCACTTCCCGCAGTTTATCGGGCAAATTCTCAAGACCCATTTCCTTTTGGAGCAGCTTAATGTTCTCAATCTGACGGACGGCAGCGCCGATCGTTTTGTTCAGGTTGGCGGTCTCGCAGTTCACGATCCGGTTCACCGAATTCCGCATATCCCGCATAATCCGGACATCCTCGAACTTGAATAATGCCTGGTGGGCACCTATCAGATTAAGGAACTCGATGATTTTCTCGCCTTCCTTAATGTAGAAGATAAAGCCTTTCTTCCGCTCGATGCAGCGTGCGTTCAGATGAAACTCATTCGCCAGATCCACCAGGGACTGGCAGTGCTCTTCATACATTGAGGCAATTTCCAGATGGTATGAAGACCCCTCCGGATTGTTCACGGATCCGCCAGCCATAAAGGCACCGCGCAAATAAGCGCGTTTACAGCAATTTTTGCGAACGATTTGTTCATCAATCCGCGATTGAAACAGAAAGCCCTCGGAAACGATGCGCAGTTCTTTAAGTATCTCCTGAACCTGGGCGGGAATACGAACGATATATACGTTATTCTTCTTCAAACGCATTTTTTTACGCACCAAAAGTTCGGTATGTGCCTGGAAATGCCTCTTAATTAAGGAATAAATACGTCTTGCAATCGCGGCATTTTCCGTTGAAATATCCAGGATTACCTTTTTGTTCGAAAGCTGAACAGAACCGTTCATCCGAATGAGCGCGGACAGCTCGGCTTTTTCACAGCAGTTCTGGCTTTCGATCATTGTCAGTTCTTTCTTCGTCTGTGCCGCAAAGGACAAGGTACTCACCCCTTTCGTGTAATCCAATCCTGTACCAGCTGAAAAATATGATTGCTCAGCTTGTCAGCGTCATGTCTTAAGTATGTTCTAAATAGCACAAGCTTATCTGCAATGAGTTTGTACCCTCTGCTGGTCACCTCATCACGATCCAGGAACACGGGCTTTGCACCCTTCTGAGCATACTTATCCTGAACCTGCGGCGGGATTTCGCCATCATTTACAATAACATAATCGAACAGATGAAGACCAATATGATCGTAAACGGCCTGCAAATGATCGCTCACCGTATAATTATCGGTTTCTCCAGGCTGCGTCATCACATTGCACACGAACATTTTTATCGCCTCAGAGGATACGATGGCTTCAGCAAGCTTGGGAACAAGTAAATTGGGCAAAATACTGGTATATAGGCTTCCCGGACCGATCAGAATTGCATCGGCCTGCTGAATCGCCTCCAGCGCTTCCGGCAGCGGCTCAACATGCTCCGGCTCCAGAAAGATCCGCTTAATGCGGCGCCCAGCCTCCGGGATTTTGGATTCACCGGTCACGATAGAACCGTCTTCCATCTCTGCATGCAAAATAACGGCTTCACCCGCCGCGGGCAGAACCTGTCCACGAACAACAAAAACCCGGCTCATCTCCTTGACTGCCGTGACAAAATCACCGTGCAAATCCGTCATGGCAGCCAAGATTAAATTGCCGAGGCTGTGCCCGGCCAGTCCCGAGCCATTCTTAAAGCGGTATTTCAATATATCGGATAACAGCGGCTCCACATCGGCGAGCGCTGTAAGTACATTTCGAATATCTCCCGGGGGCGGCATCTGCAATTCGCTACGCAGTATGCCGGAGCTTCCCCCATCATCAGCGACGGTAACGATAGCCGTAATATCAAGCGGCTTCTCCTTGAGTCCCCGGAGCATAACGGACAGCCCGGTTCCTCCACCCATCACGACGATGCGGGGACGCTTTCTAGCTTGCACAGCCACATTTATCACTTCCCTTAATTAATGCCGATCCCGATCGGAATCACGGTGACTCACCGATACCGTCTCCGTTTCGCTAACGCCCAGCATTTTGCCAAGGTATTCCGCTATCGCAACGGAGCGATGCTTCCCGCCGGTACAGCCAATGCCGATAATAACCTGGCTTTTGCCTTCCTTCCGATACTGCGGGATCAAGAAATGCAGCATATCGAGCAGTTTGGTTAGAAACGCCTGCGTCTCCGGCCATTTCATCACGTATTCATATACATCACTATTCTGGCCGGTATTTGGGCGCAGCTGCTCCACATAGTGCGGGTTGGGCAGAAAGCGCACATCAAATACCAGATCAGCGTCAATCGGAATCCCGTATTTAAACCCAAAGGATGTGATATTTACCGATAACGTGCTGCTCTCCAGATGTGTGAAACGTGAGATAATCTTCTCCTTCAATCGCACAGGCTTCATATTGCTCGTATCGATCACCTGGGTAGCCGAATTCTTCAGCTCATCCAGCATTTTGCGCTCCAACCTTATTCCGTCAAGCGGCATGCCTTCCGGAGCGAGCGGATGGCGACGGCGGCTTTCCTTATAACGTTGTACAAGCACGGAATCCGTTGCATCCAGGAATAGAATCTCGCAGTGGATGGTAAAGTGGTCCTTGATGTAACTCAGAGACTCCGATAGAGCCGTAAAAAATTCGCGGCCACGCAGGTCGATGACCAATGCAACCTTGCCGATCTTACCCTTGGATTGATCGATCAGCTCCGCGAATTTGGGAATGAGCACCGGAGGCAGGTTATCGACGCAAAAGAATCCAAGATCCTCCAGACTTTGTACGGCCAAGGTCTTACCTGCTCCCGACATCCCGGTGATGATGATCAGGGTGGCCATGGATGATGTGTTGCTGCCTCGGTTGGCTGCTTCCAGCATCAGCTTTCCCTCCCTTATAAGTTTAGATCAGACGATGTATGGTGAATAATGATTACGAACGCAAATGCAGTCCGGCAGCGCCTACAACGCCGGCATCATTGCCGAGCTCAGCCGGAACGATGCGCACACCTCGCTGAAGCGGCTCTGGTGTCAGCTTCGCAAATACAGCGCGGACTTCATCAAACAGAATGTCGCCGGCTTTGGATACGCCGCCGCCGATAATAAAGGCTTCCGGATTCAGCACGGCCGCAACGGCAGCCATAGATTTGCCCAGGTAATAAGCTGCGCGATTCACGATCCGAATGGCAACTTCATCGCCAGCCTTTGCAGCATCAAACACTTCCTTCGCCGCAATGCTCTCTACATGGGCAAGGGAAGTACGGTCCCCACGCTCTACGGCATCCTTCGCCATACGGATAATGCCGGTTGCCGACGAAACTGTCTCCAGACAGCCCATTTCACCGCATCCGCATTGAATCGCTTCCAAGTCCGGCACAACCGAGATATGTCCAAGCTCGCCAGCCATGCCGCCGAAGCCTTGATAAATCTTGCCGTTAATAATAATGCCTCCGCCAACACCGGTACCCAGCGTGTAGCATACGCAGTTCTCAACGCCGCGCCCTGAGCCGCTCCAGGCTTCACCCAATGCAGCTACATTGGCGTCGTTGTCTATTTTGACGGGCTTGCCGAGACGCTCTTCAAGCAGTGCGCGAATCGGTACATCTTTAAATCCTACATTCGGTGCCAGAATAATGATGCCTTCACGAATATTCGTAAAGCCGGCGAATCCAGCTCCCACACCAGCAAGTTGATCCCAGCTGAATGGCGATTCTTCCACAATGTGACGCACATATTTCTCAATGTTGTCAATAACCGTGTCAACGCCTTTGGCTGTTTCCGTCGGCCCCTCATACTTATGCAGAAGATGCCCCTCTTCATTGCAAATTCCAACTTTAATTGCTGTTCCGCCCAGATCGACACCGACGTAGATGTTCTCAGACATGTTTCAAGCCACCTTTTTCCTTCTATATTATAGATTGCTCCTACTGTACCCACTATAATTGAAGGCACTTCTGCGGTCAAGAGAACACCACGTGACAGGAAACCGTAAGCAGTCCTTTATTTCCGATTATGTAAGCGCATACAAAGGCCTGCGAAACCTCCCTAGTTTGTTCATCATCTAACTCCCCTCTCCTACGGCAGATCCGACATGACAATTGTCACTCTGAAGTGGTGACATCCTTTACTAACGGGGATTCCCTCGCTTTCGTATGATGAATTCAGATCATTTCGATTACGGAGGAGCGATTCCATGACAAACCCAATCCAAGAACCTATTGCAGAGCTGCGGCAGGTAACTAAAATGTTCGGAAGCAAAAAAGCCGTCAACCAAGTGTCGTTTACGATAGAGAAAGGGTCGATCACAGCCATTCTCGGCCCCAACGGAGCAGGGAAATCAACCGCCATCTCCATGATGCTCGGCCTTAAAGACGCCAGCCAGGGTGAAGTTCTCCTGTTCGGGCGCAGTCCGAAGGACTTGAAGGTCCGTGAGAAGATTGGAGCCATGCTTCAAGAGGTCAGTGTTATGGACGGATTGCGGACGCGCGAAATTATCAATCTCATCCGAGGCTATTATCCGAATCCGTTAACACTGAATGAAATCGCTAGCTTGAGCGGACTTACCGCGGAAGAACTGAACAAATGGGCTGTCAAAATGTCCGGCGGCCAGAAACGCAAGCTCAGCTTTGCGCTGGCGATTGCGGGCAACCCCGAGCTGCTGTTCTTCGATGAACCAACGGTCGGCCTGGATACGTCGGCCCGCCGGTTATTTTGGCAGACGGTACGCAAGCTTGCCGATCAGGGCAAAACGATTCTGTTCACCACGCATTATCTGCAAGAAGCGGACGATATGGCCGACCGCATTCTGCTGTTCCATCAAGGTCAGGTTGCCGCCGATGGCACGCCGGAAGCGATCAAAGCCAAGCTGACACGAAGGTCGGTTTCCTTTATCGTGGATGCGGACCACCAGCAGGTCAAGGAGCTGCTTCATGAGGTACCCGGCGTAACCGATGTGTATGAACACAACGGCCGGCTGAACGCCGTTACCGATGATACGGACACGGCGCTGGCGGCTCTGTTCCGGGCCGGGCTGGCTGTACGCGACATTCGCATCGATCAAGGAAGCCTGGACGAAGCATTCGACCAATTAACGATGGATCAAGGGGAGGCTGTATAAGATGACAACCTGGAAACTGATCACCTTGCAGTGCAAAATGGAATTACTCCGGATGGTACGCAATCCGTATTATATTTTCTGGTCTTTGGCCATGCCAATTCTGTTCTATTTCATCTTTACGCGGGTCGTGAATACGGGGGCCGACGATACCGGACAATGGCAGGCCCACTATCTCATGTCGATGGCGTCCTTCAGTGTCATGGGCACCGCCATCATGTCGCTCGGCATTCGCCTCGTACAAGAGAGAGTCCAGGGCTGGGCTGTATATATGCGGGTAACGCCGCTTCCTGGCAGCGTGTATTTCTTTGGCAAAATGTTTGTGCAGACGGTTATGCATCTGCTCTGCATCCTCGTCATTTTTGTAGCCGGCTACCTGATTAACGGAGTCTCTCTCACTTACGGACAATGGCTGCTCAGCGGACTGTGGATCCTGATCGCATCCGTCCCGTTTCTTGCCATCGGTACCTTGATTGGATCCATGAAACGGGTCGACACGGCAAGTGGCGTCAGCAACGGCATCTACTTAGGGCTGGCCGTTACGGGCGGGATGTGGTTCCCGATCGAAGCGATGCCTTCCATCATGCAAGCCATCGGCAAGTGGATGCCCTCCTATCATTTTGGCGGAGGTGCCTGGTCAATCGTTCGCGGAGAAGCGCCGGGATTGGATAATTTCATGGTTTTAGCAGGATATTTGGCAGTATTTATGTTACTATCCACCTATATTCGGAAAAAACAACAAGCCGATTAAGGGGATAGGATGGATGGCTTCATGAAAAAATTGAAAGACGCGAAATCCGCAGGGTTTGAGGTTTTTCCAACGCAATTGGGGTTTTTCCCCTATCTGTGGCTCATTTATATATCTCTGCCCGTAATCAACATGATGAGCGAAGAAGGTTGGAAGATGGGGATTGGATATACGCTGATTGCCTTGTTTCTCCTCACGTACCGCCAGCTTTACTTCGCTGCTGGCACGCCTCGTTTTTTCTGGTGGCTCGGCATTCAGATGTCCATCATTTTCATTCTCTGCATGTGGTACCACCCCACCTATATGTATATGGGGTTTTTCACTGCCAATTTCATCGGCTGGTATACCGACCGGCGCAAATTCACGATATCCCTTGTGCTGTTTGCCATCATAGAGGTTGTTCCCTTAATCAAAAACGCAAGCATGCTGGGATGGAAGGATCTGGTCTTTATGATTCCTTTCTTTCTCATCATGCTGTTCTCACCCTTCGGCATCCGCTCTCTAAACCGGCGACAGCAGCTGGAGAAGGAGCTCGCTCAGGCTAACGAGCAGATCCGCAATCTGATTAAAGGCGAAGAGCGGATGCGTATCGCCAGAGATCTTCACGATACCTTAGGTCATACCCTGTCTCTCATCACCTTGAAGAGCCAGCTTGTGGAGAAGCTGGCGGTAAAGGATCCCGAGAAAGCCCAAATGGAGGCCCGGGAGATTCAGAACACCTCGCGGGCCGCGCTCCGCCAAGTGCGCGAGCTGGTATCCGACATGCGGACCGCCACCTTGCCCGAGGAACTGGTCGAGGCCCAGATCATTCTGGAGAGCGCCGATATCCAGTTCAGCTGTGCCGGCAATCCGAAGCTGGAGGGAATTTCCGACCTGGCCCACAATATTCTGAGCCTCTGCTTGCGGGAAGCCGTAACCAATGTGGTGAAGCACAGTCAGGCGAGCCAGTGCCGGATTGCCATCGAGTCGATGGGCAATGAGTGGCGGCTAGAGGTGGCCGATGATGGCGTTGGTCTTCATAGCAAGGAAGAAGATCCATCAGCTTCATCCAACAGTAATGGCCTGAAAGGCATGGCTGAGCGGCTGTCCCTTATCGGGGGCACCGTTGAGGCCAGCTCCGAGCAACAAGGCACGATATTAGTAATTCGTGTTCCGATCATCATCAAGAACCGGAAGGAGGACACTTCCCATGAGCATCAAAGTGCTGATCGCCGAGGACCAGAGAATGCTGCGCGGCGCTCTGGCTTCCTTGCTTGATTTTGAAGACGATATTGATGTGATTGGTCAAGCCGGCGACGGCGATGAAGCGCTGTCCCTGATTGCCTTGCATCAACCTGATGTATGCCTGCTCGATATCGAAATGCCTGCGCGCAGCGGTCTCGAAGTGGCGGAGGAAGTAAAGCTGCGCGGTTATCCCAGCCGGGTCATCATCCTGACCACTTTCGCTAGGCCTGGTTATTTCGAGCGGGCCGTGCAGGCGGGCGTTCAGGGATACCTGCTTAAGGATGAGCCCAGTGAACGGCTGGCAGAAGCCATCCGCCGAGTCATGGATGGACGGCGGGAGGTCTCCCCTGAGCTCGTATTCGGTACGCTGTCAGGTGCGGGTGCCAATCCGCTGACCGAACGCGAACGGGAAGTGCTGCGATTGGCTGCCGACGGCAACAGTTCTAATGAAATTGCGTCGAAGCTCCACTTATCCTACGGGACTGTCCGCAACTATATGTCCGAGATCTTAAGCAAACTGAGTGCCAAGAACCGGATCGAGGCCATCTCGATGGCAGAGGAGAAGGGCTGGATATAGGCCCCTCACGGCTTGCTCACACACCTCCCCCGTCTCTTCAAGACGGGGGCTTTTTGTACTTCACATCGAAAACAGGCCTACGTTGGCCTGTTTTTTTATTTTTTTGGTTGACACTTCTTTCCACTTGGCATTATAGTATGTTACAAGACTAACATACCGACAGGGTGATATCATGAATTCCAGGTTTGACGAAGGACAGCCGATTTTTCAGCAAATCGCAGATATGATTGAGGATGACATATTGAACGGGACATACCAAGCGGATGATCAGATTATCTCGATGTCGCAGTTCGCGAGTACTTTTCAGGTCAATCCCGCTACAGCTGTAAAAGGCATTGCCCTGCTTGTCAATGAAGGGATCTTGTACAAGAAAAGGGGGCTCGGCATGTTTGTTGCAGCAGATGCCAAACAGATCATATTGACCAAGCGGCAGGACCGGTTTTACAACGAACTCGTATTGAAGCTGCTTGATGAAGCGGAAAAGCTTGAATTGACCACCGACGACGTTATAGAAATGATCAAACAGAGAGATAGGAGATGAGCACGATGAACGCAATACTTACCTGTTCCAACCTGAGCAAGAGTTACGGGCGTACGGAAGCGGTCCGAAATCTGGAGCTCCAGCTGGAAGAGAATACGATCTATGGCCTGCTGGGACGCAATGGCGCCGGAAAGACCACGCTGCTTAATATGATGACCGGGGGATCTTTTCCCGACTATGGCAGCATCCAGGTCTCGGGTGTCAAGCTTAAGCATGGGGAAACCCCGAAAGGGATCTGTTACGTAAGAGAGAAGAATTTGTTCTTCGGCGGTGCCAAGGTGATTGAAGTGCTGCGCTTGGCATCGGCCTTTCACGAGAACTGGGACTGGGATTATGCCCAGAGCCTGCTGAAGACATTCAAGCTGAACCCGGACAAAAAAATCCGCCAGCTGTCACGGGGAATGGAGTCTTTGATCGGAAACATTATCGGTCTGGCCAGCCGGGCCCCGATTACCGTATTTGATGAACCGGTGCTGGGATTGGATGTGCTCATGCGAGAGAGATTTTATCGCGTTCTGGTTGAGGATTATGCCAATCATCCACGGACCATCCTGCTCTCGACCCATCTTATTGATGAGATCGCAACCGTTGTTGAGAAAGTTTACATCATGGATTCCGGCGCTATGTTATTGCATGACGATGTTGACCATATCCGTGCCAATTCTCATCTGTTGACCGGGAACCAGGAGCAAGTCGAACTGTTTACGAAGGATCGCCACGTGATCTATAAAGAATCTTATGGTAAAGGTTCCTTAACCGCGATATATGGAGCTATCCATGAGGCAGACCGTGCACAAGCCAACAAACTTGGTATCGTTATTGACGGTTTACCGCTGCAAAAGTTTTTCTCCTATTTGATCGAAGGAGGCCAATCCATTGAATAAAACCACTGCGCTCATGAGGGCTTCATTTCTTCAGCTTCGACCTTATCTCCTGGTGATGCTGGGCACTGTTGCGATAAGTATGATTACAAATGTAATCGTAAGCCTGTCTCTTGGAGACAGTACGGAGAATACGCAGGTGTCTGCGGCCAATCTCCTCATCGTGTTCCTTATATTTGTAGGCAGCGTGCTCCCGGCAGGCTTGTTCCGGCGGGTAATGAATTTAGGAGCTACACGAAAAGAATATTATATTGGCATGCTTCTGGTTTACTCCATATGGTCCGCCATCTTTGCTGTCCTCAATATCGTCTGGTTTCAGGTGGAGATCAGCTTTATACGACAATATGAGAATACCTTCAACATCCTTGAAATCTTTGGGTGGACTCAATTTGGAATCGTTGGCATGTTCTTCTATCAATTCGGCGCTTACCTGCTTCTTATTTCATTACTGAATCTGTTGTTTTCCGGTCTGCGTCAAGTCATGGGCTGGGTGATCTGGGTGGTATTTATTGCGGCAATCCCGATCTTTACTTCCATTCCTTCACTCCGGCATACGCTGGCTGATGGCTTGCTGGCCCTTCTCTTCAACGATTCGCTGCTACAAGGGCTTGGGCTCACGCTGATTATCTCCCTCGTTCTGCTTGCAGGAGGCTGGTGGTTCACGGCCAGACGCACCATCGTTTAAACCTGTTTCTCCTAACAACGTGTTATTGTATCACTCTAGCACGAAAGGAATGATGAATCTTGAAAAAGGATGCTATCCCCTCTGAGGTGTTCCAGTCCTTTCTGTTATGGATCATTGCCATCGGTGCAGGGGTATTCGAGATGACTCTGGCTGTCATCGATTCGATATCCAGCCAAACGGATGCTGGAATTGTCGGTATTCTCACTCAAGTCGCAGCACGAACCATGATGTTCGCAGTCCTTGTCTACATCATGGTCAGAATGCTTCGGGGTAAGAATTGGGCGCGTATCACACTCGCTTTGTTTTTAGGCGGGTTTGGCATTCTCTCCCTTATCATTGACCCCATCCAATGGCTCATAAATGGCGGCTCCCTTTGGGACGCATTTGCTAATGCAGATAATATTTCCATCCTGTTTGCTTCCAGCCGTATCCTTCATATAATCGCCGTTGTTGCAGCCTTGATGTTTATGTTCCGACCCGCGGCGAATCGGTACTTCAAAGCTGAATCGTAAGTCTCAGCACCCGCTTGATCTTGGAATCAACAAAGCAACAGCCCCTGACCTATTCAAGGCCCGGGGCTGTTTCATATAGATCAGATCACTTCAACCATTCTTCCTCGATGAACTGCATCATTTCAAAAGCGCCACCAGCGGCATTGGAAGCCACTACAAGGGTATGACCGGTGGCCGGATAATAAGCAGACCGAAAATTCACCCCCGGATCATAGCCCATGACGTGATATTTAAACACATTCTCATTTTTCTTGGTAATCCACACGCCAAGTCCATAATGCAGATCACTGCCAGGGACTTGTATATGTGAAGCCAGCAGCTTCTCGGTCAGGGGTGCGGTGAGCATCGTGTTGTTCATCAGCGATCTCCATAACTTGATCATGTCCGGTGCCGTCACATAGGCCCCGCCATCGGCATAACCTTGAATCGGAATGGCATACTGGTTCGTTCTCCACGTGCCGTCCTCCTCATCAATATACCCGTAAGCCGTATTCGCGGGCAGACGATCTAGCGGAAAATATCCCGAATGCTGCATGCCGCACGGCTCCAATACAAACTGCTGGACATAGTCGCGAAACGGCATTCCGGCGTGCTGTTCAACGATCAGGCCAAGCACCACAAATCCTGCGTTGTTGTAATGAAATCTTTCACCGGGCTGAAATTTCATACGCTCATCCTGGAACAGAGGAAGGAAATCCCTTCCGTTACGGAGTGTATACATGGCAATTGTCTTCCACAGATCCTCAAAGTCGTCCATAACCTCTTCATCAAAGTAATCCGGGATACCCGAGCTGTGACTCAACAAATGAAAAACGGTAATCTCCGGGCTAAAATTAGGCAGCGGAATATCCAGACAATCGCTTAGCTTGCTGTCCAGCGACAGCTTGCCCTGTTCGATAAGCTGACAAACCGCAATCGCGGTGAACAGCTTACAGCCTGAGGCAATGCCAAACCGGGTGTCTGCTTGATTCGGGATCTGATCGGCCCGGTTTGAATAACCGAAGGCACCGTTCCATACGATGTTGTCATTTTCGTCGGTTACGAGCACAGCACCCGAAAAACGAATGCTGGCAGCAAATTCTTCTATTATATGTATCATCGCGAACCCCATCCTTTTTCTAGTTAGGGGTATTTTACCATGCATCCTGAATGAGAGTCTCGGTACAAGATCAATATAATGAAATAAACCCCCTCATCACTTGATGAACGCTTCAATCACAGTCTTCGAGTGGGGGATTTATACAAATGATTCGCTTCGATCCTAATATCTCCACATCATCAGCAGGATCACCGGGACTGCAAAAATAAGCAACCCGGCACCAATCATCGAAGCGACCTGCAGCATGAATGTGTGCTTGGTTGGACCGGACGTCTGCAGCATTCCGCATTGAGCGCATCTGTTAGAGGCAGGGTATACCTCGCCGCCGCAGCTGACACAATTCCCATTATTCCTCATGAATAACGCTCCTTTACTTGGAAAGACAACATCGACATCTAAACATCGCTACTATTTGTGAATATTATCACATAAATGCGATGACAAGTAAAGGCATAAATGATTCATATTCCACCTCAACCCTTCGCTCCGCCATAGTCAAGTTACTCCGTGTCAACCTAAAAACAGGAAGCACGCGGCTCCCTGTTTTACATTTTCAAGCTTATTCTTTTCTACCCATGAATACCGCTACGATAAGCCCCAGCAGCAAGGTGCCTACACTGGTAGCCATCATCCCCGTTCCGGATGGAATACCCGGAAATACGATAACAATAGATCCTAATATCAATCCAATAATCACGGCATATGTCATATATGGGAAACGGTCAAGCAGGTACCGAATCAACCGGCTGCTAACTACAAAGCCAACCACCACTCCCGCACCAATAACAGCTATAATTCCTATATTTAATGAGGAAAGAGCTGAAATGGCAGTAGAATATACGCCTAGAAGGAGAAGTACAAATGACCCGCTAATGCCAGGCAGCAGCATCGCCATGCTGGCTAACCAGCCGGATAAGAACAGTCCGATCCCGTTGGACCAGGTCAGGACCGTTATCGGATCGGATGTGGCATCCGTTCTGAGAAAGGCCGTCGAAGCCAATAAACCGGCTGCTGCAATCAACACAACCACATGCACGGCATTGAATTTGGTTCTTGCCTCCGCTTTACGTAGAATAAGAGGCAACACCCCTAAAATCAATCCGGTAAAGAAAAACTGGGTGGGCTCATAATAGCTTGCCAGCAGGTATTCAATCAAGCGACTCAGCAGCAATAGAGCTGCTCCAATTCCAACGCCAAGCGGAATCAAAAAGCCCAGCTGCTTCTTCCATTCCCTGCTGAAAAATCCGCTGATAGCCGCCAACAAACGATCATAGATACCGAGCACGACAGCAATGGTGCCGCCGCTTATACCTGGTATCAGGTCACTGACTCCCATCAGCACACCCCGATAAAGGTTCTTCCATTCTATCAAAATCATAATCCTCCTGCCTTACAAAGTGAATCTTATCGTGATAGCCCTGCGAAGGAGGTTTTACTTGTTCTTGGCATGCAAAACCAAGTTTCCTACTCCACCAATCGCAAACAACAGTGAAACGACTCCAAATCCCCACTGCCAAGAGCTTCGATCCGTAATGAAAACAACCACCAAGAACGCTATCGCAGCCAAAAAATTAAGCAGCGCAACGATCAAAAATTCCTTTTTCTTCATTATTCATCCTCTACATTCCTACAGAATCAAATCGTCCAGTCTATAACCCACTGTGGTGATCATATCATATTTTTGCCGATGAAGGATGACCGTTATATAAACTTACGGTACAAAAGTAACCGTCTGCTCCGTCCACGCTGCTCCATCAAATGCCTTGGCCACTCCCTGCTGATCAATCTTCGCCTTCAGTACATATTTCCACTTCACTGAAGCCGACCATGCCTGTTCGAATAGAAATGGACGCAGTCGAATCTCATGCTCGCTTGCCCAGGACGCCATAACCTTTTCCCCATCGATTGACATATCGAAGCCCTCTTTGAACCAAGGATGCTCCTGATCCTTGGGAACACCGGGTGCATTCATGTTTACATAGAGCGAGATATCATCGCACAGCTGCAGCAGGCCAAACTGCCTGTTAACCACATCTTCATCGGGAAATGAAAACTGTTCACGCAGTCTTTTTTGCCGTTCCGTCTCCGAACGGTAGAATTCTACCAGCGGGGCTTCCGCCGCATTTTTCATAAACGACGCAAAATGAAGGCTGCAGAGATACCCTGCATAAGGACTCATCGCTTCGATCTCATCAACACCCTTGGTATACATTAGCATTTTCGGCCGGACCGGATAATCGATAAAAGTATACGGAGTCCGGCTCTCGTCATTCCAAATCGGCGTGTCATCCATCCGAAACCAAGCGCGGTCATGCTCGGTAATAGCCAGCAGTACTTCTTCCAATACAGACTCATCCATAAACAGCTCTCGCCGGAAGCCCCGGGCAACATCGCCCGAGAATCGGCCATGGTCGTCCTGGGTGGTCATCACAAAAGCATCCTCTGTCTCGCGAATGATCATCAGATCGTCTCCCCTCTATTCATTCTCTACCCCAGATATGCCCTTCGCTTCATCACGGCAATGATGTCTCTGGACTGGCCTTGATGCACGCTCGTATCAAAGCACGAGATCAATTCCCAGCCGTCAATACCGTAGCTGTTCAATAAATCCTCGAATTCCTCCTCATTCACCTTGCCTCCGAGAAATCCTCCGGTTTTGTATTTCAGCGTTTTGTATTCCCATTGATCCATACGCGGCATCCTCCATCATCTCATTTGAATTTAGATCACAAACTTGAACATTTTCTGTAGATAAAATCAGTTCGTATCGCCAACATAGCAAACCACGGGGCGCGCAGCCTTATCCTGAAGCGGCTTAACCAGGGAGCGAGGGTATACCCGAATGTCATCCAATGCGGACAGATCGATCCATTCCACACCCACCTGGTATTCATCCGGGTTATGGCCAAGAAAGGTATCCCCTGCATCCGCCAAGTTGCACTCAAAATAAAACTCCACTTGGTGCACATCGGAATCCCATTCCGCAAACTCGTGGTTGGACCCTATGTATTCACGGACATGCAGCAGATCGCGAACTTCCACCTTACGCCCGATTTCCTCCTGACACTCTCTGAGCACCGCCTGCACCAAGGTTTCCCCTTTCTCTTGTCCGCCGCCAGGGAACAGATAGAAATCCCCCAAATGATCTACGTTTTTCGTTAGAAGAATTTGATGATTCCGCATAATGACGGCCTTGGCCGAGTTTCGTATCGGTTTCATGAGCTGTCTCCTTTGTATCGGTTTCTAGTTCTGTATTCTATTGTAGCAAATATAAATCCTCCATGAGTCAGCCTGCAATTCGTACAAATACATGAATGTAATAAGCCGGTGTCCTATGAGCATGCTCAAAGAATACCGGCTGTGTTATAAACACATCACGAATAAATGCCTAACTCCCGAAGCCATCTAGCGCCTATATGAGCCACTCGCCCGCTTCTTGCGAACAACGGCCGCCACCCACACAACGATCAGAAGGATGAACCCTACCACAATCCAATCCTTAATGATCTCCCACGGAACACGGGCCCCGCCAGACTCACCATCATAACGAGCCATGACATAGCCTTCCAGCGTCTCAACCGCGATCACGGATTCCGGAGTAATTCCTTGGATGGCATAGTATTTTGTTCCCTTTGGGTAAATATTAGAGAAGTTGCCGCCGTAGGTCCCTTCCCGATCCGTATGGTAGGTGACCGGTAATTTCATATACCATTCCGTACGATGGAAATTTACCATGGTCCACCTCGGATATCAGAGTCATGTACCTTCATACGTAACGGGAGGCTATTTTATCTGCTTGCTCCTGCCATCGACGATCAACTCGATGCCTGGCTCGTTTATTCCGCCTGAAACACCGTATGAAGCATCGATTTGCTCTGTCGAACCCTCAAAGGTTTCTTCGACCTGCACCACCCCTCGAGGCCGAACCGTAACTGCCTTAGGCTCGAAATTAACCATCTTCCCTCCAATATTAACGCTTAGCGGTCGTACCATAACCTGCTGCTCAGTGCCATAACTGTAAATATGAATCTGGCAGTGTGCCCGAATAGCATCATTCTCTGAGCGATAATCACACTTGCTGTCTTTTCTGGAGTAGGACACGGTGGATATTCCGCTCAAATTATAATTCACCACATACATAACAAACTCTGATATAAATGGAAAAATAACGATCCATGCAACACAGCCGATCATCACCCGGCTCATGATCTTCGGATAACGGGGGCGATATCTGCGGACCACCCACAGGATACCGACCATCAACAAAACTAGACCGGTAATTACAGGAAGATGAAAGCCATAATTGCCTTGCTTAGTCCATGGCGAGATCCCTGCCCAGCGAAACAGATCATCCCCGAACGAATAGCCCAGATGCTGATTGGAAATAAACAGCAACCCCACAATGATTGCGGAAATGGAGAGGATTTTACCCTTCAGTTATATCTCCTCCTCGGCGAACCCATTTTCCACATTATAACAAATAAGAGACCCTGTGGTAACCTTAATTAAACCGTCTTGGTTAATGGTTTATTCTCTACAATATCCAGCCTCGTTCCGCTCTTGGCTTCATGCAGCAGCTTCCGGTCACGATGGATGAGACATAACAGCACATGGATACACACAACGCCATCCAGAAGCAATACCCCTAGTGCATACATGGCAGCCAGGACTTGTGAACCCAAGACATTAACGGTAATAAGCAGGGCATGAAGTCCACCCCATACCACATATAACAGACCGTTACGGGTAATCACTTCCTTCAACTTCAGGTGTTCCTCTGCACCTCGAATCTGGACCCGGACAATCCACTTGCCCAGCGTCTGTCCCTGCATCATATAAGGCAGCACGATATGATATAAAATGACGACAATAAAATACGCACCCCTCACGTTCAGTACGGTCAACACGCCGATGATCGGCAGCACGACCCCTGCATCAATGCCAAAAGCGATCGCCCGGCGCGTATAACTGACCCGTTTCTGCGACAGATCCACCGTCTCGTCCAGTCGATCAAGGCGTGGCAGGTGATTTTTCATCCAATCCGCGAGCACGAATCCCATCATCCCACCCATGGTATTCAACAGCAGATCATCCACATCAAACAACCGGTAGGGGTGATCATAGATGCCGTAAATGCCGGTCACCTGGGTCACCTCGAAGAACAGCGATAGTCCGAATGAGGCCACCAAGCACGTAAGCCAGGATGCCCGAGCGTAATAACGCAGGAACATACCGAACGGAACCACGAGAAATACGTTAAACACGACCTGCAAGAAGGCTCTTTCCTTCAACAAATGCAGGTAAGTCGAGGGCACGCCCCATACCACCTTGGTCTCCTTCAATATATCCTGTATAAAATTCAGCGGAATCCACTGCATGACCGAGGCTACATTCATCGGGGGATTGTGCCGCGAGGCAGGCAAAGGAAGGAGCACCAGATACACCGCGTTCATCATGTAGAGCAGAAATAGATACAGCAGAAATCCCCGGAATTTATTAAAATAACCATATTTGCGATACTGCACAATCAGAAAGGGAACTGCGCACAGCAAAGCCGCTATGGGAAAGGTTAAAAATGCATAAGATATAGGAAACAGATAGGCTTCCAGCATGCTCTTCGTTCACTCCCTCTGTGATGTTCTACTTATAAGTTACAGGATCAAGTTTAAATGACGGGGATTCCTATGTTTAAAATGCGTTTAAAAAAACGCACACCCGCGTCATAATCGGCCCTGCTGTTAACCCGGGGGTTTCCGGTTATACCCCAAAACCGAATAACCCACACCAACAGTGTGGGCAGGATCACCATATGCAAGACGCATTTGATAACATGGTTATCCCGATTAGGCTCATATCATAATAACGAGGAGGCATAGGGAATGGTTCTTCAATTTTGCAAATAATTCATAATCTCAAGCAAATCGGTAATCTCCCCATCCTTGGCGAAGTCCGGATCATAGTAGGGATCCCGCTTCCAGATGCCCTTCATGCCAATACGCCGGCTTGCGGTTACGTCGTTGTCCGGATGGTCGCCGACATAGATCGATTCTTCAGCCTTTGATTTAAGACGGCTTAATGTATTGGCAAAAATCCTTGGATCGGGCTTGCGTAAGCCCTCCCACTCCGAAATCGCAATAATATCAAAATAAGGCTCGATGCCGAGTCCCTTGATATTGTTATATTGAAATTCGCCGTAACCATTGGAGATCAGTCCGAGTTTTATTCCCTTACCTTTCAAGCTGTCCAACGCTGCATACAGATTGGGGAAACCGACGCAATGTTGATGAAACTCGGATATGTAATCGGTCAGGAGGGTATCCCATGGCAGAGGAAGAGCAAACTCCTCGATTAACTGACGATACACTTGGTCCTTCCATACATATCCTCTGCGATCCAGCTCAACAAACCGTCTCACATACACCTCTCTGTCCACTGCCGCATCATGGAGCAATAAACGATCATACTGGTCTTGTACGAAGCGAATCAGTGATGTATCGCGGTCAAGCAGGGTCCCGTCCAGATCAAAAACAACGGTAGTAATCATAGCGTCCGTCCTTTCTCTGAGAATACAGGTAATAGCTTAAGCGATAACCCTGCAAGCTTAGGAGAGTTACCGCACCATCATCCTGTTATTTAATCCTCCGCTTTCCGGTATACCCGTTCCGGCCTGCCTACCGTGCCATAGGAAATATCCGCCACGAGGACGCCCTTCTCCACGAAGTACTCCAGATATCTTCTTGCTGTCGTTCGGCTGAAGCCTCCACGCTTGCCCAATTCCTCCGCGGTCCACACGTCCCCGGACTCCTCGATGTAGGACAGGATTTTCTCGCTCGTCAGTTTATCGATGCCTTTTGGAAAATACACTTCCCTGTCCATCCGTTCACCGGCACGCCATAACAGCTGGTCGATGCCCTGTTGATCGATCTGCTTGTTCGCGCCGCCGAGCTGCTTCATCTGCTCGTAATATTTCCGATAGGCTTTCAGCTTCTCCTGGAAACGGTCGAAGACCACCGGCTTGATCATAAAATCGTACACACCGCCGCGAATCGCCTCCCGCACCGTATCGAATTCCTTGGCTGCCGTTATAATAATAACATCGGTATTCGGATATCCCCGTTGAATGTGCTGCAGCAGATCCAATCCCGACATATCGGGAAAATACAAATCCAGCAGCACCAGATCAGGTGCCAGAATATCCAGCTGCTCATGCGCCTGGGCCCGATCCGTTGCAATGCCTATCACCTCGAAGCCCTCCACCTTCTCAACAAACCGTTGATTAATGCTGGCAATACGCACATCATCCTCAATGATTGCTACCCGAATCATGAACATCTCCCCTTGTTTTTGGTATCTTGACCGTGAACACGGCCCCGCCTTCTGGTACGTTGCGGAAAGCAATGGTACCCTGCAGTTGCTGTATGGTCCCGTTGACGATTGATAGGCCAAAACCTCGATTGCGCTCCCCCTTGGTGGAGTAACCCAGCTCAAACAGTCGATCCGTTCCAGCCTCGGCAATACCGGTCCCGCTGTCGGATACTTCGATCATTAATTCATTGGCCTGATCGTGTAACTCTATCCTTACCCATCTATTGTCCGATTTGGATCCCATTGCTGCCTCCATGGCGTTGTCGATCAAATTACCGATAATAGTGACGAGCTGGTTTCGGCTAATATGACCGGGAATGTCTTTAAAGGAACTGCTCCGGTCGATCTCAACTTTCACCTTCAACTCGCTTCCGCGATTAAACTTTCCAATAAGAATGCCGCCGATGATGGGATCGGGAATCTCCTGCAGCAGGAATTGAATCAGGTTCTGGTGCACATCGGTCTCATGCGTAATCAGATCCATCGCCTCCTGGTACGATTCCAGCTGAATCAGGCCGTATATCGTATACAGCTTGTTGGAATATTCGTGCGTCTGCGCGCGCAGCGCTTCCGTATATCTCTTCACCTGCGTGAGCTCTTCGGTCAAGTGAAGCAGCTCGGACTTGTTTCGAAAGCTGGAGACCGCCCCTACAATCCGATGCTCATGATCATAGATAGGCAGCCGGTTCACCACAACCGCATGATCGTTAATGACCATCTCTTGGTCTTTCTCTGCTACCCCGGTTTGCATCACCTCCAGCAGCCTGGTGCCCGGGATAACGTCCTGAATATACTGCCCGGCGATCACCCTGCGCTCCTCCGGATCGATCAGCATCATGGCTGTATGGTTGGCCAAGGTTACGATGCCCTCCCGATTGACAGCGATAATGCCTTCATGAATCGTTTCCAGAATCGCCCGTTTCTCTTGATATAATAAGCCGATTTCCTTGGGCTCCAGTCCGTGAATGGATCGCTTGACGCTGGACGATATCCATATAGCGCCGCAACATCCCAGGATTAATGCAAGTCCTGCAAAGAACAGGACACGATTGCGATACGATTGTGCCGATATCTCGATATCTTTCATTAAAATGCCGACCGATACGATACCGATGATTTCATTCTTATCATTGTAGATCGGCGTCTTCCCCCGAAGCGAGGGTCCCATGGAGCCAATCGCCTTCGATATGATGCTCATGCCCTGCAGTACCGGGCCGTTGTCGCCACCGACCATCTCTTTGCCAATCCGATCGGCGAGCGGATGCGCATAACGGATCCCTTCTCGGTTACCGATGACGATATACTCCGCGTCCGTCTCCAGCCGAATTTCCTCGACCACAGGCTGAATGATGGCAGACGGGTTCTCTTCCTCGAACGCGTCCTGAATGACGTCCATCTCCGCCACGGCCTTCGCCAGCTTTAATGCCGAAGCGCCAATGCTCTTCTCCAGCGTTGTGACGAGCAGCCGCTCAAAACTGAAGGTCAAGGCGACAATAACAGAAAACAAAAGGGTGCCTATAAGCAGAATCAATCTCGTCTGTAAACGCATTCATATTCCTCCATAAGGATTATCGCCATAAACGCGGCTCTGATTTCCCTATTGTATTCTAGATCACACCTGTAACAATAGTCTCTGACAAAAATCGGCCGTGAATTTTATGAACAAAATTAGCGAAATGAAGCTTTTTCAACTTATGTCGCAATTCTATTCAAGCTAGATTCACGATGGTAGTATAGAGGAATCATAAAGTAAGCGCTTACAGTAATTACGAGCATTGGTTATCCATAAAGGAGGAACTCATTCATGCTAAAACGAACCGGCTTCACAATCATAGCTTCTGCACTTGTCCTGGCGATGAGCTTGACAGCCTGCAGTACTTCCGGAAGCAGCACCGGCGATTATCCGAAAAAACCATTTATCGTGACCGCGCCTTCAGGCGCCGGCGGTGGATGGGACAAAACGGCCCGTTCCCTCACCAAAGTATTAACGGAAACGAAGCTCATCGAACAGACCATGACGGTTGAGAATAAACCCGGCGGCGGCGGGACCGTATTTCTCGCGGAATACGTGGCAAAAGACAACGAAGATCCCTACAAGCTGTTCGTGAGTTCTCCGCCCATTCTCATTAACAATCTGAAAAAAGAAGGGAACAGTCCATTTGGCTACAAAGACGTGACACCTCTCGCCCAAATGACCAAAGACTTTGGAGCGATTGCCGTACCGGCAAACTCCAAATTTACCGATCTGCAATCGCTGATCGACGCGATCAAAGCCGATCCCACTTCAGTCACGCTAGCTGGTGGCTCCGCTCCGGGCTCGATGGACCACTTGATCAGCGTTCTGCCTGCATTCAAATCCGGCGTGGATCCAAGAACCGTTAAGTACTTATCTTATGATGGCGGCGGCGAAGCCATCGCGGCCCTCCTCGGCAACAATGCCGATGCGATCGGCACGGATATCTCTTCGCTCGGCAGTTACTTGAAAGCCGGCAAGATCAAAATCCTGGCCGTTACTTCAAGTGAACGCCTGGGCGGAGACTTCGCGGATGTACCGACCCTGAAGGAGCTCGGTCTGGATGCCGAATTTACGATCTGGCGCGGCGTATTCGGTCCGAAGGGACTGACGGAAGAACAGCTGGCCTTCTGGGATAAAACGCTGAAGGACCTCTCCGAGAACGAAGCATGGCAGAAAGAGCTGGTTGCCAACGACTGGGCAAGCGAATACCGAAACGCTGCTGACTTCAAGGCATTCCTTGAAGAACAGGAGCGAGACGTGCAGGAGCTGCTCACAGCGTTGGGTATGCAGAAGTAAGCCTTGGAGTTGAGGGAGCGGTGCGCTCCCCTCCCCTCTCCCGTTTCATCCTTGAGGAGGTGTCCACCTTGAACAGAACGTTTGACCGCTACGCCAGCATCGTATTTCTGCTCCTTGGCATCGGCTTTATGTGGCAGAGCGCCAAGATCAGCTCATCCGCGTACGGAAGCACCGTTGGCCCTAACATATTCCCGTTCGGCCTCGGGCTGGCGCTTGTGCTGCTGAGCATTCGTTTGTTTTATGAAGCCCTGAAAGCCAAGCCGGCGGAGAACCGTACAGAGAAACTGGACTACAAACGGTTCTTCATGATTTTTGCGGCAGCCTTTCTTTATGCCTATTTCCTGGAATTCATCGGATATATCATCGGTACCTTCCTGTTCCTCCTGTTTGCGTTTCAGACGCTGGAACGAGGCAAGTGGCTGAAATCCATTCTAATCTCCGCGCTGTTCTCCGGCGGCGTGTACGTCATCTTTGTTGTTTTGCTGGAAGGCTCCATGCCGGGCTTCCCGTCTTGGCTATCATGAGCATGGGAGGAATCTACAATGAATGTTCTGGATTATCTGGCGGACGGCTTTATGACCGCCTTGCAGTGGCATAACCTGCTCTTTGCCTTTTTAGGCGTGCTGATCGGCACTTCGGTCGGGGTGCTTCCCGGCATCGGTCCGATGAGCGGCGTCGCGCTTTTGATCCCCGTCACCGCCTCCATGACTAGCGGCTTGCCGGCGGAAGCGGCAGCAACCAGTTCAATCATTCTGCTGGCAGGCGTTTATTATGGAGCCATGTATGGCGGATCTACTACTTCGATTCTGCTGAACACGCCCGGGGAGTCCTCTTCTGTTGTTACGACGCTGGACGGCTACCAGATGGCGAAGCAAGGCAGGGCAGGCCCCGCCTTGTCCATCGCTGCGATCGGCTCGTTCGCAGCCGGGCTCTTCGCGCTTGTGGCGTTGATCGCGCTGGCGGAGCCTTTATCCAATGTAGCGATTAAATTCGGCCCAGCTGATTATTTCTCGCTCATGCTGCTGGGACTCTGTGCAGTAAGCGGGCTTGCAGGCAAATCGATCACCAAGGCGCTCATCATGACCGTATTCGGTCTGTTGCTCGCGACCATCGGCATGGATACCGTATCCGGCGTCGCCCGATTCACCTTCGATATTCCCATCCTGTATTCCGGACTGGAATTTCTAACGATTGCCGTCGGTTTGTTTGCCCTTGGCGAAGTGTTTAAATCCATCCTGGAGAGGGACTACGCAGCGGGTCCAACTTCCAAGATCGGCCGCATCCTGCCGACACGCCAAGACATGAAGGATAGCGCGGGACCGATTGCCCGCGGCTCGATCCTCGGCTTCTTTATCGGCATCCTGCCGGGTGCCGGCGCAACGCTTGCTTCCTTCTTCAGTTATATCGTTGAGAAAAAGGTTAGCAAGCATCCCGAATCCTTCGGCAAAGGCAATATCGCTGGCGTTGCTGCACCCGAGTCGGCCAACAATGCGGCATCCGGAGGCGCTATGATCCCTCTGCTGACACTGGGAATTCCGGGTTCCGGAACAACTGCCATCCTGATGGGGGCACTCATCATGTACAACATCCAGCCAGGCCCGCTGCTGTTCGAAGAGCACCCTCAAGTTGCATGGGGACTGATCGCCAGCATGCTCATCGGTAACCTGCTGCTGCTTGTACTGAATATGCCGCTGGTTAAAGTATTTGCCAAGGTCATCCAGACCCCGGCCAAATACCTCATACCCATCATCATTGCCATCTCCATCTTCGGCGTTTACGCCGTTCAAGCACAGATCTTTGACCTGGTCCTGCTGCTCATCTGCGGCATTGCCGGCTTCCTGCTGGCCCGCAATGATTTTCCGCTTGCACCGCTCGTGCTCGGACTCGTGCTGGGTCCTATGATCGAGAACAATATGCGCCGGGCGCTGACCACATCCAACGGCGACTTTATGATCTTCCTGCAGAAGCCGATGTCGCTGGCATTCCTCATCATCGCCTTGCTCTGGATTATCGTTCCGATTCTACTCAAGCGAAGAGGCAAGGAAGTTATCGTGAACGAAGAAGGCTAACCCATCATACGTATATAAGCCAAGGAGGCAGTCATGAATACCAGCAAACTAGGCGGCAAAAGTGTCATCGCAAGAATCGAAATGCATACGGAAGAAGCAAGCTTTGGCCAAGTAACGGCCGCCATCTTCGAGGCGGGAGGCGATATCGTGGCCATTGACGTCATTCAGACGAGTAAGCATACGACGATTCGCGACGTCACCATTACGGTGATCGACACCATCGACATCGACATTATTGCCGAGCGCATTCGCAGTATGTCCGGCGTTCAGCTGCTGCATCTATCTGACCGCACCTTCCTGCTTCATCTTGGAGGAAAGATTGAAACCAAGCTGAAAGCGCCGATCCAGAACCGCGACGACCTCTCCCGCGTGTATACGCCGGATGTTGCTCGCGTATGCATGGCGATCCACGAAGAACCGCGTAAAGCCTTTACGCTCACCGTCAAGCGCAACACCGTAGCCGTCATCTCCGACGGCAGCGCCGTCCTGGGACTTGGCAATATTGGCCCCTATGCGGCCATGCCGGTGATGGAGGGCAAGTCGATGCTCTTCAAGCAGCTGGCGGATGTGGACTCCTTCCCAATCTGTCTGGATACACAGGATACCGAAGGGATCATTACGGCGATCAAAGCGATCGCTCCCGCGTTTGGCGGTATCAATCTGGAGGATATCTCCTCGCCGCGATGCTTTGAGATTGAGCAGCGTCTGCGCGAGGAATTGGACATCCCGGTGTTCCATGACGACCAGCATGGAACCGCCGTCGTCCTGTATGCAGCCTTGATCAATGCGCTGAAGGTCGTCGGTAAATCCGTAGAGAATCTGAAGGTTGTTGTCTGCGGCATTGGCGCCGCCGGCGTTGCCTGCAGCAAAATACTTATATCGGCGGGCGTGAAGAACATCATCGGCGTCGATCGCCTCGGCGCGCTGACCTCCGATCAGACGTATGACCATCCAATGTGGCAATGGTACGCCAGCAACACCAACCCCGAACGGCGTTCCGGTTCACTTCAAGACGTCATCCAGGGCGCCGACGTATTCATCGGCTTGTCTGCCGGTGGAATCCTGAAGAGAAAGGATGTTCAAGCGATGGCAGAGCGTCCGATCGTCTTCGCGATGGCCAATCCGATCCCGGAGATTCTGCCGGAGGAGGCAGAGGATATCGCGGGCGTCATTGCAACAGGCCGCTCGGATTACCCGAACCAGATTAACAACGTGTTATGTTTTCCCGGTATTTTTCGCGGCGCCCTGGACTGCCGAGCCTCTGCCATCAACGAGGAGATGAAACTCGCCGCGGCCGAAGCGATCGCATCGGCGGTCACGGACAAGGAACGGAGCCGGCATTACATCATCCCGAGCGTATTCAACCAGCAAGTCGTCAGCGGTATCCGGGACCTTGTCATCCAGGCAGCCATCCGAACCGGGGTCGCGCGCCGTATTCCAAGGGAATACCGCTAACGGTTACGATTCCATGAAACGGGGAGGATTCATCAAGCACCAGCTGCAGCTGAAAGAGGATTGATCCCTAAGATCAGAGCAACCCAGCTTGACCATAATGATATGAGTATTTAAAGAAAAAGAGCAAAAGAGTACGGTTTCCTCTAGGCCCCGTACTCTTTTGCTTCCTACCTACACTGAAAACGCAGCACGTATAATCTTAGCCGCTCCGGCCCATCCCTTCAATGCCCAATCGATTTACTTTCGCTCTGCCCGATACTCCATAATCCAGCAGTCCCGCAGTTCACCTTCATGCTGTTCATGCTTCTCCAGCAGTCTGACCTTCCGGAAGCCGCACTTTTCGTAACAAGCAATCGCCCGTTCATTCCATGCCTGCGGGTCCATTACGATCCGATCAGCCTGCCTCTGAAACACGAGATACTCCACCATGGAAGTCATGAGCTTCGTACCGATGCCTCGATTCCAATAATCCGGCTCCCCGATGAATTGATCCGTGGCGAAGGTTCTGCAGTCTGCATCACTCTCGTTATATCCATACTCGCCTAACGTCTCTTCATCCAGAAGATAAAACTGAATATATCCGATCGGTTTCCCCTCATATTTAATGATGCAGCGAGTCTCATCATCATCCACGTAAAAATGCTCCCGCACCCGCTCCACGTCGTGAGGATTGTCCCGTCCCTCATAATACTGCAGCACATCCGGATTGGACAGCCAAGAAGCTAAGGATATTTCATCCTTCTCCTCCAGCTCGCGAACCGTAATCGGTCCAGCCTCGTACACCAGCATCGCGATCCCCCCATCTTCCCTTATTAGATCCCCAATTCTCATTCTTCAGATTACATCCGCAAGCATCGTAATAGAGGTTCCGCTCATGCCCACCTCCTGGAATCCGAACCGCTCATATAATTTCATAGCGGCCGTATTCTCCGGAGCGACGCTTAACGATACCTTTTGAATTCCCTGCTCCTTCATTCCTCTGAACAATTCCTTCATCAGGGCCGTTCCGAGCCCTTGCCCGCGGGATTCCGGCAGCAGCGCCATGCCCAGTTCCGGAATGTCATCGCTCACGTAACCGAATCCCTTGTTCCCTTCATCAAAATAACGGATCGTAATCGAGCCTGTCGGCTTTCCTGTGGCATTCACGGCAATATAGCCTAAATCGCCCTCTCTCCCCCAGTTCTCCACATATTTTTTCATAAACGGTTCCTCGAGGATATCCCTGCTAAAAGGCTCCTCTCCCTCGGGCACATACAGAGACTCATACAGCATTTCCCGTAGAAAGGATTCATCCTCCCGTCCAGCGACTCGAATATGATATGAATTCATGTGCATCTCCCTTTCCTCCTAGATACGATCCGTCAATACAGTCCATAACGCCAATCTCTCCGGATCGTAATCGTTCCGGCCGTAGTGGTCGAGAAAAATATCCTTGTAGTCATCGTTCCCCAGATTATATCGCAGCGTCCATATTCCCCAATAGAGGTCGTAGTGAAGGTCCCCGATCCCGCCATAACCCAGATCGATAAAACCTTCAAGCTGGAAATCCCTCATTATCAGATTCGGCAGACAATAATCGCCGTGGAGCAGCACATCATGATGTGCTGCTCCCTGCAGCTTCTCAAGGCTTAATAGAGCCTGTTCTCTTCCACCCGGAAACCCTTCGATATCTTCCGTTTTGTTCATGAAACTTTCCTGATATTCCTGGAGAAGTTCAGCCGTTCGATTCGGAAAGGGACAATCCGCAGCCGATACAGAATGGAGATAACGCAAACTCTCCCCGAACACGGCAGCCAGCCTCTTCGGATCATCAAGGTGTCCCCCGGACACCCCATCTTCACCCTGCAGAGCGACGGTCAGCAGGTAATCGTTCTCGCCATGCTGTTCATAAGCCAGCACCTTGGGAGCCAGGCCCTTTCCGTGCAGATATTCCGACATCATCCCTTCTCTCTTAAGTTCACTCCGTTTCGCTATCTTCAAAAACATCGGTTGGTTCGCTCCCTCGATGTACAGGGTTTTGGCCTGTTCCGATGAGCTGCTGTCATAGACGGCAGCGGTCTGGATATATGGCTGCAAGCTGGCAGGCAACGTCTTGATGTCGAATGGAATACGTACTTTTTTCATCGTTCCTCCACACCGACCCCAAATCGGTCGGCCTCAGTTCAATAGAATAAAGACGTCCCCATCGGAACGCCTTCGGATCTGTACTGTATAAATTGGCGCTTTGCCGGCCTAATCCTTCCCTTCCAGCCGGTAATTTTCCGTTTAAACTATTTTTGCTCCCCTGTTTATCAGAACGGAACTCCCTCGAAGTACACCACCTCGGCCAGACGAATGTGCAGCGCTTTATGATCCCCGACCGTCAATTGAAGATGGTCCACCGCAACGCCGGATAAGATCCCATCAACTTTCCCTGCGGTAGTCATAATGACCACCTTGGCTCCTTTATGCCGGAGCAGATGTTCAATAAATGCCGGTTCAACCAGCGCTGCGTAGTGGGCTGGCTGCGGTATTGCCGGGGTACGCGGCGCGTAATTCGGCGGTATAGGTTGGGGCGGGGGATAGGCATAGTAACCCGGTGCATAACCCGCAGGCGGGGCTGGATAACCAAAATGGTTATGGTTGTTCATGAAAGACCTCCCATGCCAATATTATTCCTACACCCTTATGTATGTCCGAGATGGGGCCGCTATGTTAACAATCCTCATATTTATGTGTAAAAGCAAGAAAACCGCCCAACCTCCCTTCCATTTACACCTTCTGTGCAATCAACTTACTCATCGCATGCCGGTGCGGGATACCCGATGAGTTACAATCAAAAATCACCTCCGGGCAGCTGTGAATCAACCAATCGTGATAATGCATCATAAGCTCCCCGGATTTCCAGTCGTAAGCGTACGGTTCATCCTCGGGAGGAGGCGCAATGAAGGGCTTTTGTACGAACACATTAAGGCAATGAAGCCCCTCTGCCGACGTGAATTTTTTATAATTAGCAAAGATCTCTTCACGATACTCGGGTCTGATATAATGCAGAACGCCGCTGGAATACAGCACGTCAAACTCCGAATCCAAACGGTAATCCGAAATATCCGCCTTAAATACGTTCACGTGAACCCCAATATGATCGGCTAATTTCTTCGTTTTCTCAATCCCCGCATCCGAAATGTCGAATGCTGTGACATCATAGCCGTTACGCGCAAAAAACACGGCATCCTTCCCTTCCCCGCACCCGATATCCAGCAGCTTCACCCTTCTTGTGGGAGGAATCATTTCAAGCACCTGATAACAGGCCGCATTCGGCTCCGTGCCCCAATAGTACTCCGGTGTTTTGTACTCCTCTTCATATATGCTGATTGGCTTGCCCGTCGCAGAATAACCAAACAACTTATCGATGCTGACATCAAGCAGCTGTGACAGCTCCGGAAGCAGCGCCGTATCAGGCATGGTCTGTCCCGTTTCCCACTTGGACACCGCCTGGAACGTAACGCCCAGCTTATGGGCCAACCCCTCCTGGGTGAGCCTCCGTTCTTTGCGGTATCGATGAATATTTTTGGCTAACATGTCTCTCATATGTATCACGCTCCTATATAACCACATTGTAGGGGCGCTGCGTAAGGCATACAATAACCTGGTTATTGAATCCCGAGAGAATTCAACCGCCAGTTGAAATCATCCAAATCCAGGAAATCGATGGCCAGGCATGTTACAATAAACCTGTTTTTATAATCACTATAGATGATAATGAGGGAGAAAACTCGTGAACATTAGAAAGCTGAATACTCATGAAAAACCCCCAATGGACCTGCTGCTGCTTGCAGATCCATCGATAAGGCTCGTTGAGGACTATGTAAAGCGCGGTCATTGTTATGTCGCTGAGGAGGACACGCATCCCATCGGGGTCTACGTCCTGCTCCCTACAAGGCCTGATACGATCGAACTCGTTAACGTTGCCATAAGCGAGAATCTGCACGGCCAGGGATATGGCAAACAGCTTGTGAATCATGCCATCGGGCAGGCCCGAGAGCTTGGATATGCAACCATTGAAGTCGGAACAGGGAGTACGGGCGTGGCGCAGCTGGCGCTGTATCAGAAATGCGGGTTTCGGATGACAGGCATCGACCGGGACTTTTTTGTCCGTCATTATGATGAAGAAATCTACGAAAATGGCATGCGGCTGCGCGATATGGTGCGGTTGTCGCTAGATTTGTAAGTTTTGTGGCTGGGCAGTTGCACCATTCCTCCATCCGATGAATAGGCTATCGCATATTGATTATGGAGGAGAATCTACTTGAGCATGAGTCAAAATCCGAGGCATCTCGCTTGGCATGAAACGTTGGAGATTCATGAATTAACCGCCTTTCAGGCAAATAACCTGATGGGGTTCAAGATGTCATTACATGATATCAAGGACCCGGAGCTCCATGGGCTGTATACAGAAGCGATAAATGGAGTAGAACAAAACCTGAGGGAGCTCCTGCCTTATTTTTCACAAGCGCCCACAGGAACCCGCAGTCTTTCCGGTGCCGATTTGACGGCGTATTACGCAGGCCATCTGCTGGGTTTCGCCAAAACCTCTGTCCGCAGCTACGCCATTGCCATTACCGAAGCCGCAACGCCAAGCGTAAGAGAAACCCTGCAGAAACAATTGAACAAAGCCATTGAACTGCACGGCAAGGTCTTCTATTTCATGTATGCGCGCGGTCTGTATCCTTCCTACAATTTGAAGCAGCTGCTGGAGAATGACGTGAAGAATGCCAACAAGGCATTAAGCCTGTAACATCAGCAAAAAAAGCCCCGGGCTACACAAGACAGGTTAGGTACGAGATGTTAGTCTCGCCAAAACCGTCAGCTGTATAGCTCAGAGGCTTTTTCTATTTCACATATCATCCCCTAAAAGTCAGGGATTATTTATTCAGTGTTTCGCTCCAGTCATGCACCATATGGCCTTCGAGATATTTCTCGCAGTCCATAGCGGCCATACAGCCTGTGCCTGCAGCCGTAATCGCTTGGCGGTAACGTGTGTCCTGGACATCGCCGCAAGCAAACACGCCCGGGATGTTCGTCTCCGTCGTTCCCGGTTTAACCAGGATATAGCCTGTCGGGTCGGTTGTAATCTGATTGCCAAGGAAGCCCGTATTCGGCGTATGGCCGATCGCCACGAATACACCTTCCGCTTCAATCAGTTCTTCTTCTCCCGTTTCATTGTTGCGGACCTTCAACCCTTTAACTCCGGTTTCGCTGGTAACCACCTCAACCGGCGTACGGTCCAGAGCCCACTGGATCTTCTCATTCTCACGCGCGCGATCCTGCATGATCTTGGATGCACGCAGCTCGGTGCGGCGGTTCACTACCGTTACGCTGGAAGCAAAACGCGTCAGGAAGCTGGCTTCCTCCATCGCGGAATCGCCCCCGCCGATAACAATGATCTTTTTCCCGCGGAAGAAGAACCCGTCGCAAGTGGCGCATGTGCTTACGCCGCGACCAACGTTCTCCTGCTCTCCCGGAATTCCGAGATACTTCGCGGAAGCTCCCGTCGAGATAATCACGGACTCAGCCAGAAGCTCGCCCATGCCCTCGACATTCACCTTGAACGGACGCTCGGAGAAATCAACGGACTCGACCCAGGCGCTCTTGAACTCCGCACCGAAGCGCTCCGCTTGTTGACGCATATTATCCATCAGCTCGGGGCCCATGATTCCTTGCGGAAATCCGGGGAAATTCTCAACCTCGGTCGTTGTCGTAAGCTGACCGCCCGGCTGCATTCCTTCGATAACGAGCGGCTTCAAGTTCGCGCGTGCCAAGTAGATGGCTGCCGTCAATCCGGCAGGTCCTGTTCCGATTACGATTGATTTGTACATAGATACGGCCTCCTTTAAGGTGTCGATTTCTGTTACGTGCTACATCCTATTCAGGACTTATGGAATCTTCATGTACCAAGGTCTCCTAAGTATCCGAATATGGGTTCTTACTTAAATGTTTTCCGTAAATGGCCGGAAATTATCATCCGGCTGTGCTTTCGTTTCACATACGCTATCCATTTGACGTGCGTAACGGCTCACCGTTGATGGCGAAATGCCGTAACGGACAGCTACTTGTTCATAGGTCAGGGTTCTTCCACGCTTCTTGGCCGTCAAATATTCCAATGCCGCAGCCCAGCCCTCCACATTCCGAATGTTCGGAATATCAGGGTACAGCCGGCTCAGGAACTCGGACCAGAGATTCTCCATCTCTTTTTTCCAAAAAGCGTCTACCCGCATGTCCATGGTCTGCTCTGCCTTCTCCAGCACCGCCTTCCAGGAAGGCAGCCAATCCGGCAGCACCTCGCGGGTCTTGCTGCTGGATATATCGCGATCGTCGCGGCGTTCCTTCAGCCGATTGCTTGCGGCCTCCATCTGCTGGAGCACCAGGCGGGCGGCATCCTTCAGCTCCGCATCCTCTCCCGGTTCCTGCAGGAACGATTGCAGCGCATGCTGCACCTCTTCATCGGCAATCAATTCCAGCGTCCGGATCACCTGCAGCTTGGTATGGGGGTCGCCATGTCGGAGCGCCCAGAAGAACGAAGAACGAATCAGCGGATTTTGCTTCGCTTCCTCCGTCAATTTGTCGCCGTCATGCTCCCAGCGTTTGAACTGCTCTTCGAACGGAAGATGATAGTGATAACTCACCTTCATCTGTTTCGTACCGGTCTCTTTACGCTTCTGCAGCTGTGCCAGATAGAAATCCGGAATCACCGAATCCCCATCCAGCTTCAATGCTTGCCGCCAATATTTCTCGGCCCTGTCATAATAACCGCTATTGCATGCCGCAACGGCCGTGTAATGATACAGGCTAGGATCTCCGCTAAACTCCTCATCCTTCAACAACCGGCGAAAATGACCGTAGGCAATTTCGTGCTGCCCCAGTATTCCCATCGTTGTCGCCAGCTTAAACACATGCTCCTGATGGAAAGGAACCGTCACCGTTAGCATGTCCATCAACCGGTCACGCTGCTCCTGATTTCCTTCATGCTGAAAGAAGATAGCCAGATTGCATAGACCGTGCAGATTGCCCGGCTCCTGATCCAACACCTCGCCAATGGTGCGCTTCGCGGTATCAAAGCGTCCCATATAATAATAGGCTAGAGCCAGATTGTTGCGCGCAGCCAGAAAATCCGGATTATCCTTGACGATTTCCTCCAACAGCTTGACCGCTTGTGCGAATTTCCCTTCCTCCAGCAGTGCCCGCGCATGCTCATGCTCGACCACGCCTTCACGACTCTTGATCCGGTTCAGCTTGGCTGGACGATTCAGCTCGTAATGAAGCAGCTCCATCATCTCCTCAGCCTCATCCAAAAACTGACCGCTCGGGTCTTCCTCCAGATAGGTAACAAGCGCTTCTTCCGCTTTCTCGAATTGCTCCATATTGGCGTAATTGTTCGCCATATAGAAGTAGCACTCCGTCATCAACGGGTCAACCTGCTCCAGAATGTGAGCCAGCACATCGTTGGAAGCTTTATAATCTCCCGTCTCTGATAATATACCCGCCATATTGCAATGATTCACCGGATTATCCGGTTCATATTCAACAGCTTTGCGGAAATATTTCAGAGCCTTGTCATATTGGAAACGATCAAGCGAACGAACCGCGCGATCGAAGAAGAAATTGGCATTCATCTCGATAGATATAACATTGTGGGGGTCACTGGACCCATATGGATGACCATTCACGAAAAGCAAGGCACCTCCTTTAACTTGCTCCTCTATCCACAACAGTATAACACAAGTTTCAACGTCATTTGCAGAAAAAAGACACCAGTTTACACACCGGCGTCTTTGAACAAAGTGGCGATCGATCCGCCCTCGATAATAATATGGGTTGCCTGGGCTAACATTGGCGCTACGGACAGCACCTTAAGCCGCATCTTGCAGTGATGATCCGGGAGCACAATAGAGTCTGTGACCACGATTTCCTCGATATGTGCATGGTCGAGACGGTCAAGTGCTTCACCGGAGAAAAGGCCATGGGTCGCGCACACAATGGCATCATTGGCTCCCCGTTCCTTTAAGCTTTCCACCACTTGCACGATGGTGGTTCCCGTATCAATCAAGTCTTCGATAATAATCGGCGTGCGACCCGCCACGTCCCCAATGACATGGGTAATCACCGCTTCGTTATGGGCAGGACGCTGCTTGACCATCATGGCAAACGGCGACCCCAGGCGGCTCGAAAGCTTCTCGGCCGTCTTCGCCCGTCCGGCATCGGGAGAAACGATAACCGGATTCTCGATGTTCTTGGACTTCAGATACTCCGTAATCAAATCCAGCGCAGTCAGATGATCCACCGGTATATTGAAGAAGCCCTGAATGGCTGGCGCATGCAGATCGATGGTTATCACGCGGTTGGCACCGGCTGTGGTCAGCACGTCGGCTACCATTTTGGCCGATATCGGTTCACGCGGCGCTGACTTTCGTTCCTGTCTGGCATAACCGTAATAAGGCACAATGATATTGATCGTTCTGGCGGAAGCGCGCTTCGCGGCATCAATCATCACCAATAGCTCCACGAACATTTCATTGATAGGGTGAGAAAAGGACTGCAGCAGGAAAACATCGCAATTGCGGATGCTCTCTTCAAAGTGCACATAAACTTCGCCACTCTGAAAGCGGGAAATCTTGATCTTTCCCAGTTCAACTCCCAACTGCTGACTGATATTTGCGGCAAGCGTCGGATTTGAAGTGCCGGCGAACAATCGTAATGAACGATACATGAGGACCTCCTGACGAGAGTGGTTGATAATGTCGGCTGATGCAGGGATCTCGTTGAAAGCGCTATCGTCAAATCAGGCCGTTCCCGCCTCCGTCAACCTCTTCGAAGAAGGGTCTCTAGGAGTAGAAAACAGCCGTCTGCAATAAACCTGTTTGCAATTAGTGCTTTTCTTTATTATACATGGTTTCCCTCAACATTCAAAAGCACCATCTCCCGCTTCCGGTTACGGAAGGTCGCAACCTCCCGAACGCCAAGCTCCGATAGCAGTGCCCGGGCCTGATCCAGATGCTCGCCCAGCTTCATCGGCTGGTGGGCATCCGACCCTAAAGTCAACGGAATGCCAAGCTTCATCGCTTCCTCCAGCATGCGGCGGCTTGGAAACATTTCCTCACAGGCCTTCGATAAGCCGGAGGCGTTCAGCTCCATGGCTTTTCCGCTTTGAGCCACGGCTGCAAGCGCTCCTTGTTCCAGAGCGATCACTTCCGGCTTCTGCTCGAGGCCCGGCCCATAACCGAACCGCTTGATCACGTCCAGATGGCCCATGATATCGTAGAAGCCGGTCGCGGCGGCTTTCTGGACCGCATCATAATATCGTCTATAAACCTCAAGCGGATCCTTGCCCTCCCAGCCTTGGGTCTGACGGTAATCCGTAATATCCCATTCACCAAGAAAATGAACGGAGCCAATGACATAATCCCATGGATAGTCATTCACAATTCGCTCAATCTGTTCTTCATAACCCTCGATATAATCGCCTTCGAGTCCGATCCGAATGTCAATCTGCCCTTGGTAGCGTTCCTTCAACTGCAGGCACTCTTCCACATAACGCGGCAGTTCGTCCATTGGCATGGCCATCTCCGGATAGTACGTTTCCGGATCCACGTGTATCAAAGGCATATGATCCGACAAGCCCAATTGATCCATCCCGAGTTCAATAGCGCGCCGTACATACTCCTCCAGCTGCCCCTCGGCATGCCCGCACCGGGCATGGTGGGTATGGTAATCAATATGCATCGGTAAGCCTCCTAATCGCGGCGCGGCCGTTCATGGCGGCGGCTTAGCTCATCCATGATCTCATCCAGCGGGAGCTTCCGCTCCTGGAGAAGTACCAGCAGATGGTAGATCAGATCGCTGATTTCAAGCTTAAGCTCGGCATTGTCTTTATTTTTGGCGGCGATGATCGTTTCCGAAGCTTCTTCGCCCACCTTCTTAAGGATTTTGTCTACCCCTTTATCAAAGAGATATGTCGTATAAGCCCCTTCAGGCCGCTCCACTTCACGCTGGGCAATGACCTCTTCCAGCTCGGCAAGAACCGCAAATCGCCCGCTCTCTGCAGCTGCACGGTTGTTCACAGGCCCGCTCTTCTGCCCCTGAACCGTAATCTCATTGTAGAAGCAGGTCGTTTGTCCGGTATGACAAGCTGGTCCCTTCGGATTCACCTGCAGCAAGAGGGTGTCTCCATCGCAATCGTACGTCATGGCAACCACGGTCTGGACGTTCCCGGAAGTTGCTCCCTTATGCCACAGCTCCTCGCGCGAACGGCTCCAGAACCAAGTTTCCCCGCTTTCCAGCGTCAAGCGAAGAGACTCCCGATTCATATAAGCCATCATCAGCACCTGCTTGCTCTGTGCATCCTGTACAATCGCCGGCACCAAGCCCGAGGCATCCCAACGGATATGCTCGCTGACCTGCTCCAGGGATAAATCCTTCAACATATCTTCGCTCACCGTATATCCACTCCTTTTTGACTAAGCTGCAACTTCAGATGAGGAATCGAGATCTCTTTATAATGGAAAATCGTTGCGGCAAGACCCGCATCCGCCTTGCCCTTGGTAAACACGTCATAGAAGTGATCCTCTTTGCCTGCGCCGCCGGACGCGATAACCGGGATCTGCACCGTCGAAGATACGGCAGAGGTTAGCGACAGATCGAACCCATCCTTCGTTCCGTCCGCATCCATGCTGGTCAACAAAATTTCGCCCGCACCCAGGCTTTCCGCCTGCTTTACCCAATCCAGCGCTTTGATGCCGGAGGGCGTACGTCCGCCGTGCGTGTACACTTCCCATTCTCCCCACGCTTCGTTGTACTTGGCATCGATGGCTACAACGATGCATTGGGAGCCGAATTTGCGCGCTCCGGCCGAGATAAGCTCCGGCTGCTTGACCGCTGCCGTATTGATCCCGATCTTATCCGCGCCCGCCCGCAGAATCCGCTTCATATCCTCGACGGACGAGATGCCTCCACCCACGGTAAAAGGGATGGCAATTTCCCCTGCCGTTCTCCGCACGACTTCCTCCATGGTCGCCCGGCCTTCGACCGATGCCGAAATATCCAGAAAGACTAGCTCGTCTGCGCCTTCCCGGTCATAGAGCGCCGCCAGTTCCACGGGATCGCCCGCATCGCGGAGATTCACAAAATTTACGCCCTTCACCACCCGGCCGTCCTTCACGTCCAGGCAAGGTATGATCCGTTTTGCCAGCATGCCTTTCCCCTCTTCCCCTATGAACTCTGTCGATCAATCGCTTATTTGAACGGAACCTAGGTCCAGCCTCACTTGATTCGAGTAATGGCCTCGTTCAGATCAATATTGCCTGTATAGAGTGCCTTGCCTACGATTGCTCCGCCTACACCGTCACCGCTGTGCGCGCTGAGCGCCAGCAAATCGTCCAGCTTCGTCACGCCGCCCGAAGCGATGACCGAGCGGCCGCTGGCTTTGGCAAGCGAGACAATCCCCTCCACGTTAGGCCCCTGCATCATCCCGTCACGGGAAATATCGGTAAAGATGAAGGTTTCCGCTCCTTTGGCTGCCAGCTCCTTAGCCAACACTTCGGCTTGAACCTCGGACGTTTCCAGCCAGCCTCTAGTTGCCACGTATCCGTTGCGCGCATCGATCCCGATGGCCACCTTATCCCCGTACTTGCCCAGCACCTCTTCCGTAAAGACACGGTCTTCAATCGCCGCCGTACCGATGATCACCCGGCTGACGCCAAGCGACAGCAGCCTCTCCACATCTGCCAGCGTGCGCAGGCCTCCGCCTACCTGAACCGGAACCTGAACGCTGGCTGCGATCTTCCCGATGATATCGTCATTTACCGGATGGCCTGCCTTGGCTCCGTCCAAATCCACGAGATGAATAAACGTGCCGCCCTGCTCTTCCCACGATTTGGCTACCTCCAGCGGATTATCATTGTATACCGTTTCTTGATTATAATCGCCTTGCACGAGTCTGACGCATTTGCCGCCACGTATATCGATTGCCGGATATATGATAAAAGAGGACATCCCCATTCCCACTTTCCTTCTGGTCTATTTGATCGCCTTGCATTACGTTAATGTCAAAGCCAAGAAATTGCGAAGCAGGCTCATCCCAAGCTCCCCGCTCTTCTCGGGATGGAACTGCATGCCGTACACCGAACCGCGCCCCACGATGGCTGTCACTGGTTGACCGTAATCGGTAACCGCCAGCAAATCAGCCTGAACCTCAGGAAGAACATGATACGAATGGACAAAATACACATGACCTTCCTCAAGTCCCGCAAACAGCGGATGCTCCCGCTTCTCGAACTGCAATGAATTCCAGCCCATATGCGGCACCTTGTAGTCACCACCCGTAAACCGGACAACCGATCCGGGCAAAATATCCAGCCCTTCAAACTGGCCATGCTCCTCACTCCGGCTGAACAGGAGCTGCATGCCGAGGCAAATTCCCAGCAGCGGCTTCCCTGATTCCGCAGCATCCTTCATGACCGAGTCCAGCGAGGTTTCGCGCAGCTGCTCCATGGCATCGCCGAACGCGCCGACGCCCGGCAGAATGATGCCATCCGCAGCCAGAATCTCCTCCCGCTTCCCCGTGACGAGCGGCTCATACCCAAGCCGCTCCACTGCTTTGCTCACGCTGTGCAGATTGCCCATGCCATAATCCACGATTGCAATCGCCATCGATTAGAGCACTCCCTTCGTGGATGGCACGCCGGTCACGCGCGGATCCACGGTAGTCGCCTCATCCAATGCACGGCCGAGCGCCTTAAATACCGCTTCAATCATATGGTGGGTATTGTGTCCGTAATGAACGATGACATGCAGCGTGATACGGGCTTCCAGCGCCAACTTCCACAGAAATTCATGAACAAGCTCGGTATGGAAAGAGCCTACCTGCTGCGAAGGATATTCCGCTCGGTACTCAAAATGCGGGCGGTTGCTTATATCTACAATGACTTGAGCAAGCGCCTCATCCATCGGTACAAACACGCTGGCATATCGCTTAATACCCTTTTTATCGCCCAGCGCCTCGCGGAACGTCTGCCCCAGGCAAATCCCGATATCCTCCACCGTGTGATGGTCATCGATCTCAATATCTCCCTTCGCTTTCACGCGAAGATCAAATTGGCCATGCTTCGTAAACAAATCAAGCATATGATTCAGAAACGGTACATCGGTCTCCAGTTCCGAGATCCCGGTTCCATCGACATTGAAATCCAAGGCAATATCGGTTTCATTGGTTTTGCGGCTCACGCCGGCTGATCTTGCTGCTGCATCCAAACTGCTCACGTTGACTGCCTCCTCTATACGTATCTAATATAACGAATCATTGATGCTCCTCTTTATTGATTAACGCTCCTGCTCCAGCCGAAGCTCGATCGCCCGGGCATGGCCTTCAAGCCCTTCTCGCCGGGCCAGCTCCATAATCTGCTCTCCGTCGCGCAGCAGCGCTTCCTTGCTATAGTAGATCAAGCTCGATTTCTTAATGAAATCGTCCAGATCCACCGGCGACGCAAACCGTGCCGTCCCATTCGTCGGGATGATATGATTCGGCCCTGCAAAATAATCACCTACCGGCTCCGAGCTATATGGCCCGAGGAAGATTGCGCCTGCGTTCTCGATCTGGCCCACGATGGCCATCGGCTCCGCCGTCACGATCTCCAGGTGCTCCGGCGCCAAACGGTTAATAACTTCTATCCCTTCTCTAAGGGATTCCGTGATGATCACCGCGCCATAAGTGTCCACGGAGGCCCGGGCAATGTCGCGCCGCGGCAGCAGCTCAAGCTGCCGCTCTACTTCGGCGGCAACGGCCTCACCCAGCTTGCGTGAAGGCGTTACGAGAATGGCCGAGGCCATCTCGTCATGCTCTGCTTGGGAGAGTAAATCCGCCGCAATATACGAAGCATCCCCGCTGTCATCGGCCAATACCGCAATCTCGCTAGGACCGGCCAGGCTGTCAATATTGACCGCACCATATACTTCTCGCTTGGCCAGCGCAACGTAAATATTGCCGGGACCGCAAATTTTATCAACCGGGGAAATGGTCTCCGTACCGTAGGCCAACGCCGCAATCGCCTGAGCTCCTCCAACGCGGTAGATCTCCGTAACGCCGGCCTCGGCCGCTGCTACCAGGATATAGGGATTAATCCCATCCTTCCCGCCGGTTGCCGGGGGAGTAACCATGACAATCTCGGGCACGCCTGCCACTTGCGCCGGGATTACGTTCATCAGCACGGACGAAGGATAGGCTGCCTTTCCTCCGGGCACATATACACCCACGCGTTTCAACGGGCGAATGATCTGCCCCAAGATGCTGCCGTCGGCTTGAAGATCCATCCAGGAATTCCGCTTCTGCTTCACATGAAAAGCGCGTATGTTTTCCGCGGCAGCCTGAATTGCCTTCACGAACGAGGGCTCCACATGATCATAAGCCGCTTTGAGCTCTTCTTCTGTAACTCGAAGCTGATCTGCGGTCAGACGGACACGGTCCAATTGCTCGGTATGCCGCAGCAAGGCAGCATCTCCTTCAGACCGAATATCCCGCACAATCGCCTTCACGACTTCATTCTGCTCTGGTGTGCCGTAATCATTTTCCCGTTTCAGCTGAAAGTCCCGTGCTGATACAACCTTCACCTTAATCTCCCCCAATCCCGCTGCTTGCATCACATTCTGTTTTCGATACACGCATATCGTTTCTGACTCAATCGATAATCAATCTGTCCGATCACCATACTCATCCTGTTTGTAGCTGTGTTTCTTAGCGCTGTATATTCGCTCCCTCAGACATAATGACCGTTTGCAGGCGATCGCATAATGCCTGAATTTCATCATTCTTCATCCGATAGCTGACGCGATTGGCAATCAGGCGACTTGTGATCTCAAAGATGCTGGTCATTTCTATCAGTCCGTTCTCCTTGAGCGTTTGGCCTGTTTCCACCATATCCACGATCCGGTCCGCCAACCCGATAAGGGGTGCAAGCTCAATCGAACCGTTCAGCTTAACCACCTCAACCTGCTGGCCTTGTTCACGGAAATACTGCGAAGCGACATTCGGATATTTGGTGGCAACCCGCTGCCGAATGCCCGGCTTCCAGTCCGGCAAGCCGATAACCGACATCCGGCACCTTGCGATGCCGAGATCGAGCAGCTCATAGACGTCCTTGTTCTCTTCCATCAGCACATCCTTGCCAACGATTCCGATATCCGCGACACCGTATTCCACATAAGTCGGCACATCCACCGGCTTTGCCAGAATAAATTCCATTCCTGCCTCCGGCAAGGGAATGACCAGCTTGCGCGTCTCATCCACATCGAGGGGAATCGGAAGTCCGGCTGAACGGAACAGCGCGGATGCTTTTTTATATATACGCCCTTTGGGCATCGCTACTTTCAACGTTTCCGCCACGTTCAAATCCTCCTGACCTTGACCTATATAAAATAGGGTGATATATCAACGTTCTATCGAAGGGTAATGATCTCCTGGTAGCCTCTGTTAAGCAGACTGCCGGATACGACGGGCACGCCTTCATCGCGAATATTCGCCGAATCCGGAATGATCGAAGTGATGACGGTATGGCCCTGCGCCCGCAGTTCTGACGCTTTCGCCAAACCTTCTTTGCGACAAGAAGCCGTGTAACGGATCAGAATGGGCAGCTCCTCCGCAATCTCTTCGCCCTGCACCCCATCCAGAATACGATTAGTTTTGAGTGCAAAGCCTGTTGCCGGGACTGCACGGCCAAACTGCTGCAGCAGCTTGTCATAACGACCGCCGCTTGCGACCGGTGAGCCAAGTTCAGCGGCATATCCCTCGAATGTCATTCCGGTGTAATAGGAGAAGTCCCCGAGCATCGTCAGATCAAACAGAACATGCCTGGAGACATCGTATGCCTCCAGCACCTCCCATACTCTGCACAGATGCTCAATAGAAGCTCTTGCGAGATTGTTGCTGCTAATCTCAAGTGCCTGCCCGGCAATCTCCCGGCCCCCGCGCAGCTTCAGGATTCCCTCCAGCTGGTCCTGCTGTGTCTCCGTAAGGAGCAGACTAGCAATGGTGTTACGGTATCCGACATAGTCGCGGTTCAGCAGGTCCTGCTTCAGGCTCTCTTGATCCTCCGTCCGCTCAGGCAGCAATTCCTGGAGCAGGCCATTAAGGTAACCCATATGCCCCATCGCGATTTTGAATTTCTCCACGCCTGCCGCCTTCAGGGATTCGATAGCCAGTGCAATCACTTCGGCATCGGCCTCCGGTGTATCGTCGCCTACAAGCTCTACACCCGTCTGGAAGAATTCAGCCTCCCGGCCCGCCTCCTCTTCGATTGCGCGAAATACATTCGCATGATAAGACAAACGCACCGGTAACGGCTCATCCTTCAGCAGCGACGACATGACCCTTGCTATGGGAGCGGTCAGATCGGACCGCAGCACCATTGTCGTTCCGCGCTTATTCAATAATTTAAACAGTTTTTGGTCCGACGTAGAGCTAGCCACGCCTACCGTATCGTAATATTCCATCGTTGGTGTCATAATCTGCCGGTATCCCCAGCGGTCCATACATGCCAGCACTTCACGTTCAATCCGGCGCAGCTTCGTGACCGCATGAGGGAGATAATCACGAACACCTGCCGGTTTCTCGAAGCCTTTCGGTTTAGACATGACGCTCCACCTCAAATTCAGAAAAGTCTTTAATATGGTAAAGTGGTACCTTGATAATAAATTAAAGGATATTGGCTATATTACCATGAACTCTGCCCGATCGTCAATGCATCATGGACGCTTCCTGCTATGTATCGTTCTCTGTTGTTCTTCACCTTAGCCGCCAAAGAATTCGCTTAACTTCTGGGTATAATTGTAAAGCTGGAGTGGCTTGCTTGTCTATGGGTTAAACCTCTCCCATGTCTTTTGCGGCATAAATACAAATACATTAGCTGGTATCGTATGATTAGGCCCCCCGTAATCTCTGAATGACCCAATCATACAAAAAAGCCGCCCGATTGCCGGACGGCTTTGCTTCATCATGTTTGGTAAGAATAAAGAATATACCTGCTATGATTATAGATCAACTGATTTCTTGCTGTCGCCTGCAACGGTGTCTTTTCTCTGCGATGGCGATTTTGGCGCTTTGGATGATGGCTTCAATGATCGTGGAACGCTGCCAAGCAGCACCCAGGAGCCTGGAATCCACCGGAACACCGTTTGTACGACCAGCGCACTAACAATCAGCGCAGTTACCATGCCGCCATAAATCCAGATGAGATAATCATCGGTTACCGGATTCAGCTTGAGATCGTACTCCCGATACAGGAACAGCCAGAGAGGATGCACCAGATAGATCGCGAAGGACAACTCGCCAATCCGCGTCAGCAGCTTCACGATGAGTCTCCAACCGCTGTTATACAGCCAGCTGGCCAGCTGCATCAGCACAATGGCGGAGAAAACCGTGTGCAGATTCCATAACAGCTCGTACAACAGGGAGTCGTATTTGGCACCGTGCAATCTCTGATTGTACCAAATCTGCACGTGCGACAGCGCCATCGCGAGCCAGCCCGCCCATAACACGACTGTACCTGCTCTTTGACCTGACGTCTGCTTTTTCCAAGATGACGTAAGCCAGCCCTTGAATTTGTCGTAATTCATCGCCAGATAAGCACCCAGCATATAGTAGGCTAAATACGAGATCGCCAAGCTTCCTTTAAACGTGTAGTGCAGCTCGTATTTATTCCATATGATAAAGCCCCATTGAAGCAGGAACCCGATGGGAACCGCCCACCGTACGAGAAACCGGGACGATTTGAACAGCTTGAGGAATATCGGAAACAGGATATAGAACTGCAAGCTAATAAACACAAAGTATAAGTGCGTATAGTTCTGCCCCCGAATCAAGCGTTCAAAGAAAATCGGCATCTGTGCCCATAGATCAAATGAGCTGTTGAGCAACCCGTTCTGATACATCCGCACAAAGAAATAGATGATCGAGAACAACACATAAGGCAGCAGAATGTACAAGAGCCGCCGTTTGTAGAAGTTTTTGATCAGATCCTTGGTCAGCGGTCGGTCCGCATAGTTATAGAACAGCACAAAGCTGCTTAGGAATATAAACGAGGGTGTACCGTATTTAAAGAAAATATTCAAAAAATTAATAATATAATAGAATCGCGAATCAATCGCATCGACCGTTGCAAATGAAGTCGCATGAACGTGAAGCACGCCCAGGATGGCCAGCGCACGATAAATATCGAGCTGCGGGAGCCTTTCCTTTTTGTTCAGCGTTGCACTCATGTCAGGCGTCGCCTCCTTGTTTTCAAGTATTTTCATAGAGTCATTGTATAAGGATAGGCGGGCAAAAAAGTCCCTCAAGGCTATCATACCCAGGGGACTATTGAATCGCTTTGTGTCATGTTATCCTCTACTCATTCTACAATAATTCAGGTAGCTTGAGAACCTAACTTGTCACATTACCTCAAATTGACTCACTTTCCGTTGATGTCCTCTTCAGCTCTTGCAATGGATTGCCGCCTACAAAAACACCCGGTGCCACATCTTTATGTACGACAGACCCTGCTGCAACAACCGCGCCATCTCCGATCGTTACACCAGGCAAAATCGTGGTGTTCGCGCCGATGAGCACGTTCTCCCCGATCCGCACTTCACCCAGACGATATTCCTTTATTAAATACTCATGGGCAAGAATCGTTGTATTGTAGCCGATCACCGAATTCTCGCCGATGGATATTTTCTCCGGAAAAAACACATCCACCATGACCATCAATCCAAACGCGGTATGCCTCCCCACCTTCATCCCGAGCATATGACGGTATATCCAGTTCTTCAAGGGCAGGATAGGACAATAGCGGGCCAACTGGATAAAGATGAAGTTCTTGACGCCCTTGAACGGGCTTACAGTGCGGTAGATTTGCCATAACGCGTTGGGCCCTTCTACAGGATAACGGGTAATCTTTCTGGCCATGCTGCCAAAACTCCTATTCCTCTTGAAGTCCTACGATCTCATACAGGTCTTTCATATCCTTTAAAACATAATCCGGACCATACTCCATCAGCTTCTGCTCACCCTTCAGGGACCAAGCTACAGCTGCGGCCTTCACGCCCGCCGCCTTGGCAGATTGAATATCGACCGGGCTGTCCCCGATCATCAACGTCGTAGCCGGATTGGCGCCCAGCCGCTCGATCGCCGTCAGAACAGGCTCAGGATGCGGTTTCGGATGCTCGACGTCGTTCACCGTCACAATCGCCGACATGAAACGCTCCAGATCGTACTTCTCCAAAGTCATCATCGTGGAAGGACGAATCTTCGTGGTTACGATCCCCAGTGAAAGCCCGTGACGATGAAGACGCTCCACGACTTCATTTACATGGGGGAACGGTCGAACCATCTCATCATGATGAAGCGTGTTGAAGGAGCGGTATGCTTTGATAAGCGGACTAACGTCCTCAACGCCCCCCGAGAAAGCCTGAAGCTGCTGCTCCAGCGTGGTTCCCATATGTGGAATGATCTGCTCCCTGGTTAGCGCTCCTGGGGTCTGAGCCTCGAAGACATGCAGAAACGACGAGATAATCAATTCATTCGTATCAATAATGGTTCCGTCCAAATCAAACAGTACGGTTTCGATCATGCTGCAACTACTCCTTTTTGTCCTCCGTATCTGGGTTTATTGCCGGAGTATCTTCTACTGGGGACGATTTAACTTCCGGCTCCTGGACTTGGGTTAGAGAGCTTTTGTCAGCCGTCTCTGCTGGCTCTGCTGCCGGTTTGTCCTGCTTAACAGGTGCCTGCGCAGACGACTTCGCGGCTTTATTGGTCTGAAGGTCCGCTTCAGGTGTAGGACCTGCTCCGGTTTTCGTTGACACGATAGGGTCCAAATAGCGCACATTGGCGCGACCCGTTACACGGCGCACAATGATCAGTACGATGCCTCCAATGACAATCAATACGGACAGCAGCTGGGAGATCCTAATATTGCCGTAAGCCGGGTCCAGATGGCCCAGTTCAAAGCCCATCCAAGTCATCGGTGCCCACAACGTATTGTTAATGAAGTCGGCAAGTCCGGCTGCGCCTTGGAACGCCAAACTGTCCGTGCGCACGGCTTCAATGAAGAATCGACCGATGGAATACCAGATGAAATATCCGATGAAGAGCTCGCCTGCGCGCAGGAATTTCTGCCTGCGAAGAATAAGCAGAATGACAATACCCACCAAGTTCCATAAGGATTCATATAGGAAGGTAGGATGATGGAATACGCCTTGTACATTCATTTGATTGACGATGAAATCAGGCAAATGGAGCTGCCCGCGTAAAAAGGACTCGCTTACAGGACCGCCATAGGCCTCCTGGTTCACGAAGTTCCCCCAGCGACCAATGATCTGGCCGGCCAACAGGGACGGAGCACAGATATCGGCAATCCGCCAGAAGGAGTAGCCTTTTCTGCGAACATAGATCAACGCACAGATAATGGCACCAATCAGGGCACCGAATATGGCAATCCCGCCGTTCCATATTTTGAACACATCCAGGAAGTTGTCTTTATAGTCTTCCCATTTAAAAGCTACATAATAAATACGAGCACCAATGATTGCGGAAGGCACGCCAAGCAAGAGCAAATCCATGAAAAATTCCTGCGGAATACCAAAACGCTTCCCCTCGCGAATGGCCAGTAACAGCCCCGCCAAAGCACCCAAACCCAAAATCAAGCCATACCAATGAACACGCAGCGATCCGATGGAGAACGCCACCGGATCGATGAGCAATGTTTGCATCTTTTATAACCTCCCTAGTCCTAGTCCAAATCGTCCATATCTTCAGCGATCGTAGCTGTCAGTTTGTTCGTAAACTGCAGCGCAGCATTCAGTCCCATTTGTTTCAATCTGTAGTTCATAGCTGCCACTTCAATAATAACCGCAAGGTTACGTCCTGGACGAACCGGAATGGTGACCAGAGGGATGTCCGTCTCAATAATTCGTGTCGTTTCTTCATCTAACCCCAGACGATCATACTGTTTATCCTGCTGCCAGGCTTCCAATCGCACAACAAGGGTAATCCGTTTATTGTTTCGAACGGCTCCTGCACCGAATAACGTCATTACATTAATAATACCGACTCCGCGAATCTCCAGAAGATGGCGAATGAGCTCCGGCGCCGTACCGTGCAGCTGAAAATCCGATGTCTGACGTATCTCCACCGCATCGTCCGCAATTAATCGGTGTCCGCGTTTGACGAGCTCCAGTGCCGTCTCGCTTTTCCCGATACCGCTTGAGCCTGTTATCAGCATCCCTACGCCATAAACATCGCACAATACCCCGTGGATGGTTGTAGTTGGTGCAAGTTTGCGTTCCAGAAAGCTTGTGAATCGGCTTGTCAGAATGGTTGTTGCCATGCTGCTGCGCAGTACAGGCAAACCTCTCTCATTCCCGAGTTCCACAAGTTCCTCCGGCACCTCCAAGGAACGTGTTACGACGATACAGGGTGTTTCTTCCGTGCACAGGCTGCGCATCCGCTCTTTACGCTCTTCCGGCTTCAGCATTCCGAAGAAAGCCAACTCCGTGCGCCCCATAAGCTGAACCCGTTCCCGCGGATGGTATTCAAAATAACCGGCCATTTCCAATCCCGGGCGATTCAGATCGTCCGTTGTAATCTGACGTTTCAAGCCCTCCTCACCTGCGATGACCTCCAGCTGAAACTGCTGGACCAGCTCGGATACCTTCACTTTCTTGGCCATGGTCTTACCCCTCTTCTTCCATTGTATGTTGACATCACAACGGAACCGCCATATGGCACTTCCCGTCTTGGATGATATATTCCATCATTCAGTTATTCCTAAAGAGACTTCTGCACACTTATCTGCGACCTGGCAATTATCATGAAATATGCTCAACATCCCATATGTTCAATACTTATGTATGCCTTGCTTTGTGCTTATCTTATCGAAAAAAGCCAATGAATGCAATTCTAACCGACTACTCCATTGCGACATTAGGCTTATATAGAGGTGTGCTTTAAATAGATTGCTGCCCATGGGAAACCTCAACTGGTATCGGCAAAGGAGATCCAAACCTTTTCCCAGGGCGGGAATCCTAGCGTGATATTGTCTTTTTCTCCTAAAAAAACCGCCCCTTGAGGGGGCGGTTTTCAAGAGATCCCGATTGCTGAAGATTAGTCTTCGAGCAATACGTTCAATTCAGACTCTTTATCAAAGATATGAACTTTGTTCATGTCGAGTGCCAATTTCACATTGTCGCCTTCGCGAGTTGTCGAACGTCCGTCTACACGGCCGATAACCGTATCGGTGCCCAAGCCGCTCAAGTACAAGAGCATTTCGTGACCAAGGTTCTCGGTTACATCGACTTTTGCAGAGAAGATTGTGTTCGGGGAAGCTTCCAGGAAGACTGGCTCTTCATGAATATCTTCCGGACGAACACCCATGATCACTTCTTTGCCAATCATGGATTTATTTTTGAGCAATTGTGCTTTACCACCTGGTACTTGAACGTTCAAGCCCTGGGAAGTGAAGTATACGCCACCGTTTTGCTCGGACAATTTACCGTTGATGAAGTTCATGGTTGGGGAACCGATGAAACCAGCAACGAACAGGTTGTTCGGATTGTTGTACAGTTGCTCTGGGGAATCCGCTTGTTGAATGATGCCGTCCTGCATAACAACGATACGGTCACCCATTGTCATAGCTTCTGTTTGGTCATGCGTTACGTAGATACAAGTGGTTTCAAGACGCTTAACCAGCTTGGTGATTTCGGCACGCATCTGACCGCGGAGTTTCGCATCCAAGTTGGAAAGCGGCTCATCCATCAAGAAGACTTGTGGATCACGGACAATCGCACGACCCAAGGCAACACGCTGACGCTGACCACCGGACAGAGCTTTTGGCTTACGCTCAAGCAAATGCTCGATATCCAGGATTTTTGCTGCTTCACGTACACGCTTATCGATTTCGTCTTTCTTCACTTTACGGAGTTTCAAACCGAATGCCATGTTCTGGTATACGTTCATATGTGGATACAAGGCGTAGGATTGGAATACCATCGCGATGTCACGATCTTTAGGTGCTACATCATTAACAACACGGTCGCCAATGTAAAGTTTACCCTCAGAAATTTCCTCAAGACCTGCGATCATACGCAGTGTCGTGGACTTACCGCAACCGGAAGGACCTACCAAAACCAAAAATTCTTTATCTTTAATATCCAAATTAACGTCAATTACAGTTGCTTTATCCGAACCTGCATACTTTTTGTAAATATGCTCTAAGCGTACACCAGCCATGTGCATTTGCCCCCTCATATGAATGTTATGAAATCGAATACAATTAATTTATAATCTTATATTACCCCATAGGCACCTGACTTGCTATACACAATCTGCACAAAAAACCTATTTCCTTTTCGTCACTTTATACAATAGAAGCGTTATTTTCACTAAAACCGCATCACTGAAGCTGCGAACATCTAGCCCCGTCTCCTGTTTAATCTTATCCAGGCGGTACAGCAGCGTGTTACGGTGGATATACAGGTGCTTGGCCGTCTCACTCACGTTACAATCCAATTCGAAAAAAGACTCGAGCGTTGACAATGTCTCGCTATCCTCGAACAAATCGGTATGGCCGGCAGCGTACTCGCGCAGAAATTGATTGCGCTGGTACTCGGGAATGCTATAAACCAGACGCTCCAGATGAAGCCCGGTCGATAAATGGATATGTTCCTTGACCTGGAATGTACGGCCAATGGTCATGGTCTCTCTTAACATGCTAACGGTCTGTGGCAGAGCGTGCAGCGCATTAACCGCTGGTATCGCAGAGATATGGAAATCCCCCACCCATTCCGTTGAAATCAGCTCGTAGAGCCCCATACAGAATAAGGAGAGCAAATCCTGGTCGCCTTCCAACGAGGTATCCTCTTTATCATCCGTCGTTATACCATCCAGCAATTCTTGGTTCGCTAGGATAATCCATTCCTTATCAAGCAGCGGCACCAGAATGATGTCCCCGCCAAAATAGCTGCGCAGTAATCGATGCAGCGCCTTATAGCTTGGAGTGGGGGCATGCTCGCTCTCATGAATTAGAAGAAAGGGAACCATGTCCTCTGTCAAACTTGTCCGAATCCACATTTCCTCTGGTAATTCAGCAAGCAGTTCACCGGCTTGCAGGCGTTCCTTTAACCAACCACCCAACTGTTGGGCGCGTCGTTCTTCTTCAACTTTACCGGTATTCTTGGGTACTCCCCCTGACATCGTATCCTGCAGGCTCGACAATAGTAGAGTTATAAGCCCAATCTCCGACTCCGTCAGAGCACCCTGATCCGCTACGATTACCCGGCTAGGATCCTGTGGATTCACTGGAATCCAAATCTCACCCAGGTCCTTGCGAGCATAGGCGCCGTTAACCCTTTGTGATTTGTGCGAGGTTCCGTTTCCGTTTTCTACACGGTTATTAGACCCCTGGGCTCTTACCTCATGACCAATCCGATCACCGAATGGCGGTGAGGTCGCCATTGATTTTGTTAACCATGCCGCTTCCTGATCATTCAATGTTTTTAAACCGAGTGAGGTACCCAAGGTCTGCTCCAGTTTCTGAACGATGTGCTCCATCTCCACCATTGATGACTCCACCACTTTATCGTTTTTTCTTATTTTAGCATAAGACCCAGTACAAGCGACAATGCCTTCTCTCTAAGCCTATTTACATTGGACAAAAACAGCTTAAAACAACACAAAAAGAGCCGTCAACGTTGTTGACGGCTCTTCGGATGAGCCATGAAGGACTCGAACCTTCGACACCCTGATTAAAAGTCAGGTGCTCTACCAACTGAGCTAATGGCTCTTATTACTGGTGGAGGATGATGGATTCGAACCACCGAACTCGGACGAGAACAGATTTACAGTCTGCTGCGTTTGGCCACTTCGCTAATCCTCCAGGATATAAAGGTGGCTCGGGACGGAATCGAACCGCCGACACGAGGATTTTCAGTCCTCTGCTCTACCGACTGAGCTACCGAGCCTTACATAAATGACATAAAAATAAAGTTCGGCATCCCACTTTAATCTGTGGAAAACCGACTATTTTTATTCCTTAAAATTAATAATGGCGGAACTGACGGGATTCGAACCCGCGATCTCCTGCGTGACAGGCAGGCATGTTAGGCCTCTACACCACAGTTCCACATTATTAAAGATGGTGCCGGCGAGAGGACTTGAACCCCCAACCTACTGATTACAAGTCAGTTGCTCTACCAATTGAGCTACACCGGCATGGTAAGGTGATAAAAATAGTACATGGTGGAGGCTGAGGGGATCGAACCCCCGACCCTCTGCTTGTAAGGCAGATGCTCTCCCAGCTGAGCTAAGCCTCCAGGTATGTATGGTAGCGGCGGAGGGGATCGAACCCCCGACCTCACGGGTATGAACCGTACGCTCTAGCCAGCTGAGCTACACCGCCATATAAACCTATTTGCGTTCAAGTTATTCAAATGGCGGAGAGAGAGGGATTCGAACCCTCGCACCGCTTACGCAGTCTAACCCCTTAGCAGAGGGTCCCCTTATAGCCACTTGGGTATCTCTCCATCATAACTTGTATGCAGTTACAGAGATTGATTCCCTGAAAACTAGATACGAAACGATCTTTGCAGCACATTAGAATTCGTAGCATTCACCCGATGTGGTATCGGGGTCCCCGGAAAGTATTCGGCGTTGCTCCAAAGCTTCGCTTCACTTTTTGGGGTAATTTGGATAAGCCCTCGACCGATTAGTATTGGTCAGCTCCATGCATTGCTGCACTTCCACCTCCAACCTATCTACCTCGTCGTCTTCAAGGGGTCTTACTAATTGGGAAATCTCATCTTGAGGGGGGC
>NZ_JFOM01000011.1:0-169723 GCF_001860525.1 Paenibacillus sp. LC231 | reverse complement strand
TCACTATATCGATTAAAAGTTTGACCTTTCTTCGCTGGCATAACAAAAATCCCCTCCGGTATCCAGTGTTTGAGTTCATTGTAACATGTCCTCTTTTTTCACTGTCTACCATCAGGGGATAATACCAAAATGACTCCATTATTTATCGACTATACGCGCCGGCTTAGGGCCTTAACGGCCGCTATGAGGAGCCCGGACGTTATCAACAACCCCAAAAAAAGAGCGTCCCCCTTATGGGAACGCCCTTCTAGTCATCCGAATTATTTCAAACCCAGTACTTCAAAATCATAAATCCGCGTAGCCGTGTCCCCGCCTTGCGTCGCCTTCTCTATCTGAAGACGCACGTACCGTGCGGAGGTAAGTTCGATGGCATGGCTGCTGACCGCTTTCGTATTGTCTTTGACCGATACCGCGTCCTTCCATTCCTTGCCGTCCGAGCTTACCTGAATGGTAAATGCCCGCGTATTGAACGCGGCCGGCTCGCCTCCGGCCTCCGCATGCTTGATCACGAATTCGCTGAGCTTATGCTCGGCTCCCAGGTCCACCGTCAGCCAGTGAGGCCCGTCTCCAACAGCACACCATTTGGTAGCGGCATTGCCGTCCACCGCAAATGCAGGTGCTTCCTTCTCATTCACGAAGCTGGATGCTGATGTTTCCTTGCCAAGAGCAAGGTTGCCCACGCCATTCTCCGCTTCCCGTGTAACCGTGATGAGCTTCTTCCGAACCAAGTCCTCGCCAACGCTATTGGTAGCGGTTAGCGTCACTTCGTACGTTCCTTCCTCCGAATATGTCACTTTAGGATTCTGCTCCGTGCTGGATGCTGGCTGTCCGCCCGGGAAGCTCCAGCTCCAGGACTCCGTCACTTCCGAGGAAAGATCCGTGAATTGTACCGTTTCTCCCGGTGCGATCAGCGTTTTATCCGCTTCGAAGGCTGCAACCGGCTTCGGATATTCCGGCCAGTCAAAGCTTACCGACGATGCTTTTCCTTGTTCGTAATGGCGGTTCACCGGAATCACGACCATCTTGGTTGCCTGCTCCTTCAGCAGTCGCTTCATTTCCGGCACGTAATATACCGTATTCCCCGTCATGCCCATCAGCTCGTACTTGCCGTCCGGATGAACCCGGTACACCTGGTAGTACATTACGTCCTCAGCCTGTTTCGGTGCCTTCCAAGACAATCGCGCATCTCCATAAATTCCGCCGCGGAAATCATTATCGATGACCTGAAGATCGGTCACCTGGTGCGGTTTCTTCGCCTTATCATTCACCTGAGTAACGGCCAGTTTTCCAATATTGGCCCGATAATCCGCTATATCCGCGGCAGATTCGAATTGCAGCGAGATTCCCACGATCGTGCGGCCTTTATACTTGTTCAGCTTAACGCTGCCCTGCTTCCAGTCCTGATCGGCGCCCGTGGCAGTCCACTTGCCAGGCTCGAAAAATTCATACCGATCCGGTGCATCGGAGAATGCCAAACCAATCTTCACCTTGGCGTCCTTCGCATTGTCCGCATAGACGAGCGATACTTCCGTCGTCGGTTCTACCGGGATATTCGCCTTATACAGCTTGACATGGGTAGAGGAGCCTTTGCTTACCGCACCCGCCACCTGAAGCGAGCTGCCTCCGTAGTAGGATTTGCTGAAGTCAAATCCAGGCTTGAGGGCTTCACCCTTGCCGTTAGTTTCCGTGATCCAGCGCCAGGTCGGCAAAATATCCTGCAGGCTCCGATTGCTCCAGTCTCTGCTCCGCATCACTTTGCCGTCCACCGCGAACATATGGCCGTTGCCGGTATTGAAATGGGTGACAAATTCGGAATCGGTGAGCACGGTTTTGGCAACCACATCATTCGCAATCCCTCTCCAGGCCAGCGGATCGGTCCCTTCAGGCAGCGAGGTATTAGCCGGATTCATGCCAGGTCCCGCCCAGAAGATCTGCTCCTTTTTCATATACTCCTCATGGGTTTCGGAGCTGTTGAACGCCCAATCGGGACGATAAATACCGAGGGAAGTCGTAGCTTTCTTGCCGTCCGGGAATACAACCGGCCAATTGAACTTGCCTTCGTAGCCCTTCGCCTCCACGTCGATGCCAGCGTATAGATCATACGGGCTGCGGCCAAGCTCCGCCGCTTTGGCCGGGGAATTCAGGAACGGAGTAATGTAGTCGTATTGGCCGTTCTTCTCATCCTTGTATTGCCAGCGGAAATCGATAAACATATGGTCGGAAACGCGCTGATTTCCCGCCTGGAAGAACATCTCGTTCTTATCCGTCAAAGCCCCCTGCCACTTCACCGGTCCTTCCTTGATCATGGAATCGTACCAGATCACTTCCATGCCCGGCGCTTTTTTCTGCTGAAGATACGTTAAAAACTGGGCCATCTTGGCGGCATCCTCAGGCGTTCCGCCCTGAGTCTCCTGATTGATGAACCAGCCATCAAATCCGTAATACTTAGCAACCTCAATCAGTTTGTCTGCAACCGGGAAGGATCCATCCTCCCGCTGCTTTAACAGATCATGCATCCACTGGATTTTGCCTCCATGCTCGGTTTGCGGCAAGAAAACGGTTCCAAAAACAGGTACGCCATTCTTGTGAGCCACATCGATCACGTCGGCGCTTGGCGGAACGATCAATCCTTCGCCTGCCGAGCCGCCCCACATCACCAGCTTGTCGATATACTGCCAATTACTGAACGTATAGGTATGGAACTTCTCCGAGCCTTGGGAAGGAGCTCCGCTTGTGCTTGGATACATGGAAGCGATCGATAAAACCTTCACTTCCTCCTTGGCATTGTTGTTTACCTTATGACCCTGGAGACGCTGATCCTCCAGCTTAACCGTTCCCCGATTAAATAGCGCATCCTTATCCGTGGACGGCGACCATTCCAGCAGCGTGTTCGGATACCAATATGATGAGTGAGGCTGTGCTGCTTCGGCTTCTCCAGCAAAACCCGTCAGGGACGCGGCCAGCACTGCCGTGCTCATCCATACCGTCATTCTGCGTTTCCACTGGGCTTTCGTTAAATAATCCGGTTTGATTCGTTTCATGGGAAAACCTCCTGTTTATTTCATGATTTCGTGGTGGACAATGAATGCGTTTTCCATCGAAAAGAAGGAATGACAGAGAGAAACGGCCGCTTTAGATCAGCCGTTTCTACCCCCTCATACACTTTTTATAGATTACTTGTTTTGAGCCTTCCACTCATCAAACTGCTTTTGAGCTTCAGCGATAACCTTGTCAATTCCAGCATCCTGGAACTTTTGTTTTGCTTTTGGCAAGTATTCTTCAGGATCGATGGAGCCGGTGTACAGCGCAGGAATGAATTCTTTCGCTACGTTGGTGATGGCCGCAACCTCCGTTTTTACCGGAGCCGTGTCGAAGTTAAAGCCGAACGTAGGAGCTACCACAGCCGAGCTGTTAAACTTCTCGAATGCTTCCCACTTGTCTTCAGGCTCGCCTTCATGAAGATACGTCAGGAACATATTACCGAGCGCAAATCCAGGCATGGCATAGTTTTCCTGCATAGCAGGCATATCTTCGATGTATGGTCCTTCAAGCTTCTTGTAGTGCGTGCCTTCCAAACCGTATTGAATCATATTGCGCAGTTTCTCATCCGTGTTCAGCAGGTTCAAGAACATCATCGCCCGCTCCGGATTTTTGGAGTAGGAAGAAATCGCCATCATCGAGCCCGCAGCGGAGCTGGTGTAAATGACCGGATCGTGCATCGGTCTTGTCACAATGTCATATCCTGCGTTTCTGGACCAGCCAAGCTCCGCGTATGGCTGTGTGATCTCGCGGTCCACGAGCCATTTGCCAGTTTTGATGTTATCAATGCCGTCGAGCGTCGCTACGTCCTCGCGCACATAACCCGCTTTATAATATTTGCGCATCGTGGTCAGAGCCGATTTCAGTTCAGGTGAATCCAGCAGATTCTCAAATTTAAAGTCTTTGGTGTCAAGGTACATCCCGATTGGAATTTCATCACCAAGCGGGAAGTCGACCGGCAAGTAAGGCTTAAAGCCTTTCGGTACGGCAAGCGGTGTAATATCCGCAGGCTCGTTCTCTTTAATCGTTTTCAGAAGCGGCTCCAGATCCTCAAGTGTTGTCACCTTGGAAATGTCCAGGTTGTACTTATCCAGATACTTCTTATTGAAACGCCATACAAACTGCTGTGCCAATTCCTTGTTGGCCGGGATGCCATAGTTCACGCCGTTCACCTTCGTTCCTTCCAAGAAACGAGGATCCAGCGCTTCCTTAATGCCTTTTCCATATTGATCAAGCAGATCATTCAGCGGCTTAAATGCGCCCTTCGCTGCATTTGGAAGATAATCGAACGCCCATGAGCTAGTGAAGGCGATGTCGTAATTCTCGCCGGAGCTTGTAATAACCTGCATCCGCTGGCTGTAATCGCCCCAGTCGATCATACTGATCTCGAGCGTTGCATTGATTTTTTCCGTCAAATATTTATTGATTTCCTCTTGTACCACGGGAAGATCCTTCTGGTTAGGCCCGATCATGTACATTTTCAGTTTGACCGGATCCAGCTTGGAAGCATCGACCGTGCCGTCGCTCTGAACGGCTGCCTCTTCCTTCGCAGGCTCGCCGGACTTAGCTCCTTCCTTGCTGCCGCAAGCCGACAATACAACCGTCAGCAGAAGCACAAGAGCAAGGGACAGTATAGAAACCTTTTTCTTAAACATGTGTTTTCCCCCTGTATCACTTAATGGTTAATGCTATATTGACACCGCTTACACACCTGAAACATCAAAGCCGGATTTCTCCGGCAGTGTGCGATGCGGGTACAACCATATGAAATTAGCCTTTGACCGAGCCTACCGTCAGGCCCTGGACAAAATATCGCTGGAAGAACGGATACGCCATAACAATCGGCAGTGTCGCCAATACGACCATCGCCATCCTTACCGTCTCTGTCGGCAGGCCGGTTGCTGCATCGAATGAACCAATATTCTGCGCATTCTGCGTCAGGAAATCCATGTTCTTCTCGATCTTCATCAGCATGAACTGCAGCGGTGGCGTTGCCTGTGGATTGTTATAATACAGCAAGGCATTAAACCAGTCGTTCCAGTAACCCAAAGAGCTGAACAAACCAATCGTTGCAATCCCCGGCAGCGAGACCGGCAGCACGATTCGGATAAAAGTCAGAAACTCGCCGGCGCCATCGATTTTGGCGGACTCAATAATTTCATCCGGAATCGTCGTTTGGAAAAAGGTTCGCATGACGATGATGGAGAACGCGCTCAGGGATAAAGGAAATATCAACGCCCAGATCGTGTTTTGCAGATGCAGGAACTGGGTCATCACGATATATCCAGGCACCATACCGCCCGAGAACAGCATGGTAAAGAATGCAAGGAAGCTGAAAAAGCCTCGAAATTCAAAGTTTCGACGAGACAATGCATAGGCATAAGTCGTAACCAATGCCAGACTCACCAGCGTTCCCAGTACCGTGACCAGAAGCGTTAAGCTGAATGAGGACAGCAGCTCGCCTCCCGTTTCAAAAATATATTCGTACGCCGCCGTACTGAACTGACTCGGCAGCAGCCTGAAGCCTTCCAAGACCAGCGTCTGTTCGTCGGTCAAGGAAATAATAATAACAAATAGAAACGGAAAGATACAGGAGAACGAGAAGATGCCGATCACGATATTAAAAATCGTATTCCACAATGGGGAGATGGCGTTGTAGTCTCTCTTCTTTGAACGCTTTGCCGGCTGATTCGCGGTTTGCGTGGATAGCTGCGTCATGAACGGTACACCTCCCTCGGATTAGAAGATCGCATGATCTTTTTCAATTCGTCGAACGATATAGTTGGCGACTAGAATCAGAACCAGCCCTACAAGCGATTGATACAAGCCTGCTGCCGTACTCATTCCGATGTCCCCCATATTGATCAGTCCGCGGTAGACGAAGGTATCGATAACATTCGTTACCGGGTAGAGAGCGCCCGAGTCCTTCGGAAGCTGATAGAACAATCCGAAATCGGAACGGAAGATGCCCCCGATGGCCAATATGGTCAGTATGATCATAAGCGGCTTCAAGAGCGGAATCGTAATGTACCGCGTTTGCTTCCACTTGTTGGCTCCATCGATAACAGCCGCTTCATAATAAGACTTGTCGATCCCTGTAATAGCTGCCAGGTAAATAACGCTGTTGTAGCCCACGCCTTTCCATATGCCGACAAAAACAAGAATGAAGGGCCAATATTTAGCTTCGGCGTACCAGCTGATCGGCTCTCCCCCGAAATAAGTGATGATTTGATTGAGCGTCCCTTTGTCTACGCTCAAGAAGGTGAACGCAAAATAACTGATAATAACCCACGACAAAAAATGCGGCAGAAACATGCCGGTCTGATATACCTTGGCCGTCCGCTTGTTGACAAGCTCGCTTAGCATGATCGCAAAGCCGACCGCAATGATCAGGCCCAGGATAATAAAAGCCAGGTTGTACAGAATCGTATTCCTCGTAATGATATAGGCATCATTGGTTGTAAACAGATATTCGAAGTTTTTGAACCCTACCCATTCGCTGTTGAACACGCTGGCAAAAAATCCGTCCGGGCTTATACGGAAGTCCTTAAACGCGAGAACGGTGCCGAACATGGGCAAGTAAGCAAAGATAAGAAACCAGATGGTTCCGGGCAGTATCATCAGCAGCATAAACCGGTTGCGTATAACCTTTTTGATGAACCCCGACATGAGCACTCCTCCTCTTCCCCGTTAAATACAAGTGATGCGACTGTTCTAGAAGATCCCCCATGATCTATGTCAATGCGGCTATTCTATCACTCACCCTAACTACTATCATTGTGCCAAGTAAGCGCTATCGCGCTCAAGTTGAAAAATACTAGAACGGGATGGATAAATTAAAGAATCCCTTATAAGTGCGTGTTCAAAAAGGCGGGTTTTCAGCACCGAGGCTTATGCTTCCGAAGTGCGTTTTTTCAAAACGCTTTAGGTTGGATGAAGCTAGGGACTGAGGAGCGGAGCGTACGTTTTGGGTACGTGAGCACCAGAAGGCCCGGCTGAATTCAAGATTCGATGCCGAGTTACTTCTTGACTCCCTTCGTGATCAAAAGATGACTTTTTGAACAACCTCTATAAAACAACAAAAAACAGGCCAAAGCTTATCAGCCCTGAGCCTGTCACTAGACGGTTTACGGTTTATTTAGATCCGATACATGGACCTCATTTCAGTTGGAGACACGCCCGTATACTTTTTGAACTGCCTGTAAAAGTACGAGCTGTCCGTATAACCTACGCTGAACGCAATATCCGCCGTCTTTTGATCGGTATGTAAAAGGAGCTGCGTAGCTTTCTCGATGCGGTACTGGTTCAAATAATCCGAGAAGCTTGCTCCGACCTCCTGCTGAAAAAGCTGCCCCAAATAATTCGGATGCATCTGCAGCCGCTGGCTCAGCGTCTTCAGGGAAAGCTCTTCCGGATAATGGTGCTGGACCTGCTCTACAAGGAACGAGACGTGCAGACTATAACCCTGATCCGCTTCTTCCAGGCGCGCAAGGCTGCGCTCGACGATACGCCACACATGATTTCGGAGTCCCTGGAGCGTATTAATCCGGTGCATTGGCGTAAACACCTCGCTGTAATCGGGGTTCTTCTCCATATCCTTCGCCGCGATCATCAGCTGGACTGCCGCATTCAAGCAGGTTCCCCGGGGTACCGTCGGCTCCCCGCTGTCACCGCCGAGAACGGACTCGATATAAGCCTGCAAGGACGGAACGTCTCCCTCGATCAGCAGCTTCGCGAACGTGTCGGGGCGAGCGGACGGCGAAGAAGCCTGAACGGTCTCCGGTTCCGCAGGCGGACTGTACAGCGTCATGTCATCTCCGGCAATCAGGCAGGCGTTGAAGTGGCTCTTCGCCTTCCTGTAGCTCTCCTGAATGTCTTTGAAATCATTGAATCCCGCATTTCCTTCGGAGCACCACATGCGCAAGCCAGTCAGCTCCCTCAGCTTGACCATGGCATTTCTCATACCCTCCCGCGCGGCATCCCTCCGTTCAGTCATCGCGACCGACATCACGACGATATCGTCATCCGCATCGGGGAAGCAGATCACCTCATGATCTCCCCCAAGCTCTTCCGAGAAAGCCCGGCAATACTCATCGGCTAGGCTGGTCAAGCGATAGAGCTGGGATACCGGGCGTTCGTCAGATATGAGCCGCAATACGTAAACCTGGTAAGACACATAATTCAGCGGAATTCCGAGAAGTTCGGCTCTTTGTTTTAATTCCGAGCTTTTGATGTCGCCGTTGACCCAACGCTGCAAAATATTGCTGCGGAGGATCTTCCAATCCTCCTCGGAGCGAAACCGTTTCAATTCCTCGCGCTCCCAATCGCCTCGGATATGCTTAATGGTGGCTTCCAGTTCCTCAATGTTGATCGGCTTCAAAATGTAGTTCTGAATGCCGAGCGTGATCCCCACCTTCACATATTCAAATTCTTCGTACCCGCTCAGCACAATGAATTTGGTGCGGGGATGTATTTCCTTTACCTTCTTGATCAGCTCGAGCCCGTTCATTCTGGGCATCATAATGTCCGTGATCAGCAGATCCACGGGCTCTTCTTTCAACCTCTCAAGCGCCTGTAACCCATCGTTGGCCGAACCAGACACATGCAGGTCGTAGTCCTGCCAATCCACAATGGTGGCCAAGCCCTGAGCGATCAAAGGCTCGTCATCAACAAAAAACACCTTCCTCATGTCGTCTCCCCCTTGCGAAGCATCGGTATTTCCATGCGGACCTCGGTTCCCTGTCCTTCCGTACTGTTTATAGTCACTCCGTAATCATTCCCGTAGTTCAGCACGATTCGTTCATGCACGTTCATCAGCCCGATCGAACGATGGCCCTTTTCGGGAGGCTGGAGAACCTTGTTCAGCGTGCCGCGGATTTGGGGCAGCTTTTCCTCCGGAATGCCCGTTCCATTGTCCGATACGACGATCACGACCCGGTCCCCTGCCCCATAAGCTCGGACTGAAATTTTATTGTTGTCTTCCAGCGGACGAAATCCGTGAACGATATAGTTTTCCACGATCGGCTGGACCAGCAGCTTGATAATGCTGGCACTTTGGATTTCCGGATCCACCTCGATCTCCGTCTCCAGCCGGCCGTCATAGCGAATGCGGAACAAATCGAGATAAACGGAACACATGTCCATTTCCTCTTCAACGGTAACCACCGTGCTTTTCTTTACCATGTTCTTGAACATGACCGACAAGCTGTATATCATTTGCCCCACTTCCTTTGCCCCCACAAAGTACGCCTTCATGCGAATGGATTCGAGCGTATTGTATAGAAAATGGGGGTTGATCTGGGATTGCAGGGCAACCAGCTCCGCGTTTTTTTGCTTGATTTCCGAGGTATACATTTTATCGATGTATTGCTCCAAACGGTCGCCCATGTCGTTAAACCGGCGGGAAATCTGCTGAAGCTCGTCTTCGCCGGACATTTGAATGCGCGTCGACAGATCCCCTTCGCCGATCCGGTTCATCGAGCGGATGATCCGCTGCACTTTTTTGGAGAACTTGCGAACGATCGTAAACGTAATCGCAAAACTGGCCGCCATAAACACCAGGGTGACCAGGATCAGTCCGGTTCTGAGACTCTCCGTGCTCTCTTCGATCAAAGATTGCGACACAATCCCCACCACTGACAAGCCCGCATTGCCGACATTCAAGATGTTGACCTTGGAGGGTTCGTCCAGCTGAACCCAGTCCCCGGCTTTCTCCTGCTCCAGGTTGTAGGGGTAGGTTTGACCGTAGTACTCGTCCTCCGAATCGTAAATCACGGTTCCCTGTGCGTTCAACACCAGGATCCGGCCTTTGACCGAAGCGCGGCTCTCCAGCCAGGATGAAATTTGCCGGGCGTCGAACTCCACATTCATCATTCCCACCCGATTCAGGGTCCACGGGTCCTTCAGCTCTCTCGAATAGGAATACGACCTTGGACTGGAGCCTCCGGATGAACGCGAGGACTCGTTCTGCGGCATGGTATCCCAGCTGTGCTGCTCCCGGCGGGCGAACCAGGTCTCCCACTTGTTCTTGGAGCCCGCTTCATTATTCAGCTGCTGGTTGGTCCGGCTGATATGCATGTAAAAATTGTTCGGATAGCTGTAGATCGACACGCTTTTGGCGCTTGATTCCTGCTCCAGATAATTTTTCAGCAAGTTATTGAAGGAGCGCAAACGCTGTTCTCCTGTCCTGGTGTACAAATCCAGGCGGTATTTCAGGTAACTCTCATATTCGTTGTTCAAAAAGTAGATCAGCTCATCGCTCAGCGTGGCATCTCCGTAAATCTGCTGAAATATATTCTGTATGCCCTCATACTGCCGGCTTAAATAAATATTCAGAACATGCGCGGATTTAAGATTCGCATCGGTCTGCTCACGGAGTATGCGCTGCGTCTGGTATTGATAAACCAGGGTTGCCGCAATCGCAAACAGCACGATCATGACGGTCGAATACAGCACAACGATTTTGTTGAACATTTTTCGCTTCAGATGATTTAAATAGAATTGGCGCAGTCTGAAAATATGAAACACACCCTGTTCTATAATGGTCACTTCGGCACCCAGTGTACACCCTTTCCGTAAACCCGGCAATTGAAATTTGCATCTTTATGAAGCTTAAAGAAATAAATCACGCGCTTTCGAGGAACACGAATGCGGCACTCCGCTTCATGCCACCGAACGCGGCATAAACGTATTCTAGTATGGAATTGATGAATTGCGAAGGCAGCAAGGAATGGCATCCCGTTCGTTCTGACCGAACGCAGCATAGGAATATTCAACTTCGAAGGAATGGAACGGGACAAGTCAGCACAACGCATTTAGTATCGAATAGCAGAGGAATGCCCTTCGATATGTTGAATATGTATATGGAACTAAATCATAAATGAAACCGAGGCTATGAAGGATGAATCTTCAATTACTATATCATGAATATCTGAATCAAAAATTCAATAGAGGATTACCGTCCGTTCCATTGGACGACTTTGAATATGGAATTCTTGAGGAAGATGGCGCAGCATTATTCTTTATCGAACGTAAAGATGTGGCCTTTGTTGAGTGGGCGTACGAATTGCAGCCCCGAGATCCCCATTATGTTGCGAACCCGGACTGGAAGCCTGTGCTCTCGGCTTTTTTCAACCATTTGGACGTCTATGATGAACTGGTACTCTTTTATCTGTTATTTACGATCAACAAGACAACGTCCATCGTAAGGAGCAATCCGATCAATGCCATGAATGATTTCATGAAGAACTATTGTTTCTTTCAGTTAGCTCAATTGGGGGAGACCAGAGGATTAAATGAGGAACAAAGGCAGCAATTAAGGGACTTCTTTTTCTTTTTCTACCTATATGCTCACCCGGTCAACGAGGAGACGCTCTACGCCTTTTCATTCATCGGGCAAGATTTGGTTCATACGAAAACCAATATCCGTATGGAGCAATATTTTATTGTATATCACGATTACTATAGCGAGATTCTCGACAAGCATAGAGATCAATTGTTCATCGCTCCGCATGAAATTCATGCCTGCAAGAATCTTACACTGGAGCTGTTAAGGTCCATGGAGGGTAAATCGCCAAAGCTAACCATGCCTTTGGAAGAAGGTTTAGACGCACTATTACAGCTGATCAATAACGTTGATGATATGATTCATATGAACGTCGAGAATAAAACAACGTTATTCGGTATGATGAGGGACTTTCTCTCGGACAATCGCTCAAACCCCTATCGCGATCATTGCTTCCGTATGCTGCTTCAGAATTACGTTTGTTATATCCTTTATTTTAAGTTTGATGAAATTGATGATTTGGTTGATTACTTTAAAGATACTCCGGTATGGTGCGAAGCGATTATCAATAACATCTTTACCGATGCCATCTTTATTCAGAAGATGATGAGGCAGAACCGGATCGATATAACCAAGTATCCGAACGTGATCAAATTTTTCAATGAGGAGGCCCGGAGGATTTATCTGTAAGCCGATGCACGGCCATTCCACAAGGAATGGCCCATTTGCTATGCACGACTATCGGAGCGCCATCGCCCGATCATACTTGAAGCAGCTTCACCTCATCCAATCGTTGCTACTCTTTTGAAATATTAATTTTGCGGGCTACAGGGGGGGCTTTTTCCTCCTCGATCGTGTCGATGACACTGTCGATCACGGATCGCGAAGCAAGCAGCCATTCCTTGACCGCGTTTTTTACATGCTCCTTGGTTTGATGTCGCTCAAGACTTTCCAACAAACGCTCCACTCGAAGCAGATTTTCCATCACTCGTTCCCTTCTAAGCTCTGCGCTTCTCATTGATCTTCAACCTTTCCTTGTGCAGTCAATTCCCGTTTGCCGAAACGGATGATAAGCCGGTCCTTCGCATACCTTGCGCCTATAACTTCGCGGCCCATCAGCGTTCTTGGCAGGATGACCTTGCGTTTGTAGGCGCCTGCATCTACCGTCAATTCGTCCCCTGTCTGCGTTAAATCAAGATCCGCCTTCTCGACAAAGGGAATGGAAAGCTCCAGCAGCATGTCTCCATCCTCCTCCCGGATCGTCTCCGTTCTACCACGGTACAACATGGCAGAAGGAACCTGCTCTCCATAAACGATATCCGCTAATTCTGCAAGAATAGGGAGTCCGATAACTTCCTTTTGCATCATAGGCGCCTTCAGAATCGGAAGCGGCTGAAAGTTCAATACGATTTCTTCTTCGTATTTCTTTTGAATGTCCCGCCAATGCGCGAAGAATCCTTTCCCTGCCTCATCCGGCAGCACCCGATTAACGATAATGGCATCTGTATTAAACCCGAACAGATTCAAATAGGTAAAGGAGCGCTTCGCTTCGGCAAGCACCATCTTCTCCGGATTCAGCACGATCCTGACCGACGTGATCTCCGGATCCAGAACGAGCCGCTGCATTTCCTCCAAGCCGCGTGCTAACCGCTCGATGCTGTCCAGCACGTCATCCGAAGGAAGATCGATATCCTTTACAATTTTGGCCACGGGCCGCACGATCTTGATCAATTTGCGTTCGGTCGGGAATATCTTCTCCAGCCACCAATTCAATACGTTTGGATAGCTTAGCAGCCGCAGCGTCTCTCCGGTCGGGGCGCAATCGACCACCAGTACGTCATAATGCCCGCTTTCAGCGTGTTCCTTGATTTTCAGCAAACTGAAAAGCTCCTCCATGCCTGGGAACACGAGCATTTCTTCTGTAGTGACATCTTTAAGCTGCGCTTTGTCGAGTAATTTCGTGATCCAGCCCTGGACGGTTCCCCAATTCCGCTCCGTCTCGCGGATCGCGTTCACTTCCTGCCCCCACAAGTTGTCGCTGATTTGAACGGGATCCGGTCCGATCGGTACCGCCAGCGAATCTGCTAAGCTATGTGCCGCATCTGTGCTGAGAATAAGGGTCCGTTTGCCTTGTTTGGCCATTTTCACTGCCGTCGCCGCCGCAATACTCGTCTTGCCGACGCCACCTTTGCCTGTGTAGATGATGATCCTCATATCTATCCGCTCCTTTTAATACGATTTCGTAGTAAATAGCCGGAGGAATCCGGCTTGAACCGGTTATTCCTCAATCTGAATCTTTACAGAGTAACGTTTCTTTTCTTGAAGCGTTACAGGTCCCCCATCCTGGAAGACTCTGGCTGCCTTGAACAGTAGTGTCGTGAATTGCTCCATTTCCTCAGGCGTAAATGCCGTCTCCAATCTGCTCAGCATCGCCATCATGATTTGCTCCCATTCCTTTGCCAGCTGCAGACCTTCCTGCGTCAGCGTGACGAGCTTAACCCGTTGATCTTGTGCAGACGTAGCCCGTGCAATCAAGCCTTTACGTTCAAGCCGTTTAGCTATGCTTGTCATCGAACTTAAAGGCGCTCCCATCTCGGAGGCCAGCTGCGACATCGTCAAATCTCCGCGGAGGAGCAAAATAAGCAGCGTTGACATATCGGAGCGAGTCACTTTTTGTTCAAGCTGAAGCGTATCGGTCATAAAAGCAAACGGACGCAGACCGGTCTTGAGGAAAAGGTCATATAGGTGTTGGATACCGGTCACTCCTTTTCGTACGATTTCGTAATATTACGTCTGCGCCTATTTTAATACGATTTCGTAATAATATCAATCACCTGCCGAATTTTTATACGATGTTTTTATTAGCAGGTAAAACCTGCGATTGACAGCACTTCATTCTCAGTGTTACATTGATTTCCAGTCATTACTACGAAATCGTATTAATATGTTGCTGGAGGTGCATGGATATGGATTGGAGTAGTATGGTTTTGGCAACGGCCGGTGTCATCGGCGGCGGCACGGCAGTGGCACACGGCATTCTCATGAAACGAGTGATCATGAAGCCGATGGAGACGGTTTTTGAAGCGGATGGGCGAATATCTGTGCCGCTGCGAAGGCTTGGGACGCTGCTTTTACATTTCAGCACATTCAACTGGTTACTCAGCGGGCTCTTTTTGATTGCAGCCGCGATCTGGTTCGGGCAGGAGGCAAGGCTCGTGACGGGTCTGCTAGCTGGCAGTTCTTTTCTGTACGGTGCAATCATCTCATTTTGGGTAATGCGTCGCCTTCATCCCAGCTGGATCTTGATGACCGTTGCACTCATTCTGACCGTCTTGGGACTAACGCTGCCATAGGCTCTAGTATATAGCAGTATTATGTAAACCCGAAATTATGGGGCCCAATCAAAAAAATGGTACCTATCCTTCTGATTATGAAATTCGATAGAATAAAGATATTCCTTCGATGTAAGCGTTTTCCATTACGCGCATAGTCTGGGAGAATCCATATTTTTTTAAGGGAGGGTATTTATGAAGCGATCTCAAATTTCGGAAAGGCGGTATAGGCAAAAGGTAGTGAGTCTGTTCTTGGCGGTCATGATGCTGGCTGGCATCGGCTTATCGCCGGCTTCGAAGGTTCAGGCAGCTGACGCTGCTGGAACCACCATCACCTCGATGTCTTATTTTTCAGCTGCGGACGGACCTGTCATCACAAAATCAGGAGTCGGGCAGGCCAGCTACGGTTTTGTCATGCCGATATTCAACGAAGGCTCTGCCACCTGGAATGATGTTGCCCAGGACCTGGGAGTAAATTTGAAAGTAAATGGCAGCTGGGTCGATATCGACAGTGTCGGCAGCTTTGTCTATAACCAGAACTGGGGCCACTGGAACGATGGCGGCTTTACCGGCTATTGGTTCACGCTCTCCGCCACAACGGAGATTCAGCTGTACTCCAAAGCCAATGGGGTCACGCTTGAATATTCACTCGTTTTTGAAAACATCAACAAAACAACCATCACGGCGATGACCCCGACGCAAGGACCGCAAATTACGGCAGGTTTTACGGGCGGTGCCGGCTTTACCTATCCGATATTCAACAATGACCCGGCCATTACCTATGCGGCCGTAGCGGATGATTTGAAAGTGTACGTGAAGCCTGTCAACAGCAGCCAATGGATCGATATCGACAACAATGCAGCCAGCGGCTGGATCTATGATCAGAACTTTGGTCAATTTACCGATGGAGGCGGCGGCTATTGGTTTAACGTCACGGAATCAATTAACGTCAAATTAGAATCGAAAACCTCTTCAGCTAACATCGTGTATACTATCACCTTTAATGAGCCGGTAAGAAACTCTTATGTCCTTACGCCTTATGAAGGAACGACCTTTACAGCTGATGCAAGCGGCGCTATCGGCATCCCGCTGCCTAAGATTGATGGGGGCGCTCCAATCGGCACAGAACTTGGCAATTTCGTATACCAGATTAACATCAACGGGCAATGGGTGGATCTGGACAATTCAAGCCAGAGCGGATTTGTATATGCCGCTAATGGCTACAATAACATGTCCGATGCCAACCAGTGGGGATATTGGGCCGACCATATCTATGGTCTATGGTTCCAGCCGATCCAGGAGGATATGCAGATCCGTATCGGCTATCCGCTAAATGGGCAGGCAGGTGGAAGTGTGGGCAGCAATTTTGTCAACTATACCTTGATTGGCAACCCGGATGCTCCGCGCCCGGATGTAACCGACCAGGAGGATATTCCGATCGGAACGCCAAGCGACTCTGCCATCGAGGGCATGAATCTCATCTGGCAGGATGAGTTTAACGGGACGACGCTCGATAACAGCAAATGGAATTATGAGACAGGTTATTATCTCAATGACGATCCCAATACCTGGGGTTGGGGCAACTCGGAGCTGCAGCACTATACCAATAGTGCGCAAAATGTTTTTGTACAGGACGGAAAGCTTAATATCAAGGCCTTGAATGAGCCAAAATCCTTCCCGCAGGATCCTAGTCGGTATGCACAATACTCCTCTGGCAAAATTAATACCAAAGATCATTTCTCCCTCACATACGGCCGAGTGGATTTCCGTGCCAAGCTGCCTACCGGCAACGGCATCTGGCCAGCGCTCTGGATGCTTCCGCAGGATCATGTGTATGGGACGTGGGCAGCCTCCGGCGAAATCGATGTGATGGAAGCAAGAGGACGATTGCCAGGTGCGACGAGCGGCGCCGTACACTTTGGGGGACAATGGCCGACGAACCGGCATCTTTCCGGTGAGTATCACTTCCCTGAAGGACAAACCTTTGCCAATGACTATCATGTCTATTCGGTCGTCTGGGAAGAGGACAATATAAAATGGTATGTGGATGGCAAGTTCTTCTTTAAGGTAACCCGCGATCAATGGTATTCCGCTGCCGCGCCGAACAATCCGAACGCCCCATTCGATCAGCCGTTCTACCTCATTATGAACCTGGCGATCGGCGGTACCTTTGACGGCGGCCGGACCCCGGATCCGTCCGATATCCCTGCCACGATGCAGGTGGACTATGTCCGTGTTTATAAAGAAGGGCAAGGCGGTGGCCAGAATCCAGGAAACGTGTCTGTTACCGGCGTAACGGTGAATCCGACCACGGCACAGGTGGAAGTCGGGCAGAGTGTTCAACTAAACGCCAGCGTGGCGCCGTCCAATGCAACGAATAAGCAGGTCATGTGGTCGGTTGCGAGCAGCGGCATCGCATCCGTGAGTGCAAACGGTCTCGTGACCGGGCTCGCTCCGGGCACGACAAACGTCACGGCGACAACCGCTGACGGCAATAAAACAGCCAGCGCCACGATTACCGTTGTACCGGCACCATCCACCGTGATCGTCATCGGTGATGAGGCGAAGGGCGTGAAGAAGATCGGCGATGACCTGCTGTTCTATGTCAATGGCGCGACCTTTGCCGATTTACATTATAAGATCAATAATAGCGGGCAATTAAACGTAGCCATGGCACCAACGGGGAACGGCAACTATACCTACCCTGTCAACAACCTGAAGCATGGAGATACCGTCGAGTACTTCTTTACCTATAACCCGGGGCAAGGAGCACTGGACACGCCTTGGCTGACGTATGTTCATGGGGTAACGCAAGGAACACCGGAGTAAACCGGGGAAGCTTTGACAGACATGGCGCTGCAGGTAAACCGGTGCCTGCTCCGGGTTGCAATCGCGCAATGTCAATGAAATCAGGGCAAACAGAAGGCCGTCGACATCATCGACGGCCTTTCTTCAGTTGATCAGCTATGTTTGGTTAGCTGATTCACTTGTCATCATATTTTTTTGCAAATAGCTCAATATTACGAATGTACACTCGCCTCTTCACTCACCTGTCTGGAATGCAAGACTTTCATGGCGTATCTTGCTATAGGCTGTGCGACCAACATTTCGCTGATCATTAGGTCATCAAGCGTTTTACGCCAACATGCGTTAAGTTTCTGATATACCGATTGATTAAAATCCCAAAGCCTATTACGATTACTTATAAGGATACTTGTCCCGAGGCATAGCTATCCTCCAAATAGAAAAAGCACATTGACCTGTAAGCCGCGTGAAACGGGATGCCTTCTGAACGTTTTGTGCGGCTGTTTATAAATACGAACATCCGTCCCATACTTAGGTTTATCAACAGGTGAGACGAATGTCTCTAACCGACTCGTTAGTAAGGGGGAATGCAGACACATGGAAAAGGAATTCATACTGACGCACAAGCTGCTGACCCTGCTCGATTCCGAATATCGCTGGTTCACCCTTGCCGAGATTGAAGAGCAGATTGGCGTATCGGACAAAACCATCCGTAAAATTATCGATGAAGCCAAGCAGGAGCTTCCTCCTTCCATTCATTTTGAAATTTCGCGTGGAAAAGGCGTCATTCTCCACTATGATAAACGAAATGTCGCTATTGGCGAGGTCATCTCCTCCATGTACAGGCAGAGAACCTTCTACCAGCTGCTCGCTGTGCTTTTTGCCGAGGGAGGGCGTTACTCGCTGGAAGAGCTGGCAGACAAGCTGTATATGAGTTCGTCCTCGCTGAAAAAGCTGATCATCCGGCTGAACAACCATGAATTGAAGCCATACCATTTGCGCATTGCGTATTCCATGCCAGAGGTCAAAGGCAGTGAAATCAGTATCCGTTATTTTTACTGGAAAATGTTTTACGATGCCTATGAATTTTCCGGCTGGCCATTTGCCGACATCGACCAAGCCCAGATCCATGAGTACATTACGGCAATCGAGTCGGAGAATGACATCGTGTATTTCCTTAACGCCAAGCGCAGCTTGTCGTTTCTGGCGGCAATCATGATTACCCGAGTGCTGCAGGGCAAATACGCGGATGTTCAGAGCGGGTCATATGACTGGGAGAATCGCATGCTTCACGACTCTGTTGCCACATTGGCCAGAGCGCTGGAGCAGCGGTACGCCATTCATTTGCCGCTGGACGAAATCCGGTTTCTGCAGGCCATGTTCAGCTTGGGCCAATACAATTATTATGATGAAACGAAAGTCAGCGCGATATTATCGAGAGAGAAAGCAAATCTCATGCAAATCGAGGAGGAACAATATCAAATCATCAATCATTTCCTCATGCTGGCACTTGCCGCGTTCCCTGCGATCGATATGAACGACCGGTTCATCTGGGAAATCGGGGATTTCTTCGAGAAGCTCCGGCTGGAAAATGCGCTTCCCGATTTAATCGCCATCTCGGCAAGCAGCCTGACGGAATATGTCCAAAGGGATTGCCGCCCCATGTACCAGATCGTAAAGAGCTGCATGCAGGAATGGAGCCAGCGCTACCCGGGCATTCAGTATAACGACTATCATCTGACGAAGCTGACGCTGTTGATCAGCTCCAGCTTGCGTTATAACAGCAAAAAGGCTTTCCTGCTGATCGGCGGGGAATTCTCCATCCGCCATTACGTCGCCAAGCTCATCAAGAATGAAATCGGTGACGAACTGATCATCAACACCTCCATTATGGAGGGGCTTACCGATGAAATGATTCAGAAGCACGGCATCGATTTTGTGATCAGCACGTTCCCCGTTGAGCTGCATACGGTGCCCGTGGTCATTATTTCAACGATACCAACCAAACGGGATTTAGAAAATATCCGCAAGGAATTAATGCAACCATGAGACCTCATGGTTGCATTTTTCCGTTAAGCTCCGTAACATTCTGGTCTTGGTTATCCCTCCGATTCTGACTATGATGAAGGCAGATCAATAATAAAGCGCTTTCTTAAAAGGGAGGCCAGTAAGCAGGAGGAGCAAGATGAGCATACATTTGGGAGCACAACAGGGAGATATCGCAGAACGCGTGCTGCTGCCCGGCGATCCGCTGCGGGCAAAGTTTGTGGCAGAGCACTTTTTGGAGGAGGTATATTGTTACAACGAAGTGAGAGGCATGTACGGCTACACCGGCCTTTATAAAGGCATTCCCGTTTCTGTCCAAGGTACGGGAATGGGCAACCCGACCATGAGCATATATGCGACGGAGCTGATTCAGGATTACGGGGTCAAAAAGCTGATCCGCATCGGTACCTGCGGCGCCATGCAAAAAGAGCTTCAGGTCCGCGACATCGTACTCGCCCAAGCCGTATCCTCGGACAGCAATCTGATGGAAAAAATATTTCATGGCTGCAATTACGCGCCAACCGCCGATTACGCCATGTTAAGCAAAGCGCATCAACTGGCTCAGGAGAAGCAGGTGAATGTCTTTGTCGGCAACATCTATAACTCCGATGAATTCTATAGGGAAACTTTGGACCGTCTTCATAAATTCATGGAGTTCGGCGTGCTCGCGGTCGAGATGGAAAGCGCCGCCCTATACACGCTGGCTGCTAAGTACGGCGTAAGGGCCCTGTCCATATTGACGGTAGGCAGTCATCTGCTGACCAATGAACGCTCGTCCCATCAAGACAGCGAGAAGTCCTTCCACGACATGGTCGAGGTCGCGCTCCATACCATTTTAGCGGACGAATAGTCTGCCGCAGGTTTGCTTGCATAACAAAAACGTTCGGATATCTTAACAGACTTTGCTCTAGGGGGAAAAAATCAATGGGAATCAAACGCGGATTTAAATATGATTTTTCGTTGTTGGCCATTTTGTTGATCCCGATCGGGATCGCCATCAACTTTGTCGGGGCCCAAATCATTCTGCTGCTCAAGCTGCCGATATACCTGAACACCATCGGAACGATTCTGACGGCCATGATCGCCGGTCCTTGGGTCGGTATGATTACGGGGGCCAGCACCAATCTTGTTGTCGGCATAACGAACCCGGTCTCGTTCGCATTTACGCCTGTACAAATGGCCGTCGGTCTGGTGGTCGGCCTGCTCTCGATGAGAGGCATGTATACGAAGCTGTGGAAAGTCATCTTGTCTTCATTCGCTGTCGTACTGACGGTTCTGATCGTGGCTTCTCCGATCCAGGTGCTGATGTTCGGCGGGGCGACCGGCAACTCTTCGGATGCCGTGGTTGCTACATTCCTGGCCTCCGGTCAGCAGATTTGGACAGCGGTATTCTCAACCAAAATCCTGGTGGAAAGCGTCGACAAAATCATCAGCAACGTCATTGCCTTTGTCATCGTGATGAAGATGTCCCCAAGATACTTGTCCAAGCTCAATTACGGTGCAGCTTTTATCAAAAAGAAATGACGTATAGTCCATAATGGATACGCTTTCATAAGGGAGGGGTTTTTGTGAATAACGAACGGTCCCTGTTAAGCCGTCTTTATCCAACAACCAAGTTTATGATTACCATCGCTTTATGTATGGCCGCATTTATCGTGCCCGGCTACGGGTTCAGCTACGCGATTCTGCCGATTTGTATGGTCCTGGCCTACTTTGCCGGCAGCTTCAAGGAGTTTTCCAATCTGGCGATCAAGGCACTGCTGATGATCGTTGTGTTCATCTTTATCCTGCAGAGCTTCTTCTACCCTGGCAACGACATTCTGTGGAGCTGGAGCATCTTCTCCATCAAGCGGGAAGGACTGGAGTTCGCCCTGTTCCTGACATCCAAAATCGTGGCGGTGGCCTCGGCCTTCATTCTGTTCTTCCGCATCACCAAGGTCAAGGATTTGGTCCATTCCCTGGAACAGATCGGCCTGCCGTCCAAAGTAACCTATGTCATCTTGTCGACCTTACAGCTCATTCCGGAGATGAAAAAGCTGACCCACGTCATTATGGATGCCCAAAAAACACGAGGCGTTGAAACCGAAGGCAGGCTGCTTGTCCGCATGAAGGCCTTCCTGCCCACCCTTAGTCCACTCATCCTCGGATCCGTGGCCAGCACGGAGGAACGGGTACTGACGCTGGAGTCGAGAGCCTTCTCGGCCAATGTCAAAAAGAGCAGCATCTACAAACTGGAGAAAACAAAGCATGACCGGCTGGTTCGAATGCTGCTGGTCGTACTGCTTGCTATCTTAATCGTCTGGAGAGTTGCGCTATGAGTATCATTACGATCAAGAATCTATCCTACCAATATCCGATCAGCGAGTCCGATGCACTCAAGAACGTGAACGTAACGATCGAAAGAGGCAAGCTGTATGCGCTGATCGGAGCCAACGGAGGCGGAAAAACGACCCTGTGCAACGTCATCCGCGGGTTTATCCCTCACTTCTATAAGGGAGATCTGCGCGGCGAGGTGCTGATCGAAGGCAAGGATATCCGCGAATGGGAAATGGGCGAGCTCTCCCAAAAAATCGGCTATGTGTTCCAGAATCCTTTTACACAGATCAGCGGCGTGAAGGATAACGTCTTTGAAGAGATTGCCTTTGGCCTGGAAAATCTGGGCATGGAACCCGAACTTATCCGGGAGAAGGTGGACCAGGTCATCAAGATGCTGGAGATCGATTATTTGCGGGACAAAAACCCGTTCGAGCTCTCCGGCGGTCAGAAGCAGCGGGTTGCGCTCGCTTCCATCATCGTCATGGAGCCAGATGTGCTCGTTATTGACGAGCCGACCTCGCAGCTTGATCCGAAGGGAACGGAAGAAGTGTTCAAGATTATCGAGCTGATGAAGAAAAAGGGGAAAACCATTATTCTCGTCGAGCACAAAATTGAGCTGATTGCCGAATATGCCGACGATGTCATCCTGCTGAACGAGGGTGAGGTGGCCATGCAAGGCAGCTCGAAGGAGATTCTTACTGATGAGCGTGCACTAGCGTTCGGAGCCGCGCTTCCCCAATATTCGCTGTTCGGCCTGGACATGCGCAAGCGGGGAATGGATCTCGGCAGCATCCCATTAACGGAAAAAGAAGCCATCTCAGCCGTGAAGACATGGATGAAGAAGGGGGTTAACGCATGAGCTTTCTTACGTTGACGAATGTTTCCTTTGCCTACCCAAACGGCTACAAAGCGGTGGACGGCGTCAATATGACCTTCCGAAAGGGCGAATCCGTTGCCATTGTCGGTCAGAACGGGGCGGGTAAAACGACCACCGTCAAGATGATGAACGGGCTGCTCAAGCCCTCCGAAGGGGATGTCGTCATCGACGGCTGGAATACACGGGATTATACCACCGCCCAAATATCAAGAAAGGTCGGCTATGTATTCCAGAACCCGGACGACCAGATTTTTCATAACGATGTGTACAGCGAGATTGAATTCGGCCCCCGCAAGCTGGGCCTATCGGAAGAACAGGTCAAAGCAAACGTCATGAAGGCGGCGGAGCTGGCAGGCGTCGTCCCGTTTCTTAAGGACAATCCGTACAATCTGCCCTACTCCATGCGTAAGTTCGTAACGATTGCCTCCGTTATTGCGATGGATTCCAGCGTCATCATTCTGGATGAGCCGACGGCAGGCCAGGATCTTCCGGCTATGGCGCGGCTCGCCCATCTGATTAAGGCATTAAACCAGGAAGGTAAAACCATCATTACGATCACGCATGATATGGAATTTGTCGTGAACAACTTCCAGCGGGTCATCGTCATGGCGAACCGTCAGGTCATTGCGGATGACGACAAGCGGGCCATCTTCTGGAATCTGGATGTGCTGGAGCAAGCGATGCTGAAGCAGCCGCATATCAGCAGGCTCAGCCACTCCCTGGATATCGGCCATAACATCCTGGCAATACCGGAGCTTGCGGACGAGCTTGCCAAGCATAAGTGAGGGAATAAGGGAGTGACAACGATATGGAGCAGGAGCAGGTGAAACACATACTCTTGGATGTGGATACCGGCGTGGATGATGCCCTGGCGCTCATCTTTGCCGTGAAGTCCAATAAGCTGCATATAGAAGGCATTACAACGGTATTCGGCAACGTAGATGTGAAGCAGGCGACGGAGAATACGCTCCGAGTGCTGCAATTGGCGCAGCCCCGCTACGAAATTCCCGTTGCCATGGGAGCGGATGCCCCTTTGTTTCGCCCTCGCCGGGAGAACGTAACCGCCATTCATGGAGCCAACGGCCTGGGCGGATATGAATTGCCGGAGGCGCGTCAATCGCCGGTGAACGAGAGGGCATCCGATTTCATCGTGCGGAAGGTGCGGGAACAGGCGCATGACATTACGCTGGTCTTCACCGGCAGGCTGACCAATTTGGCGGTGGCGCTCGCCAAGGACCCGTCGATCGCCCAGAAAGCCAAGCTGGTGCTGATGGGAGGAGCCATCAAGGTGCCGGGCAATATAACGCCTGTGTCCGAAGCCAACATCCACGGCGATCCCGAAGCGGCACACCGGGTATTCGAGTCCGGAATTCCGATTACGATGGTGGGCCTGGACGTGACCGGAAAGGCCAAGTTCGGCGAGGCTCATTATCAACAGCTCATGAGCGGCTTCACGGAGGAACAGGCAGAGTTAAAAGCTTTCATGCACCACATTTTCACCTTCAGCTTTGAGGCAAGCGACCGCTTGAACGAGGGCAGATATCGGCTGATGCATGATCCGCTGGCGCTGGCTGTCGTCGAGGATGCTTCCCTGGTGGAGATGGAGGATTATTACGTCTATGTCGAGACAAAAGGACGGGTATCTTCCGGTGCAACGCTGGTGGACTTCAGACGTCCGCAGTCACGGACCAATGCCTCTGTCTGCATGCAGGTCCGTGAAGAGTCATTCCTGCAGCATTATATTCGAACAGTGCTGTCATAACCGTCAGAGGAAGGAGCATGATTGATGCATCGAATCGTTTTGGATGTGGATACGGGCGTTGACGACGCGTTGGCGATTGCCTACGCTGTCCGATCCTCGGCACTCGATATCCTTGGAATAACGACCTGTTTCGGAAACGTACCGGTGGAGCATGCGACACGAAATACGCTCCATGTATTGGAGCGGCTTGGCGCAGCCGGGATTCCTGTTGCTATGGGGGAAGCCGCCCCCTTGTTCCATCCCTCGCTCAAGTCGTATCCCGTCCAGTTTCATGGCGAGAATGGACTCGGCAACTTGGCATTCCCCGATCCGGCAGCTAAGCCGGTCTCCACGTCTGCCGCAGCCTTTATGGTGGATCAGATCCGGCGGTATCCGAAGCAGGTAACGCTGATCTGCGTCGGCCCATTGACCAATCTGGCCGCAGCCATTCTGCAGGCGCCGGAGATATCGTCGCTGGTACGTCAGATTATCGTGATGGGCGGAGCCGTGGGCGTGGCGGGCAACCGCCAGATGCATGCGGAAGCGAATGTATACTCCGATCCGGAGGCGGCCCAGCTCGTCTTCCAATCGGGAGCTCCGATTACGCTGGTCGGACTGGATGTGACCATGCAGACCGAGCTCAGTCTGGAGGATATTCAGCGCTGGAGAGACCTGGATTCGGACCTGACCCGCTTCTTGGCCGACATGACTTCCTACTATATTGGAGGCTACCGGGAAGCCTATGGCCACCGGACCGGCTGTGCCCTGCATGATCCACTGGCGGTAGCCGTGGCGATCGACCCGAGCCTGATCGAGGTTCAGCCGATGGTACTCCAGGTCGATCTGGAAGGGATCCACTCCTATGGCAGAACCGTTGCCGATCTGCGTCCGCGTTGTACCGACCAGCCGAATGTCAACGTCTGCACCGGCGTCGACGCCAAGCGGTTCCAGGAGCATTTTATGGAGACCTTGATGAAATAAGCTGCAGCATAAGGAGTGAACGCCGGGTGCGTTCGCTCCTCTTTATGTTTCCTTCCCTGCTCTCTCCTCCCACTTCTCTCTCAACCCTTTCAAATCCTCGACAAAGAACCTTAGCAAATTGGGTCTTCTTCTTACCGCCAGCGGATGATAGGTAAAGCTAATCGGGATGCCCTGGAACTCATGCCAGCTTCCCCGCAGCTCCTTGACGGTGGCGTTCTCCTTCTCGGGGAACAATCCTTCGACTACGACATTCCCAAATCCAAATAGTACGAGCGGCTGCTTCTGAAGGAGCTGCGCCTGCAAATGCGGAAGGCATGCCGCTCGGGTTGCGGGCTTATCGTAAGCACGGATGGGCCGGCGCTTCAGCAAATAGGTGACGTAAACCGAGTTTATATCCATGCCCGCTTCCTTCATGCCGAGTTGAAGGGTTTCCCGGGTCCCGCACAAGAACGGATTTCCTTCCCGGTCCTCCCTGGCTCCCGGGTTATCCAGGATCATCATCAGCGTGCCTTGCGGATTACCTTCCCCCCAGATGACGCGATTCCGCTGTTTGCACAATTCGCAGCGTTCACAATGCTGCATATCTTCGGGCGCTTGCTCTTCTGGCAAGATGACGCAGGGATGATTCATTTCCGTAGACATGCCATTTCTTCCTTTCCGTTAACAAGCAATGGTTCCATTATGCCCACCTGCCACCTAATGTAAAAAATCCCCTCGCGTATTTCCGATCAACTGTATGGTGTTAGAGCCACACTCCCACACTCCCCCATCTCACTTATTCCTTTTCCGATGAATGGCCCTATTATGTCACCTATTCCCCCTGGCACAGTCAAGGCCGGAGTCCATTCTTTACACTTTTTTTATACTTTTCTGGTCCAAATATTTATACCTGCTGCTTATCCTATACCTATCAACATCGAAAGGATGATTGCGGATGTCGGATACGATTCTGAAAGCAACTAACATATCCAAAATATACGGCAAACACAAAGCCCTTGATAAAGTATCAATCGAGATTAAACGAGGGATGATTTACGGCTTGATCGGGGAGAATGGCGCAGGAAAATCAACGTTTATGCGCATTATCATGGGACTCATCACCATCGACGAGGGCGACATCGAATTGTTCGGGCAGACGGGGATGCAGGGATTGCAGCGTGCACGAAGAAAAATGGGGCAATCCATTGAAACGCCGGCACTTTATCCGGAATTAACGGCTCGGGAGAATCTGCAAGTCCAAGCGGCAAACGGCGGCGTAAGCGAGCGGGAGATTGACGATTTGCTTCGCTTAATGAACCTGGGGAATACCGGCAAGAAGAGAGCCAAGAACTTCTCCTTAGGCATGCGCCAACGGCTGGCGATTGCCTCCACCCTGATTACAAACCCCGAGTTCTTGATCCTGGACGAACCGACGAACGGCCTCGATCCGTCAGGAATGGTTGAAATGCGCGAAATCATTCAGCGATTGGTGACCGAACGCGGGATGACCGTCTTGCTATCCAGTCATTTGCTGGATGAGCTTTCACAGGTGGCTACGCATTACGGGATCTTGCATGACGGAAAACTGATCCGTGAATTTTCACGAGAGGAACTGGCAAACGAAACTCGCCAATACATTGAACTGGAAACTAATGAAGTCCATTCCGCCGTCGTGGTGTTGGATGATCTAGGGATCCGGGACTATGAAGTCATCAACGGAACCGAAATTAATATCTACGAACGCCTCGATGACGTTGCCGCCATCAACCGCTCGCTGGTTTTGGCAGACGTGAACGTTTTGCGAATCGGTACAACCAGACAAAAACTCGAGGATTATTTCTTGCAATTAACAGGAGGTGCCCCCCATGCTTAATCTGCTAACCGCCGAAAAAATCAAATTGCGCCGAAGCAAAAAACTATGGATCGTCCTGGGTATTTTATCTTTGCTTCCGATCTTCCAGGTCGCAAATAGCCTAACGGCCGTGCATTATGGCAACGAGCTCGTCCAACCTAAGGATACCGTCATCAATGGAGCGACAGGCATTCTGATGATGGAGAAGAATGGATTAACCATTTTACTCACCATCGGTGCTTTTATCAGCTTCTTGATTGGGGAAGAATTTCAGAATGGGACGATTCGAAATGCGTTGTCATTAGGTCGCAGCCGCACGCATTATTATTTGTCAAAATTCGTGGTAGCCGCGCTCCTCTCGCTCGTTGGTGTCATCATATTGACCGCGCTTGGCATGATCAGCTTTTCCATCGCGTTTGGTTTCGGCGAAGTTGCCGGGATTAACGATTACTTCAGCTATGCGATCCAAGCGTTTGTCACGCTGTACGTATTAATTCTGTCTAACGTATCGATCTATATGATGATTAGCTTCTTAACCAAAAATAGCGGCATCTCGCTGATATGGACTTTTATTTATACGATTGCGACTGGTTTTGGCGCTTCCATCTTCCTGCAAACCGAGCATTTCAAGCAGCTCACCTACTGGTTTTCGTTATCCTTCTTGTTCTATTCCGATTTCGCCAAACCGGCGGATATCGGCAAGTTCCCTGAGATGATATTGGTCAGTCTCATCACGATCGTGTTATCATCAGCTATAGGAATTCTTCGGTTTACACGAACTGACATAAAGTAGGTCGATATGTATGCCAGCGATATTAATCATTGAAGACGATACAGCCATTCATTCACTCATCAAGGAAGCCTTGGAGCTGCATGGTTTTCAAACGCAAAGCGCCTATTCCGGAACGGAAGGGAAGTTGCTGTTCGAGCACCATCCGGTTGATCTGGTTCTCCTAGATTTGATGTTACCGGGGATGGATGGAGATGAACTTCTGGAGCACATTCGGCAAAATTCAAATACGCCCGTGATTGTGATCTCCGCAAAAAATGACCAGCATTCGAAATTGGAGCTGTTGACGCACGGGGCCGATGATTACATCACGAAGCCTTTTGATGTGAAGGAACTGCTTGCACGAATTCACATCCAATTGCGCCATGCAGCCAAAGCTTCAGCCGGCCCTGTGGATGAAATCCGTTACAAGAATATCAGCGTAAACCTAGACACGCGTGAAGTGACAATCAATGAACAGGCGGTTCATCTTACTGGAAGGGAGTACGCTATACTTCTGTTATTCTTAGAGCACCCGCAAAAAGTATTCAGCCGCGCCAATATCTACGAAAGTGTGTGGAACGAGCCATTTTGGGGCAGCGATAAAACGATTAACATGCATATCAGCAATTTACGAAATAAGCTGAACACAGGTGACTCGAATTACATTAAGACGGTATGGGGCATCGGCTTCAAATTTGATTAAAGGGGAAGGAGCGTGAATGGGATGTGGGGATGGATCTTTGTCTTCCTGGCCTTCTCGTTTCTTCTCTATATTTACTTCTTAAAGCGGGAACTGCGGAAATTAAAACATGCGGTCCAAGAGATTCCAACGAACGCCAGCTATGGCTCCAGACTATATGTGGATTTTCGCCAAAAGGCCATCATGGAGCTGGTCGATGAATTGAATCAGATGATCGATGCATTTGAAGAAAAAAATCGTGAGGCTAAGCGGATGGAAGAGAATGTGAAGCTATCCATCGCAGGGCTCTCTCATGATTTACGGACGCCGCTCACATCCCTCCACGGCTATGTTCAGCTTTTCCATGCAGCCACAGATGAGACAAAGAAGGCGCAATATCTTAAGATTATCGAACATTCTGTACGACGTCTGATAGAAATGACCGACCACTTTTACGACCTGGCACGCATTGAAATGAATCAAAAGGAAATGGCATGGTCTTCGCTCTCTCTCTCCAACTTGGTTGAAGAAATCTTCTTGTCCTTCTATGAACAATTTGAGGAAAAGCAGATTGCTCTCCAATTTCCCGAACCAACCCATGACCGGCATATCATTGCAGACCCGTTATTGATGACGCGCGTCATCCAAAATATCGTTCAAAATATCCTTCGTTATGCCAACAGTCAAGCTGTGATCAGTTACCGGGATGAGGGCAACGATCTAATACTTAGCGTTAAAAACGATATCAAACCCGACAGCAAAGTTGCCATCGAAAAGGTGTTTACGCGTTTCTATACCGAGGTCGTCAGCAGAACGAACACGGAATCCAGCGGGATCGGCCTTTATCTGTCTAAACAGTTAGTTGAGAAGATGAACGGGAAAATGGAGGCAGCGCTGCAGGACGGCTGGTTTATTCTTAACATCCGTCTTCCCATTCATCGAAGTCACATTCGATAAAAGTCCTCGTCTAAACGTTGTGCATGGTGTGGTCCAAGGGATGATGATCCGAGAACAAATCCGGATTGTCCTTGAGCATTTCCGTAATGATTTTCGCAACTTTAACGGCATCACAGACCCTAACAACGGCATCGCCAAGATGCCCCTTATGCATCGCTCCCCGACTTTCCAGAACCTCATCGACCTTCCAGAAATGCTCCGACCACGACAACCCGCAATGTCTGCGGGAAGGTACAGCGATTTCTGTTCCATCCGGTAATACGGTGTACAGCATCTCATGGTCATCCGTTAACCTGCCCGGAATGTCCACCCACTCTTCGACTCCATGAATAAAAGTGTTGCGCTTTAAATCAACCCCAACTAACAAGATGGTCGCCCCTCGGTCGAGCAGCTTCCCCCACGCAGAACCTCTAGCGCATGGCGTATCAAAACGATGATCGTCATTTGTGAACGCTATGGCATCCTGACCTAATGCCGCCACGGAATGCGTGGGATGCAGCGAGCGCACCACATCAGGCCGTTTGCGGAAAAGCTCGGGTAAGATCCCGACACAAGAAGGTGACTGATCCACGTAAAATTTTGGATTATCCCCATTGATATAAGACCACGTGTGGGTGGGCAGCACCAGCAGCCCATCCTTCATATACGCTGTGAGAGCATCGAGAACCGTGTCCGCGCCACCCTCAACATGCCCCATACTCTTCATGGAAGAATGGACCAAGAGCGTCCCTTTGCCGTCAATGCCCAGCTGCTCTAATTGCTTCATTAAGCTTTCCCATGTATGCATGTTCTTCTCCCCCCACGCCAGGATATCAAAAACTGGCTGTCACTATTATTTTTCGATGATTTCCCAGTGCAGCTCGGCGGATGTATCGGTTAATAATTGCTGAAGCGATGCATGAGCATGTTCGACCGTGTTCGCCACAGCTCCTTGCCGCTGTTCCTCGTAAATGGTGATCACCGATCAACTCTCCATTGGATAGGCTTTTTACGAAAGATACGTCCATGATATAGAGGGGTGGGAATATTTGCAATGTTTCTATGAATATTGGTTCTAAAGTTGCCAGCTTCGCCTCTTTGCGCCTAATCGGTTACAAATACTTTCTTTTATACATCAGGGTAATTTGATCCGCTATGTATTCAGCGCTATGCTCGGTACCATCCTTAATCCACCACATAATAATCCCGAGAAGTGATGATGCCACAATATCAACGGAGGCAACCCCACTTGTGGAATTGATGTTTCTTGCGTCTCTGCGTTGTTTGATCGTATTTTTCAACAGGTTCGACAAGTGGGTTTTGAAGCCCGTATGCTCAACCAATACAGCGAAAATTTTCCGGTATTCATAAAAATAATTTAAAAATGCAATCAGCTGCTCCCGTTCGTTTCGGCTCTTCACTTGTAATAGCGGCTCGACTTTCATGGACAAGTCGTCAAAGATTTCATGCACGACCTGGCGCAGCAAATCGTTAATATCCTCATAATGCAAATAAAACGTGGCACGATTTAGCTCCGCACGGTTTGCAATTTTTTGGACGGTTAATTGAGAAACTTCCTGATTGTCGGCCAGTAATGAAAAAACGGCCTGTTTCAGCAGCTTTTTGGAGCGAATAGCTCGTGGATCCACTCTTTTATGTTCAGGCATGTCATCCCTCGATTATCGTTTATTTGTCACTTCATCGACCGATCTTCACCATCTGTCGTTTAGTCGACAGTTTCAGCAGAATTGCAAATAGGAATCACTCTTCAATGCTGATAAGATATATTTTATTGACACCGTGTCGAAAAAGCAATGAAGAGAGGACAGCAGCCATGCAAGAAGACATAAAGAAAATAAATAAAGGGATATTACTTACCATCTTAATCCTTGGTTGTTTCTTATCCACGCTCAATCAGACGCTGTTGAATGTCGCCTTAAGCAATCTAATGGATGTATTTGATGTCACGGCAGCCACCGTACAATGGATTTCAACGGGATTTATGCTGGTTAACGGGATATTGATCCCGATTACGGCCTATTTAATGAAACGCTTTACAACGCGTCAATTATTTATAAGCGCCATGTCGTTTCTATTAGTTGGTTCGATCATCTGTGCGGCGGCGCCCAGCTTTGTCGTGCTCTTGTTAGGACGGATGATCCAAGCAGCCGGTGCAGGAATTATCATGCCGCTCATGATGAGTGTTGTGCTCGCCATCTTCCCCGTTGAAAAACGCGGCAGCGCTATGGGACTGCTTGGACTGGCCATGATTTTTGCTCCGGCTATTGGGCCAACGCTCGCGGGATTTATTGTCGAATACCACTCTTGGCGGTGGTTATTTATCGGTCTCATTCCACTTGTCATCATAGTCATCGCATTGGCATTCAAGTATTTGGTCAATGTATCCGAAACAGCCAAGTCAAAGCTTGATGTGGGAAGCGTTCTTCTATCAACCGTCGGATTCGGCTTTATTTTATACGGCTTCAGCAGTGCAGGCAGTAAAGGCTGGGACGATGCCATGGTCATCCTGTTCTTAGGCATCGGGATCGTGGTAACGGCCATATTCTGTATACGGCAAATCAAGTCCGATGATCCCCTGTTGAACCTGTCTGTCTTCAAAAATAAAATCTTTACATTAACGTCTCTTATTAACGTACTTGTCACGATGATGATGTACGCGGACATGATCTTACTGCCTATTTATCTGCAGGATGGTCGTGGTTTTACAGCATTCGATGCAGGACTGCTCTTATTGCCGGGTGCGGTTGTCAATGCGCTGATGTCGCCTGTCACCGGCAGATTATATGACCGTTTTGGTGCGAGGCCGCTGTTCATCATTGGTTTGCTGTTTATTATTCCATCCATGTGGGCGGTAACAGATTTATCTGAGTCAACCACGTATATGTATTTGATGATTCGTACCATTTGCTTGCGAATCGGATTAAGTTTCATCACCATGCCACTCAATACGGCCGGACTCAATGCACTGCCCAAACACCTCGGTACGCACGGTACGGCAGTGAATAATACCGTTCGCCAAATTGCCGGCGCCATTGGTACTGCCGTCGTGATTACGATTTATACCGTGCAGGCAACAAGCCATGCAGCTGATGTGATGCAGAACAATCCTACAACGACTGCTGAGCTCCTTAAATCCCTCACATCCATTTTAGGGGCAAGCGACGCCTATTATTTCATGATGATTCTCTCGGTTGTCGCGTTGGTTATAACATTATTTATGCCTATGAAAAACAAAACCATGATCGAACAAAAGCAATCGTAGTTAGCAAGGAAGACCCTCTATTATAACCAACGCTAACTATCATTGCAGTGTATAAACCAAAAAAAGCTCTTCGAAGCCCGCCCGCATGCGAGAATCGAAGAGCTTTTCTTAGTGACTTCTCAGAACGTGCTCGATTCGCTTATCCGGCATGAACCAGATCACGGCAACAAGTACGAAAAAGAAGCCGGATATCCAAACACTCACATATGCGGTCAAGGCCGCAATCAAGTAGAGTAAAGGAGATAGTTTCCCCTTCCAATCTTTGCCCATCGCTCCGACGAATGGGGAATCCCCGGAATGCTGGTTCATAGTCATACGCTGAAGCAGCCAGTACGAGAACGCCGCTAGTAATAGAATAATACCGTAAAGCGCAGTTGGTCCCGACATATACGAAACTGAGAATATAGCTAACAATTTTTGGGCCAAGTCCGATCAGCGCATGCCAGTCATGGCCTTCCGGCACTTTGAATTCCAGCGCCACGATACCTCTCATGAAACATCCCCGTCACTTATTATGGTCTCCTCGCTGTTTGTAACCACAAGTTTTTTAGGCATCCTTTGAGGGATTGCCTTTGAGATCGCTTTGTTCGACTAACGTCTCCTTTTAGTAGGTCCTTCCATGACCGCATACGTCACCGGGGCAACTCTTCATCAACGGTTACTATAGGGCGAGTAGGCACTGTCGTTTCGGGTGGTTACCGCTCATCAGGCCCCTTACTTGGTCTCAATACAATCCAGTGGGATGGCGCTCTCTTCCAGAGCCGCACGAGCTGCCAGCCAGCTGGAATCGTCGAGGTGCGAAGGTAGTCCAACGTGAGCCACTGAATCAGGGCGACTCGTTCTGGGCTCTCGTCCGTCGTCTCCGCGATGCTGTATCCGGGGATTTCAAAAGTTGTTGCCCATTTGACATCAGCAAGCACAATAAAGTATCTTGTTAATAGAGAATCTTGATAATCAAGATTTATTTAAATTCAAGGAGGACTATCGTTTGCCAAATAATCGACTCGAACAACCCACAGAGCAACAGGAAAAACTTACGATGGGCATGCGCGGATTGGGAACCAGAACGGTACTTTACCAGCAAAGTGTAGCTGCTTCCCTAGGGCTATATAATAATGACTTTTTATCTATCGACATTCTGCATGAAAAAGGCCCCGTCACTGCCGGCGAGCTGTCAAGACTAACCGGGCTGACAACAGGCAGCGTCACCTCTTTAATCGACCGACTAGAAAAAAACGGCTTCGTACGCAGGCAACCGGATCCCCATGATCGCCGAAAAGTGATTATCGTCCCTCTTTATGAGAATAAAGAAGATGTCAGTGCTACGTATCTCCAGCTTCACGCAGCGATGGTCAAACTGGCTTCCTCATATTCGGATGAAGAGCTTGAGCTCATTACACAATTTCTAAACAAAGCAAGCCGCGTGCTAGAGGAGCAAATTCATCATCTTAATTCAAACACTAAACGATAAGGAATGAGTCATATGGCTGTATTAGCTATCTATGCTACGAAAACAGGTGCAACCGAGCAATGCATAAAAATTCTTGCAGATGAAATTCCACATTGTACGATTTGCGATATTCAAACAGAGAAACCGGCAATTGAAAATTTTGACAGCATTATTTTGGGTGCCGGAGTTCGAGACGGGAAAATATATAAGCCCATTCGCGATTTTATCAAAAAAAATCACCAAGAATTGTTGGGAAAGAAAATGGGCTACTTTATTTGCAATGAAAAACCAAAGGAAACAGAAGAAATAATAGTGCGGAATATCCCCGTTGATCTGAGAGAAGCCGCGATCTGCATGGAATCGTTTGGCGGCTATAAGGCCTATGCTGCACCAAAAGAAGGCACCGATCAACTGAAAGGAATTTTCGTGGATAAAATAAAAGAATTCTCCGGAAAATTCAAGCACTAGAAAAACTATTGTTTCTAACGACCCAGGTTTCATACGGATTGAGGTTACCTTGAAGGGTTTCATTGATAAGGTGAGGTGGTTATTCCCTTCATCTTTTTTGCTTGATAATACAACCTGAAACGGCATACCATAACCGTTAAATTTACAAGCGATAATACAACCAGCCATATGATCAGTGATGACATGGCCGTCCATAGTCCATACCAAGGCAATACTCGCCCGGCGCCAATAAATGTTGCTAACGGCGACAGAAACAAGAGTATCAAGATAGGCAGCAGTCCTCCGGCTAATGAAACCATCAATTTCCCGGTTGTCATGGCCTTTTTGCTTCGATGGATACGATAGAGCCTATATATCCCCCAAGCCATCGTCGCAAGCACCAGCAGAATCATAACCGCCTCCATGTTTTTGCTGTTGACAATCGTCGATTCGGTCTTTTCTCCCTTCATAATCTTTGCGATTCCGTCGACAAAAGCCGAATAACCGACAAAGGCGTTTAAACCGGAGTCAAACATCATCGCAATCCCCAGCCGCTGATCCAAATAGATCGTCTCTTCCGCCTTGTACGTCCATAAAATTCCGCTATGGGAAATCGTCCGGCCCCCCTGCTCATCCTCTTCCGCAAGCCACCCCATTCCATACGGGCCCTTCTGCCCGGCCGTTTGGTACTGCTCCATCAGCTCTGGCGTAAGAAGCCTGCCATTATATTGGGCGAGCATCCACTTGGCCATATCTTCGGCAGTCGAAATCATACCGGCGGGCCCGTCAACGAACCAAGACGGTTCAGACTGGCTTACAGGATGGCCTAGCAATACATAATGCCCTCGCGGAATGGCGGAATTCTCATTGATCTGCCGTGTGTTGCTTACATTCAAGGTATCTCTCATTCCCAGAGGCTCAAAGATATGATCCTCCAAGTAATCGGAGAAGTTCTGTCCGCTCATTGTCTCGACCAATAAAGCCAAATATTGATAGTTCGGGTTGTGGTAGCTATAGGCTGCTCCAGGATCATTCGCCAGCTGAACCGTGTTCAACGACTCGTTAACCTGTCGGAGCGATTGATATGGGGACGAACGGGTCATGTCGGGATTCACCTTGTCATTAAGACCGCTTGTCTGGTTGAGCAAATCCCGAACGGTAATATCCCGAATGCGCTCGTCCTTAGGTGCAAAGTCGAGAAAATAAGATGCGTACGGCGCATCAAGCTCGATTAGTCCATTGTCCACCAGCTGAAGGACAGCCAGTGCCGTAAAAGATTTGCTTAACGAAGCAATAGGAAAGGGGGTGCGGTCGTTTATATCACGGCCATCTGACATAGCGCCGTATCCTTGCGTATAGAACACCTCTTCGTTATGAACGATGGCAAGGGCCGCACCCTGAATATGATTGGCGCTCATCGTTTTTTTGACGTACTGATCGATTTCCTGCTGGACTTCGGCTTTGCTTCGGACTTCAACGGCGGAAGCGGGTCTGGCCAGGATGCCCATCAATAGCAGGAAACAACTCAAGACCAGCCACATTTTCTTCTCTACGGTTCTCATACCAGCACTCCTTAATTCATGTTAAGGAAAATGCTAATCGATCTTTTTCAACTATTTATCAACTCCGTACAAAAAACTTGCCGTTACGTTTCCACCGCCATGGAGGCCGTTGGCTACCTGCAGACTACCCTCATGCTTTTCGCAAAGAACTTTGCAAATGTAAAGCCCCAGTCCGTGATGTTCATTGGCATCCCATACCTCTCCTCGATAAAAAGGAAGTACGGCCTTGCGGAGCGCCACTTCGGAAAAACCTGCGCCGTCATCCGCGACGGTTATAGAAAAGAAGCCCTTGCCGACGTTATAATGAACGCTTACGTGACTAGAGGCATATCGCGCTGCATTTACGATCAAATTCTCAAAAACCTGCATCGCCAAATGGACATCGACGGTTATTTCGTTCGCTTCCGCGGCAATGGATGAACCGAAAGTCTTACCATTTCGTCCAGTAACTTGGCGCGCGCTGTCATTCAGCAAGGAGATGAGTTCATCCGTTTCAATCCTACGGCTCTGTACCGGCATATCCTCCAGCTTCTGAATAGAATTCATCGCCTCCGTGTAGCTTTCAAGACGGACGATATGCGCCTGCATCGTTTGAATCGTGTCCAAGAGTTTCTCCTCGGATATCTTGCGCTCCGGCAAGTAAGCGGTCAGAAACTCGGAGTACCCTTTCAGAACGGATAGAGGCGTTCTCAGATCATGGGCAAAAATAGCGTTAAGTTGCTTCCGTTCCTCGACCGATCGCCAGAGCGTTTGGTGGTTTTTCTCCAACTGACCGCGCATGTTCTCAAATACACGGCATAATTCCCCCATCTCATCCCGGCTGTCGTAAGAAATATGAAACCCCAAATCGTTCGCCGAAATTTTCTCCGATGCCTGCATCAGGATTTCAAGCGGTTTTTTCAGTTTCCACCGATAAAACAAGCTGCCCATCAGGACGATGCCGACGGCAACCGTTAACAGGACAACCGCAACGAGGGAAGGCAGCAACCAATCGTTCACGGAAGAATAGCCGGCAAACCGCAACCGTATACTTTCCGCCCATCTAAACTCCAATGTGATGACGACTAGAACGGCGATGAGCGTAAGGCAGCATAATAGGATGAACGATTGCAGCAAGGTTAACCGCTTCAGGCTCAGCCAGTTTATCATTTTCGCCATTTGTAACCCACTCCCCATACCGTTTCAATCCTGTCGTCGAAGCCATGCTCTTTCAATTTGACACGAATTCGCCTGATATGCTCCGCTATTACGGCGCTGTCGCCTTCGCCGTCCAGTCCCCACACTTTTTCAAAAATACGCTCTTTGTCGAACACCATTCCGGGATGCATGGACAATAGCTCTATAATATCGAACTCTTTTTTGGCCAAGGGAATTTGTACATCGTGGATGTAAAGCGCGCGAGCCGAATAATCAATGGCCAAATCTTCGCTAAACCTTACGGACGTTTTCGTTTGGCTTCGCATCTCCCTGCGCAAATGTGCCTCTACCCTCGCGCCCAGCTCATGAAGGCTAAACGGTTTGGCTATATAGTCATCCCCTCCGGCCTGAAATCCCGATATTTTATCCGCATCCTCGCCGCGGGCGGTTAGAAACAGGATCGGACAAGACACAAAATGCCGGATTTTCCTGCATAATTCCAGACCGTCAAGCTCCGGCATATTAATATCCAGCAACACAAGATCCGGTTGATTCTCTATTTGCCGCAGCGCCTCACTGCCATCCTTCGCCGTCATCACAAAATACCCGTTTATTTCAAAGTAATCCGTGAGCAGTTTGCGAAGATCGGCTTCATCATCTACGATCAGTATCTTTTTCATAAGCCCTCTCCGCCTCCCCTATCAACTTCTCTGGATCCAGCATAACAAAAATCGCCGTCCGATTCCCGGTAGGGATCGTGAACGGCGACAATTTTAGAGTCACTACTTATGTAGCAGCCTTTTTGGGTAAATGCAGAGATCACTTTACAAAGCTATCGGCCAGTTCCGCCAGCACCTTGCCAAGCCGGTCAAGCTGCTGTTCATTAGCTTCTATGCAGATAGGCTTAGCTTTTTCAAACTCCTCTTTTTTCTTGAAACGTTGACGGAAGGTGACCTTGGTCCGGCCATCGATGTCCTCGAAGGTAGCCGTTACCCGAAATTCGTGAACGTTTAGATGATCAATCACGACCCGCTCCGTCGGCACGAACTCAACAAAGACATTATGGTTAGGATAATCCACGCCATCTGGTCCGTGCATGGTGAACTTCCACGTACCTCCCGGCCTCATATCGCACTCGTGAAACGTATTCTTAAAGCCTTTCGGTCCCCACCACTTTGCTAATAAATCTGGGGTTGTCCATGCCCGAAACACAAGCTCCTGTGAGACATCGTACTCGCGCGAAGCCATAAGTTCATTCTCACCTAATATCAATGTTCTTACCTCCCCTTCTACTATCTTGCTCAGTGTGTCCAACATGTTGTATGTACCGTGCTCTCGTATTTCCGGCGTATCATGTTCGTCAAAGAATGCACCTTGGCCTGTGGCCGGATTCCGTTTGCCCCAACGGAGTGAACCACCCGATTTGATCATAAAACCGCAAGGTTCGTACGGTAAGCCTCGTCAGCTTGGCAAGGCGCCCGACCTTCCAATGTCGCTTCTGAACCATCCCCACTCTTTGGCGCTAGCTATGTACCGGTATCTCTATTGTAAAACGTTACGTTACGTAAGGTTCAAGTGAAATCGGGGCGCTCTGCCAGAATTTTTTTGCGCTCTAATTTTTGAACACAAGCTATTGGTCCAAGCTTATGACAGCGACATACAATGTCACTACAAGCTCGCAACGAGAGCACCCGCGATAACGGCTGGTCGCGCAGCACATCGACTTCCTAAAGATGAAATCCCCTCTAAGTGGAATGACTGAGTACATGCGCAGCAAAAGTTTGAATGTAACCTGAGGAGACAGAGACATGGGTATTGTGGGAGCCATGTCGCATTATTCATAATCTGGCTCAGCTTAATGAGCCTATCATCATAAAATTGCGAAAGGAGCTGCTGCGGCAGCTCCTCCGTTATATTGTTAAAATATTTAACAATCTATCTGGTAACGACTTCTTTTCTGGCATTTCCTTTGAGCATGTCCTTCAATGACCGTATACGCCACCGACGTTCCTCTTCATCCACGGCTGCTATAAGGGCGGGCCTGACGGGTCGATGCGAACGTCAGTCCCTTATTTGGACTCGATGCGCCCCAGGTGGATGTCGCTCTCTTCTAGAGCCGCGCGAGCTGCCTGCCAGCTGGAATCGTCGAGGCCGAGCTCATTTCGAAGATAGGCCAACGTGATCTGCTGGATCAAGGCGACTCGTTCGGGGCTCTCGTCCGTCGTCTCCGCGACGCTGTAGCCGGGGATCCCGCCAAGCGAGTGCTCGGCTCCGAAGAGGGTGAGCAGGCTCTTGCTGCCTGGGCTCAGGAAGTACGGGTCGGTGAACCAGTCCGGCCCCCGAGTGGACAGTTGGGACTGGTCATGATCTCCCGCTACCACGAGGGTCGGCGTGCTCATCTCGGCGAAGCTCGGGTTCATGAAGGGGAAGTGCTCTGCCGCGAACGGACTCAAGTCAGCACCACCCTTGCCAGTCGTGGCAAGCAGCACGCCCGCCTTGATTCGTGAGTCGGACATATCCTCTCCCGGCTCGCCGTGGGTATCAAGGACTCGTGCGCCGAGCAGCATGCTCACCGTCTGGCCTCCCCAGGAGTGTCCGGCTGCGGCGATACGGCTTCGATCGAGGCGTCCACTGAGACCGGGGACGGAGGCTTCAAGGTGATCAAGCTGGTCGAGGATGCGCTTCATGTCCTCAACTCGGAAACGCCAGATCCGTGGCGTACGGGGATCTTCAGGAGGAAGGTTCAGCGTCCTCGAGTCAAGATGGGTAGGTTGAATGACCACGAAGCCGTGAGCAGCCCAGTAGTCGGCCAACGGACCGTAGCCGTCCAACGACCAGCCAAAGCCGTGCGAGAAAACGATAATAGGCAATTTATTCCCTATGGCGGGCGCAGACACTCGCACTTGCAGATCTTCGCCACGGCCCGGGGCTGATAGGACTACCGGCTTCACCGAAACGACTGGAGTAGGCACACTAACTTTAATTTTCATAATAAATGTTCCTTTCTTGAAAAAAGATTAGCCAAACCGTTACGGGGAGAAAGCGGTCAAGCTGGTTCCTGAAATAAACCGGCAGTTCCAGTTGATATGTCAACCTTCGTCAACTGTAGCATATTGTAGTTGACACGTCAACCATGCTATGATGTTCCTATGAACAAGAACGAGCTAAACCAAGAGGAAATGCGAATATGGCATATGTGGAAGGGCTCCTTTCAGTGCATCTTCGGTCGCGTAATAAAAGAGATGTCCGAGCAGACAGGACTGTCAGAGGGTGATTATGGGGTGTTGGATCGGTTAGTCCTTTTGGGGAACGGCAACCTTCGCCAACAGGAATTAGCCGACTCGATGGACTGGGACAAGAGTCGACTGTCACACCATTTGACGCGGATGGAAAAACGCGGACTTGTGATGAGGAAGCCGTTAGACACGGATCGCGGTGTTCAAGTCATCATCACTTCTATTGGAGAAGCGGCATTGGATGATGCCCGTCCCATAGTTTCCAAGGCAATACGCAAATATTTCCTTGATCATTTAACTGATCAAGACATTGAGTCGATTACCAGGCTTGCGGAGAGTACAAAAACAGGGTCTTCCGCGTCTAGTAAACCACCTACGCCGTGACCCGTTTTTTGAAGTCATTCCTTCAGTGGATAAGTCAATCGTACTCAATAAATAGAACTCTCCAGACGCGGAGAGTTCTTTCTTTTTTTTATCCATATACTTCGCCTTGGCGACAGTTAATCTATTATCCCTAATTATTTTTGCCGCATCTTCATTAACCACATCGAGAGTCTATATATAGTAAAATATTATCGTAGTTCTACAGCGATTATTTGTTATCAAATGAAGCTCAATACCCAACATTCAGGTGGTGATCGATCTATGACTGTGACTAACAGCAAAGCAAAAGCAATGGGAGCGTTTCTCAAATCACGCAGAGAACGACTTTCACCGGAGGATGCGGGCCTGGAGTTCGCGAGCGGACAACGGAAGACGCCCGGACTGCGGCGCGAGGAAGTCTCCTTACTAGCGGGCGTGAGCGTCACCTACTATACGTGGCTGGAACAAGGGCGAGATTTAACTCCGTCTAAAGATGTGGTCGACAGCATCGCCCAAGCACTCCGATTATCTCCAGCCGAGAAGAGTCATTTATATCAGCTCTGGAACCCGCATGCATTCGAGACGCCTTTTGCGGGCCCAGCCGTCGTAGATCCGCATATGCAGAAGATTATAGATCAATTGACATACCCCTCTCACATCACCAATGAGAGAAGCGAAGTGCTAGCTTGGAACAAGGCAGCTCAGGAGACGTTCACCGACTTTGCTTCCATTCCTGTCCAAGATCGTTATTTCATGCGTTTGTTGTTCGAAGATACGGAAATGCGCAATCGCATCGTGAATATAGAAGAATTCTCGAGATATTCGGTGGGCGTGTTCCGAACTTATTACGATAAACACCGCGATGATCCTTGGTTTGAGACGGCAGTAGAGCATCTTACTCAGAACAGCCCCGAATTCGATCGATTGTGGGGACAATACGATGTTCAACTCAAAAAGGTCAACCGGATTGTTTTGCAGCCCCCCGGTACCCATCAACCTGTTGCTTATGATATCCATTCCTTGGTGAATTTGTCTGACCGCCCGGATATCCACATCTGCATTTACACCCCGGCTACAGAGGATCCGGGTTCTGACCGTTAATATTTTTACTAGTAAAAACGTTGTGTGGTTGCCTTGGTAAGGATCGATTAGAATGGGCTCATATTCGAATAATCCTAACGCCAGAAATGAGGGGTACCTATGCTGCAGCAAAGAAAACTAGGAGAAGAAGGACTTGAAGTGTCGGCCATCAGCCTCGGGACGATGATGATGCCTGACAACGACGAATCCGTGCGTACGATTCAGGGAGCATTGGATATGGGCGTGACGATGTTTGATACAGCCGACCTTTATGGGACGGAATACACGCTCGGGCGGTTTGGGGGAAATGAAAAGCTTGTCGGACGTGCACTTAAAGGTCGGCGCGATGAGGCCGTTATCGCCACCAAATTCGGAATCACGCATGGACAAGGTCCGAAAGGGGATCCCGCCTACATCAAGAAATCCGTTGATGCCAGCCTCTACAGTCTGGGACTGGATTACATTGATCTCTATTATCAGCATCGCCCCGACCCCAATACCCCTATCGAGGAAACAGTCGGCACGATGTCTGACCTCGTAAAGCAAGGGAAGATTCGATACATCGGATTGTCGGAGGCGCCAGTCAATATTATCCGACGGGCTCATGCGGTACATCCCTTAACCGCAGTCGAAACCGAATATTCCCTATGGAGCAGGGAAGTGGAGGACGAAGTTCTCCCGGTTCTTAGGGAGCTGGGTATCGGTCTAGTCCCTTACAGCCCGCTTGGCCGCGGCTTCCTGACCGGCCAGATCAAGAAATTTGAGGATTTGCCGGAAGACGACTATCGGCGCTATTACCCGCGATTCCAAGGCGAGAACTTCGCCAAGAACGTTGAAGTTGTCTCCCTGATCGAAAAAATGGCCTCTCAAAAAGGCTGCACCCCCGCCCAATTGAGTCTAGCCTGGCTCCTGGCACAAGGCGAGCAGATCGTGCCGATTCCGGGAACGAAACGATTGGACCGCGTGCAAGAGAACCTTGGAGCGCTGCAAGTGACGCTGTCAGCCGACGATCTGGCGGAGATTGAACGTATATCCCCCAAGGGCGTGGCCGCAGGCGGCCGCTTCGGCGCCTTCTGACAAGCATCCGAACTTTCTGCATCAGAATAAAGCCTAAAAAAATCGCGTCCTCCAAAGGAGAACGCGATATAAAACAGCTTCACTCTTTATTTCAACATCGTCATGAACGTTTTCTGGCGACCACCGCTAACCGGCCGTTTTCGGTCGAGTACTCGCACGTGGACAATACAATAAGCTTGTCGCCATACCGGGCTGTTACGCCCGTGTCATAAAGAGCGAGTTTTTTGATATTCTGAACATACGAATCGAACTCGGTAGGCGTACTTACATTCTCAATCTGGTAGTATTTAAAAACGTTGTCCGATTTGCGATAAACTTTTGACAGAATAACGGCAACAATCTCATACTCTCCCTTTTCGTAAAGCGTGCTGAACTGGAACGTTGCATGCTCTTTATAAAAGCTTTCGTTCTTGTACTTCATTAAATCTTTAAACATCCAGCCGCTTTTCATGTGATGCCCATGAATCAGCATAATGTCCGAACCTTTGGTCCGGCTATGCGCGTCCATAAAAGGGAGGCCGCCTTTGTTTTCCTTTTTATCGAAATCATGATTGAGGTAGTACTCCGCATCCTGTGGATTCTGCATGACCGGGTACTCAATTCGGGTGCCGTCCATCTTCAGCCAGCCGACGATGTCCGAGTTCCTCTCGTAAAGTTCTCGAAATTCGGGAAGCATGACCGGCTCATTCGCTTTATTGAACAAAACGGAGGGGGATGCAGCCCCTCCGCCTTTGTCCGATCCTTCCACCCAAGCTGTTGCCAGCTCTTCGATTTTCTGCTTCTCAGCATAATCCCGCAGGAAAATTCTCGCAACATTGACGAGAGAAAATACCAACACAAGGAAAGAAACGGCGATAAGAATTTTTTTGGTTTTGCTCATTTTCTTACCGCCTTTCCGATCATTGGATGTGCTTTTTCTTCTTGTTTCCGAGTAGACAGAACCCGATTGTCATCAAGGACATCAGCGCCAAAGCCATATAGAAGATTGGCGATACGCTGTTGTCTCCGGTTTCCGGAGCATCGTCCAGTTCGTTATTTCCATTGCCCGCACCCTTATCGGCTAAGTCGCTGACATCAGGCACGTTGTCGATGTTGTTATTCCCATTGTTGACGTTGCCAGGCTCGGAGCCAGGTTGGTCAGGAACAGGGCCTGGGTTTTCCGGCTCTGGTGCTGGGTTGACAGGACCTGGGTTCTCCGGCTCTGGTGCTGGGTTGACAGGGCCTGGATTCTCTGGCTCTGGTGCTGGGCTGACAGGACCTGGATTCTCTGGCTCTGGAGCTGGGCTGACAGGACCTGGGTTCTCCGGCTCTGGTGTTGGATTAACAGGGCCCGGATTCTCCGGCTCTGGTGCTGGGCTGACAGGGCCCGGATTCTCCGGCTCTGGTACTGGGTTAACAGGGCCCGGATTCTCCGGCTCTGGTACTGGGTTAACAGGGCCCGGATTCTCCGGCTCTGGTGTTGGGTTAACAGGGCCCGGTCCGCCGCCGGTGTTTATCGGCTTCATCGGCACGTCGTATCTTACAATGTCAAAATCGACAGAAATCGTATCACTTCTGTAAGTCTCGTATCCGTCCTTCGTGACGATCAGATAATAATCCGCTTCAGGAAACACCATGTACGCATAGAAGCCATTTGCGTCGCTATCTTGCTCCGGGCTCTTGTTGTCGTGCGGAGCAAAATTCGGAACTGAAGGAAGCGTTACTTTCGTATCCGGAATACGGCCGTTATCTCTATTCCGCTTCGTATCCGCATAATACAGTGTAACTTTGGCTCCGGCAATTTTCTTGCCAGTGTTAGCATCTCCTGTCGTTTCATCATAAACCGTACCGTAAGGGTCGACCAATTCCTCGGAAATATTCAGCTCTCCGTTAGCCTTCACGTCCAGTTGCGTCACTTTGAGGAGCAATTCTTCGCCGGTCTCGGCTTTATAGCGAACTTCCATGGTGTACTTCTGCTCGCTTAGCCCTTCCACGGAGAAGGTTCCGTTGGAAGCCATCGGAAACGCCTTGGGACGACCGTTCTCCTGAATATAATTGCCGTCCTTGTCCTTCAAATAGATATGCATCTGGCTGGCAAACGAATTGTTGAATAGCGCTGTTGTTCCATCCAACTGCTTGAACAGAACGATCCCTACCGCCGTAATGTCCGCCGGAACGGTCTCGTCCGTCACGCTGCCGTCTACTTTTGCTTTTTGCGTGAACTCGACAGGAACATCCTTCCCGCCTACCCGATACACCCTAGTATACGTGATCGTATAGTCGGTATCCGCCTCGGCAGGGACGAAATATTCACCCTGCTCATTCGTCCAAATCTTCTGCTGTTCGTTGTTCTTCTTGTTCGTCACGATGATTTCCGCGCTCGGAATGACTTCTCCTGTGTTGTTGTCACGCAGTACGCCTTCCAGATACGGGCGGGTATTGGCAAAGTGCGCTTCAGCCACTTTTTTCTCCGGAATGGTACCTGTGCGAACGAAACTTTCAGGATCCGTCACATAGCCGTCTTTCGTATAATCATCCTGGGTCACCTCATACTGGAGATACGTCGGAAGACCTTCTATAACGATCGTCTGGCCGTCGGTAAGCTCGAAGGTGTCTCCGCTCGTAATCGTTCCCTTGCTGCCGTCCGACTTCTCATAGGCGTAGGATTTGTCCGATCCCTCGCCTGTGAAGGTGAGCGTGTACTGGAACGGCTTCGACTTGTCGTCGTCTTTGCCTTTAACCGTGTTGCTGATGAGCAGGCCTCCTTCGATGACTCGCACGTTCGTGAACGGGGCGTTTTCGTCGTTGCCTTCCATGACTCCGGTATAATATCGTTCCTCAGGGTTGGTCACGTATTCGTCGGCGGTGTAGTCCTTCTCGGTAACTGTGTATTTCAGACCTTCAGGCAGACCCAAAATATCCAGCGTCTCTCCATGCTTGAGTGTGAAGGATTCGCCAGACTTGATCGTGCCCGGTGTACTCGTCGCGCCATCCGACTTCGTATACGCGTAGCTTCCATCCTTGCCTGCTTCTTCAAAGATGACAGTATACTCGAACGCCTTCGTCTTGTCGCCGCCATTGCCCATGACCGTATTGCTGATCGTCAGCTTGTTGACGGTCCGATCATTGGTAAAGCCCGCTTCGCGATCGGCACCCGCCATGACTCCCTCATCAGATAATCCCACAGGGGTAGTCGTGTAGCCATCATTCTTGTAACTGTCCTGGGTGATCGTGTATTTCAAGTTGTCGGGAAGATCCTTAATTTTAAAGATCTCGCCATCCTTGAGCGTGAAAGTATCGCCGGATTTGATCATGCCCGTTGTGCCGTCTGAATGCTCATAATCGTAGGCTTGATCCTTTCCTGCACCGTCAAAGGTCACCGTGTACTTGAACGGCTTGTCCAGTTCTGCGCCGTCGCCGGTTACGGTATTGCTGACGGTCAGATCGTTAACGTATCTCTTGTTGACAAAATCTGCTTTATGGTCGCCTTTATTCACGATTGTGCCGGACAGCTCTCTCGTCTCCGGCTCAGTTGTGTAACCGTCAACGGTCGTATAATCGGCCTCGGTTACGGTATAGACGAGATCCGCAGGCAATGCCGGGAGCGTCACAGATTCCCCGTGCTTCAGGGTAATCTTGTCTCCGCTCTTGATCTTGCCATACGTATTATCTGGCTTCTTATAGGTGTACTCTCCGTCCTTGCCTTCGCCGGTGAAGGTCACGGTGTACTCGAACTCTTTGTCCGGATCGCTGCCGTTGCCTTCCACCTTATTGCTGATGGTCAGCTTACCTTGGGCCGGCGTAGGCACGACCAGCGGATTAGTGCTATCTACCAGATTGCCGTCCACCCAGATAGGGTTAAATGGTGTACTAGACACACGCACGTTATAAACTCGCTCGGTAGGCAGATAGGTCGTCTCGTCGATCCAGGTTTCCTTCAGATCGTAAAGTCCTACCTCGACGTTAAAAATCAGCTCGCCTTTGCTGTCGGTAACTCCCTTGATCGGAGCGCCCTTCTTGTCAAGAGCTACCGTACCGTCCTTGTTATACAGCGTAAACTCTACGCCCTGCAGCGGCTTGCCGTCCGGATCGACCTTTTTCAGCTTCAGAATAGGCTGCCATCCGGCACCGCCACTAATGTCTGCACTTTCTACCGTGTATTCCGCATGGCTGCTGACATCCTTTGCGGCATCGTCGCCCATCATCTGCACATTGTTGCCCGCCTTGTCGCCGACACCGAGTACAGTGCCGTCGATTTCAGTCTGGTAGACGAACAGATACAGCTTGTTCGGGTTCGCCATCTTGAAGGTCAGAGTCGTTGTCCCGTCTGTCTCCTTGTTTGCCGCCACCTTGACCTCGCTGTCCGGAGCGTACAGATCAAGAGCCTCGCCGTCCTGGGCCAAAGCTCCGCTAGCCGTTAGCTTGGCAGGATAGACCGCCATATCGGGAGCCCGGAGCGAGAGTCGGTCAAATTCATCATTGCGCAGTTTAAGTCCCTTGCCTAAGGTATCCTGCAAGTAGGCGGTATCCTTCACGGTAAATGGCGGGGCATATTCCACGGTCCACTCCAGCACCCCAGGCGCTGCTTTTTTCACTGTTTTGTTTATGGACTTTGACGGAGGAACGATGACTTTACGCTGAATGGGCGTCTTGTTATCCCGCTCGACGTCGACTACCGTATTCTCGTCTCCCCATTTGATGCGCAGCTCTGCCTTGTTATATACCGTCTGTTCTGTCTGGCCGGCATCGGCATATTGCTTGAGGGTTGCAGCCGTTGGCCCCGCCTTCACCAAAATCACGTAGGGCTGGTCCAACTTCGTAAAGCTAAACGTCCCCGCGTTGCCTGCGGCAGAAAAGCTTACCAGATTTTCGGGAGCGGCAATAGGTACACCAGCAGTAGCGTCGACCCTTAACCCATAATCGGCTCTTGCCCCTTGATAAATCTCAAATGCTTTCCCCTCGGAATATGGCTTAAACTCCCAGCCCTCGGGGAGGATGTCGACCACCTGAATATTTTGTGCGACATGCGTGCCGCCATGCTTGGCCATTTCCTCGGTTTTGATTCCGTTGGCATTGACCGACAAACGGAAGGTTACCGTGTTGCTCGACCGGTCATAGGCCGCTCTTGTCCAATAGTCCTTCTCATTTCCGGAGTAGATAAAACTGTTGACCTGATTTGGCGCAACATTATCTTCCACACCGGTTGCCGGGTTCACCGGCTTTGACGCAAAGAGCATGCCCTTGGTCAGCATGCCGCTGTTGAAGGCGTTATTGTTCGAACCTGCGCCCATTACATAAGTTCCACCGTCGAACAGAGATACCTGATTGTAAAAATTAGTCCCGAAATTGTGTGCAAAATGCTTCCAGTTCGTCAAGTAAGTATTAAAGGTATACGTATGTACCTTCTCTCCGGTTGTAAGGCCGGTGACGGCCAGGATCTCGGCGACGACCTTGCCATTTTGGGTAATTGTGTAGACTTTTTCGGTTAACCCATCGGCAGAGCTAAAGGAACCTGGCTTATACCGCTGCCAGTATCTTGGATTTGCCGTATTTTTGGTTCGTATTGCCGTCAAGAGTGCCGAATCGATGGGCGGGCTGACCTGAACGTTATTCCAGTCAATGTCGCTTCCATCTCCGTACACGAGCAGGTCATAGATGTTGCCGTCCGGCATCGCGTCCAGCGGCTTAACGGTCACCTTCCATCCTAAAGTACCTGATGTCAAATCACCGCCGTTGGCCGTCTTGCTCAGGCTATTGATCGCTTTGGTGACCATCGCCTGGTCCGTTACCCCGATGTCGTTGTTTTGCCCGTTCCCGTCCGCCTGGTCCAGATTCCACTTGGCGGTAGCCTTGTTAGTAAAGCTGGTTTGCGTGCCGGTAATGTCGGTGACAATGACCAGTCTCACCGGGCCGTCCACATTTCCGAAGGAATAGACATCGTCTGCGGGCTTCGTCGTAATCGTTTTTATACCCGACCATGCATTTGCTTCAGATTTCTGAAACGTTGCAGACTTGAAGGTGAGTCCGGCAGGGATGGCATCCGTTATGACCAAGTCTTGCAGAGGCTTCCTGTTGTATTTGGCATTATGGTTAACCGTAATGGTCCATGTAATGGTGTTATCCTTGTAGTTCTGCACGCCATCCTTCTGAATCCAGACGGGCTTAAGCGCAACAGTCCACAGATTACTTGCTGCCAGCTCCGTATTGTCCGCTTTCAACAATTTTACTGGACTTGTTGCCGTACCAGTTGTCGCACCATTACTTACTTGTTGTGTCGAGCTGAGGTCCCAGCTATTATCATTATACCGATAATGATTATAATATTTTTCCTTTGGAATCCAGGTTTCGAAGATGACGGTTGCCGTATCGCCGATATTGTCAGGGAAGGTGTAGGTCAGCTCGCCCCCATTATAGGTCGGCGTTGCTCCTGCCACAACATTGTTAGCGGCATCCTTTACCTCAAAGGAACCTGTCACATAATTGCCTACATTAGTCAGATCATTGGAAAAGATCATTCCGTCTAGCGGCAGCTTGATGTTGACGTCGTCCATGTCAGTCGCGGTGACGATCGCCTGCCATTTAACTTTGCCGGCTTGAAAATCGGTGTTGGATATCTCCACCCTGGCTCGTTGCTGCGTATAGCTAGCAAAGCTGTCCGTGTTACTGTTGGAGCGCAAGCTGATGCTGTACTTCGCTGTAACTTCCGGGTTTTCCAACATATAGCCGCTCCCGAATAAGGCGAGGGGCTTGGTCGTGCCGTAGTCCATGCCCGCCACGTCTGCCTTTGCGGTGGTGTCGAAGCGGAAGTTAACGTTTGTCCCCTGGAGGAATAGGCTATCGTCGCCGTCAAAAACGACCTTAATGCTGGTCTCGGTGAAATAAGCGGTGCCCAGCTTGTAGTTTTGCCCGAACAGGGTGACGTCCAGAACTTTTGTGGCGTTCGTCAAGGTTACGCCCTTAAAATAATCCGCTTGCTTTAACTCAATGAAGTCGCCCTTCTGGATGTAAGTGTCCGGATTCTTTTCATCCGTTTCACTATCGCTCCGCATCGGCACACGAAGAGTTTCCGACGTGATTGTAAAAGTCTGCCTACCGTTGATCTTGTCAACGATCGGGTCGTAGCCAGGAGCTGTAGTAGACTTTATCTCACTCGAAGGAGTCCCTTGGGAAACCGTCAGCGGAAAAGGGGCGTTTTTGCCCATGAATAAACTCGTCTTATCCGTCGGCCCCACCGCTAACGGCGTGATATCCGGGGCCCCATATACCGCTTCGGTTACCGACGGTTCGGTCGCGTCCGGCGAGCCAACCTCGCTGACTGTTACCGCCCCGGAATCGCTCAGCACGCTCTCCGCATATGCAGCAGCAGAGAACATCACCGTCTGCAACGCCAGCAGAACAGCTAGGCAGAAAGCCATTACAGATTTTCCTACACTACGTTGTCGTCTCAATGCAAAATTCTCCTCCACTCCCTAAATTTATGGCGACATCCAGATCATCCACCCGATATAACGCTCAAGCGAATAGACATATTTCATTGCTTGATCCCAGCGGCCTGCACATCATAAAGTCTTGCAGAATTCCACAAGAACGAGTAAGTTGCCGTTGGAGTGTAGGGTATTGATCAGGCTTAGTATCTTTTCTCCTTTCCTCCGACATTTTTCGCCATTAATTAATGAAAAATCACATATTACGCCAATTCTCTACAGCGCACTCTTCATTTTACTAGAGCTACCTATACAAATTCTCGACAACCATTCGGCAAAGAAGCAAGTTTATGAATGGAAGCACTTCTGTAAATAAGCCAAAAACACGCCGAATCGGCGTGTTTTCTTTGATTGGTTGCTTTACTTCGCCAACTGGAAAGCATAAAGCGTTATATAAAATATTCTCCTTAATGACGAAAAACGTGCCCCGGGTAGGTTCCGGCCAGTTTGGACTTCTGCCTGACAAACTTAAACTTCTCCTCCAACTCCTTGGGTACCTCCATCCCTTCGGAAAGCTTGAAGCCAACCGCCCGCTTCTTCAGGTCGTCGACCGTATACATCACGTTAACCCCCAGGCTCTGGAACATGCCGTTACTTAGAGTACGGTTCCCGATCAAAATTCTGACCACCCGAATACCGGCCTCAACATCTTGCGAATCCAATAAGCGATGATCGTCCCTGGGTTCCATGAACCAGGATTCTGCAAGTACTCCATGTATTGATCGTTAATTATATAAGTCCATGTGGAAGTAGGGCTCTTCAGCCCGAACTCTTCCCACTTCGCCGGATCGTTCGATCCTCCGAGCTTTACGAGCATATTTGCCGAAGCTCTATTTATTTTAGCCGGAATATGCTCGAAGGCCTGGATGATTTGCGTATGAAATTCGTCGATCGGATTGCGGTTAGCAAGTTTCGTCAAATGGATGCTTTCGCGAATGTATGAAACATATTCTAGATGCTCAGCCCAGAACTTGTCGATATAATAAAGCCGTACCCGCTGCTCCGAAGGGCTCATCGGCGTCTCGCCTTTCAAAATTTCGAGCCGTTCCGCGTATAGAATACGTCGCTGTTCCTCCACCATATCCGAATAACCGTTCAGTTCCTGGCGGATATGGAAGTTCTGGCCCATCATAACGCGCTGAATATGCGTAATTTTGCTGTAGAGCACCGACTCTCCGAGTGCTTCGTCCTGCCTAAGATCACGATAGATGGGCGGAATCGCTTTATCGATACCAAACTGAAGGATCAAATCGTCCTCCAAGCTCACAAAAAATATGGAAGCCCCTGGGTCGCCTTGGCGGCCAGAACGCCCGCGCAGTTGGTTGTCGATCCGCACGCTTTCGTGCATATGCGTACCAATCACGTATAACCCGCCCAGCTTGGCGACAACTTCTGCCTGCGTGAGGTTACCTCCGCCGAGCTGGATATCGACGCCGCGTCCCGCCATATTCGTAGACACCGTCACAGCACCGATTTCACCCGCTTTGGCGATGATCTCTGCTTCTCTTGCGTCGTTCTTCGCATTCAGAACTTGGCAAGGTACGCCGGCAGCCGCTAGCGCCTCTGCCAGCATGTCAGACTCCCCAACGCTTGACGTACCAATGAGAATCGGACGTCCCGCCCTATGGACGGTCGAAATTTCTTGTACAAGCGCCTTAAGTTTGGCTTCTTTATGGGTATAAATCCGGTGCGGATGGTCGATACGTATGTTTGTCCGGTTCGGCGGAATTTGCACGACTTGCAGTGCATAAATATTTTCGAATTCCATTGCGGAAACGTGCGCGGTAGCCGTCATTCCGCTAATCTTCGGATATAGGCTAAGGAAGTGTTGAAGGGTGATCGTACCGAGAATTTTCCCGCCGGCTAAGGACTGCAACCCTTCTTTGGCCGCAAGAGCCGCTTGAAGCCCATCCGGCAAATGTCTGTTCTCCGCCACGCGGCCGGTATATTCGTCAATCAGCTCGATTTTACCGTCCCGGACGATGTAATCGACATCTTTTTTCAATAACGACTCCGCATGCAACGCGCAATTCAACGACGATAACAAATGGCTATTATGGCTTTCGTACAAATTGCCGCATTCCAGCAGCGATTCCACTTTCGCAGAGCCCGCTTCATTTAAATAAACATTCCGCTTGAACTCGTCGAAATCGTAATGCTCATCTTGCTCAAGCTGCCTAGCCACTTCTGCGAAACGAATGCCATCGCTGCCGGAAGATCCCGGCTCGCCGGCGATGACCAGCGGCACCCGCGCTTCGTCGAGAAGCAGCGAATCTGCTTCGTCGACGATGACGTAGTGGAAAGGACGGTGCACGGTATCGGCTTCGTCTAGGGCGATCGTGTCCCGCAAATAATCGAATCCCGCCTCTTTGGCCGTCACATAGGTTATATCCGCGGCGTACGCTTCTCGTTTCTCGGACAGGCTCATGCCCGCTTGAACCGATTTTACCATTAACCCGAGGAAACGATAGATCGGGCCCATCCACTCCGCATCTCGATGTGCCAAATAATCGTTAAAAGTCAGCACATGAACGCCTTCGCCTGTTAGCGCATTTAGATAAGCTGGCATAACAGCAGAAAGCGTTTTTCCTTCGCCGGTATGCTGCTCGATCAAAAATCCCTCGTGCAGAGCGATGGCAGCCATGATCTGGACAGCGTAAGGCTGTAATCTGAGCGTTCTCTTCGCTGCCTCGCAGACTAGCACATAGGCATCAACAAGCAGCTCGTCCAAAGGCGTCCCTGATTTTGCTTCTTTTTGCAGCCGGAGGGATTCGGCTTGAAGCTGCCCATCGTCCCAGGCTTCCAAACTCCGTTTCCTGATGAGCTCCGCTTGGTCCCGATAGACTTTCAGCTTATTCTGGGTAACGCGATCTTTGAATTTTTGCATCAACTTGGCGGCTAGATTCATCGGAATTTGATCCCTCCCAGGTTTCCTACTCATCCTTTAAACGTCGTTGGTACAAAACAACTGATGCAATCGTAAATACAACCGTCCATGCCAAAATAATGAGGAGGGGCTTTAATAAGTCTCCCGTTGTAAAATGTGTATTGCGTATACCTAGCAAATGCAAAAGTTGAATGCTGGGTGTAAACTCCAGCGCTTTGAAAATCGGAAAATCATCCATTAGTAACATTCCCCCATATGGTACCGCAGTAAATACGATTAGCACAGGGATTATAGAGAAAGATGCTTCAAGCACCGTCTTGGAGAATAAACCAGAAATCGTCCCGGCCGCTGTGTATAGAATAATTGAAAGAAGGATTGCTGCCACAAACGCCCATATACTAACTGGCTCATAGCCAAATAGATACGTAGCAATGGCCAAAATAACAACAGACATGACAAAGACTAAACTACTTTTACCGATTAAAACATCCACAGTCGTGGCCGGAGTCATCATTAATGATCGTAAAGTGTTACGCTCCTTTTCTTCCGCAATCAAGCAAGCTTGTGCAAAACTCGGCAGCATTACAAACGAAGTATTTAGAATTAAACCGAAAGTTGCAGTCGTCAAATCCGAGGGGGCACCTCGAAGACCCAATGCCATAATAATTGGAAAAATCAACAAAAGGGAGACGGCATAATTTCGTGAAAACTCTTTATAATCCTTCACAAATATCGCTCGCGCACGTTTCAATGAGATACTCATAGTAACTCACTTCCTGTCATTTTAATGAAGATATCACCCAGGCTTGGCTCTTTCGTTTCCAATCGATCAATGAACCCTTGTTTCATCCAATCGGCTACTTGATCAGCCGTTCCATCATTAATCGGGAGCTCGTAGGCATGCCCATTGATTAACTCAACACAAACTACGTTTTCTCGATGCTGTTTTTTAAGTTCCTTGGGTGAGCCGATGGTTTGAATTTGTCCCCGATACAAAATCGCTACTCGATTACATAGCAATTCTGCCTCGACCATATCATGCGTAGTTAAGAAGATCGTTGTCCCTTTCTCATTTAAGTAGCGCAAGCCTTTATGAATATGTGTTGAGTTTACTGGGTCCAAAGCCGAAGTAGGTTCATCCAAAAATAATAATTCTGGCTCATGGATGACCGCGCATGCCAATATGACACGCTGACGCATCCCTTTCGATAAGAGATTGACTTTCTTTTTGCGCTCTCCGTTTAAGTTCACAAACTGCAGCACCTTATCGATTGAAGATCTGGGAAGATCATACAATTGGCGATACAGCTCCAAATTTTCCTCAATCGATAATCTTTCATATAATCCGCTGTTATCCGTCAAAATGCCAAAGCGCATCTTCTGGGCAGACCGCTGCATCCTCTCCGCCGGCTCGTTAAATACGCTTGCCTGTCCGCTTGTCGGATTTAATTGCGCCGTTAAAATCTTTATTAATGTCGTTTTTCCTGAACCACTCGGACCTAGGAAACCAAAAATTTCACCTTTCGGAATGGAAAAGGACACGTCTGCTAACGCATCCTTATTTCCAAATCTTTTTCGAATATGTTCGACCTGGATAACAGCCATTAACACCACATCCTTAAGTTGTTCGCTTAAGTATATAGGGATTGCATATCTCCAGCCATCAAAATCCGCCGAAATGTAGCTGTTATCGCCTGAATTGTACCGCTTAATGCTTGAATGGTCGACAATTTCCCCGGAAATTAAATGTTGAGAAGCGCTTTTAAATCTTGCAATTTTGAACGAGATAACGGGACCACGGCATCTTGACCCGTATTTAAGCGCAAGCTGTAGCTATTCTTCGTCCATGTAATAATCTCTCTTACTTTTTGCAGATTAACGATGTAGGATCGATGACACCTAAAAAAACCGAAATTTAACAACCTCTGCTCGAGCTCGGTTAGCGTCAAAGCACAGACATAATTTTCTCCACCTACATGCACAAGGATTGAACCATCCATACTTTCTATGTAATCGACTTCAGGAGGATCAAATAAAATCACCTTGTCATTTTTTTTCGTATAAATCTTCTGCAAGGTGATATTGCCCCGATCTTGTTCCGCTTCCTGATTATTATCTTCCGAGTCCCGAATATCCAATGGATGAAAACCGAGCTCGTTCAATCGATAAATGGCATCACAGGAAATAAGGGCATCCTCTAAATTCGAGGTTAAAATTAAAATCTGCTTCTCTTTCGAAAGGTCATCCAAAATTCGTTTAAAATGACGACGGTCTTCTTCTTCCAAGTAAAAGTAAGGTTCCTCCAATACAATCGTAGGCTGATGCGCAAAAAAGACACGCAGCAATGTCACATATATCCTTTTCGATGAGCTTAGATCCCTGATCCTTACCTTCCGCTCTTCTTTTAAAGCAAAATAATTCATTAACAGAGCGACACGGTCATTCCTCTCCGTTACACGGATTAGAAAAACGATCAGCTCTTCCACCGTTAAACGAACATACTCGTTTTGCCCAGCTCGAAACAAATAATATTGGGAATGATGCGTCAATTGATTCATTAAAAGCTGCTTTCGCTTCAAGTCCGTTATAATACCGATCGATTGGTTCGATGTCATATTTAATTCGATCTTCGGTAGAAGTAATTTCCCATTATCATAGATTGGTTGAAATTGCATGCCGTCCTCCCGGTCAGTACCGCTATAGGATATATATTACAATTATAATGTTGGGATACTTTTTTGTCATAGATATCAACAAAGGTCGGGAAAATACGATGAGAGAGGATTGTTCATGTTACCACGCATTCAAAATTTGGATCGGCTTACACTCAGCGCTAGATCATAAACGTATTTATGGGGCGGTTCTCCAAATCCATGCCCCGCAAGGATAGCCACAAAAAAACTTGCCATTACTTATGACACGGTTCACCTTAACGGAGCAATCGGCGAAAATAATGGCCACCTAAACGGTGCCTCCTAAACTGGATCAAAAGAAGCCTTAAAAAAAGCCTCCACGTAAATGTCGACCTTCTTTCGTCTTCCTTCGATATGAATCGATGCAACCTTCTTTTTAATCTTCACCCAAGTTTTTTAGATTTCCTGTATGATGATGTTATGAAAAGAATATTATCTTTCATGGATTGGGGTATATTCGCTCTTCGTTTATACCATTATATTTTGCTGTTGTCCCGGGTTCTGGCAGTAAGTGAGTTTTCGAACCGAACATTATTAAACGTGATCTGGCTGAGCATAGCTCTTGTCGTCCCTTTGCTGTTCTGGTTTCCTGGGCGCCGGATGAACAAGGTCTGGTTTTGCATACTGGAACTATTGCTTGGCGGTTCTTATTATGTGAATTCTGTCATTCATCCGGATCTGACTTCAAAAGCGGACTATTTGCTGCCGAGTCTTACAATGGGGTACTTATTGACTAAGCAAACCCTTTGGATCATTCCCTTACTTGTTTTTATTCCCTTTTCCTTTCAGTCTTTCCTAAGATTATCTTGGGAGCAAACCCTAAGTATCGGAACAGACAATCTGCTGTTCTGCTTCATTGGTATGTGGGCAAGCTTCGTAGCCAATGCGTATGATCAGAAGAATAAACTGGCAGCCGAAGTGGAGCATCAAAATAAACTGTTAACTCACTACTCGGCCGAGATCGAGAAAATGACTTTGCTTGAAGAGCGCAACCGCATGTCCAAGGAGCTTCATGATACACTGGGGCATTCCTTTATCTCACTCATTCTGAGCCTCGATGCTTCTATTGCCCTTATGGATAGCAAGCCTGCCGAAGCCAAAGATCGGTTAATTCGCTTAAGAACATTGGCAGAGAAAAATCTGGACGAAATGAGGAACATCGTACACGAGATGGGGGAAGAAGAGGAATCCAGTCTGATCCGACAGGTTGAATCCCTAGTGGTCCGTTTCCGGGAGCACACGGGTACGGCCCTGACATGGAGTCTGCCGGAGACAGAGTGCTCCATACGTTTTGAGGTACGGCATGCGATCCTTCGGGTTATCCAGGAGTCCTTTACAAATGCACTAAAACATGGAAAGGCGTCTCAACTGCATCTGGAGCTTAGATTTTCTGAGAGCCATCTGCAATTGTCCATTCGAAATAACGGCAAACCGATCGACAAGCTAAATTATGGCTTCGGCTTGACCACGATGAAACATCGGGTTGAGCGGTTGGGAGGCAGCCTACACCTATCATCTGTGGAGGGAACTCCAGTGATAACCGAAGTCCGATGCGAGATTCCGCTGAAAGGAGTGATGCCGTATGGTGAAGATTAAAGTGCTGCTGGCTGATGATCAAGAGTTAATTCTCGAGAGCTTACATATCGTGTTATCCATGGAACCGGATTTGGAAATTGTCGGTTTAGCCAAGGATGGCGAAGAAGCCATAAAGGGCTGCGAGCAGTTTATGCCGGATATTGTGTTGATGGATGTCAACATGCCTGTCATGGACGGCGTCGCTGCAACGGCCCTGATTAAAGAGCGGATACCTGCAACCAAAATCATCATGCTGACCTCCCATAAGGAAGTAGAACATGTGTTAGCGGCTTTAAGCTATGGAGCAGAAGGATATCTACTCAAAGCCATTCATCCCAGAGACCTGGCTGCAGGCATACGGGTGGTCCATGCGGGAGGGACATTAATTTCGCAGGAAATGGCGAGTAAAATGATCAAGAACATGAACAATACCACCCCTGCGAAAAATAATGAATTTGGGCTCACTGCCCGTGAAGTCGAAGTGCTGCATAAGCTGGCTGCTGGCCTGCGTAATCAAGACATTGCCGAGGCGCTGTATCTTAGTGAAGGGACGGTCAAAAATTATATCTCCACGATTTATTCGAAGTTGAATGTGAAAGGAAGGCGGGAGGCCGCCCGTAAAGCCCGAGATTCGGGATTTATGGATCATTAAAAAGCCGATCCCCAAGAAGCTGGTAACCTATTAGGGTTGCCGGCTTTTTATGAATATAGCCATAGAATAAATTATGACAAAAGCGCACTGTCTCTTTATGACTTTTTCAGCCTATACTCATAGCATCTAACAACAGAGGAGGCGATGAAAGACATGAAGAAAAAAATGTCTAAAAATAAAGAGCTGCTGCAGAATGGCAGGAAGTTAAGTGCTTGGAGTTCATTTTGGCGTTTTCCAATCGTCTGGATGCTTGTGGGAGCTATCGGTATTGTTCTTATCGATACGTTGTTCCGACAGCTGACTGAGCGAGTGGATGGGATGATTTCCCTTGTCCTTACACTAGTGATGGGGTTGCTGGCCATCATGGTTTATAAGCTCACACTGACATACCTAGCCCGGCGTTCCACTCCAGAGATAGCTAGGCAACGCGCAGGGATTGAAGCTGTCCTTGGCGTACTTACCGGGACAATCTTTATCGCAGGGTCCGTCTTTATTATTATGGCTCTGGGAGGGTACTCCTTTCAGTGGGCAAGTTCTGCGAATGCGGGTTCTGTTCTCATATCCTCCATTGGAGCAGCTTTAGGAGCAGCCATTATCGAGGAACTTATCTTTCGTGGACTTATGTTTCAAGCCATTGATAAATTGGGAGGGAAACTGCTCGCACTTGCTGTGACCTCACTATTCTTTGGAGTTGCCCATCTTGGAAATCCAGGGGCAACATTATGGAGCGCGTTCGCCATAGCCCTGGAAGCAGGTGTTCTGCTCGGAGCGGCCTTCCTGTGGCGGCGGAACTTATGGTTTGCCATGGGGCTGCATTTTGCATGGAATGCCATTGAAGGAGTGCTAGGCATTCCTGTTTCCGGACACTCAGCTCCCGGTCTATTTACTGTAGAGGTGAACGGTGCCGCACTTCTCACAGGGGGCGATTTTGGACTTGAAGGTTCCATTGTTCCGGTTGTAATCAGTCTTCTGATCTCCATTCCAATGCTAATTGGGGCTGCACGTTATCGAAGGGTTAAGGCCCGGAACCTTCCTGTATCAAAGTAAACGACTGACCTGATCCCTCCTAAATAAATTTCAGATCTAGAAAGGACGCTGTACCCACCAATATAAATCACTTGCAGACATAAATCGAAATGAGCCCGGTATAATTACCGGACTCATTTCATGAAACTGCCCAATACATATGATATCTGGCCATTTAAGGTCACTTCACAGGTGGAGCAGCCTCTATTTCATTAAAGGCTTCGACACGGATACGAGAAGCTCGCTACCGCCTGAAATGACCGCCACTTCAGGCGGTCCAGGAGGGTGCGGCATCTGGTTCGCGATCCACCGCTCCCCCGTTCCGACAAAGGCCGAAGATGTGAACGGAAGCGTGACTTCCGCATCCATGCCTTGGGTGACCCCCTCCATATCGATTTGCTTCTGAGTCAAGGTTAGCTCATAGGATGAAGTCAAACCATCATACTCTGCCGTGATGAGTACGGTTCCTTCCGAAATCGCCGTTACTACACCGCTAGCGCTGATCTCCGCTATAGTTGGATCACTGCTTGTATAGATGACGTTTGTCCCTACCTTTTCACGGCTTCCATCGCTATATACTGCGGTAGTCACCGTATGATCACTCTCGCCAACGACCAGTGTAGACATTCCTTCGAGCTCAAGCTCAATCAGGCTAACCGGCTCTTCTTCATTACCTTCTGATACCGATTGTAAAACAGGTCGTTTAGCCATACCGTCCCATCTCCAAATCGCGTTAAAGTCCCACCCTAGCCTGTCGGTATAGGTGGATGGAGTCTTTATTTCAGTTTCAGTTAGGCCTAATCCTTTAAGGGTTGTTAATGCTCCTTCAGCGACACCTTCTTTATTCACTATCATGCCGTCAAATGCATAATTATTTTCGAGCGTAGCGGTGTGCCCCGCAAGAACTCGTCCCATCACCCGGTTTGCCATCGTTGGCGCCGTAACCGAAGGGCTCAAGGCAATGACATTTCTGACGACCGTATCATTGTATCCGTATCCAGTCACTCCGCCCGCATTGCTTGTCATCGCTCGAATGGTTCCAGACGCATACACGTCTTCCGTTAGGCTGCCTGAGTTCGTAATTCCGATTAGGCCGCCGGCCTGACTTACCTGAGCGGTCACATCGGCGGTTGAATAGCTGTTTCTTACGATACCATTAGAATAGCCTACTAGCCCCCCCACTGTGCTGGAGCCTGTAATGGAGCCTGTTGAGAGACTATTCTCTACCTCGCCATTGTTCGTATTGACGAGTATGCCTATTCGGCTCCCGCCAGTGACGCTGGCATCGATCATAGCTATATTTTTAATCACTCCGCCATTGAGATGGAATAAGCCGCCATTTTCTGATTTGAAATTGGTTAAGGATTTATTGTTCCCATCAAACGTGCCAAGGAAAGGCGTGCCCTTGAATAAGGGCTCAAACAGCTTTCCTTCAAAATCAAGATCATTCTCTAGTATATAATTTTCATTTGGGAATTCGGATATCGTCTCTAATTCTTGAATCGAACGAATGATGTAGTACCCATCTTCATTCCGATCCAGCTTCGGCTTTGGAATATGGTCTTCGTTAATTACCTCCAAATTACTTTGCAGTAATGGACGCTTGGCATCTTCATTCCAGATCCAGACCGAATCAAAATCCCAACCGAGGGTCTCCATGAAAAAAGCTGGCTTCGTGAATGCTTCTGCACCGACCCCCTGTCCTTTTTCATTGTTTGGATCAGGAACCGTAACGTTCTCACTGCTAACAAACATATTTTCATCGGCGTAATTATTGACTAGAGTTGCCTTCTCCCCAGCTAACACTCTGCCGACAATTCGATTCGATGCCGTACCTGTAACAATCGATGGATTAAATGCCATACTATTTTGAATGACCGTATTGTTATAACCGTATCCGCTGATGCCGCCAGCATTGGATTCTTCTGCTATGACGGCTCCCATGGCATAGACCTGTTCTGTTGTACTCCCCCTATTCGTAATCCCGATCATGCCGCCGGCTTGCTTGCCTCGTGCATGGACTCGAGCTGTTGAATAACTGTTTCTAACGATACCGTTCGAGTAGCCCACAAGACCGCCAACTGTAGAATTGCCTCGAATAGATCCGGTACTGTAGGCATATTCCACGATTCCATCATTCTGATCCACCAGGATTCCAACATTGCTCCGGCGTACATCAATGTCTGCATGGATGATTCCTACATTTCGAATCGTCCCTTCATTAATGGCAAAGAGGCCTGCGCCGCCTGAGGAGATCATAACGTCTGTAATCGTATGCCCTTGCCCATCAAACGTACCCGTAAATGGAGTACCATTCGAGCCAATGGCTTCGAAAAACACGCCCTTCCCATCAATGTCCCGGTCTAAAATAAAATGTTTGTCCGGGAATTCATGCATTTTATAAAGCCCACCGGCACTTTTGATTTGATAGGGGTTGCCTTCCGAACCATCGCCCAGCATTCCTTCTTTCGCTATGAACGGGTCCGTTAACGGCTCTTGATCGGTTGGATTATTAACCAATTTTACGATGATGGTATGTTCATCGCCAAATGCAAGAGGGTTATCAAATAAGATGATTTGTTCTCGTCCGAGATGTTCCAGCGTTGCTTCTTGAATAACCGTTTCCAACAGTTGTTCACCTGTATGATCCCGCTTTTCCCCGATCACGGTGACACGTTCAAGCGAGCTCGGGTAATTCAAGACCCCAACGCCCTTCAAGACGTTATTTTCTACAATTGCGCTCGTTAATTCCAAATAATTAGCAGGTTGTTTAATCGTAAATGAATCAATCTCAACACCGTCGCTGTTGTAAGCTTTCAAGGTGAGCGATTGATCGTTTGATTCTAAAATAACACCCGTCTGCTTATTTTCATCATATACGATATGATCCCAGTCAAATGATTTGTTATCATAGAACGTTGGACCTGATGAACCAACGGTCACAAAAGTTGTTCCTAAATTCATCGCTTCTTCCGATGTATCCTTTACACCGTCTCGTATGGTTGTCCGTTTATACACATGATCATGACCGCCAATATACAAACTAACGCCAAGCCGTTCAAATGCTTGAGACAATTTCACTCTCATCATGTCCATACCGGTCTCATCGCCGGATTGACCGCCATAATAAGGATAATGCCCCATAACGATTTTCCACTTCTTGTCGGTTGCCCGCAAATCTTTTTCCAGCCATGACAGCTGCTTGTCGAAATCCACCACAGAATTCAGAACAGCAACGTGCATATCGCCATAATCAAACGAATAATTCGTTTCCTGGTAACTGCCTTCACCGTTCTTCGGCAGGTTGAAAAAACCGGAGAACGGCACGAGCTTCCGTTCCGTCGCACGTTCACGGTCCCCGACAATGTGAGCAGAAACTAGTCCCATATCGTTGTTGTAAATGTTCTTAAACACATCATCCCAAGCATACATATTGCCGCCGTTCTCGACCAAGTCCCCGACTTGGATCACCGTCTGTCCGTTTGAATTTTTCTCCAGCAGAACGTCCAGCATATTGTTGAAGAGCTGGAAGCTTTCCGGATTTCGATCCGGAACTCCAAGATCCCCCATCACATACATAACGGCTTCCTCTGAAGCTGGTGCGGTCCTAAAGCTATAGCTGCTGCTCCAAGGTCCAGTCGGTGACATTCCATACCGATAGTCATACGTAGTCCCTAAGTCGAGATCTGTTAAATTCGCTTCATGAGCTGCAAGCACCCGATAGTTACTCTTATCATACGTATCACCATAGGCCGCTTGAAAATAAGAGACTCCCGCTTGTACCACTTCCGCATGGTCCCATGTCGCCGTCGACTCCAGTTTATACTGAACATACGACGTTTCTAACGCCTTATCCGTTACTAGATTTACTCCTACTTCACGTTCGCTTGCACCTACATTAACCATGGGTTGGAATTCATTTAAAATGTTATCAGCGTCCAGCTTTTGTTGATCAACAAGCAATCGAATAAGTTCAACACGCGTATTTCCTTGAGCGTCGGTCGCTACATACTTAATGAAATAGTCTCCATACATATCGACCTTGAAATGCTGATTTAGAGCGGCTACTTCTCCTTTATCATTTAAAACGATGGCTTCCACAGATAAAGATTGACCGCGATGATCCGTCGCCGAAGCGCCCAGCACTTCTACTTGGTCCCCAAGCTTAATGGTGTCCGGATATTGCCCATGTACCGTAATTTCAGGCGCGTGCACCGTGCCCCTCGTTTCATCACCAATCCAAATTGGGGCACTTACAGCTTCTTCACCGTCTGCTTGAAAAGCTCTAACGATGAAATAATCCCCATCTTTAGTTGCTAAGGTTACTTCCTTTTCAAATTTATTACTGGCAATATTGCGGTACTCCTTGAGAACTTCTCCGCTGTTTTTGTAAATAACGACTTTATCCAAATCATCGTTAACATCAGGGTCATTCATACGTACGAAAAGATTGATTTCTTTTGTATCGGCCGGAAGGATCGCCCCCATCATCTGACCTTTTGCGGAAACTGCCATTTCTAGGTTCCGATCAAATGATACATAGGTGCGATGGTTTCGCATCGCCTCGAAAAGACCTTCTCTTGTAAGGTTATCTCCCCACATACCGGTCACATGGGGCTGAACCATCCCCCAATTTCCTTTGTGCTCGTCTCCGCCAAACACAGGAGAAACATGCCAGCCTTGATCTAATGCCTTGGTATAGACTGCAAAATCATTGGAGGATTTGTATTCGATCATATTAAGGTTTCTGTCAACGTCTCGGTTATAATGTTTAAATTCATTGAAACTCCAATTACCTGACAAGCGTGGATGATTAAACTGAGCAATCGCATGAGGATCTTGGGCAAGTCTTGCGTAAAAGGTTGGCAAATCATATTTGATGTCGCTCCAGCCCCAAGTGCCATCCGCGCCTACTCCATGTGTTCTTGCAAACCATGGGGCATTAAATAGGTTGATATGACCCGATTCATCATACCAGGTCACCTCCGTACCAGGCAGCGTAATAAATTCGTTATCACGATTGTGAGCATCGGATTGCTCATGCAGCAGCTTGTATTCTTTTGAATAAGCGTCTTGAACATTCGTAATAAAATCACTGCCCGTACTGATGTCATAAGTCACGTCGTGTTCAGTCACTGCAAAAAAATCAAAGTCTGTATTAGCTTTCACAAAATCGTAAGCATCATTGGGCAACAATATCCCGTCACTGAGAGATGTATGGGAATGCATGTGACCTTTGAACAGTGAAGCTCCTGAGTACTTAGCCCTCTCTTTTTGAGAAACAACTTCTTCTTTATCTGAAGACGCGAATACATTAATGCCGTAACAAAGACTAACAACCCCCGCAATGAAACAAGCCATCACAATAAAAGGCAGACTTCTTCTTTGGGACTTCAATCAAAATCCTCTCCTTTTTCGGCTTAAATGGTAATACAGGTGTGTGACTGATAGACAAACAGCCCCTAACCAAAAAATGCAGTCTGAAGGCTGTTCATAACATCTATCTTGTTCATCGCAGTCGCAGCAATGGCTTAATGATAGGTGCAAGCGACTGTGCCATGCGCAAAAATCCGAGGTCCGTTGGATGTGTTCCATCTACCGTACAATCATTGACAAAATCATCGCCCAGCAGCTTCAAGCCGTCAACGAAATGGATATTACGGTCTCCTACTGTCCGCCTCTGTTCCACATTCTCAATTTGGATCAGCCTGCGGCGATCATTAAGCTCCCTCCTCTCCATATAGAACTGGTCTTCGGCAGTGCTAATCCTTGAGACTACTAGTATAGGAACTTCGGGATGTCGCTTTCTCAAAATCTGGATGAAGGCAGGCAGCGTTCGTGCGATGTTTCCGGCCTCGCCCGTATTCCCTTCATAATCAAGGATAAATAGAGCCGGATCATCGATTTCCGACATGATCTGCGCGAGCTCCGGCTCGCCCTTTCCATTCCCGGAGAAGCCTAGATTTACGAACTCCACCGGAATCATACGGCTGAGAATATTAGAATAAGCCATACCCGGCCGGGAGGCGCATCCCCCTTGCGTAATCGAAGTTCCATATATAATGACGGGTTTACTGCTTGCATAGGCAGGCGCATCGCTTATGACAGCATCCTGATCTACACCGATCCATACCTCTTCTACCCCTTGGTAGAGCGGCAAGTTTAAGGTGACGGCTACATCTTTTTTCGTATCCCACTGATAAAGCTGGGATTCATATTCACTTTCCGTTGGTTTGAATCTAGCCGTGGTGATAAAGCTCTGCTCTCCCGGCTCTCCAAGATAGCAGTCAACCCCGCACTGCCCTGTAGGCGGCATATGATACATATTGGCCGGTCCGGCAAGACGCACCCTTATGACCAGCCTTGAAGAATTGGTGCGAAAGCGAATTTGCCCACCTGCCGTACAATAAGCAAGCGTATCAACCGCAGGCGGCAAGACAGCCCCGGAAGCCAAGGGCAGGCGTCTGTATATCCCATCCTGCGCGAGCCAAGGAAAGCCCGCGATGTAAAAGGGCGCTTCAAGCGGAGAATGCCATCTCAGCTGTTCGCCATTGGTTGTCTTTGGGTATATCGTTCCGCCCAGTTGATCTAAGTTTATCTCTTTCGATTGAACGGTCATCTATTTCTACTCCCTCACATTTGGAATACAAATTTCCGAATCGCCTGAGCAACGCCGTCCTCGTTGTTGGTAGCCGTCATAACGTCCGCTATCGATTTGATATGCTCTTCACCGTTGGCCATCGCCACACCGAGACCTGCCGCCTTCAGCAGCTTCGCGTCATTATCACTGTCTCCCATCGCAATGACATCGGACATCGAGAAGCCCAGCATCTGGCAAACCTCACGCACTCCACTTTCCTTGGTAGTTCCTTTAACTGATATCTCCATATTCGTAGGGGCCGAACGGGTAACTTCAAGCGTCCCCCATCGGAGCAGCTCCTCCTTAATTTCCGCGAGCTTCTGTTGATCATGGCTGCCGATGCCGAATTTCATCCAATCCCGCTCGAACATCTCAGGCGTCCAATCCTTGTCGCCCGTCAAGCTCTCCACGCTGTAGCCCCAGTACCACTCGGCCTGTTCGGCAGCAATGGCGTGCATATGGCGGACCGTATCCCGGGGGAGGAAGACTCGCTTCTTAAGCCTGCCCGGCCCCTCCCAAATTTCCGCGCCATTGAGCAGCACCATCGGGGAATCAAGCCCCAGCTCATCCCAGAAGCCCTGTGCAGTTTGCAAGCCTCTTCCGGTGGAGAACATCACTTTAACGCCCTGATCCTCGGCATATTGAAGCCACTTTTTGGTCTCTTCCGTAATGTGCTTTTCATCCGTCAGAAGAGTCCCATCAAGGTCCAAGGCAATCAGCTTATATTTCGCCTTCACTTGCTGCACCGTATTCATCCCTTCACCGCTCCCATGGTCGCGCCTTCCATCAGAAGCTTTTGGAATAAGATATAAATAATAATGGACGGTACCATCGCAATGGTTACACCGGCAAACAAAGTTACCCAATCCGCAGTAAACTCCATTTGCTTATTCGCAGAATACATTTGCACCGCAATGGGATATTTCTTGGGATCGCTCAAATAGATAAACGGCGCTAAGAAATTGTTATAGAACCCTAGGAACTTGAATACGCCAACGGTTACAATTCCCGGTGTAGACAAAGGAACAATAACACGCCAAAACTTTTGGAATAATGTAGCACCATCCATCGTTGCGCTCTCCTCAAGCTCCATCGGCAAAGAGCTCATAAACCCTCCGAGCAGCATAAGGTAGAACACGCTTTCCCCCAGACTGGACAGGAGAATTAATCCCGTCAAACTATTGGTTAAATTCAGTTCCCTCATCACTACATACTGGGGTACAAGCGCATTGATGCCAGGCAGGAACAGGGACAACATAATCAAGCCCCAAATCAATTTTCTACCTTTGAACTGCATTCGAGTAAGCGCATAGGCGTTAATTGTCGTAAAGAAAAGCCCAAGCACCAGACTTCCGCCGACATAATAAAGGGTATTTAAGAGTGATTGCCCAAAACCGTATTGATTCCAAGCCTTCGAATAATTCTGCCATCTTGGTTCCGAAGGCAGCGCCCATATATCTTTAAAAAACTCAGGATTGCTTTTTAACGATTCATAGATAACCCAGACTAAAGGAAATAATATGGTCAACGACCAAGCATAAAGCAGCACACGCCACACAACGTCCATAAACGTTCGTTTTTCCTTCAAACTTTATCCCTCCGAACTTCATATGGAAACTAATACTCGTAGCCTTTGTTCGGCACAAATTTATCGATTAACAGCTTTGCCGTTACTAATATGACGAACAGGATCATACCGACTGCGGAAGCGTAGCCGTAATTCCGATACTCTACGCCAAAAGCCAAGTTAAACATGTAGAGGCCGATGACATCCGTCGACCCGAATGGGCCCCCATTTGTCATAATGAGGATGATTTCAAAGCCCTTCATCGTGCCAACGATCAGAAACAAAGCGCTGACCCGAATAATTGGCGTAACAAGCGGCATTGTAATTTTAAACAAGCGCGACATATGTCCGGCCCCTTCAAGAATCGCCGCCTCGTACAATGACTTTGGAATCGCCAGCATCGCATTGGCAAAGATAATGACGTACAAGCCGACGCCGCCCCATACCCATGCCGGGATAATCGCTGCAAGCGCCGTGTTTTCATTGCCCAGCCAATAGAAATTACCGGTATCAATGCCAATGAACTTTAGAAGCCCATTCAGCAAACCGTACGATCCGTCATAAATAAAAGCCCAGAGGAGCGCGACTACGACCGTAGATAACACATTCGGAAAGAAAAACAATATCTTCAAAAACTTATTTTCTTTATACGATTTATTTGTAATTAAATAGGCAAGTATCAAAGAGATGATAATAACAAAGAAGGGCACCGTTATCATTAAAATCAAGTTGTGCGTAAGCGCGCGCCACACGTATTTATCTTGAAATGCGGTGACGAAATTGGACAGCCCCACAAACGTTGCATCCGTAAACCCGTCCCAATTGAGCAGCGCATAATAAACGGATAAAATGTTCGGAAACAACGTAAAAAGCAAATATCCGCCAAAGGGAGGCACGATGGCTATGAACAGAAATATCCACTTCTGCGTATTCGCTTTATCTAGACCCATACGCTTGCGCATAGGGGCTTTTGGTGTCGTCACAACGGTTGAATCTGACACGAGAGGTCAACTCCTATCTTACTAGACGTTTATAAGAGGTTGTTCAAAAAATCGCCTTTTGATCACGAAGTGAGTCAAGAAGTAACTCGGCATCGAATCTTGAATTCAGCCGGGCCTTCCGGTGCTCACGTACCCAGAACGTACGCTCCGCTCCTCACTCCCTAGCTTCATCCAACCTTCTCGGTGCTGAAAATCCGACTTTTTGAACACGTACTATAAGTCATTTTCAGCGTGTAGCCTATAGGTCGCAGAAGTTAAAACGGAAGAGCGAGATGAATCCTCCCCGCTCCATCACGTCTTATTTTTTCTTTTCAGCCTCTACTGCTTTCTTCAGCAGTTCTTCAGCTTGCTCCAGAATCGGTTTCGGATCCTGCATACCCATAGCAAATTTAACAATATTCTCATTCAATAATTTTTCCGCTTGAGCAAGATTCGGATCCGAAATACTGATAGACCGGCTTGCTTTATAAGTTTGAGCATTATTATCCGCAATGTACTTCAGAACAGATTGGGCAGAGCTGGAAAGATTAGCCGTTCTGGCAGGGTCTTCCGTCAAATCCTTGCGCATTGGCAGAGCGCCTGCTTTTTCAGCAGCAAATTGTTGATTTTCAAGCGTAACCATCCATGTGATCAATTCTTTGGCCCACTTTTTGTTAAGCTCCGGCTTAGCTGCCCAGATATAGTTGAAGTTTGAAGTTCCGCTTCGAATCCAAAGCGTTTGATTGGTGTTATCTCTGAAAGGAACAGCCATAAAGCCCCAATCGAAATCCTCAGGTGTTGCTTCCTTCATCTCATTCTCGACATGAGTCCCTGTCGATACCATCGCCGCTTGCCCCTGAATAACCTGCATTTGCGATTGCGTATGGTTCAATGCCGGAAGTCCTTCTGCAAAATATCCTTGTTGGCCAAGCTCGTAGATGCGCGTCCAGGTTTCAACCGTCTCCGGATTTGTGTATTGCGGCAGACCATAGGTTCTATAATTTTCGATAAATTCATCGACATGACCATTGATATCAGCCAGCTCAAAATTTTTGGCTGTTCCGAAAGCCCAGTTATGATAGCTTGGATGAATACCCGGGAACGTTATGGGAGCAATGCCGTCCGCTTTAATATCTGCTAGAAGCGCTTTAAATTCATCCCATGTGTTCGGGTTTTGGTTCCAGCCATGCTCTTCGAATAGCTTTTTGTTAAAAAACAACCCGCCAAAGCTGCTCGCCGTCGTGAATTCATACCTTTTTCCATTGATCAGCTGCGTTGACTCGTACATACCCGGCATCATAAGATCCTTGACCTTTTTGTCCGGCACGTCTGGAAGAGGGTATTCCCAAATGTCATCCATTGGTTCAAGCTTGCCGGCTTCAGCAAGCCCCACGATACCTCCCGCTGGATCCGTATTAAATAGATCAAACATGTCATTATCATTGCCTGCAGAGATTTTTGTAGAAAGAATCGTCTTCATATCGGCTGAAGCCGTGATGTCTATTTTGACATTTGGATACTTGGCTGTGAACGATTCAACTGCATAATCGAACCACTCCCGGCCATATCCTCCTACAAAGAAGCCTACCTTTAGCGTTACTTCCTCATTCTTCGGCAATCCATTCTCGTAAGTCTCTACCTCTGCAGATACACCTGGCTTATCCGACCCAGCAGGAGTTGTACTTGGGCTAGCCTCGTTCTTCCCGCTGTTTCCACCGCAACCAGCCAGCATAGCTAAAGATAATGCTGCTGCAACACCCGTGCTCATGAATCGTTTCATTTTTCCATTAAACATTATTTCGCCCCCGTTAATTAATAAATAAATTGGATTAACTATTTAAGCATAACTATGTTTTGTTAATTACCAATCAAATCCGGGTAAATAATTTGTAAACAACTTTTGGCTTATAGCCACTTAATCCTCACCTCTCATATATTCTGTAAACGCTTACATTCTAATCACTTGTCGGCCAGTTGTCAACCACTTTGTCAATTGTTTTGATCATTGATTTCTTGCCTGATAATAGGGAGCGTTAATCGAAACGCCCGAATTTCCAAAAATGTTAATTTGAGCTGGAATCCCACAATACTTCTAAGGCTTCGATTAGCGCTGAAACCGCCATTCATGCCAAGACGATGCATAATATACTTCGTGCGGCGGACATGAAATAAATTGGTTATGATCATAAAAGATTTTAGCTGGTACTGCTCCATCAATTGCTTGCTAAAGATTAAATTCTGAACGGTGTTGTGTGACTTGTCTTCTTTTAATACTCTTTTCGCCGGAACGCCCTTCTCAACCAGATACTTCTTCATTAGCTCTGCCTCCGAGCGACGTGAACCAACGGCTCCCCCCGATACAATGATGTATTTGTGCCCATACTGCTGAAATCGTTTGTAAGCCTCATCCAGTCTTTCCTTAAGCAAAGGGTGTATTCGGCCGTCTTTAGATACATAGCCAAGTACAATAAGCGCATCTGCTTTACCAGGTTGTAATATAACTGCATGCAGCCAGCATATGTAAGCCAGCACCGTCATCGCTGCGATTGCAATTATCCATCCGATCCATACCATTACTTACTCCTCTAGGCGTCATTTTCTGTATTTAATCAAATCAGTTTACAAATATAATATCTTTTTTTATAACAATGTCAATACAATCTGTTTCGTTTTTTAAGTATTTTTGGAATATAACTTCTCACATTGATTGTGTTCTTCTGCATAATACCGCCATCTATCGTCGTTTTTATGAAAATTTAAATGATATGCTCGTTGAATTAAACGAACTTGCAACTTTTATTCGCCTCGTATTAATGCTACACTTGAAGCAAAGTATGTTCCTAATTTGTCAAATGTTTTGAATCTATATTATATAAAACGTTGTTGGAAAGAGGATGCATATTGTGAGTGATTCGGTTAAACAAACCAGCCATATGTTATTAAAATCAATTAATCAGCAGAAGGTTCTTTTTCTCATTTATTCAGAGGGGCCGATCTCTCGCGTAGAGCTTGCGGAAAAGACTGGACTAAGCAGACAAACAGTAACCAATATCGTGAATCGCCTGTTGAAGGAGAAAATAATCGTGACAGGGGAGCTTATCGACTTGGAGGCAGGAAGCGGAAGGAAAAGAGTCGGCCTTCATATCAACAGCGGCCATTTTTATGCCATCGGGCTTGAGCTCGCCGGCAAATACATTCGCGGAAAAGTGTTCAACCTGCGTCAAGAAGCTGTCGCATCCGCAGAACGCACGAGCAACAAATATGGTTCTATCGATGTGCTGATGCAGCTGTTGCATGAAGTTATCGACGAGCTGCTCACCCAGGTGCCCAACACCTCCAAAGTAAAAGGGATCGGAATCAGTATGCAGGGCCTGGTAGATTCTCAGCATGGCATCGTTCTGCGGACACCCGGCATAGGCGTTCATCGCCTGCCGCTCAAGCAGCTGCTTGAAGACCAATATAGCATCCCCGTGTATATCGAGAACGATGTCAATCTTCTCTCTGTCAACGAGAATATGAACGGCTGCTTGAAGGATTCTAATAACAATATTACCATCAAGTTTGATTATGGTACAGGCGGCGCGATTGTCCATGATAAACAAATTATAGCGGGATCAAGCTTTGTTGCAGGTGAATTCGGGCATTATAAAGGCTTCTATGGAGAAGATGCCTATCCATGCCATTGCGGCAGATCCGGATGCTTAACGACATTGGCTTCCAGCAGCGGACTTAGTGTTTCCATCAAATGCACACTAGAGGAGTTCGCAGAAGGCATAAGAACAGGAGATCCTAAGTTCCTTAGCTTATACGAAAAAATTGTCGATGGCATCGCGATCGCCGTTACCAATATCATTACATTTATAAATCCAGACAGTCTGCTTATAACGGGCCGAGTCATTCATACCATCAGTCCCGAAATGTTCAACGAGATTAGAGCCAGGGTGATGCACCAGTTGCCTGTGACAGTTAATAACGTACAATTGATCTACCTTCATAACAAACCGGATGAAACCAAGCTTGCTGCCGGGTTAGTTATTAAACGCGCATTTGAAATACCGCTGGATACCTTATCTCTTTAATTGACCCCGTTTTTGGATGTCATTCCTAAAATGGATACGTCGCTCGTACGCAATAAACAGAACTCTCCAGACTCGGAGAGTTCTTTCTTTGTTATACATATCCTTCGCCCATATCGACAGTACGCTGTTATTATCCCTAGTAGACGCTTTTGTGCGCTAGTGCGTCGATTCCGTTTGCGTATCAACTCGGCAAGTTAGATCAGCCAGTCGCCGTATCTCGTCACTTAACCTTCGATTGACAGGATACACTTCTTCTATGAAATTTAAAATGCGAAGTGCCGATTCGGGAACATGATCGTATCCCTGTATCATGTCTCCTATGATTTCCGCAAAACGCGGGTATCTCCGCTCTAACCGTCTCTCATTGCCGAATGGGTCTGGATAGTAGTCCACCTCTTGCTCCAGCAGATGGAGCACGGATAAAATCCTGTCTATTGCGTATCCTTGAACAAACCTCGTCGCGGATAGACGCTCTCCCCTAGCATAGCGACCGAGCCCCACGTATAGATTGGTTAAGGCTTCATTCAAAGGAAAGTCCAAGGAATCCACTTTTAGGCTGGGGATCGGGTTGGAAGGTTTGGCGATTGCCGTATTGGCATACATAGGGTCCTTCCAAATGATCCGACCTTCCGTATAGGTGGCGTTCACAAGCTCCCATTCCTCGAATACAGCATATTCCCCGAAAATACCGTCCTCGAACAGGACCTTGTAACCAACATCCGAATTCTTAAATGAATAGGCAAGAGGGTGTACGTCCTCGAGCCAATCCAACCGGTCTATATATCTGTTTTTCTCCCCGGGCTTTACAATGACAAAGAAATCTAAATCCGAATATTCATCCAACCGTTCTGTCTCGACTCCAACGGAACCAACTCCCAGTAATAAAAGAGCTCCCCCCTTGCGTTCGAGCGACTTGCCGATCTCGCCCAGCCGCTGTAACAGCGATTCTGTTCTCAACATTACGAATCCTCCCTTGTTTTGGAATGCAAAAAGGGTCCAACCCACTTCTCAGCGAGGTTGAACCCGAAGGTTGCATTGCCTTTATTATCCTACCGTGAAATTATCACGTATTCTAATTGCTGTCAATCGAAAGACTTCCTGCCAAAAAACTATCTCTGCAGCAACTCGTCCCGCGCTTCGGTCAGCGCGAACCCCAGCAGGTTCTGGCCCCGCCATTTCACGGGATTCTCCGCATCCGGATTGGACTGGCTCATGCCGATCCCCCAAATGCGGTCCTGCGGGCTGGCTTCGACGAGGATACGGTTCTTCGTCGACTTGAGATAGTCGCCAAGCTCCGCATTCTGCGAAAATTTGGCCAAGCTGGCTCTTTTGACGATGCCATAGCATTCCTTGTCCCAAGTATCCTTGTCAAAGTTTCGGACCGCGCGCCCATAAGCCTTCATCTCCTTGGGATGCTTAGCCGTAAGGATCGACTCCAGCATTTCGTTGTCGCCGAACAGCCTTGCCTTCTCAGCCATCATAAACTGCTCGGCACAGGAATACTCCGTCCCCTCTACCGTGAACGGGCACATCCACCACTGGCTGAAGCAGCTTTTGTCGACGCTCCCGTCCTTAGGCGGCGTATGGCCCCAAAAGAATACATACTTGAACGTTTTTCCTTCGTTATAAGCTTTTCTTAGCTCATCGAGATTGTAAATCATCGGTTATTCCCCCAGTTTTCTCCGATACAAGCGGGATGGCCGATGTCCCGCATTTTCGGTGTAATGATCAGTCTCCGCCACGAGATCGGCCACCTTCCGCCGGAAGGCCGCCTTCAATAGCTCTTTATCCATAATGACCTCATAAACCTGCTGCAGCTCCGTCAATGTAAAAAGCTCTGGCATTAAGTGCAGCGCAATATCGGTATAGCTCACTTTTCCCCGCAGCCGCTCGATCGCGCATGCTATAATCTTCGCGTGGTCGAAGGCCAAACCGTTATTCGATACGATCTTATATTCCGTGCTGGTCGATGTCGTCTTCACGGTCAACGTCCTCGCCACGATCGCCGAAAGCTCCTCTTCACCGCTTAGCTTGAGTTCATACTCCAGCGTCTTGACGTATCCGTCCTCCATCAGCTCTTTCTGCTCCCGCAGCAGCCGATAGGAGACCTTGAACCAAGCGGCGTCGGCCGCATCGTCTCCCGCCTTAAGCTCCAATTTATCGCTGTTGATCAGGGCCATGTAGCTGCAGCTCATCACCCAGGTTCGGGGATCTCGCCCGATATCACTGAACGTATACAACTGTTCCAAATAAACGTCGTCCACGCCGGTTTCCTCGCGCAGTTCCCTTGCCGCAGCCTGCTCAGTCGTCTCGCTCGGCTGGACAAAGCCGCCAGGCAGCGCCCATTTACCCAGGAAGGGGTGACCTCCCCTGCGGATGAGCAGGATGCGGAGCTCTTTTTCGGGTAGTTTCCGATAACTGTCAGCCGCCTCATCCGTAACCGTGAAGATCACCATATCGGCTGCCACCGAAGGTCGCTCGTAATCTCCTGCCCGGTACTGCTCCAAAAATTCGCGTTCCGTAAGTCCGTCCCGATCCAACAAGTCCAATGGGGGCGCCTCCTTGTTTTTTGATTCTAAATGGGTTGTGGTTATGGGTTCATTTTACTCCCTGCCTGCATCTAATTCTAACCGTTTTAGCTCCCCGAAATAGTTTCGATAGGGCTCGAACTTCGCCAGCACCTCGTCTGCCTTGCGTATACGTTCTTCCAGGCTCCCCCGCAGCGTAATGTAGGGAATGCGCCGCTCCTTCAAATCCGCGATAATCTGTTTATGAAAAACATGCCGCTTCTGATCCCCGCTTCGATCCCACGTATCGTCGTAAGGAATATCGTCGTCGCACAAGAAGAACAGATCGTAGCGCTGCGCGTTCTCCAGAGCAATCCGCGTTAATCCCTCCGGTGCCCGGCCGTGGTAATCCATGGCGAACATATACGTCGTAATCGCATTGGTATCGACAAACAGAAATCGGTTCGCCGCAAGCAAAGCCTGCTCTTCACGCTCGATATGGCCCAGAGCGATTTCATCAAACGCCTCCAGACCTATTCTGCGGTCCACCTGATGCTCGGTCCAATAATCGCGCCCGTATTCACTCGCGTAGGTCGTGTTATACCGCCGTGCCAGCGCTTCGGTGATCGTCGACTTCCCCGTCGACATCGCCCCGACAAATACCACCTTCGTGATTAAGTCCCGGTACACGATATCACTTATGAACTCCCTGTGCTTATATGGGTCGGAACGAATCATCGTTGCAGAGATCGGAACCCGCTCGCGGGCTTCATCGACCCGCCGGTCGACCGAGCCCAAAGCAAGACTCATATGCCTGCCGTAAAACTCGCTCGAATAAAAATGCGTTACTTGCTCCCCGTTCAGTAAACGGAGGATATACTGTTCTTCCCGAATCTCATGCTCCCTGTCATCCGAATACCCATCCGGTCCGTCCCAAGCTTCGATGACCCGGACTGCCGGGTATAGTCGTCGAATCCAATTCGCCCGAATATGAAGCGGGATCGGCGTGACCGTTGTCTCGTAAATGACCACGATTAACTCATCGACCTCCTGCAGTGCCGTTTCGATCATGAACTGATGCCCTTTATGCAGCGGGGCAAACTTCCCCAGCGTTAATCCGAGCGTTTTCATGCCGCCACCTCCTTGGCCCCTTTGTTCCAATTGTAATAGCCGTATACCGCATTAACCAAATACGCGCTCCACATGACGATCATCAGCATGCCTTCGCTGCTGCCCTCCAGCAATCGAATCGCCCACAGCAGCACCGTAAACAAATTCAACACAATATAGACCAGCCATTGTTCCTTGAATCTGCGGACCATTAAAAAGGTGGCCACAACGGACAGCACCGTCGTAGTAGCGTCGATGTAAGGCGAGTTCTGTCCCGGGATGAACGAAAGCCCAAATCCCAGCAGCAAACAGCCTAAAACGCAAACTGTCCCAACGAGAAGCAGACCTTTAAGTTCCATTTGGCGCATGATCAGCTTGCCGTCTTGGCGATGATTTTTCCACGTGTAGAAGCCAATGACGTTCATCGGAACGAAGAATAGCAGATTCAGCATAACCTCTCCAAACAACCCGTTAATATAGGCCAGATAAGCGTAACCGATGGTATTGTACATGCCGAAAACATAGCTCATCAGATTGCCCTTCGCCGCAAGCACCACGCATAGCACCCCAGTAATAAAAACGGTAAAACCGAATAAAGAGTCCTTAGAAATCACCGTAAACCCCACAGCAATCGAGGTAAACAGTGCCAACCACGCTATTTCGAACAGATTCCAGCCACGCGCAACCTTTTTCACATTACATCCCTCCGCTTTCTCCACTTATTTATAGAACGAAGACACATAATTACACTTAGTATTATTTTGTTAATAACACTTTGTTACTATCAAACTAACAGAAAAACCTGCGCAGGGCAAGTGAAATCTCCCCATTTATCGCAGGCTTGATCTTTTAACTTCTGTAGTCCCTTCAACAATTAGCAAAAATCATGGGAGAGGACGAACACCACTTGTTACAATGCGGAATATACAAATGAATAGGCACTATCCCAATCATGCTTATTCTGTCTACTTTGCGAATCGGAATAGGCACAAAGGAGGGTTTAGGTTTGGTACTAAAATCATCTCACTATTTTGCCCGCGGCAACACTGCGCGCGGGGCTCATTTCTTGTATAAGTCCGCATTTGGTGGGCTGAACAAAATATTTGTCCTTGCGGGGCCCCAAGGCACGGGGAAATCGACGGTCATGCAAAGCTTGGCTGATAGCCTGCTGGACCAAGGCTTGCATGTACAATGCTTCCACTCCCCTCTCTGTCCCGACGAACTGGATGGCATCATTTGCACGGAATTGAAGGTTGGTATTGTCGACGGGCGAGTCTGTAAGGGGATTTCGGATAGCGCGGCGGGTGAAATCGTCTTTATCGATTTTGAGGAAGCGTTTGATGACAGCCTTATTTTACCGGAACACTTCATCACGATAGAAGATCTTAAAGGCGAGCTTGAGAGAGCCTATTCAAAAGCGTATGAAACGTTCGAAACGGCATTGCGGATTCATGACGAGTGGGAAAAATTTTATATCGAAAATATGGACTTCTCGAAGGCCGACCAGCTTGCACAGGATTTGATTCAAGAATTATACGCCGGTCATGAAAGCGATACGTCAACCGCTTCGCGTCACTTGTTTTTCGGAGCTGCGACTCCGAGGGGGGCATTCGATTTTATTCAAAGCTTGACCGCTCAGCTGGAAAGACGGATTTTCATCAAAGGAAGGGCGGGATCCGGCAAATCGACGCTGCTGAAAAAGCTTGCCTCCGCTGCCGAACAGAAAGGAATCGACGTTCAAGTGTTTCATTGCGGCTTTGATCCGAACAGTCTGGATATGCTGATATTCCCGGAGCTTCAAACAGCGATCTTCGACAGTACCGCTCCGCATGAATACTTCCCCGATCGGGACGGGGATGAGATCCTAGATATGTACACACGGACGATAGCCCCTGGTACCGATGAAGCCTATGCTGCCGAAATAGCCGGTATCAAAGCACGCTATTCGGCAAAAATGAAAGAGGCTACCTCCCATCTGGCGGAACTCGAAGCCATCGATTCTCAGATTAAGGCCTACTATGTTGCGGCCACCGATTTTTCGATCGTAGAGAAACTCCATCTGCAACTACAGTCGGAATTGAATGCACTGATCGGCTCCATTCAGCCCTCATAATAAAGATCCCATGGGCAGCGCTCAAACGCTGCACGGATACGGATTTTTCGGCCGGGAGCCGGACGTTTATGCCAGGGTGGCGGCCATGTCATGGGGAATAAAAGCATTAAAAATGAGCTAGCGGAAACGTACCGCCAGCTCTTTTTCGTGCCGTATCATATTGCAGACATGTAAGTATAAAATGACGGCTCAGTCGCTAGATCGGGAACCTCTCGCGACTCCCGACGCGAGGTTCTCGGCCAACATCGGTCAGATTTATTCTCGTTCTCCTGCCGCATATTCGCCGGATTATCCGCAATATTAGCCGGATGCAGCAATTTCCCGCTCGATCGTTCCCCTCTACTATAGAGATTGCCACACGGTTCACGCAAGTCCGGGCAGGAAATCGATTCCAAATTCAGCCCTTTCTAATACTTGTTAGCATAATCACATTACTTCATTATCACCTTGGCCCTTTTCATCAGTCTTATTCCGTAAATATGCGCCATGCTCCTGTGTCCACGTCCACATTGCGGCGAAAATCGGCTGCAAACCTAGCCCACTCTCCGTAAGTTCATATTCGACATGTAGTGGTATGCCTGGGTAGAGCGTACGTGTTATGATTCCTTTTTCCTCTAACAGTCGCAAGCGATCTGTCAAAGTTTTCGGACTAATGGGCTGCAACCTCCGGCGTAATTCCCCGAAACGCCTGGTTCCGTTAAATAATTCGAATAAAAGAAGAAGCGTCCACTTTCCGTCCAAAATCTCCAGAATCGGTTCAACGGTACCAGGGCAGGTACGATCCATCATCGCGATCACTCCATAGTTCATTTTTTGAAACTATTGCACATAAATGTAACTACTTTTCAAATGTACCATAAATCGATTACCATGTGAATGGAAAGGGGAGACCCTGAAGGATGATTAAAGCCATACGAACATCCAAATCGGGGAATCGTGCTAACCTGAAGTTAACAGAATCGAAAATGAGGAGGACGTTTAATGAAAACCACTTTATGGGCAACCCTAACTGCGAACGGCAATTATGCACAATCTAGCCCGGATAACCCACCGAAAAAGGAAGCGTTGGAAGACTTCGCAGCACAAGCAAAAGCAGCAGGAAATTTCATTGTCGGACGTAAGACGTTTCAGGAAATGTCAGACCCAAGCCGAGTCTCCCAAGAGGAACAGGTAAACACGGAAGGTCCTTTCGCAGGGATCGACATCGTTGTATTGTCTAAGAACATTGAAAACATTCCCGGCATAACGGTGGTAAAGTCGCCACAAGAAGCAATAAGCTACCTCTCACAGAAAGGACACCTAACCGCTCTCATTGGCGGCGGTGCGGATATTCACAATTCGTTTTTAGAACAAGGTCTTGTAGACGAAGTGATTTTCAATGTGGCGCCTGTATTAGAGGGTAAAGGGTTAAATCTGCTAATCGACAAGGACAATTACCGTTTCAAGTCTGTGCGATTGCTAGACTGCAAACCTCTCGGCAGCGATGTCGTTCAGCTGCGATATGCGATTGACCGATAGATGCCAAATTCCTTCAGTTTCTCTACTTATCCATTATTTACGTTTATTTAGGTCCGACATTAATGTTTGTATCCTTGACTTTTTGTCTACAAATAACAGCAGCCCCCTCTGCCAAATTGCAGAGGGGGACTGTTGTGCAACTCATATCTCTATGCCTTTCATGATCTATTGGACTCTGTAAACGGACCATCCAATCTCCTCATCCCCTAGCGTGCTAGTATGATTATGAATAATTAAGCAATGGCATATCAATCAAGCGAGTTCGCTAAGAAGTTTACCTGACAATGCCGAGACCCATCCGAACGCAACCAGTCCTGCGCACCCCATGATGACACCGGTCCACACCCCTGTCCCCATTCCTCCCGCAATTAGAAGCGGCGCGACTACCGCCGTTGCAACCGAATACCACTGCCACCTTTTCTCCCCCAAGCGCGCGAATCGAATGGAGAGTATAATACTGGCCGCTATAAGGCAAATGAAAGCCGTAAAGAATGCGAAGGAATGGATCGCTGCCTCCGGACTCATTGTAACTGGGATCCCTTCAGGAGCACCCTCAGGGAATCCGAGTCCCGGATCTGGGCGGAATAAGCCGGCCAGCGCCATGCCAGCTCCATACAGTCCGATCAATATCGGCCCCCACAATCCTCCTGTTTCACCTCGCAATAATGATCGCATACCCGCAGCACCCAATAATGCCAGAAGGCCGGTAATGATAAATGCGATGCTTTGGATCCACCCCCAATCTCCGAGCGTAAGCGTACTGATTGCATGCCGTCGGATATCGAAGCCAGTCCGCGTAAAGATCTGAACGACCGACACGAAATAGAAAAAAGGTGCGGAGATCACGCCGGCGGTCAACAATCGCTTTGAGGCCGGCTTCTTGTGCTTCTTGTTAGGCTCGAACTTGAGTTGCATACGTAAACCTCCGTTTTATATTTGATTTACAGGTTACTTCTTCGTTCATCTTTAGCGCTCCTTATCATTTGATCTAATACGTTTGCCATAAGTCCGCGAAGATTAAATCATTCACACCTCAACTCGATCTAAGACTCTGTGCCTTGTACGGCATGATTTCGTTCGCTCTGTTAATACAACGAATTAGTGACGGTATGATCGACAATTGGACCGACCTTTTCTCAAAATATCGTCCAAATTAATTCCTTTCTCTGAAAAAATCAAAAAGCACCCCTGAAATGTGTTTCGTCAAATTCAGAGGTGCCTCCACTAATTAATACTCGATTACTTGATTCTATTAAAATGCAACAACTTTTCCGGATCCATCACGACATAAACGTTTGAAGCTGATCCTGTAAATAATCAAACGTAATCGTATTCTAGGCATACCGTTGATTTCACAAATTACACAACGGCAAGTTTTAAGGCCAGCCTTACTGCCCGTCAATGTCTACCTCTAAACCGTTTAATCGCATCCTCGGTCACCGGCTCGAAGAGGTTAAGAAGGTTGCCATCGGGATCGCGGAACAGCATAGAACGGTTCCCCCACGGCATCATGGTCGGTTCCTTTACCCAATGATCGACAAATGGCTTCAAGCGCACATATTCGGCTTCGACATCGTCGACGCGGAACTCAATAATGATAGTGCGATTATTGGCCCCCACTACGGAACCGGCGCCGAATAGCTGCGCCGTCTGGGAGTGGCCGATGGCAAGGGTGCATGATGGCATAACGAGTTCGGCAAATACGGGTGCGGGTCGCTCCGCCGAAACCCCCATGACTTTCTCATAGAACTCGACGAGACGATCCACGTCGTCCGTAATGATGCGTACAGAAGCGAAATTCACAAGATATCATCCTTCCTAATAATAGGTTTGGCTGTGTCCCACAGCCGTTGTAAAACATACTTTTTCCTTATCTATCTCCTTTACATTTACATGTCCAATTATAAAAAAATGCTACTGACAACGTTATGTCAGTAGCATTTTAGCATTCTTTGGGCAGCTCCATCACGATGGCCGACAAACGATCTATTTTGTTCATTCACTGCTCCCTTGAAACGTATTACTGTACAACAAAAACTTGCCGTTACTTATGATACGGCTCCCCCCGATTAATCTTCACCGCCCGGTAAATCTGCTCCACCAGCACCAGCCGCATCAGCTGGTGCGGCAGGGTCATCCGCCCGAAGCTAAGCTTCGTCTGGGCGCGCTTCAAGACGTCCTCGGAGAGGCCGTTAGAGCCGCCGATGACAAAAGCCACGTTGCTGGTCCCGTACGTGCCCAGCTTGTCCATATGGGCCGCCAGGTCCTCGCTGGACCACAGCTGGCCGCCGATCGCGAGGGCGATGACATGGGTGTCTGGCTTGATATGGCTGAGAATGCCCACGCCCTCCTTCTCCTGCACTTGGCGCATTTCCGCTTCGCTCATGTTCTCTGGCGCTTTCTCATCCGGCACTTCGTGCACGGACAGGCGCACGTAAGGCGCAAGACGCTTACTGTATTCGGCAATGCCCTGCACCAGATACTTCTCCTTCAACTTGCCTACGCATACCATCTGTATATTCATGGCGTATTTTCGCTCCTTAAAGTCTGCTGTTATGTCGTTCATTCTAACATTGTACCGCCACCAATTAAAGGACATACACAGCCCCCGACCCGCCTTCCTACAGCAAGCTCCCACATTTCCTTTTCAATACAAAATCAATCCAGCAGAGCATTAGAGTTTTGAGAATCGCCAACTCGTTTACTTCTAAGCTTGCTCGACCGAGTTTGACCAACTTACATCAATTATCGAAAAAAAACCACTCTCCCTAAGAGTGGCTCTTCTCTTCCTATCTATTTTAAAATGATCGGCAGCTCTTTCAGCGCGAACATCATCGTGCTATCCATCCGTGCCATTTCTACCGAGCGATCACGACGAAATTCGGGATAACGGTCCAACAAGGTCTGAAGGGCAATCCGGGACTCCATACGGGCCAGCTGGGAGCCCATGCAGTAATGGATGCCGCTTCCCAGGCCCAGATGCGGGTTCGGGTTACGGTGGATGTTGAATACATCCGGCTGATCAAACACATCCTCGTCATGGTTGGCTGAGGCCATCCAGATATAAACGTACTGCCCTTGCTTCAGCTCCTGCCCCCGCAGCACCGTGTCCTGCTTTACGCTGCGGAACATCACTTGTACAGGGGAGAAGTAACGGAAGACTTCCTCTAATGCCCCTGGAAGCAGCGCTGAGTCTCCAAGCACCTCTGCACGGACCTCAGGCAGACTGTCCAAGGCGAGCACCGCCGATGAGATCAGATTGGTTGTCGTTTCATTACCCGCTACGAGAAGGAGAATACAGAACCCGATAATCTCCAGTTCGGTGAGGTGTTCATTGTCAATACGCGCCTCCACCAGCTTGGTGATTAGATCCTCCTGCGGATGGCGACGGCGATCCTCGGCGATCTCCGAGAAGTATTCGCTCATCTCCCGCTGACACTGATAATAAGCCTCCCCATTGTCACCCACCAACGCGTCCGACCAGGCCTTGAACCGTTCCCGATCTTCCATCGATACGCCGAGCATCTCCGCGATCACCGTGATCGGCAGCGGGCTTGCGAGATCGGCCACGATATCCATCTTCCCCTTCTTCTCCGCTTCGTCCAGCAGGGATGTCGTAATCTCCTGAATCTTGGGAGCAAGCGATTCGATCATGCGAGGCGTAAAAGCATGGGATACCAATTTACGCAGCTGACGGTGCTTCGGAGGATCCTGCCGAAGAACACTGGATTCAATGGGATCATCGGTAGAAGAGCCCCCTTGGGAAGAGAACACTTCGTAATTCGTGAAGACGGCTTTGACATCCTCGTACTTAAAGACATTCCATGCTCCATTGCCATCCATCGTCGTTACCGGAGATTTCGTTCTCATCTGGCGGAACCATTCCAGCGGGAGTAAACCGTTCTTATTCCATTCCATGCTTAACACCTTCGCTTTCCATCGCAAAATTTGAACTGACTGGTCAGTAATACATAATTAAAAAAAGAAGGCCCTGCTCATTCAAGCGATATAAACAGGCCTTGGGTAATCATTGTGAAGGCAAACCGCTCCAAATCGTCCCGCGAATACCGATCTTGATGATTCAGGTAATAATTGCAGGTACTCTCCAGCGTACCGACTATGCTGGCAGCGGCCAAGTCGGGATCAACGGCACGGCACAGGTTCTCCTCACACTGCCCTTCCTCAATCATCCTTGCCAGAAAGCTTAAATAATTCCTTTTCAGCTCCTTTAACTCATCCAGGACATCCTGCTCGATACCGTTCGAGATCTCATTAAACACGATGTGCGAGAAATGGCGGGATTCGAGAAACAGATCCAGATGATGGCGAATCGTGCGCTCCATCTTCTCCTTCATTGGCAGGGAGGAATTCAGATCTGCCTCCGTCCGCTGCATGATATCTTCGAAGCCCTGTTTCACCACCGTCTTGAAGAGCTGGGATTTACCCGGGAAGTTATAGTACAGAGTCCCCTTGGCGACCTGTGCGCGGGCGGCAATCTCGTCCATGCTTGCGCGGTGATATCCGTTCTCGGAGAATACTTCAATGGCTGCTTGGATAATTTTATCTTTGCTCACAGTTGGATCGGCCCTTTCACATCTATATTTCAGTTCATTGTTCTTGTCCTGACTGGTCAGTTCAAAAATAAGATACCACGCTGGGAAAAATTAGTCAACCGAAAGACATGCCTACACGAATACCGGAATTCTTGCCCTTATATTTCGATTCTTATGCTGATTTCCGTGGTATCCTATACATATGGCCCAATACAGTGTATATTTCAACAGTGCTGGTAAACAATCAGCATATAGGAACAAGAATATACCGTAACGGAGTGATTGATTGAGTAAATCCAAGGGCAAGGGCGGAACAGGCAGAGGCACGGGCAAGAAGGGCTGGAGCCGCTGGGATGCAAGTGCGAGAAGAGCGAAGAGTAAACCTAAACCTTATACCAGTAAAGGGGCCAAGCAGGCAGACGGTACATCGGAAAGCCGAGAATCATAAAGGTACCCCATAATGAACATATGGTACAGATCGACCTGATACATCATAATGAAGGAGATGAACGGATTGGACAATCAAGAATTGATAGCGGATATGCCCGAGAATTATGAGGAGCTCAAAAGCTCCGCCAACCGGAACGCCAATTGGAGAGAACGTTTAGATGCGGTGGAAGCGTTAGGAAATTGGAAAAATCAGAAATCCATTGATATTTTGTTGCATAGACTGAATACGGATGCGGTTTATCAGGTGCGAGAGGCAGCCTATCGTAAACTTCTGGCCTTTGGGGAGGACGTGCAGATGCCGGAAAGACCCAAAGGCGAGCTGATGAAGGACGTTTCGAAGGTGCTGCTGCGCATCAAAAAAAGCCTTCCCCGTGACCACACGTATGAAGACTTCAAAGAGAAATTAAAAAAAATGAGGGTCGACATCTACGACACGTACGAAGGTGACAAAGGCGCTGATTTTGATCACTGGCTGGAGCAAACCTGGTCCTCGTTATTAAGACGATAACAGCGCGTCAAGCCTTCCGGAGCTGACTATGTATATGAGAAATCCGGTTATGTTATACTGAACACAAATATTAGTTATAGGAGTGGTACTCTGAGAAAGCAAAAGCCCATGTCGTTTGATGATCTGTTGAAGGAATTACAAGGCCAAAAATCGGTACAGGAGGATCCGGATAACATCTCTCTGGAAAAGCTGTTCAATGAATCGTTTATGCGTAAACATTCATCCCACAGCAGTTTTGGGGATTTTGTCGTAAAAGGTAACTTCCAAGTGGAAACGCACGAAGATATCGATAACATTCCGGATGAACTGTTTGACCGTCATGTTTCAAGAGAAACCGATTTTCCGGATTGGAAATCGATGCTGGAGCAGGCAAAAGCTGATTACGCGGCTGCCATTAAGTAAATCAATGATAATGTTGCTGCTATCTCGCAGCTATGATCAGGGGCCCCAAGGCCCCTTTTTCTATTCCATTCGCCATCTGTGCTGGCATATGACATGATCCTCCACGCTCACTCGGACTTGGATTCCGATTCCGTCTCCGCCTTATCCCTGAACTTCTTATAGAGCTTCGTAATATTCGCCGTATTGATCTCGATATTGTGCTCGTACGCGTATTTCACCGCATATCCCAGCGCCAGGGTGGTGGCACCCGCTACCGTCGCTCCGGCAACCGATCCCGCTCCAGGGAAAACCTTCACGATCTGCCGAAAAATGCTCTTGCCGATATTGCCGAATATCGTAGCGATGACCAGTTCCTTCGCCGTCTCTTTGCTGATCGGCCTATTGTACAGCACCGCAAGCCTGGTAAGCAGGCTCACCTGAATGCCGGTAATCGGAATAATATCCGATCCCGGAATAGGTGATGCGCCTACCGCTCCTGCCGAGATCGAGGCTCCGATGATCCATCCGTTGGCAGTAGCAGACTTCTCCTTGATGCTTTTGGCAAAGAGAATGTCTTTAGACTTTTTTTTAAGCATCTCCAGAATGCTGCTTCGCAGCCGGTCGATATTCTCACCCGTCCGTGAGGATACCGGCGCAACCTCATAGCGACCTCCGGTCTCCTTCTTGATCCGCGCCACCAGACGGTCGATCTCATCTGCAGCGTCAATTTTGTTCAGCACGATCAAGATGTTCGTGTTCACGGCCTGAATCATCTCGAAGGACTTCTTCTCCGCCTCGGAGAAGACAGTGCCGGCAGCGTTCAGGAAGAATAGAACGATATCCGCTTGTTTATAGTATTTCAAGGTTATCTCTGAGTTCGCGATGTTCACATCATTCAACCCGGGTGTATCTATGAAGTAAATATGTTCCTTGTACTTATGCGGTTTAATTTCCGTCGTTTCTCCAGGCTCTGCCCCGACGCCAGCGACCTCTTCACCTACGATCCGGTTCATGGTAGAGGACTTGCCTGTGTTCACATCACCAATCAGAGCGATGAGAATTTCCTGCTTCAGCTGACGGTTGATTTCATCCATTTCCTTCTCATATGCCTCATCAGCTGCCCGGCTGATCTCGTCTTCCCATGATCTTCTGTAGTCACCCATTTCTGATCGTCTCCATTCACGATAGGTTATCGCGCCTCGTTGTAATCTATACATCCATCATACACTATGAAGGTCTGTACAACGAAGCCGGTTGCTCATTCCAGAGACAACGATCGGAATGTTTGGCCATACTTATTACTTACCTCTTCGTCCACTCCATGAAAAGGCTGTTCATGAAGGAAACCGCTCCCCAAGAAAGTCTAAACAAAAAAAGCGTGAATCATCACGCTTTCTCATTCGCATTATTTATTTAATTAACATGTTCACGTTACACAACTAAAAACTCAGCATGCTTCTCGCACTCCGCGCACTTCACCGGTGGGTCCCAGTCCGAAAACTCGGTCTCCTTCAGATCAACAATATCCGGGGCATCCTCATATTCATCCACGAAATTTTCGATCGCTAGTTCCACATGTTCCTTGCATACGACGTACATTCTATGCATCCTTTCTATCTTTCGCCTCATGTTGTGTTTATCTTCAAACCAGTATAGCCACTCTTCTGTTCTACCACACTCTACGAGAAAAAGAAATGTTTTTAACCCATTTGCTCATCCCGGCCGGATTTCAATCCACAAAAGCTTCCTATCTATCCATGGATTTCACATCAAAAGTCCTTATTACCACCATTATTTCAATGCGGACAGCAAAAAAGAGCGTAATCCACGCTCTTCTTCGCGGCCGTTTCACGGCTCTTATCTAACCTTTTTCAAATCTCTCTATATTGGATACTATTCAACGCTAACCATTATATATACCCATGAAATGATGCACGAAACAATGGACAAGCACGTTCACCCTAAAAAATCCGCAGTGATTCAGGGCCAACCACGTCACCGATCCAGCCTGCCTTATTCTCCAGGCTTTTCTTCCAGCTTCACCTTCAGCGACTGCAGCTTGCCGTCACGATAGAAGGTCACGTCCAGGTCTTTGCCTACCTTCGTGTTATAGTAAAGGTGCTTGCGCAGCTCCAGCGTCGTCGTAATCGGCTTGCCATCCAGCTTGACGATCACGTCATTCAGCTGCAGACCCGCATCCAGCGCAGGTCCAAGCGCATCCAGCACGACCACGCCTTCGGTTACCGTCTTCGGCAGCTTGAGGTCCTCTTTCTCTTTCTTGCTTAGCGGAGCATACGGATTACCCAAGTCCACGGTATATACGCCGAGATAAGGGCGTGCAATATGCCCCTTCAGCATCAGCTCGGTTACAATCTCCGTAATTTCATTGACCGGAATCGCAAACCCAAGCCCTTCTACGCCGGTGTCCGCGATTTTCATCGTATTGATGCCGATAACTTTACCGTTCAAATCCACTAGAGCGCCCCCGCTATTCCCCTCGTTAATGGCGGCGTCGGTCTGAATGACCTCCTGCTCCCAATCATAGATACCATCCTGGTTCAGGGATACCGGTATTACGCGGTTCGTGTAGCTGACAATCCCGGATGTGAGCGTGTCACCCAGGCCGAGCGGGTTGCCGATGGCGATGACGGTTTCACCGAGGCGAAGCTTGGAGGAATCCCCAAACTCTGCAACTTCTCCGATGCCTTTACTGTCAATTGACAGAACGGCAATATCACTAACTTTGTCTGTGCCGACCAAGGTCGCCTTCTTCTTCTCGCCGCCTACCAGCACAACCTCCAGGGAATCGGCACCATCAACCACATGGTTATTCGTAATCACAAAGGCTTTGCCCTCGAGTTTCTTGAAGATAACGCCAGAGCCCAAGGTGTCTTCCTGTGAGCCGCCGAAATCATTTCCGAAATCAAAATCCTCACCGAAGTCGAATCCCTCCGGAAGCTCAAAATCCCCTTCTTCCTCTGGCAGGGCACCGAAATCCTCTTCCAACCCTTCTCCCTCAAGACCTTCCTCTTCTGGCATTGCGGTCTCTTTATGTGTCAGCACACTGACAACAACCGGTCGGACCTTCTGAGCAACGCTAACAATCCGTTCATAGGGATCCCCATCGGACTTGGACAGCTGATGGCTGCCATTAATCAAGGTAACCGGTGAAGAGGTCGCAGGATGGCCTGTTATGAAGCTAAACAGCATCACCGCAATCAGAGCACTGCACACAGAACTGATCGCGGAAATCTGGAATGTGGATAAACCCTTTTTACGGCGGGTCGTCCGCCACTTCGTTCGCTCAGGTCGGTCCTCGCTGGTATTTTTGCTCCGTCTGGAAATTTTAGTTGAATAGAAATCATCGTCAAATAATCCCATTGCGATCCCTCTCTCCCCTTGGTTGCTACGCGTCAAGATACTTTACCAGCTTCAGACCCTCCGCCATTACCGACTGACCTATGAAATCATCTTGTCGTCATAACAACCTGCCCTGTACCGAGTGTATCTAGCTTCCTATGAAATCGGCAGCGTGCCACCTGTTAAATATCTCTCTACTGTAAAGACTATTCAGCGGCCCAAAAAGTTGCATTTTTAAGCATTCTATTTGAACTTTTATCGAAATATCGCTCTACCAACCATATTTCAATCCATTGCCTGAAATCTGGTTCCATAAAAGGTATGTATTCCCACCCGACAGTTCAAAAAAAACCCTGTATTCTTCTATTACCACAAACAGGGCGACTTAAGCGCGAAACATCTGTTTTTTCTAAAAAGAGATGGGAAAACTTGGGCCATCCTTATTTTAAAAATGCAAAATGCCTAGTGCCTTGTTCGATGCAAGTGCTTAACAGAAGCATTCAGACCTTCTAGTCTTCCTATTGTACCACACGAACAGAGGTTCACGTCAGCTTTCTTTGATAAAAACAAATGCCAAATTGATGGCAATTTTAAGGGTCGGTACAATGACAGATTCTTCAATCCATAACAACGAATAGTCAGGATGAACATATTAACCTTGTATACGTAACAGCCGACCAAACGGTTCCATTATGAAGGGATTTTCTCTAATGATCCAAATTCCTCTCTTCCGGCATATCCGCTATTCCCAACTGCCTGCCACCCTCATTCGCGCACTCCCCCCTAACTACCGGACAATTGTGTAAAGAAAATGGCAAAAACCGTCGGTCTTGCATGACGAAATCGATCCCTTTTGAACCGCAACGTTGAAGGAATCTCCGGGACCCACACATCATTCCTATTTTTGGATTCCCCGCAACTTATTCTTCCTACACCATCCATTGAAAAAATACTTCCAGCCCCTCCTTACGCTTTGCTCCTACAGACAAGATCGGCCTATCCCGTTTCCACTACTCGAATGCCTCGGTTCCATTCTCTTCAGCTCTCCCTCATGTTTGAACTGGTTAGGTTATCCATTCATCTGTCGGTGCCCCGCAGGGAATGTTATGAAGGGGAAACTATTGCAAGGAGGGTTATGGGATGGCAAGAAGATCAAGACGGCGCCGGAGTCCCGAAATGCAGCAGTTCATGACCGACGTCATGCGGAACGAAGGCTATCAAGTGGACCCGCAGAGACAGCAGGACGTCAAATATGAGGTGGCCAAGTCACTCGGTGTCCCTCTTAAACCGGGCGACAACAGAGACCTGACCACCGAGCAGGCCGGTAAAGTCGGCGGTGCGATTGGCGGTTCCATGGTCCGGGAGATGGTGCGTATGGCACAAGAGAGTCTTAGCAAGCGTTAGAACGAGCCTCGTCTCTCGGAACTCAGTATCCCTTAAACTGCAAAACAGCCCCACGTCATAGTTCCCTATGATCGTGGGGCTGATCTTGTTATGCCTATATATTGATAACTAATAGTAAAATTGCTCAAAAAGGAATGCTTCATTGGTAAGAATGTCGTTATCTAAACTCCCTGTGCGTACGGTGTATGATCCGGGGCATGCCTTGGATGGCTGTCGACCATATGCCTATTCGCCGACCTTATCCCAAGGGGTCGGGCGGTCATAATACGTATCACACAATTTAAACTCGCTGTCCTTGAAGAAACAGCCGCGGTCCTCCATCGTATCGCGGACGGTCATTCTCGCCAGCTCCATCATGTTGTGATCCAGGCTGAGATGGGCCAGATACGTTCGTTTGGTATCCCCCGTCAGCAGCTCGCTTAAGGCATCGCCTGCCGAATTATTCGACAAATGTCCCATATCGCCGAGAATCCGGCGTTTGGTATTCCACGGATAGCGTCCCATCCGAAGCATCTCGATATCGTGATTGGCTTCGAGCACCAGGACATCCGATCCATCCAGCGCCTTCTTCACCTTATCGCTGACATAACCGAGGTCCGTCGCGACGCCCAGCTTCTCGTCGCCGTCATAGAAGCAATAACCGACCGGTGCCGCAGCGTCATGGGATATTTCAAAAGGCTCCACCCGCAGTGTGCCAAAATCCTTGACCTCATGACTCTCCAGCACAATCCGGTTCTCTTCCGCAATCTTGCCCAGCGACTTGCTCATCGCTTCCCATGTTTTCTCATTCGCATAGATCGGCAGATTGTATTTGCGCGCCACCGCGCCAAGCCCCCGGATATGATCCGAATGCTCATGCGTGACCAGGATCCCGTCGATTTCTTCCCCCATCATTTCGCGTTCTTTCAACAACTCATCGATGCGCCGTGCACTTAAGCCCGCATCAATCAACAGTGTCGTATCCTCATTGCGGACAATGGTCGCATTGCCCGTTGAGCCGCTCGACAGCACGGAAAATGAAATCCCCATAGTCTTGTTACTCCTTTGTCGTATCGCTTTTTGGCGTCAGCACGTCCCCGCTGATCCCTTGTACATAGATCATCTCGCCATGATCCAATGTAAACCGCCAAGTTGGTGCTGCTAACTGGTCCTCCGTATTAAACAACTGTCCGTAATAGCCCAGCTGAATGTCCCTTACCGCCGAATCGGGCGGGATGAAGTTACGTTCAATGAGCGTTTCCAAAGCCTTGGATGCGGGCAGAACCTTTTGTTCCTCCATATCGTCGGTTGGCATAATCTCAAACACCGGCTCCCGGTACGCATGGATCTTCTGGGATTCGTAAATGAACTCCAGCTCCACATTGAACAGCGGCCATTCCTTCTGCACCAGCGGCCGGAAGACGATGATATTCTCTTTATCCGACTGCGGATCATGGCGATAATTCCCGAGATCCTTGATCTTACCCTCCAGCGCATTCCGCAATTCCTTCTCATCGGCATAAATCAGCTCCGTGTCAATGGGCTGCTCCAGCCCTACCGGCCCTCCCTGCGCTTCCGCGCTGTAGATATAATTAATCTTGGGAAGCTGCGGCGTTTCCGTCGGAATCGGACTCAGCAATTGAATCCTATTCTCCTCAATCACCTGCTGCGTGCTCTCGGAAAGCGAGGTGAAATCCAGATTGGAGCCGACCTGCTCGCGGTAATCCATCCAGAGCTGATAGCCCAGCACCAGATTCAGCAGCAAAAACGCGTAAATCAATACATTTTTGGCACGGCCCCAATCCATGATGTTCCCTCCTTATGATTCAATAACGATCTCTATCATTACTCGAGTGTGATAACTGACCCATTCTGGAGCTCTAAGGCCCATACAGGCTTAAGCAGCAACCCTTCTCCCGCACGCACCGGTAAATAGGCAGGATCCAGACTGATAACCACATTCTTTCCCTCCATATAAGGCTTCAGCTTCGCCTCCAAGGCCTCGCCACCTGTCAGCTTCACCATCTGTTTCTTCAAGGCAGCAGACTCAAGATATAACAGCGAGCGCTCATACGAGGTCACCGTCCCCTGCTGTAAATCCAATTCCATGACGCCATACTGGAAGCCCGGTGTATTCAGGATCGGGAATCCGCCATAGTACTGCTGGAACTTTACCAGCGTCCGATCCTCGGATTCACCCGCCTTAGCCAGCCTGTACGTGCCATTCCAGCCCCCGTGCTGATTCACGAAATCGATGGCCGACAGCACATCCTTGCCGGGGCTGCTCTCACCGGATGGCGGCGCAGCCGGATCGGTATAACTGATCCATTTTTGCCCCTGATCCACCTGCAGGCTCCGTTTACTGTCTGTATAAATCTCGGAGCCGTCTTTTTCCCGGATATTGCGCGTGATGCTAGGGTCAAAGAACAGGCTGCGCTGCATCTGCTCTACCGTATATTCGCCAATGGGCAGTTCCATGCTGACCATATTCAGTTCCTTCGCCGGGGTATAATACCGGCCATCCACCATCTTATAAGGCGTCCAGCTCAGCCCGAAGTCCACCAGCTGATCCACATCCTGGACGGTCAAATCCGCCTGCGCGGCTTCGTAGACCACATCGCCCTCTGTACTGAAAAACATGACATGGATCTTCGCTTCGCCTTCCACGCTGTACAGCCATATTTTATTGATGCTTTCCCCTTCAAACAGGGTGTCCGGGACGATCTGCATCACTCTTTGGAGCAGCGTAACCGGAATGCCCGAATCAAAGCTCAGCTCAATGCCCCGATTCTCGGAGCGAACCTTAGCCCAGTCGATGTTGCTGACCATCCGACGCTGGAAATTATCAAATGTCCGGCCTTTGAGCCGGTTATACACAAGATTGTAGAACGTATCGTTCGGATAGAACACCGTATGTTGGTCTTCGCCCAGATGAATGATCATCTTGTCGGGAAAGAGCAGATTCTCGGCCTTTTCCTCCGGGCCCATTTCTTCTGTTCGGATATAGGCGTTCTTGGATTGCACAACCGAATCACTGCCCGGAAAGCGGAAAATCAAAACGTAACTCTGCAGCAAACTGCCCACGACCAGCACAACCAACAGAATGGTCTTTAATCGCTCCTTCACGTTAATGCCCTCCCCTCGTTATCCAGGGGCAAGGTGAAGGTCACCGTGGTGCCTTTCTCCAGCTCGGATTGAAGCGTAATAAAACCTCCATGTGCCCTGACAATTTCCCGGGCAATGGATAATCCGAGACCTGTTCCGCCTAAATTGCGCGTCCGGGCCTTATCCACCCGGTAGAAGCGCTCGAAGATCCGGTCCAAATCTTTCTTCGGAATGCCGATCCCGGTATCCTTTACCGATAAGGACAGCATGCCTTCCTCCGTTATGCTCGCATCCATGGTGATAGTGCCTCCGTCTGGCGTATATTTAAGGGCATTGGATATCAGATTATCGAGAACCTGATCAATACCGTCCCGGTCCAGCATAGCTGTCGATACGCCCGGTTTCACCTCAATAATGGTGCGGATATGCTTTTGTTTCATTTGGAATGAGAAGCGGTCCTCAACGTCCTCCAGCATCTCCACAATGTCCGTCGGCTCCTTATGCAGAGCAGCCTCCTTGGAATCAAGCCGTGACAGATGCAGCAGGTCCGTTACCAGCCGGATCATCCGTCCGGTCTCATTCTGGATAACGCCGACAAAACGCGGCCCCATCTGTTTATCCTCCAGCGCCCCATCCTCCAGCGCTTCGGTATAACTCTTAATGGTGGTCAGCGGCGTACGCAGCTCATGGGATACATTCGCCACGAACTCCCGCCGCGACGCTTCCAGCTTCTCCTGCTCCGTAACGTCTTGCAGCACCGCAATCGTACCGGTGATGCCGATTTCCCGCCGATGAATCGGAGTAAAGGTTACACGCATCATGAACGGTTCGCTGCCCTCGCGCGGCACAATCTCCAGCAGTTTGGAATCATGCCCTTCGCTGCGCGCCAGCGCCTCCGATTCGGACTCCTCAAGACCCAGGAGGGAAACGATATCGTGTCCTGCCAGCTCTTCTCCCTCCACGCCCAGCATTTCCCCGGCGCGCCGGTTCATCAGGATGACACGTCCCGCTTCATCGGTTGCGATAACGCCGTCACTCATATTGGTCAGAATCGATGCCAGCTTCTCTTTCTCTTCTTCGTTCTGCGAGAGGGCTTCGCGCAGACGGCTGGTCATATAGTTGAACGCCTGGCTGAGCTGGCCGATCTCATCGCTGCCGAACACCGGCGTTTTCTCGGTAAACCGGCCGTCCGCGACGGCCCGGGCATGCTTGGTCAGCTCCTTGATCGGGTTGGTGATCGTATGCGACAGGATGACGCCAAGCACCGCCGTCAAGCCAAGGGCCAGGAGAATGCCCGATATAAAAATATTGTTGATCCGCTGCATCGTGCTGTACAGCTCGCTCATGCTGGCTACGATATAAATCGCGCCGACGATTTTCTCGTTGTACATGACGGGCTTGGCCACCACTTTTTTGCGGATGTTATCATCATCGATAATATACTCTTCATTATCCTGTATACCCTGCAATGCCCGGCTGACAACCGTCTGCGTGTTCTTCGTGTTCACGTAATCGGCATGGGAGGGCAGCGAGGTCGTCAATACCCGTCCGGTGGAATCCAGTACCTGAATCTCGGCTCCGTTCAGATTGAACAGATTGTTCACCATGACGCGCAGGCTATCATACGGGTCCTCCTCCGTAACATTCTCGCCGCCAAGGGTCTTGGCCGCCAGAACCGACATCAGCTCTGCGCGTTCCTGCAAGTCCTTCGTGAAATTGCTGGTCAGCGAGTTCTTCATCGCACTGACAAAATACACCCCGATCAGCTGCATCGCGATCAGTATGAGAAGGACATAAATGATGATGACCTTCGCCTGAATGGTGCGGAAGAAGGACAGCCACTTCATTACAGGCCTCCGTTTTTAGCGCTGCGCATCAGGTAGCCCAGTCCGCGCCGAGTCAGAATATATTCCGGCTTGCTCGGATTCTCTTCAATCTTCTCGCGAAGTCGGCGAATCGTAACATCCACGGTCCGCACATCGCCGAAATATTCAAACCCCCATACCGCCTGCAGCAAATGTTCACGAGTCATCACTTTACCGGCATTCCGGGCCAAATAATACACCAATTCGTATTCGCGGTGCGTCAGATCGAGCGCTTCCCCGCTTTTATATACCATGTACATATCGGTATCAATAAACAGCTCAAACAGCCGTAGGCCTTGTCCGCCTGCACTTGTGCCGCCTGTGTTATCCGCTGAGTTGTCCGGCTTTTGCTGACGGCGCAGATGCGCCTTTACGCGTGCCAATATTTCTCTGGTGCTGAACGGCTTCGTCACGTAATCATCCGCGCCAAGCTCGAGTCCAAGCACCTTGTCAATCTCCCCGTCCTTTGCCGTCAGCATGATGATCGGGATCTGCAGGTTCGCGGCACGTACCTCGCGGCACACATCCATTCCGTCTTTTCCGGGCAGCATCAAATCAAGCAGCATTAAATCCGGCCGCTTCGTAAGCGCAATCTCCACCGCGCTAATGCCATCAAAAGCGCAGATGACCTCATAGCCCTCTTTTTCCAAGTTAAACTTTAAAATATCGGCGATGGGTTGTTCGTCATCCACCACCAGAATGGTTCCCTGCATTGTCCTGTTCACCTCATACCTTCACATAAAAAGGGTGTTCAAAAAATCCCTCTTTGAACTCACACTTAAACGGTCTTCTTCCCATTTTACCACACCTGCCGCCGCTACACACCCACCGCTCCTAACAGCTGACCCGATTCAGTGGGTGGTTTTCAGCGGTTGAAGTTTATAACTATACTGGATTATGATGGAATATAGCTTTCGAAGGGTGTTCATCCATCTTATTTAAGTTAAGATTGAGAGCTCAATCTATAAGTACAGGGAGGGGTTGTTTGGATGGAAAGTACAAATATAGTTACTCATTTTAGACCCATATATATTCTGTTTATCCTCATTCTGATCATCACATTGTTCATCATGATTTTTCGGAATCGCCCTAAAGTAATCAATGGTTTTACAATCGCAATAATTACCCTTATTAGTTTGGCAGTATCCGCTCATCTGACCTATCAAATAGGTTACCTTGCAGATGAATTGGGAACCGGCGGCGACGCTGTATCCTTTAATATGTTTATTGCAGTAGCGATACTATCGTTGGTTAATCTCCTAGTCTACGCCTACAAAAGAGAATAGTTTTTATTGATGTGTCCCACCCACTCCGCCTCCCAACGGCCGCCCCGATTCAGGGGGCGGCCACCCGCTTCGCAGCGGAAAGCACGGGGATGGATTCGACAGATAAGGGAAAACCTTCGGCAGCAGCGAGCGGTGTCATTCGGAGAGCGGTAGCGATCGCCTATGGATTCGGAAAATCTCAGCTTACGCAACATTCCTATTTTCCGAATTCAACAGCGACGGAGAAGGATACCGCTTGCGCCACCACTGCGGATATTTCCCGTTCTGTCCCATCCACTCCACCTCCCAACTGCCGCCCCGATTCAGGTGGCGGCCACCCCCTTCCCGGCGGAAATGACGGGGATGGATTCGACAGATAAGGGAAAACCTTCGGCAGCAGCGAGCGGTGTCATTCGGAGAGCGGTAGCGATCGCCTTTGGATTCGGAAAATCTCAGCTTACGCAACATTCCTATTTTCCGAATTCAACAGCAACGGAGAAGGATACCGCTTGCGCCACCACTGCGGATATTTCCCGTTCTGTCCCATCCACTCCACCTCCCAACTGCCGCCCCGATTCAGGGGGCGGCCACCCCCTTCCCGGCGGAAATGACGGGGATGGATTCGACAGATAAGGGAAAATATCTTGGAAGACGCCTTTGGGAGTCTTTTGTTACCTCATAAAATTCAATTCAGACAAAGGGCGGACAACAGCGGCTGGAAAGATATTTCCCGTTCTGTCCCACATCCCCATTACATCCACCTGTTTAAGACGCAAAGATGGCCGCCCCCGTTAAGGAGCGGCCATCTTCACTATTATGATATATGAACCAATAATGGCTTATGTCGCATTGGTTTATCTAGTATAACACAGAACTACAGATAATTCATCGGATTTTGAGCAACTCCATTTTTTTGTACTTCGAAATGGAGATGAGTTCCAGTAGAACGGCCCGTATTGCCCATGACGCCCAGCTTGGAGCCTTGTCCAACAGATTGTCCGTTGCTTACGGAAATCCTGCTCATATGCCCATACAGGGTGCGGTATCCATTGCCGTGATCGACAATGACGACATTGCCGTAACCGCTCTGCTGACCGGCGAAGACCACTCTGCCCGAAGCGGCAGCCATAATCGTGCTTCCGCCAACCATATCGACACCTTCATGGCTTCTTCCCCAGCGATGACCGTAGGAACTCGTAATGCGTGCCCCGCTGACCGGCCATGCGAACATGCTGCCGCTGGATTTCTGGGTCACCGTTGCCGCTTTTTTCTTGGGCGCTACCTTGGTGCCTTTATACACCACTTCCGGCAGGGACTCCTGAACCACCTGTTGGCCTGTCCATTGCTTAGAGATGACCTTGCCGTTCTCTTTGGTTACGATGTAATCCACGGTTTTGACGCCATCCCGCCCGGGACGAACGACCTTTCGTTTCCCCAAAGGAAGCTCGCTGCTCTTGCGGACAATCGTTTCCGGCTTGCTTGGCTGCTTCTCCGACACCGTCTCCACCGTTCTTACCGTCAGCGGTGCTTCCGGTTTCGTTACCTGCAGCTCGGCCCCGATCTGAACGTATTTCTCCTCCAGTCCGGGATTCAGCGCCATGACGTCAGCAGACTTCATGCCAAAATGCTGCGCAATTGAGGAGATCGTATCTCCCTCTTTCACCGTATATACCACCGGCTTGTCCTTCGTGCCCGTAAGCACTTTAACCGCTTCTTCCACGTCCAGCACCTTGTTCGGGTCGGCCTTCGTGTTGGCAAGCGAGATCTTCTCCTTAATCTCCACGGACTGAAGCCCGCTTCCGTCATCGCTCTTCTTGCTCGATGCCGATGCGGACGTCTTCGTGAAAGCGACCCTCTGGGTCTTCTCCTCCTGGGCAGCTGCGGGAGCGAACTTCAGCTTGGCCGCTTCGACGGCAGCTTTGGCTGCCTGCTGATCCTTCACGATGGCAACTGTCTTGCCGTTCACCTTCAGCTCTACGCCGCGGGCATATGCCTTCAGCATGTTATCCAGCTTTTGGAGAGTCTCCTCGCTGTTCACCTCTGGTTTAAAGGAACGATCAGCCTTCGTTGTAATGCCGTCGGTGTGAAGCACCATAAGTACGTCAGGGTGCTCCTGCTGATACTCCTTTTGCTTCTCTTTGAGCAGCTGGTCAAGCTGGGCATCATCTTGAATGGTACCGATCGCTTTTCCATCTACATACACATGATAGAACGGAACCGTATTCGCGTTCACATACGCTTTTCCGCCCGTATATATCGTTCCTGCTATGAGCAATGCCCCTGCCGATATCCAAATCCACCTGCGCGGTGAAGTCCATCCCCGTTTTTGTGGATTCGACGGCTCCGAGGGCTCTCGATTCGAGTTGTTATTGTGGGCAGAATGATCGGCTGCTTGCTTCCGCAAGAGGCTGTCCATCCACCGTTTCCCCTTAGAACCTTTCATGTCTCTCTCCTTTAAGCCTTGTTCATATGTAAGAATCTGTTCATTTGAACTCGCTGACTTAGTATTGATTATGACACAACCTGTCAAAAGGTATCAAAATTTTAACCTTTTCGATCTTCGTATACTTTAACATAGCCATTACAATCATTTCAAGTTTACGAAAACAGCGAAAAACCCGCGCTGGGCACGGGTTTCCTGATTTTCCCTACTTTATAACCTCCGCAAGTCAGTGACAAAACAGTGACAGTACGGGCCTAATAGTCGTTTTACCGTTATTCTTTAAGCATGGTGATCAGTTTATCGAATTCCTCGGCATTCAAATATTTGGATATGCCCTGCTCGATGTCCGCAAGTTCCGCTGCAGTCAGTCCATCCTCCATCGCCGCAGAGATCTTCTGCATTTCCGATTGGGGCAGTTTATTCATCAGCAGGGTAAAAATCTCTTCTTTCTCCTCTGTTGGCAAACTGTCCTTCCGATCCACAATTTCCCCCGGCGTCATCACAATCTCCTGATCTTCCAGCGAGGAATCGTTAGGCTGCTCTGTCGTGTTCGTGCCCATTACCGGCAAGGAATTGTCAGGTGCCTCTTCATCAGCTGGCGGCTCACCCGTCGTTCCCGCCGGGTTCGAATTCGCTTCGTCATCCTCTTGTGCCCCTCCATCACGATCCAAGCCGCTCCCTGGCGTTGGTTCATCAGACGTGGCATCCTTATCTTCTGCCCTATTGTTATCCACCGCGGGGTTGACACTACCGACATCTGGCTTGGTGCCGGAGCCCATACCGAGCATCGACTTCATAATACCTCCAACCCCCATCGGCTCCGTCTCCAGCTGAATGTTAAAACTGGACAACACCGATTGAATATAGGCATTGACCACGATGCCTGTTGTCACAATCGTGAGCGTGCTCACCAGGATGGCGGTCAGGCTAACTTTCAGCAGCCATTTCGTCCACTTCATTCGTATTCCTCCTTCCTCATACATGCTCTGAAATGACATGGCGATGATTGCTTTCTTTTTCCAGTATTGACGGCTCAGAATCGCTTCAATCCTCTTTCCCTCATTTTTTCTACTTCCATTTGATATATTTCATGATTCCGTTAGTTATAGGCCCATTCCAAAATAAAAAAACCGGAACCATCCCTAGCAACCTAGTAGATGAATCCGGTTTTTATTATGCTGGATCGTGTACCTTGTCCAGCTCTCAAGAAGGCCACACGCCTCATTGAGTTCATATGGTTTCTGTCCCCCTATATTGATCTGACTGCATATACCCGCTGCCTTTAGCCCCAATTCCAAATTATCAGCGTGCTGTCCTCTATGTCTCTCTCCATTATAGGGTGGATGGACAACCGGCTAAGGGATAATATTCTTCAAAGGAAGGGACAAATTTTTCCACATTTAGGCATCAATGTTATCGCAGGATGCGTTCTGGTCTCCACCTTCTTTGCCAAAAAGAAAAACCCGCCGACACTATCATCGGCAGGTTCATAGACCTATCTTATCATTAAAGTTGAACTTCTAGTCTCTCTACTCTTGGTCCAACGCTAGATTATTTCTCGTAAATCGGAAGCACTTGATTCGTCTGCTCCCGGTTGCGGCCCACTGAGAAGATGGCAATCGGAATACCGGTCAACTCGGATACGCGCTCTACGTAGCGGCGGGTGTTCTCCGGCAGATCCTCCAGCGTTTTGGCGCTGGTAATGTCTTCACTCCAACCTGGCAGCTCTTCATAGATCGCTTCGCACTCGGCAAGCATTTTCAGGCTTGCTGGGTAGTGCGTAATCTCTTCGCCGCGGAATTTATATGCGGTACAGATCTTAACGGTCTCAAGACCGCTCAGCACATCCAGCGAGTTCAGTGACAAGCCGGTAATTCCGCTCACACGGCGGGCATGGCGCACAACTACGCTATCGAACCAGCCTACGCGGCGAGCGCGTCCGGTTACCGTGCCGTATTCATGCCCTTTTTCCCGAATATACGCCCCAATTGCATTGTCCAGCTCCGTTGGGAAAGGTCCATCCCCTACACGGGTCGTATAGGATTTAGCCACACCGATCACCTGCTGAATCTTCGATGGTCCTACACCGGAGCCGATACATACACCGCCGGCAGAAGGATTCGAAGACGTAACGAACGGGTACGTGCCTTGGTCGATGTCCAGCATGACGCCCTGCGCGCCTTCGAACAATACTTTTTGATTCTCATCGATCGCATCATTCAGGATGACGGAAGTGTCACGCACATATTTACGAATGATTTCGGCGTATTCCAGGTATTGCGTTAAAATTTCTTCAACATCGAGTGCTTCCCCGCCATACACCTGGGTAATGACTTGATTCTTCTCCTTCACCAGATGGCGAAGCCTAAGTTCGAACTCTTCAGCATCCATCAGATCTGCGATCCGGATGCCGTTACGTGCAGCTTTATCCATATAGCAAGGGCCGATCCCCTTGCGGGTTGTACCGATTTTGTTCGGACCTTTGCGGTCCTCTTCCAGAGCATCCAATACCATATGATAAGGCATGATAACATGAGCACGATCACTGATTACCAGATTATCCGTGCTGAACCCGTTATCATGAATATAATTAATCTCTTCAATAAGTGCAGCCGGGTTAACGACCATACCGTTTCCGATCACACAGGTTTTATCTTTATAGAATACTCCGGATGGAATCAAGCTAAGCTTGAATTTTTTACCGTCAATCAGAATGGTGTGGCCGGCATTGTTGCCGCCTTGGTAACGGGCTACCACGTCAGCGCTTTCAGCTAAATAATCCGTGATTTTCCCTTTCCCTTCATCTCCCCATTGTGTTCCCACAACGACTACCGTTGACATATTCATTCCTCCGCTCGGGCTGTTACACCCTTAATATTTCGCGAAACACTGTGAAATAACCTTTACAAACTGATTAAATTTCAACCTCACTGCACTAAAGCAGCAATACCAGTGTAACAGTCCCCATTTTTAAAGTCAAATACAAAAACGAACAATCGCACATCAGTGTGTACGATTGTTCGGAATTAGGACAAGATTATCGAATGATTGCAGCATTATTCGGGGAACCGCCATAAGAAAAACGACTGTCGACATACTTTCTCAGAAGACAGACCGCGGTTAGAGGAATCTTTTCTTACGATATCAGGAAGGCCCAAGCTTCGAAGTTTATACTTGATATCTTAAGAAATGCCCTTTACTTACAACCAGCGGCAGATGTCTGCCTGGTCGGTTAACCTGTAACGCGTCATCCGGCAGCAAAGGCATCGGCATGCGTTCGTTCGTAATTGACGAATTTATTAAAGTTCTTCAGGAAGACCAGTTCCACCGTACCTACAGGACCGTTACGCTGTTTAGCAATGATGATCTCGATGATGTTCTTCTTCTCGGTTTCCTGATTGTAATAATCATCCCGGTACAAGAACGCAACGATATCGGCATCCTGCTCGATCGAACCGGATTCCCGAAGGTCACTCATCATCGGACGCTTGTCCTGACGCTGCTCCACGCCCCGGCTGAGCTGTGACAGCGCGATAACCGGCACTTCAAGCTCACGGGCAATTTGTTTAAGCGTACGCGAGATCTCGGATACCTCCTGCTGCCGGTTCTCCCCGGCCTTGCCGCGTCCATGAATGAGCTGGAGGTAATCGATCAGGATCATGCCAAGACCCTTCTCTTTTTTCAGACGACGGCACTTCGCACGAATATCGGCAACCGTAACACCCGGTGTATCATCAATGTAAATCTCGGCTTCCGACAGGGCTGCGATGCCCATCGTAAGCTTGGACCAATCCTCATCACCTTTGAAATCACCGTTACGCATGACCCCTGCATCCAGGTTAGCCTCCGCACAGATCATACGCTGTACGAGCTGCGGCGCTGACATCTCCAGACTGAAGATCGCCACGGTTTCTTTGGCACGAATGGCCACGTTCTGAGCAATATTCAATGCAAACGCGGTTTTACCTACGGAAGGACGGGCAGCCACGATGATCAAGTCGTTGCGCTGGAATCCACTTGTCATTTTGTCCAAGTCCACGAAACCGGATGGAATTCCCGTTGTATTCCCCCGGTTCTGATGGAGAACCTCCACCTTCTCGAATACTTCCATCAGCACGTCGCGGATCGCAATAAATCCGCTGCCCGTGCGTCGATTGGAAATTTCGAGAATGCGCCGCTCCGCCTCGCTGAGCATACCGGATACATCTTCTCCTCCGGTATATCCTTCACTGACAATCTGTGTTGCGGTGCGAATCAACCGCCGCAGCATCGATTTCTCTTCGATGATCTGGGCGTAATAATCCACGTTCGCAGCCGTCGGAACCGCATGGGCCAGCTTTGCTAAATAGCTGACACCACCGACCTCTTCCAGCTGCCCTTTATCTTGCAGGAGAGATGTAAGGGTCACCAGATCGATCGGTTGATTGCCTTCCCCGAGCTGCACCATAACTTCATAGATCATCTGATGCGTTTTGTCGTAGAAGTCCTCGGCCTGCACCCGCTCCATCGCTGTAATCAGCGCTTCACTTTGTAGCAGAATGGCACCTAGCACCGCCTGCTCTGCCTCAAGGTTCTGCGGGGGGACCCGATCGAAATAGAGTTCTCCTCCCATATTACTCCTCCGTAATTTGAACCTTGAGCGTCGCCTTGACGTCAGGGTGCAGCTTCACCGGAATCTGGGTAACACCCAGACTGCGGATCGGATCGCTAAGTTCAATTTTGCGTTTGTCGATTTTGATCTTCTGTCCTGCCAGCGCTTCAGCAATTTGTTTGCTGGTAATGGCGCCGAACAGACGGCCGCCTTCTCCAGCCTTAGCTTTCAGGACAACCGTCATCTCTTCCAGCTTTTTGCCGAGCGCCTGTGCTTCTTCCTTCTCCTGAGCCTTGCGCTTCTCCTCGGAAGCCTGCTGCTGCTCCAGTGTTTTCATGTTGCCGTCGGTTGCCGGACGAGCGACCCCACGCGGAATCAGGAAGTTTGTTGCATATCCTTCCGAAACTTCCTTCACTTCACCTTTCTTGCCTTGACCCTTCATATCTTTTATGAAAATGACCTTCATTCAAATAACCCCTCTTTCGCTTCGATGTCCTTCAGTACTTCCATCAACTTCTCCTCGGCTTTCTCAGGCGTCGTATCCAGTTGTACTGCGGCGTTCGTTAAATGTCCGCCTCCCCCGAGACGTTCCATAATCATCTGAACATTCATCTTGCCCATGGAGCGGGCGCTAATGCCAATCTTGCCGTCTGTGCGTTCGCTTATGACAAACGATGCCTGCACATCCGTCATATTCAGCAGCATATCCGCCACTTGAGCGATCAATAGCTGCGGCATGGGCTCCCCGCTCTTCGAAACCGCAATGGCGATATGGTCATATACCATTCTAGCATGTTTCACGATTTCTGCCTTCGCTATAAATTCTGTCAGATCTTCCTTGAGTACCCGCTGAATCATCATTGTATCGGCTCCGTGACGACGCAGGAAACCGGCAGCCTCGAACGTTCTCGATCCCGTGTGGAGGGCAAAATGCTTCGTATCCACCGTGATCCCTGCCAATAAGGCCGTTGCCTCAACCGGTGTAAGGGATACCCGTTCGTGAATATACTGCAGCACCTCCGTAACCAGCTCGCAGGTTGATGAGGCATACGGTTCAAGATAGATCAGCACCGCATCGTTAATAAACTCTTCTCCGCGCCGGTGATGATCCATTACAACGACCCGGCTTGCGCGATGAACCAGCCGCGGTTCCATCGTCATGGAGGCTTTATGCGTATCAACCACAACGAGCAATGTATGCTCTGTCATGATTTGCATCGCTTGTTCGGTAGAGATGAATCGATTCATCAAGGCTTCGTCCTTCCGGACCTCTTCCATCAGCCTCGATATGGACGGATTCATGCCCTCCATCACGATATAAGCCTCCACTTTATACATCTGAGCTGCTTTCAACACGCCGATTGCAGCGCCGACCACGTCCATATCCGGCAGCTTATGACCCATGATGATCACTTTGTCGCTCTCCTGCATCAAATCACGCAGCGCATGGGAGATAACGCGTGCTCTTACGCGCGTCCGTTTCTCCACTGCATTGGATTTACCGCCATAGAAGGAGAGCCTCTGGCCCGCTTTGACAGCTGCCTGATCTCCGCCACGGCCCAGTGCCATATCCAAACTGGATTGTGCCAACTGCCCAAGCTCCGTGATGTCGTCTGAACCGAAAGCAAGACCAACGCTTAGCGTCAGCGGTACCTTCAGATCGGCGGTCATCTCCCGGACTTCATCCAAGATGAGAAAGCGGCTGTTCTCCAGCGCATCAAGCGACCTGTGGTTGAGCATCATCAAATAACGGTCCGAGGAAAGTCTCCGCAAATAGACGTTAAATTCACGCGCCCAATCGGTAATCTCACTGGTTACCTTCGCAATCAGTGCCGTCCGCTGTTGATCATCCATCCCCTGCGAGGCTTCATCGATGTTATCCATCATAATAATGCCCAAGGCCAATCGCTCATCCTCATACCGCTGCCTCAGCACGGCCAGCTCGGTAATCTCATCCAGATAGATTAATCGCTCATCCGGAATGACCGTTGCTCCATAGAACTTATCCTCGTGGGAGATCTCCAGACGAATTTCTTTCGGCAGCTTCTCCTTGTTATCCTTCTTCTCTTGAGTTTCCTTTATCGCGACAACCAGCTGGGGAAACAGTTCCTCTAAGGATACGCCGACCAACGACTGCTGCGGAAACATATTGACCACGAATTGGTTATGCCACTCCACGGTCTTGTCCTCGCTGTACAGGACGATGCCAAAAGGCAGCACGCTGACCGCTTCGCCTTCGACCCGCTGAATCCGAAATGACAGATCCCCAATATAATCGACCAGCTCGCGGCGGAATTTCATCTCCGTCTTCAGCATGGCATAGCCGCCTGCCACCGCAAGCAGCAGACCTACCAGCCCCAGAATGGTATTGTAGAACGACAGAAAAATAACAAGCAGAAGCACCAGCGCAAAAGCCCAGACGGTATGATAGCCGTGCCAGCGCTTCTGCAGAAATTTAGGCATGACTCATCACCCTATCTTTTGGTTTTACTAAACGCCTGACGAAGTGGAAATGCCAGGTCCAGGATTCCGATAATCATAGCCGGCGGGAACAGCACAATCGGTATAGCCGTCAAAAGCGGTACAATCGGATGCCACTTCCGTTCGTGAGTGAGATAGTAGAAGAACCCCAGCGCTTGAATCATGAAGCAGATCTGCAGCAAAGGCGTAGCGTTTGCCACGATCATCTTCATGAAGGTATTGTCCGAATTAACGGTTGCTATGTTGATGAAGAAGATGAGCAAGTAGTACCAGATCAGGGAACGCGGCAGCATCCATTCTCTAGCTGGCTTCAGGCGCGGCACGGTCAAGCCCATACTGCCCAGTGTAGGACGAGCCAAAGCATGGGTTACCACCGTCATGAGGAATGAGCTGATAATCATCGCAAATGGAACCAAGCGCATCGTTTGATCCTTTATTAACTGTGTATCGAGTTCGGTACCAAGGAACTGTCCTCCCAGGCCTCCTTCTACACCCATCTCAGTGAGCGGAGCCGTCGTCATCTTCACAATCTCATCCACATACTCCGACAGATTTAATTGGAAGAAGGCGGTGCTGATCATGAGCAGAAGAAGCATTTCCACAAGCATGACAGCCATTCCATACTTCAATACCTGCATAGCTGCCTTCCGCTTCCGGTACAAATACCCCATGACAATCCCCGGAATGGCAAAATAGATCGCAAATAACACATAAATAGGGTGAATCAGAAGCGCGATCAGCCACACTGGCACCACATGCATGATAAATGATTTTGTATTCAAAGCCGTAAACAGAATCGCAACCGGTAGAACTAACAAGAAAGCCGTTACGATCGAAAAGGGTGTGAGTAATGATAGCAGCAGAAGCAAATAAATAACGCTCCATACCGCCGTAGTCCAGCGCAGTTTCAATATGTTCACCTCTTACGCAAATGTTCTTCGAGCGCGGAAATATCCTGGTACCAATCTTCCAGCTGATGTCCTTCCTGCTTATGCTTTTTCAATTTCTCTAACAAGAGATCGTCCAAATCCCGATAGGTCAAGCCGAGCCTTCGGCCCAGTATGTATGAGCTCATCATCAGGCTTACCAAACTGTCTCCAACCTTTGTAGTGCTGCCTTCCCATAGAGCTTTGAATAAGCGGGATACATTGTCAATTACTTCGGTTTTGAGCCATTCAATCACTTTGGCACGTTTAGCTACATCCAAGTCCTTCGGCATATTTGGCATATCCATCTCTCCCTGAAAACAGCTTTATTCTCCATTATAGCATAAAAAAAAGCCGCCCACACAAAGGCCCATGCACCCTGTCCATCCTTAGTCCCAGTTGGCACTCGGTAACCCACCTTCTCTTTGTACTCCGTTCGGGCCCCGGTTATTCCTCCACGCTTTTTCGCTGCAGCTCGGTTCGATAAAAATAGGGCGTGTTACCCACATTGTCATCGTGGTCCCACGCCCTTGTTTATTTTCAAGCCTGCTTGATTATGATGCTCCGTGGGACTCCATTGTCTCCTTGGAGACAATTCGTTCACAGTACTCTATGATGAGGCTTCTGCGTACAATTCCGATAAAGCGGTTCATATCATCCACGACAGGTACAAAGTTTTGCACCTTGGCCAGATTGATCAGATCCTCCATCCGGGCGTCAATCGACACCGGCTTGATATCCATACGAAAAGGAACATCCTTCAGCAAAAATTTCGAAGCGTTCTCAAAAGTGATTTTGCCTTCCGAATTCTTCATATGCCATAACAGGTCACCTTCGGTTACAGTCCCTGCGTACTGACCGTTCTTATCCAGTACGGGCACAGCTGTATATCGGTGAAACTCCATCCGTTCCAGCGTCTGCCTGAGCGTAGAATCCAGTGTTAAACAGATCACTTCCTGCTTCGGTAACAGAAAAAAAGCGATATTCATAATGCGTTATCCTCCTTATGACTCCAACCTCTGAAGTCATGTTAAGTAACCTTCCTGATTTAAAGCCTAGGTATGCAGGTTACTCCTTCCCCTATCCATACTCATACATACGTTAACTTCGCCATTCTGATTCCTTATATAGGGCACAAAATCAGCAGCCATCCGACTGCTGATTGAGATGAAGCAACGTACTATGACATCATCCGGGTGTACCGGTGTTTATTTATTTCAACTTTTGCTTCTCAGCATCTTTGGGCTGCAGCAGTTGATCAGCCGGCGTATCGGGGTTCATCCAATTGTCAATTAGATCCCGGGCTTCCTGCACGTCTTCCATGTCGGGCTCGTTATAATAGACGCCGCCAATTTTCATGCCTTCCCCCATGATCGTATAGCTGGTCATATCCACTTTGCCACCAGTCAGCATCTGCTTCGCCAGGTCAATAATGAACTTAGGCTGCATATCGGTCTGGAAATTATCACCCATGATCTCAATCAATTCAGGCACCTTGCCGATCTGATCAAGCTTCATCACCCGCTTGGCCGCTACGTCCAAAAACACTTGCTGTCTCTTCGCACGATTAAAGTCGCTATCTTCCCGATAACGGACATAATTCAAAGCTTCTTCGCCGTTATAAATCGGTTTGTTGGCTTCAATCGTGAATTTCTCATGGTCTCTGCCTTTGTTGACGATATCCTTGCCGATCGGCAGTTCCACGCCCCCAATGGCATCAACAACATCCTTCAAGCCCTGAAAATTAATGGAAGCATAATAATCAAGTTCTTCTTCGAAAAATGCCTCCATCGTATCTTTGGCCATTTGATGACCGCCAAATGCAAACGCGTGGTTAATCTTATCTTTCTTGTCCTTGCCAATAATATCGACATACGTGTCCCTTGGAACCGAAATTAAGAGCACTTTGGACTCCATTGGACGTACAACCGCATAGATCAACGTGTCCGAACGCGCAGGTTCATCCTCACGCTGGTCACTCCCGAGCAGCATAACCGAGAACGGCTCGCTCTGAAGTACGACAGGTTCGGGTGTCTTGTCGCTCTGGAGCGGTTTATACGATTTCTGTAATGATTCCTCTACATCCTTTGCCATAAACAGATCAAATGCAACAACCGCTAGCTGCGTTCTGAACAAAAATGCGGTTGAGCCAAGCAGTATGACCAAAGCGAGAGTAATATATATTGATTTCCTCTTCATGAGTTCAATTCCTTCTTTATTATAAAATAAATTAATAGATAAGTCAGATCGTTAAAGGTCCTTGCTTGCACCTCAAGCTACTTGGCTCCCCCTCCTCTCCTTATTAAACGGGAACTCCTCCCGTTGACTCACTTCATATCAGTAGGCCAGTTTCGCACATCATCTATTGTAAACCAGATTATTGTCAAATGTGAACCCTTCGCGGGCAGTTCTATAAATCTACCAAATCTTCAGCGATCTGCTAAACAGGTCTCTTATCATGCGTAAGAGCGGCTGAGATCCCCGAATATTGAAACCAGTCATCCAGCCGCTCTCTCCATGTTAACGTTTTGGCGAATCCGTAGTCAAATAGCTTGCGCGTCTCTTCAAATCTTGCTTCTTTGGACTCGGTACCCATGACAACGGCAACAAGCCGACTGCCTTGTTTCTCCGCAGTACCCGTGAAGCAGTATCCTGCATTTGCCGTATACCCTGTCTTTAATCCGTCAGTGCCTTCATAGGAATAAGGACCTCCTACCGATGGCAGCATCCAATTGGTATTGCTTAAATATAAATTCCGTCCGCTGATCTTGGTTTGGGTCTTGCTGGAGGTGCTAAGAATATCCGGGTGGCTTCGAATCAAATGTGCTGCCAGCTTGGCCGTATCCTCTGCGGTCATCGCCGTTTCTCCATCCGATGACCAGGCTTGATCGTTGGCTGTGTTTCGCTCGACTCCCGACGCATTCACGAATCGTGTCGCGCTGGATAAGCCAATCTCTTTTGCCTTGGCATTCATTTTTCGGACAAACGCTTCCTCGGAGCCTGCAAAATGCTCAGCAAGCGCTACGGCCGCATCATTGGCTGAATAAACCGTTATGCTCTGGAACAATTCGCGTACCGTCACAATTTCGCCGGATTTCAAGGCGATTTTAACGCCGCTTACGTCGCTTGCGGTATCGCTTATCTTGACTTCATCGTCCCAGGATCTCTTTCCGGTCTTAATATCATCCAGGATGACCAACTCGGTCATCAGCTTGGACATGCTTGCAGGCGGTAAGGGTACATCGCCATTTTCGCTGAGCAAAATACGCCCGGTGTTTAAATCCATCAAGACAACCGCTCGCGCGTCCACCTTCGGTTTAAACCCCGCTCGTTCTATATTTCCTATGACAACCGCCCCAATCGGGACGATGATTAACAACATCATGACCAGCCAAAGCCACCGTTTTTTCATAGAATTAGCCCTCCATAATAATAGACGGATAAAAAGGGCTTTTGGTCTGCTTTTTTTCGAAAATTTTATTTAGGAATTTTTGTAAAATGGTCCGTTGGTCCTCTAAAATGAAAAAGACCCCCACCCGTCCGCAGACGGAGGAAGTCCCCCTAGAAATTTTTATCTAATAATCGCTCTGGTTGCTGTCAGAAACTTTAGATATGAAGAGTCATATTAAGCGTAGTGACAAGCAACAAAGTGATTGTTACCCATATCGCGATACTCTGGAATCTCCTGCTTGCACAGGTCTGAAGCCAGCGGACAGCGAGTATGGAACTTGCAGCCGGAAGGCGGGTTCGCCGGGCTTGGGATGTCTCCCTGCAGTACGATCCGATCGCGCTTCAGCGTTGGATCCGGTACTGGCACAGCCGATAGCAAGGCTTTTGTATAGGGATGCAGCGGGTTGCGGAACAATTCTTCCTTGCTGGCCATTTCCACCATCGATCCCAGATACATTACCCCAATTCGGTTGCACAAATGCTCTACAACACTGAGATCATGTGAAATGAACAAGTAAGTCAACTGTTTATCGCGCTGCAAATCACTAAGCAAGTTGATGATTTGCGCTTGAATCGATACATCCAGCGCGGAAACCGGCTCATCCGCTACAATAAAGTCTGGATTCAGAATCAATGCGCGGGCAATCCCGATCCGTTGACGCTGTCCACCGGAGAATTCATGCGGGTAACGATCATAATGATAGGCAGCAAGGCCGCAAATCTCAAGTGTTTCAATCACACGATCCTTAAGATCCTTACGGTTCACTAAGCCATGGTCAATGAGTGCTTCACCGATCGCTTCGCCAACCTTGATTCTTGGGTTCAGGGAGCTGAAAGGATCTTGGAACACGATCTGCATCTTCGGACGCAGTGCACGCATTTTCTCTTTGGACAAGGTATGGATATCCTGACCATTAAAGATAACCTTACCTTCCGTTTTCTCCAGCAGACGGAGAATGGTTCGGCCAATGGTGCTCTTGCCGCAGCCGGATTCACCTACAAGCCCGAAGGATTCACCTTTGTTAATGGAAAAGCTGACTCCGTCAACTGCTCTTACATTACCCACCGTCCGCTGCAATATGCCGCCGGTGATGGGAAAGTATTTCTTCAAACCATCGATTTCGATCAGTGCTTGACTCATTACGCTTTCCCCTCCTCTTCATACAACCAGCAAGCGACCTTATGGCCGTTAGGATCCGTACCGAGCGGAGGCGTCTTCTCTCTACAAATCTGCATGCATGATTCACAGCGATCATGGAAATGACAGTTGTCTCCAAGATCTACCGGATTGGGTACCTGACCCGGAATCGAATACAGACGTTCCTGGGTCTGATTAATGATGGGCTTAGCTTTCAAAAGCCCCTTGGTATATGGATGCTTTGGCTGCTTGAAGAGCTCAATGACCGGGGCTTCCTCAATAACTTTTCCTGCATACATAACAACAACATAGTCCGCCATCTCCGCTACGACACCCAGGTCATGCGTTATCAGCATAATGGATGTATTCAACTTCCCCTTGATGTCGCGCATCAGATCCAAAATCTGGGCCTGAATCGTAACATCAAGCGCTGTTGTTGGCTCGTCAGCAATCAGAAGCTTGGGATTACAGCTAAGTGCAATCGCGATCATAATCCGTTGGCGCATACCGCCGCTGAGCTCATGCGGATAGGAGTCGAAAATCTTCTCCGCACGCGGTATTCCTACCAGATTGATGAGGTCGATGGCACGTTGTTTAGCTTCTTTGCGGTTTACGAGCTGATGCAGCAGAATCGGTTCTACAATCTGTTCCCCGATCGTTAATACCGGATTCAGTGAGGTCATCGGTTCCTGGAAGATCATGGCGATATCATTGCCGCGAATCAGACTCATCTCGCGCTTGCTCATCTTCAGAAGATCCTTGCCTTCATATAGGATTTCTCCTCCTACTGGAGGTGTATCAATTAAACGCATAAGAGACATGGCTGTTACGCTTTTACCACAGCCCGACTCACCCACCACGCACAGTGTTTCACCCTCACGGATTTTGAAGCTTACATCGTCGACGGCTTTCACGGTGCCTGCGGAGGTTTGAAAATGCGTTTTTAAATTGCGGAATTCAACTAATTCTTTTGCCATATTCGCATCTCCTACTTCTTCATTTTCGGGTCAAGTGCGTCACGAAGCCCGTCACCGATCAAGTTGATTGCAACTACGGTAACCAGAATACACATACCTGGCGGAATCCATAGCCATGGTCTCTTCCGGAAATCAATCAAATTGTTTGCCGCAGAAATCATATTCCCCCATGATGGCGTCGGTGGAACAACACCAATCCCGAGAAAGCTTAGTGCGGATTCATAAATGATTGCTCCAGCTACACCGAGTGTTGCAGATACAATAATGATTGGAATCGTATTAGGAAGCAGATGGCGGAAGATTTTCCGGCGATCCTTAAGTCCCAAAGCATCGGTAGCTTGCATAAACTCCTGCTCGCGGAGCCCCAAGATTTGACCACGTACGAGACGGGAGATGCCGCTCCAGCCCAACACACCGATAATCAACATCAGGAAATAGATACGATCTGACGGTTCTACCTTCAAGTCTGACAAAATAGCACCCATGATGATGAGGATTGGGAGCGTAGGCATTGCCATAAAGATATCAGCCATACGCATAATCAGCGTGTCCACCCATTTACGATAAAAACCCGCTAAAGCTCCCAAGGTTGCTCCGATGATTACCGAAATGCCTGTCGCAACAAGCCCAACTAAAAGAGATATTCTGCCTGCAAGCATCATACGCAAGAGAATGTCGCGCCCCAGTTTATCGGTACCTAGCCAATACTTCGAGCTTGGAGGCAAATTCTTGTCAAGCACACTGTAATCATAAAGGGAATAAGGTGAAAATACAGGGCCAACAAAACACAACAAAAACATAAATACAATTATGAAAAGTCCGATGACAGCGAGACGGTTTCTGGAAAAACGACGAATAGCGATTCGCCATGGGGAATCCGGTCGCTTCTTCGGTACTGGTAGATTCGTTTTTAATGGTGCAGTCTCTGCGGACAAATGAATCTCCTCCTACTTTAAGCGAATTCTTGGATCTGCAGTTCCATACAGAACGTCAGACAACAGGTTGCCCAAAAGTGTCAGTACGGATATGAATACTGTGAACCCAAGCATGAACGGATAGTCCCGCATATTGATTGATTCCAGATAAACTTGACCGACCCCGGGCCAGATGAAAATTTTCTCCAAGATGATGGCTCCACCAAACAAGGATGGAAGCTCAAAACCCATGAGAGTAATGGCAGGAAGCATGGCATTACGCAGCGCATGCTTGAAAATTACCGTACGTTCCTTCAATCCCTTTGCACGGGCTGTGCGGATGTAATCCTGACGGATAACCTCCAGCATGCTTGTACGGAAATACCGCGTCAAACTACCTGTGCTCAGCATCGTAAGTACGGTAACCGGCATGAACATATGCCATGCAATATCGATCAGTTGATCCCATGTGCTTCCGTTCATTCCTGAAGTCTTCATTCCGCCAACAGGAAACCATCCTAAATCCAAGGCAAAAATCTTGATAAGTAGGAGTCCGATAAAGAAAGATGGCAGTGACATACACAAGAAGATTAATAAAGTTACGATCTTATCAAACAATGAGTATTGAAACTTCGCTGAGAAGACGCCAGCAAAAGTAGCTATAATCCAACTCAATATTAAACTGAAAATCGCAATAAAAAAGGAATTCCATACGTAATTATTCATTACGGTTGTGACAGGTTGTTTGTGCACAAGGGAATCTCCGAGATTACCCTTTAACATATTGCCGACCCATGTAAGATAACGCTCTACAGGCGGCTTATCCAAACCATAAATTTCCCGAAGCTGAGCTGCTTTCTCAGCAGTCATCGTCGGGTTGTCCACTGCAGTGATATAATCACCAGGTACCAAAGATGATATTGCAAATATGAGAATCGAGATCCCGATCAATGTCGGGATGATCTGCAGCAGCCTCCGGATAATGTACTGCTTCATAATATTCCTCCCGGCTTATAAGTGCATATGCCCAGCTCTTGCGAGCTGAGCATATGTTTCTTGATGCTATTGTTGGATTTCTGCTTTGTAAAGATCTACAATGAAATCTTTGTAAGGTGTGATCTCAACGCCGTTCAATCTGGAGTTGATTGCCCATGCATCACGTCTTTGGTAAATCGGAAGATCCGGAACGTCTTTATTCAGGATTTGATATGCTTCTGCATAAGCCGCTTTACGCTCTTCCAGATCAAAGGCGTTCAGACCTTTTTTCATCGCTGCATCATATGCAGGATTGGAATATCCGATATCATTTTGCTGTCCATCCGTAATATACACCGTGGAGTCTGGATCTGGAGTCAAGCTCCAAGCAGCAAAGAACATTTCGAAATCGCCTTTATCCTTCTTATCCATGATGGCATTGAAGTCCAACGTTTCAGCAGTAAGTTTGATGCCAAGTTCTTGGTAGTTCTGTGTCATTACCGGAATTAAAGCTTCAATTACAGGGTTGTCGGCTGTTGCAGAGAAATGAACTTCGAACTTCTTGCCGTCTTTCTCACGGATGCCGTCAGCACCTGGAGCCCAACCTGCTTCATCAAGAAGCTGCTTCGCTTTCTCGATATCAAACTCGTGAGGCTCAATGCCTTCATCCGTGTAAGCCCATGATTGGCTAGATTGTGGAATGTTGATTACGTTAGCATATTGGCCATAGATAATTTCTACAACCTCAGCGCGGTTCAAACCATAAATTAATGCTTGACGAACTTTAGGATCTTGGAACTTAGGATCTTTATGGTTCATCGCAACATAACCATAACCATTGGTCGGGAAAATGTTAATATCCAAGAAGCCCATCTCTTTCAACGCTTCTACGTTATCTTCGCTAACGGTAACCATATCCATATCGATTTCACCGGATTGGAACATAGCCAATCTAGTTTCTTCGGTAGTTGTCTTGTAAATTACGTTCTTAATTTTTGGTGCGCCCAGGAAGTAGTTCGGGTTAGCTTCCAATACAACCTCTTGTCCAGGAGAGAAGCTTTTCAGTACATATTGACCGCTACCAATTGGTTTAGCATGCAGATCTTTCATGTACTCCAGGTTGCCTTGCTTGTAACCTTTACCATAGTAGGATTCTGGTGCGAAATATACAGTACCCAGATTATCCTTGGTCATGGCATTTGCTTCGGTAACTTCGATTTCAATGGTATGGTCATCAATGACTTTAATACCGGAAATATCAGTTGCTTTGCCTTCGTTATACTCTTTTCCGCCTTTAATGTTAACGGACAGAATGTCAGATTGGCCGTCATAGCTGGAATCGTGAAGAACTTTCATTGCGAAAGCATAGTCTTTAACAGTAACCGGAGTGCCATCAGAGTATGTTACGCCTGGCTTCAATTTGAAGGTGTACTTCAATTTGTCTTCGGACACTTCAACACTCTCGGCCAAGCGGTTATTATAAGTACCGTCGCCATTCAGAGCAAAGAAAGCATCAAACACAGCATCTACAACATAACGATCATAACTAGTTTGATAGTAAAATGGGTTAAATACCCCTTTAGGTGCTGTCATACCAACAACGAGCGTGTCTTTACGTGCCAACGCATTCGCCGGATTAGCAGATGGATCTGCTGCCTCGAAGTAACCTTGGCTTTCGTCTCCAGTTTCAGCAGGCGGTTCTGTAGTATCTTTGTCGCCTTCAGCTGGTGGTGTTTGCTCCGTTTGCTCCCCTTGACTTGGCTGTTCTGCTGTTCCTCCGCTCGCACATGCAGCCAGTACCGTGATGGCCAAAAGCATGATTGCAAGCAGAAGTGACATTCTTTTCTTCATGCGAATCCTCCTCTTAAAAAATGTTGTTGCATTATAAATTATCAGGACGAATATTGAAATCATCCTTAAATAATTTCGAACAGAATTCTTGTTCTCCAGGATGTCATGGCATGATGTGAAATAAATTGAAAGTTTTACAGAAAATATACCATTGGTCAATTAGTGCCAAAGTCTCTAGCAAAATCTTCTTGCCTATAAAATTAATGTTATGATACGTGTAAATTTAGGTAACGTCAATTACTTTTTTTCATATTTCTCAAAAATCATGTTTTTAACGTCGTTTTTGAGGTTAATAATTAAGTTTATCTCCGTTGTATATCCTTAGTTTACTGAAAATGTATGTAATATCAAGATTTATTTACAATTTATAACTAAAATCACTTGTGGTTTAATAGCATATGTGTAACATTTTATTACACGAGATCTAAAATTCCATCTACTTATTCATTCGTTGGGTTCTGTAAGTTATGTATATGTTATATTATTTTACGTATAATGACGTTGTCTTCCTTGATTACAACTAGAAACTATTTTTATGTTATATATTGTCCTTACGATATGCTTCAATACGGTATTAAATGACGTGTATTTATGCTTCTGCTTTCTCATAGTTTAGCCTCCTACAGCGTTAACGCTTAAAAAAAGCAATCCAGGACTGTGGTCCGGATTGCTTTTATGTTGAATTCCATGTCAGATAAATCAACCTTGCTCTTTCATACTTGCGAACTACAGATTCTTCACCCAAGCGAGCTTTAAATCCATCTCTTCAATGCACTGCTGGTGATCATGCGTATCGTCAGCCACTAAAGGCGTCACCGGATACATTCGCATCTGCCCGCGATACGTATGAAGCAGCGGATGCACCGCATGTTTTCCTTGGATCTCCGGATCCAGCCACTTTTCCATGTTTTCCTCTGACAGAATCGCCGGCATTCGTGTTTCGAACTCTCGAATCGCTTCATTGGCCTCTGTCATTAGAACCGTGCATGTTCTCATTTCATTTCCCCTGGCATCCCGCCATGTCTCGTATAAACCAGCCATACCGAATATTTCATGATCCCCGATTACGGTCCGTACCGCATAACTCCGTTTACCAACCGTTCGCCAGTAATATAAACCGTTACAAGGGATTACACAGCGTCTTGTGTCAATCGCTTTACGGTAAGTGGGATTTTGATCAACCGTTGTAATATCAGCATTGACTGCGTCTTTACCCCAATAGGGCACTAACCCCCATCGATACTCATCAAGCACTCGTTCTCCCTGTTCTTGTATAATGACCGGCATGGTTTGGGTAGGGCTAATGTTGTACCGGCTCTTGTAGTAATACATTACCCGATTAATGCCAAAGCGTTGATTCACTTCATCGATCCCTGCGGACAGCGAGAATCGTCTACACATATAACTACCTCCTTTTTCCTTTATCGTTTGGATAATGGAGGCGGAATATGCATAATAAGACTAACAACATGGAGCTTCCACTGCTTGTACGCTTGTATCCCTGGAGTGGACATCATAAAATTGAAAGGTTTCTGCAAGTTTTATGTAATCACAATATTAAATTTTCTGTGCCACTCTGTCGTGGCAATGTTCTTCTATCATGTTTGTATACGATAGACATCATTCTCGATTGTGTAAGTATGGGAGATCTGTTTAAATCGTTCTCTTTGTTGAGGCATCTTTGGAGGGTATATTACTTTTAAAGTAAAGATCGTCCAGTGCTCATTTGATGAGCTGATACATACCTATATATAATAGAAGGAATTTTTTCAGATTGCTTCTTTTTCCGCCTTCATAACCGGTTTTTTATTTCTTACAGGGAGTACTCCACTATGAATAGAATTGTATTGCTTACAATAGACACTGTCCGCTTGAAGCAGACATGATTTCAGGGCTTTAAAACTGGAAAGCTTTACACCAGGCTTGTATTTGTCGACGGCTATTTTTCTTCCTCAGTGTACACTGTGGGGAGACACGATTCTTCCGTGGAGACATTATGTGTCCCAATATTTGGATAATCCCGTTTAATGCCGAAATGAATATTGCTTCAAAGCCCTGAGCTTTCATACTTGTGAGGTACGCTTGGTTTTACTTATATGGCCCTCGTCTCTAACAATTCTCATCACATCTCTCATTAAGCCAACCCTGGGCTCTTTCATAATAAAAAAGCGGACCAGCCTATGATTAGGCTGGTCCGCTTTGACACAAATGATTACTCAGTTGTGTATGGAAGCAATGCGATTTGACGGGAGCGTTTGATCGCAATCGTCAGGGCACGCTGATATTTAGCGCTAGTACCTGTTACACGACGAGGCAAGATTTTTCCGCGCTCGCTGATGAATTTCTTGAGCAGGTCTGTATCTTTATAGTCAATGTGAGTAATTTTGTTCACAGTGAAGAAACATACTTTACGACGCTTGTTGCGGCCGCCGCGGCGTGCCGGTCTTTTGTCGTTGTCTCCGCCTTCTCTTTGTTTAAAAGCCATGTGTTGTCAGTCCTTTCCGTATTAAAATGGCAAATCATCATCCGAAATATCGATCGGTTTTCCTTCATCGGAAAAAGGATCCTGATTGTTGTTTCGCGAGTAGTTATTGTTCCCGCGGTTTCCGCCACTGCTATTGCTGTTGCTTCCTCCGCTAAACGATGATTCCTCACGATTTCCTCCGCCACCGCTTGTTTCACGGTTTGACTCCAAGAAGCGAACATTATCGGCAATGACTTCGGTGACGTATACACGCTTACCTTCGTTATTCTCGTAATTCCGCACTTGAATGCGCCCTTCTACAGCCGTCAGACGGCCTTTACGCAGATAGTTTGCACAAGTCTCCGCAAGCTGTCTCCAGGTCACGACCGGAATGAAATCCGCTTCGCGCTCCCCGCCTTGTCCGGTAAACGGACGATCGACAGCAAGTGTAAATTGCGTTACAGCAACACCTGAAGGAGTATATCGCAGCTCGGGATCCTTAGTCAGTCGGCCAATCAAAATGACACGGTTCAACAATCCAATCCCCTCCTTAGAACGAAATCAATTACAAAGTTTATTTACGTATTAAGCAACGTCGTTCGTGATGAGATAACGAATAACTTCGTCAGAAATCTTCATGAGACGCTCAAGCTCAGCTACAACTTCAGGTGTTGCGTTGAAGTTTACCAGAACGTAGACGCCATCACGGAATTTCTTGATCTCATACGCAAGACGGCGTTTACCCATTACGTCATGCTTTGTAATTTCTCCGCCGTTGGAGATGATGCCTTGGAATTTATCGACTGCAGCTTGAACAGCTTCTTGTTCAATGTCAGGACGAATAATGTACATCACTTCATATTTGCGCATATGTTTCACCTCCTTATGGACTTCGGCCCTCAATCTCTGTTGAGAGCAAGGAGCGAGTCTAACTCGCACCATAATACTATATCAGAACGGGTGATCGGATGCAAGTTTCTTTTCGGTGCTGAATCTGTGCTCTTCCCTTTATTCCCGCGCCTTTCTCACTTTCCCTGCAATGATTTAGGGTCCAATGGCGCATGATAATACATGCAGTCCATCCATCATAATGAGGAGGAATTCCACAATGGGAGAACAGTCCGAATTTCGTGCGGGTGACAAAGCCCCAAACAACGGTATTTATATGGAAGTGGGCGTCAGAGACCACATCATGGGGATCGAAAACCCGCGTCAAATTAAAATGAGCAAAGGCGATACCTTTCCCGAAACCCAAAATGATGATCGTGTATGGTTAAACAAGCGCCGAGTGCAGCCTAAGTAATCAAAATCGCCTGAATGGATCAACTGCCTAAAAGAGCTTTGCACATGTGCCTACGGCATCTTGTGCGGTGGGAGTTGTCAGTACATTGCTTGAAAACTGTCAGCTAATCCATGAAAACTAAACGTTCGAAGTTGGGATTTTCATCCAGTGAAATTCGCATGTATACAAACCGACCTTTATGCGCACATTATAATCAGGCGGTGCATGAGAGAGGTGTGGTTCCGTTGAACGTTGCAGCAGAACGACGCATGAGGTTTCTGATCGTCACACGGATTGCAAGCTGAGGAAATGAGCCGAATGCTTGACCGTTTGGACAAGTGAAGCTGTTGACAAGGTTCGCAGAAGTGCTGATAGAATGATTCCAATTCACAAGCACCGCCTACCCAGAAAGAAGGGCCCAATCGGGCCCTTCTTTTTTCGTTCAAAGCTCGGGGCTTAGCTCAAGCTGGTTAGCAACGAAAAACACCCCCGCAGAGATCGTCTGCATGAGGGTGTTTTATTCAAGGGAGCTTTACGGCTTAAACCCTAACTTATGTATCAAGCATTCGTTTATATCCATAACAGCGGAACTTTAAACGATTGGTGGCGGAAAGGGTGGGATTCGAACCCACGCACGCCTTGCGACGCCTAGCTGATTTCGAGTCACATTTTCGTTATCGTTTCCGGTATAACTGGCGTTGTATCAACGTTCAGCTTACGGCCACATAACGGATTGATTCGGTCTCATCTACGCTTATCAGATTAGTTTCTACTATTATATAGTGTATTCTTTCCGGAGACAAGCGCGGATATCCCGAGTTTAAAAACTTGGCGGAAATTTTTAGCGAATCGGACTCCGTAATTTTTACCATTTATTGGCTCCCTGAGTTATTTTCAATTTGCGGATTCTTCGGGCGCCTGATTTCGGGTTCGTTCGCTGCCTACCGCCCCCCCCTTCGCGGGATCGATCGTTATGCATCCGTTATTCATCGCGATACCTAGCTGATTGATAATCATAACGGTGTCATCTAACGCTGCAATCCGCACGGTTACGCCATTAGTCCGATTGTGTCCAATTATGCATCGTATTCAAGCCGTTTATACACCGATTTAGCGCATAAATATGCGGTTTGACCCCCTGAAATTTTCGAGGGCACGTCCGTCCCAGGCATGCGGCGGATAAAATTCGCTAATAGTCGTGCGCAGTCGGCTACGGAAAATTTCCGAAAAGTGTAGTTTTGTAACAGGTTAATCGCGATAAAATTACCGCCGAATCATCGACTATACCTTGTAATACAGCCGTTTTTAGCCCTTTCGCAAACATTTCGGATAATCCGACTAAATTGTCCGTTTTGTTACAACCATCCGGAAACCACAAAGAACCGTTCCACTTGCGCAGGCGTATCGAGATCCCAACGCATCTTTCTGCGAGGATATCTAGCGCGGACCTTTCGCATTATGGCCTTGCGCAACTCCTTGTCGAAGTCCTCACGTTGGCGCCAACGGTATAACGTCATGCGGCTAATCCCGAGAATATGCGCTATGTCTTCGTGATTGCGCGATGGTACATCCGATAATAACTCGATCGCGGCATAATGACGCTCATTCAACGGCAGCCTACGTGAACGGCGTTTCTTCTTCTTCGCCATACTAGCGTACCTCCTTCGTAAATAAAAAAGGCGGAACCACTAGCGCAGTGTTAACGCCAATGATTCCGCATGTAATTAAATCCGGTCTAAAACGAGATAGCCTTGATTTTCCGCATACATCGCTACAGCAACGCGGTCGCCTGACTTAATCGGAGACATAACGGCCATCTCTACGATTTCACCGCCATTAATCGTAACCTCGCGCTTATAGTCGCGTAGGTGCTCGCAAACAACAACGTCATCCGCGTCCAACTCTACCGGCATGTTATCGATCTTAATCCGGATGTCCGGCAATGGCGCCAGAACGGTCGCAAATTCGATATCGACATCTCGGTTATGGCCGATCGTTTTAATGACGTGTTTTAACTGACTAAACCCTCCGCCCTCTATCAGCTCTATCGTCACAATATTGGTCCTCCTTACATCGCCATCTCATATGCAATACGTTTCGCAATCCGTTCGATATCGGCTTCTTCGCGCACATTAAACGTATTGCCGGTTATAACGACGTTGCCTGAACCGCCGCCTGCGCCATAGTTAGCGCCGCTTTCTCCACGCCAGCGTTCCGCTTCTGAGCGTGTAAGAACGGCTTCGCCCGAATGCAACCGCGCCTGGTAATTGTTATACGGAACATTGCGCAGGCCACCGTTATGAGGTTTCGAATCGTCTTCACCGAATATGAAATCCGAGACAGAATCGAGCCACCCACCTTCGGAGGTCCATCCCCCAACGGCACCGCCGAGTTTATCTATGCCTTTTTCAACTACGGCGTTCGACGCGCCTACGGTACCGCCCACAACTAATCCCGGAACGCCTGCAACCATACCACCTGCGCCGCCGTAGAAGATTGCACTCGCAGCAGGGTCATTTTTGATTGCGGCCATCAAATTGGAAACTAAGGAGGAGCCGATCTTTGTTCCTATAGTTGATGCCGCATCGATTAATGATTCAGACGCCTCTAAGGCCCCAGCAATAGTATCTACAGCTTTTGCGGATAGCTTTTCAAGCTTGGCTTTACCAGATGACTCGTACCATGCGTTAAAGTCCTCCGCAAGAGAGTCAAATATCCACTTAATTTTACTCTGGAGGTCCGGCAAATTCTGAAACTCAGGATTGTTTATGAAATTTTCGCTTAAATATTTCTTCGCCTTCGCAACCATACCTTCTATGCCTTTAACGAGCTGTGGCCCGTACGCCTCAATAAAATCCGCCGCACCATTCGCTAGATCCTTAACGAGCGGCAATAACGGCATCATACCCGCAATCTGCAACGTTTCGAGCGCGCCTTTAAACTGCTCAACCGCACCGGCCGCGTTATCCATCTTCTTACGCGCGACATCGAGCGCCGTAACCTTCGACATCTCTTCCCGGAACTCGTCTACGCCTTCTGCGCCCTCTTTATAGAGAATCGTAGCCGCACGTACAGCATCCGTTCCGAACATGAGTTTAAGCGCGTGCTGCCGCTCTTGGTTCGTCAACTTCGATAACGATTTGCGCAATGTTCCCGCGATATCGTTCAGCGATTTAATGTTACCGGCCGCATCGAAGAATTGGTTCGAGCCGTCTTCCGTCATGAGTCCTAACTCACGGAACAATCCGATTTGCTCGTCCGTTACCGGCTGTAGCGTTTGTAGCATCGTTTTCAATGACGTACCTGCGTCCGATCCCTTAAGTCCGCGGTTAGCGAATAGACCGAGCGCAACGTTGACGTCTTCGAAGTTCATGCCGAGTCCTGCCGCAACCGCCGATGACATTGAAAGTGAGTAGCGCAATTCCTCGACGCTTGTTGCGGATGCGTTCGCCGTACCTGCGAGAATATTCGCCGCTTGTGCCGCCGACATTCCGTCTTCCTGGAACGCGTTAAGCGCGGTCGACATGATTTCCGCAGCCGATGCGAGATCCAATCCGCCAGCAGTCGCGAGGTTAAGTGCCGCCTCAAGTGCGCCCGCTTGTACGGTTGCCGGCTGTATGCCCGCCTTGAGCAACTCTTCGATGCCTTGCGCAGCTTCCAGCGCGTTGTATTTCGTGTTTGCGCCCATTCTAAGAGCCAGCGCATTCATCTGCGCCATTTCTTTTTCGGTAGCACCCGTTAACGCCTCGATCGAGGACATTTGCGCCTCGAAATCCATCGCCTTACTGAGCGACTTTCCTCCGACGTATGCAGCCGTGCCAAGCGCTGCGATTCCGCCGAATAGCGCGCCTTTACCGATACTTGCGCCCATGCTGCGAAATACGTTCTTAACTTTCGAGTTGAGTCCGTCCATCGCCTTACCTGCGTTCTTAGTTGCGCGCTCGACTCCGGAAAGTTCGCGCTTAACGTCCGCCGATGCTGAACTTGCGGATTGCTGTGCCCTGGCGAGCATCTTGTTTGTGTCCGTAAACTCCGAGCTTGCTTTCTTGGCGCGGTCTATTCGTTTTTCAATGTCCCTTAGGGTTTTACTAGCGCCGTCATCACGGATGGAAATGCGGCCCATTAAATCGAAGGCCATGTTACACCACCCTCTCGCTAATCCTGGCGTGAACCTTCAAACCGTGATCCACAATCCTCCCGAACTCTGCCATTTTGCGCCTGAACTTCCGCGAATCTTTCGGCAGCTCGTCCAACTCCGTAATTACATCGCTAAACTTGCGCATGTACTGGCCGAAGTCGCGGAAATCGCGGTCCTTAGACTTGCGCAGTATGTTTGCGGTGCGAACCCATTGTTTATATTCCGCCGGGAAATCCGCCTTAAAACGGTATTCACCAGGGCGCCGCCATTCACTTATCCGTGCGACTAGGCTCGCAGTAGGCTCCAGCGCTGAGAGCGCCTTAATCTCTGATTCGTACATTTAAATTCCTCCTTAAAATGAAAAAGAGACCCCGAAGGGCCTCGCTTACATTACATCCGCATAGAAAATCAGTGACGGCGTGTCAATCGCAGGAAATCCGGCCGCAACCGCACGCATAACGGACTGAATCGGCTCAATCTTGTCATACGCGTCGAGTACGATTCCTGGCTTATAGTCGTTTTCGACCGTTGGGCCGAATAAGAAGTTTCCGATGCCTTCGCCCAGCATGACAACGCGATTAATCGGCATAAACTCGATCGTTTCCTCTTCACCACTATAGATGTCCTTAACGGTCACGCTGCGGTTAGTTACGACGCGAATTGGCGGAATCCCGTAGGCGCCGAGGACTTTCGTAAGCTCTTCCGCGTTCACACGGCCTGCGCCGTTAACAGGTCGGCCAACTTCGGAAACAATGACCGCATTTTTCAATAACAACCGTTGAATGTCTCGCGACAACCAAATTTCTGCCGGCGATTGACCGCCATTAGCGTCTTGAAACTTCTTAATCCAATCGAGAAGGTCGCCAATGACATCGTGATCAGGAATAGTCCAATCGCTTGTAACCTTGTTTGCGGCCGGTACTCCGAAATCAATGTCTATTTTTACGGCGTTTTTGTTATAAGTGAACGTTCCCTTAGTCAATGCCTCGAGCTTCATCACATCTACGCGGAGCAAAATCGCATCAATGAGGTCAACACCTTTAGTAATGAGCTTATCGATAGCAGCCCTCTTTGAGTCGTTGCTGCGTGCGGAGGCGATTGCTAGCAGTTCCTCTTCTGTCGCAATATACTTCAAACCGAGTTTAGCAACTTCCCCGGCTACTTGCGCTACAGCATCACGGTCAACAACCGGTGGCTCCGCACCATAGCCGATCATGGCAGCGATATGAGTCGACTTCTTAACGATGTCGTAAGCGAACGTGCTGCTATCGATGTTGTCGTTCGGTAGGAACCTATCTGCGATCTTCGGTGCCTTTGCGCGATCCTTTAGTACCGCATTTACTAGACCTCTTAAAGCTGGTTTCTGCATTTCTTGATACTGTGAAATTTGAGCCATTAATTAAACACTCCTTGGTTTATATTTTTAAAATAAAAAAGACAGCCGATGGCCGCCCTTTAGCGATATCTTTTAACTTTTGGTTTTTCTGTGAACTCAGACGGATCTAGCGCACCTACGCCGGAAGCACTGGCGCCATTGTTTCGTGTTTTATCTTTGACACGCTCGAACATTTCTGTTCCAATCTCGTCGAAGTCAATTCGGCGTGGTCGCATACGCGGTCCGTTGTAACCGTATGTGTTCGGAATTGTCTTCTCTTTTTTCATCGCCACGCGCACAAGTACCGGCAACTCATCGCCTAGCGTCCGTATTGATTCGAGGATCTCTTGTTCGCTGGTCCCTTTGACGTACTCCAACGCCAGGTCGACGTCACGTCCTTCGTAACCGGCCTGCCGTAGTAGATCGCGTTTGACCAGCGCCGACAATTCGTCTATGCGTGCGGTTAGCGCCGCAATATCTGCCTGCGAATATTCCATACTCTATCCCTCCATCGCGGCCATAGCCCGTTTTAGCTCCTGCTCGGCCTGGTATTTTACCTTATCCTCGGCAGTCAGATACGACCGTTTAAATGTACGGTGCGAACTCTGCATGAAGTCGAATGCGGTGAATGGGTTACGCGCGCCATACGCCTTCAATTGATCGTATTTTATCTGCGTTGACTTGTCGTATAGTTTGGCCGCGAGCCTATCGAATGCCTTGGCGTCTTTGCCGGCCTCCGTCTTAATTTCTGGTAATCGCTGCAGCACCGCGGATTTATATTCCGGTGACAATGACGGCAGCGCGGTTTCGATGAGCGATACAACCGTCTCAGCGCTGTGGCCGGCGCGCATATGCGATAGAATGCCCTCAACGTATTGCGTAGCCTCTTCGGACGGCTTCGGCATTTTAAACATATCGGTGGCCGCGATCATAGACTCCGCTTTTACCTCAACTTCGTAGTCCTTGCGCAGTTTATCAATGCGGGCCGTCAGGTTGTCGCGCGCCTCTACGATCCGGAATTTCTTCTCCAAGTCGCCGAGCGTGCCGCTAGCTTCGATCTTATCAACCAGGTCGTCATACTGAACGGTTAACCTCTCAACGGATTGTGCAAATCCATCTAGCTTCGGAAAACTTGTCGGTACGGCGGCGCCTGCTTCGATTAACCTCGTCGCTTCCTGCTCGGATACATCGTAAATGCTTTCGGCAGCCATATGGTGGCCTTCGCTATTATCAATTTCGCGTAGCATATAAACACTTTTTGTAGTCATTAGCGTTTTCTCCCTTCGATTAGAACTATTTTTTCGGCTTGCTTGCGACCCTTTGTGTCCTCGCCGATAATGAACGAGATACGTTCATTTCGTGAAAGCCATATGAGTCCCGGCTCGACCGTTTCTTTGATATGGAAGAACAATTTCTCATCGGTGCCATCAACTTCGACAAACCCATACCCTTTAGGATCATTGAATTTGAGTACAGTGCCGGTCAATCGCTTTTCCGCTAACTGCGATGCCGCTTCCGTTATTCCACTTGTGATAGCCTTACCGATGCTCTTGCCTAAATCATGTGCCTCCTTCACTAATTTGCGTTTAGGCTTCGGCGGTGCGACCGGTGATTTATAGCCCGTAGGTTCAATCATCGCGTACACCTCCGCCATTGCTTCCGTGCTTAGACCGTTCCATACTCTAGTCATTTCGCTTATTCCCCCGTTTAAATTTAGTAGGCGCCAGCAGCAGCGCTCTGAATATCATGGATTTCGTACTTATCGAATCACCGAACAAAATTGCGAAACTTTCTCCGCGCTCATTGCGCAATATCACTCGCGTTTGATAGTTTCCGACAGGTTCGACTCGATCTACGACAATCCCATTAATCATTTCGTCTCTTCCCCTTTTCGTTTAACACGACCAATCGTAGATACCGACAATCTTCCGCGGGCAGTCGGTAACATTTACAAATCGGATTCGACTGCGACTGCAGCTCGTCCATAAGTACACAAGTCCGGTCCGGCTGGTAAAATTCGCACCACGTTTTTGCAGCGCTTTTATAATCGGTCATGTTCGCCCTCACTTTCTAATCATCTGAATAGGTTTCGGCTATCGTCGGGATTTGTCGGCAGCACTGCTCGTTCAAATTCCAGGCACCGCATATCACCGGACTCAATCAACGGTAGCGCCTGCGAGTCTTCGCGAAACCATTGGCAGCGTGTCTGGCCGTTGGGTTCGAATCGGCATCCGTCGGTACCGGTGAAGGCTGCGCAATGATTGCGGGCGAGTGTTTGGATTCTTTTTAAAATTTGGTCCCCCAAGTCTTGACCCCCGTTTGATTTCGTTGTAAAATTAAATTGGGATATTTTAAACTTTTTACCGATGAGTGCAAAAATAAAAGACGCCGTATCAAAGCGCCAGTTTATCTGAATCTTTCGCTCGCTCTATCGCCTGGATGATATCCGGACCGGTTCCGAATGTCTGAGCGATCCGTACACGAAGGTTACTCGTCACGCCGCGCCGACCGTTCTCAACATCAGATATTAGCGACTGACTGATGCGCAACTTATCGGCAAACTCCGCTTGTGTCATACCGAGCATAATCCGGATTCCTCGCACCGCTATGCCGTTCATAATAGCAAACCCCCTTTTAAATTTGATTTAACGCAATTAGGTCAAAATAAACATTCGGGAACGTGTGTTCCCTTCCCACCTTACGCCGAAATGTTGACAGCCTCAAGTATTTGACGACTCTCTACGAACCTCTCAGTTAGCGGTTGATCCGCGAGGTTATATGATACGACCGGCCCCCACCAGATAGGGCAATCCCTTCCTTTCCAATTATTGCGATCGCTGTGCCATCCGTACGTACCGTCGAGATATTTATTTCCTTCTGTTCCGCGTTTATCTATGAGCTGTACCACGTGGCGAGTCCCGTGCTTGTCCTTCCGTTTCTTTGCGGCCTCCATCTGGCTTACCTTATCCGAGTTACCGTGCGCGCTCTCCGATCTTTCCTGCAGGCTCTCCATCTCCTTCGGGCTATAGAACGGGTATTCCAGTTTCATCCGACGTCGTTCGCCCTCTAGATCCGTTGTTCCATATCGTTTAACGCGCTGCCACATCTTTTGATAGACGGATCGGCATTCATCGGAACAATCTACCTTAGTCTTGCCACGGCTTTTATCTTTGAACGCATATCGGCACGTCCGGCAAACCTTAATCCGGTCGCCGTCCGCCAATGCTTCTGCATCTGCCTCGCAATAGATACGGATACCACGCTCATTCATAAACGTAATGGCGCCTTCACCTGGCGGGATATGGACGTCCTCGTCACGCGGCATGTCGTAGGGATCGCGCAATATCGTTAGGCCGAGTAGGTGGTCATCCGCAAGAATATAATCGGCCAGGCGCTCGAGACGTGAACACTCCGTTAATGTCGGGAACTTGCCGTCGCCTCCGATGTGAGTACCGTTGTAATACGCCCGGGCGGCATCCTTCTGCTTATCCGCGACCTGGATCCGTAATGATATCGGGATTCTAACGTGTCGTTTATAGTCGGCTGTCTTTCCATTCGGGTACATTTCACACGTTTTTCTCAACTGAACCCCTCCTGTTATATTTCATACTTGCTCCATGCGATTAATAACGAACGCATACGGCTGGATGGTAGATACAAGTTGACTGGCTCACCTTTCCGGATACGCGACCGCCATATCCATTGAAGCAAGTCGGACACCGCGAGTAGGTCTTGATTAATCGGTATCCCCCTATCCTGAAAGAACACACTCTCGTACGGATGCATGTACCGGTTAAACACATATGCAAGCGCCCATCGATCCGCATACTCATTCGTTGCTCTCGCGTTACAATGAAGGAACGACTTCGTATACCCCTTTCCGCTTAGCCGCGACCGATAATCCTTTTTAGTCGTCCATAAAATCTCGTGACTTGCGGCACCGCATATATTACGAAAAAAGTTGTTGAGATTCCGTTTGACTTGCGCGAAAACATCTGCACTGTAAAAGCTGAATCGACTGCTACTAAACGCATTATGCATATCGCCAACTGAGTTCATCGGCCCCCTGTGTATATCGATCAAGCGGATAACGTCTTCTCGTCTTTCGTTTTTGCGGCAATAATCCGCCAACGCATAACGACCGCCCTCCGCATTTCTAACGGACTTGTACTCGTAACTAATACCGTGCAGATCGTAATAGTACCGCTGGAGTTGTCCGTCAAATAGATACGTCATGACGATGACGCGATCGAAGGCGTTAAAAATCGCGGGCGGGAACGTCCATATAAAGAAGTTGTCCCGATGACAAAAGAGATTGCCGGCCTTGGCGAGATACTTAATATCGTTGAAGCGCGTCTCGGTGATCCCTTCGTCGGCCCATATGACGCGGTTGTCCTCGACTTTTATTCGTTCAGATTTCAGAAGCGTCTGAATGTCAGCGCGGCTAATGTTCACCGCCTCGATCACGTCCATGACTTCGTCAAGTATAAGCGTGTAACCAGCCCCGGTAAGTAGTTCGGTCATCTCCTCGTCCGCCGTCTGAAATAGCGAGTGAGTAGCCGCAATATCGTCACCCGACGCAATGCAAGCCTTGAGACTATGCATCTTCTTCCGCGCATGATTCCGGTTGTTCGGTTCGATAAATCGTCGCGAGGTGACCGCCCCTTTAATCCGCGATATCTCGTCCAGGTACGGTGTAATATAGATGAAACGTTCCTGCGCCGGCGCTTCATTGATATGCTGGATCGCCCACGATGTTTTTCCGCTTCCCATTATCGAGTCAATTACCGTTACTTGTGTCATATGACCGCCTCCTTAAATTTGGTGCTACTACTCCAAGCGACTTCTTTTCGTGTGACTTCGTTAAAGACTAGCGCGCCTTCTATAATACTGCCTACATGAGATACGTCTTGGGATCGCTCCATGGCTTACCCGCAGTGATTCGTATATCCGATAACACATTTGTTCGCGATAGAATTTGATATGACCCGTGGACGCTTTAGCGGACTCGGAACGACGGGCGATCTTTCCCGGAGTTAAGGGCTTTCGTCACTTCGTTCCTCACCTTCCGCGATAAAGGGCAATCGCGTCGGAAACGGTTATCACAAAAAAGTGCTAAACGTGTCTGAAAAGCCGCGTCATTGCTGGGTTTTCTCGCGCTATCCTATAAGGAACGTAGTAAAAAGTGATAACGGAATGGAGTAGCAACACGCGCACCTTATGATGTTAAAACCTTTTCCTTTTCTAGCTGGATTGCTTCTTCAATTTTAGACATCACTCCGTATGCCTTTATGACACTGCGCGGGATTTTCTTATCGATTAACCTTGCCGCCTTTCGGTGATTAGCCTCCGTAACTTGGTCGTAGAGTCTTAGAACAGGCTCAACCCTCGTTTGAATAAGTCTCCCTAGCCCACATAGTAAACCCTCTGTAAGAAGATCGGCACAAGCCCGAATCCTACACATTTCGTCGTAAATCCCCATCTGACTTAGCGCGATTTCTGTTGTGTCTTTACTCTCATCCACGTTGTACGCATGTCCTGCTACTCTTAACAAAGATGTTTTAATAAGAACAAGTATCTGATAGGAAAGGGCCGCCACTGTTACTGCTCCCTCCCGCATCCGACTTCGCACAAGATTCGCGAAATTATTTCCGCCTACATACACCTAGACAATCTAAATTGCGATTCCGTACGTCCTGGCGATAAATTTTCCGTGCCTTCACTCGTTGCTAAATTTTCGCGTTATACCGTAATATAGAATGCTACGGAATCGTTTCGCACACCTTGGCGAAAATTAATGCGCTCACTCTATCACCGCGATCGGCAGGACCGTACACCACATCGTTAAATTTTTCCCCGTTCACATACCTACATTTTCCGGAAAACAACTTAAAACTTTTTGAAACCAAACATATGTTCGACCGTACTACATAACAAAAGCGGACGAAGGTTGCCGCCTCCATCCGCAATTGCCTTCCCGCTCAGCCTGTTAGCGAGAATCATGCGATATCTTCCGGTGAGAGTTTGGCGCCCCTCAAATATCGCGAATGTAACTGATCACCTGAATGTTTGGCGCCATCCAAGCGATTTAACCACGCATGGAGTTCCTAACCGGTTGCCGCCGGTAGGTGCGTAGCCTTACGTTTAACCTGTCCAGGTCACATATCCGATCTCCCCTCCGCATGTGAATCATCAGCCGTTCGAGCGACTGGCCTCATCGGGGAGCGAAATCATAACGAAAATTCAACGTCCACGCCGGTATCTAGAACATCGCGGCAAAGGAACGATAACGCGCTGGTACTCTCGAGCCTGGCGCGGATCTCCGGAATAGCCTCCGGACCAGACGTAGTGGTCGTGTTGAGGCGCGATTCTGGCGATCCACAACGCACCGTCAACGGTATACATAGCAGTCAATGGCGCGGTATGTACGATGGTTGCGTCAACGAACTCGGATTCTTGCGGCGTGTAGACGAGCAGTAACGGAACACGTTCGAGAATCACGCCAGCACCTCCCGAATTATCATTGCGATAAACCACGCCAGGCCGCGAATTAGGTAACGCTGAGTCTTGCGGCTTGTCCGGCGAGTTGCTGCGCGCTGTGTACGTGATAACCCGTTGTTAAGCGTTGCTTGCATTATGAGTCACCTCCACGTAAAAGCCAAGATCCCGTAACTCTGCTTCCGTCACCTCGACGCAACCGGCGGTAAATCCGTTGCAGATGCTTGCGAATGTTTCCGGCAATGTCAACGCGAGAACACGGATAGGAACGTCGATTTCTTGCTTACGCTTGTTCTCCGGCTTCCATACGAGGATAAAACGGTCGATACGACGGGAATAGCGGTAGCCTACCGGATATGTAGCGAGATTAATGTTTACGATATGGGATGGCGAACCGTCTGCGGGAATAACTTCGATTGAATAAGATGTTGTCATAGTTGAATCCTCCTAATTGAATATTCTGAAACGTTTTGATAACATGGACGTATTAGTATAAGAAGTCAACATTTCAATATGTCAACATGTTGTGCTGATTCCAATGATACCCTGTTTTCGTCTGTATGTCAACATGTTGTGCGTATTTTCTTTGGAGGAATCTTTGTGGCTATTCGTTGTAGGCTTGGTGATATTATGAAAGAACGTGGATTGAGCAATAAAGAGGTTGTGAATCTAACAGGAGTAAGTCGTAATACAATCACATCGTTGGCCGGTAATGCGACTAAAAGAATTGACTATGATACCTTAGAGGGCTTGTGTCGGGGATTACAGGTTAAGCCTGGCGACCTTATCGAATACATAGAGGATGATACGAATGATAACGCGTGATCTATCGATGGACGTCCATTTCTTCGCGGCTGCCTTATCGGAATCGCTGGTATCTGTTTGGGAAGAAGATCCGGCAGGCGTTTACGTCGAAGCTGAACGCGGATTTATCGATCGGTATACGGCCGATTATGTACGTGTACGGAACGTTGATACCGGCTGCAGGACACACTATAGCAGGGATACTGCGATGTTTAAACGAATATAACGAAGAAAAGACCGCTAACCCGGATGATGGGCGATCGGTCTTTTTTATTTTACATACTTATTTCTGATTCAACGCTAACTGCGTTACAGTCTTAAGTAAAGACTGCACCTGTCCCTTTAATTGTGCATTTTCTTTGCGTAGTTTATGTACTTCATTACTACCGGTACCTACGGACAATTCCTCCGCTATGTTTTCTGCGTCTCTCCTCCAGCCACGGACAGTTGATTTATCCCTGTTGTATTTCTTCGCGATTTCTTCTACTGTCACTTCTCCTGCAGCCAAACGTTGCCCTTCTCTTCTTCTAGTCTCTGCGTCAATCCTCATTTTAGTCCTCCGCGTCATGATCGTAATTATTGACGTCTATTTTCGCGTGCGAATCGACGTCGCAACCGATATTAACACGCTCTAATCGGCCTGTCTCGCGGAAAAATAAGGTAATCACATAACACCGCAGTACCCTCTTCCACTCGCGCAACGCAAACGAAGCGTAAACGCAACTGGACGCAGACTGACGCAGATAGACGCCGGATCACGCACGAGGATGGCCGGAGTACTATTCCGCTCACGATGCGACTTATGCACCGCCCGCACTTCGCTTATATTGGGCCGCTCTCCACTCCGCTAGCGCCTCCGAATAAGCATCGTGAAATACTCCCACCGGAGAATAAACGCTAGGATTCGGCAATCCCGTCCGCAGATCAACGGCCTTCGTGAAATACCGATCGGCAGCCAGCGCAATGACATCCGCCTCTAGTTGACCGCTAAATCTACGCGTCAGCATCGCGTAAGTATCCTCGAAATAGTGGTCGTATAGGCTTGCGGTATCGTTTAGCGGCAGCTTGCGTAATGCTTTAGCCAGCGCGTGTAAAATAGCATCGTTGTCGCTCTTATCTATTTCTCTTTTAGAGTCATTAATACTTAAATCATTAATAACTTGTGTCGGTTTCTCCGTCTTCGGTTTTTCCACGTCCGGAATATCCGTATGTGGTAAGTCCGGATCTGGATCGTCGATAATCGGCCGCTCATAGATTACCGTTTCCATTCCGGTTATTCGGTTCGCTTCATCGCGCGTTTGCCGGCGCTCGACATATCCGCAGATCTCTAGTTCCTTTATCGCGGAATATACGGCGTCACGTCCGTCCTTTGACCGCTTCACCAGGTCGCCGATATAAACTCGCCAGTTTGACGGCTTAGACAGGAGATACGCAAGCAGCCCCTTCGCCTTCCACGTTAGACGCTCGTCCGATAAGAAGAACGGGTCCAGTATCGTATAGCCGCTGTCCCGTTTAGATACGCGGACAATGCCGCCAGATGGCTTCGTCATATCAACGGCCTCCCTTACGGCTTGTCAGGCGCGTTAACGGACTGCACCGCTTATGCTCTTCCGCCAGGCTGCCCTCGCTAATTTGGACGTACTTACGCGTTGTCGCGATGTCAGCATGTCCCATGAGCTTCTGCAGGTGGAATATCGACATCCCGTTCTCTGCGGCCATTGTCGCGAAGTTATGACGCAACACATGCGGCGATACCGTCCGTCCTAGCTTCGCCCTTTCCGCGTAATTATCGAATGACTTCTGTATCGTCTTCTCGCTCAACTGTTCGCCGTAGTTAGTAGTAAATACATATGTAGTGTTGAAGTTGCGTTCCGTTTCTGCAATAAGCTGCTTTAATAGGCGCGCCGTCTCTGTCGATAGAGGTAACGTCCTCGATTTACGATTCTTATTCTTCGATGCCGGCAATGTAATCGACTTTTTAACGAAGTCAATCTCCGGCTTTTCTAGCGCACATATTTCACCGAGTCTGAGGCCGGTATCCAGGATAAGCGTCATGATGACGGAATCCCTCCATTGCGCCCATTGTCGTTGGTCTGGCGCCTTCATAAAGCGACGCAGCTCATCGTCACTAAGCGGCATAACAGTATCGACATCCTGGCGCATTAGGGAGACGTTAGCAGCCGGATTCCGATCGATAACCTCCTCTTCATGCAGTACCGCAAAGAATGTCTTTAACACGCGGATACGGACGTTTACCGATGCTGGCGATAACCCGAGCTTCCCTTTCTCGTACTCCGCTTTAAACGGATGGCCGGCGTAGTATTCCTTATCCGTCGCGCACCATAAAACATACTCGCGTAATAGATCGGCAGTTACCTCACGGATTGTTATTTCGCCATACCTCTCCGTAACCCATTCGATAAAGTAATTCATATTCTGTATGTAACCGCTAATCGTTCGCTCCTTTAGATTGTTGGCGCGCTTAATCTTAACGACGAAATCGACGGCTTCCTGTAGCGTATAAGACGGCAAGGCTACGTTAACGATTGGTTGCCGCGTGCCTACCGTTCTACGACCGGTTCTTTTATCCATAACGAAAAAATACCCCCTACGCGATATCACGTAGAGAGTATTCCGGAATCAGTTAGGCGCTTCGTAATCAGCTAGCGCTCTAACGTATGTATTTCGAACAGCTTGCGCATCACATATCGTATTGTAAACCGCGTAATGACGGGTAAAAACGATTGGTGGCGGAAAGGGTGGGATTCGAACCCACGCACGCCTTGCGACGCCTAGCTGATTTCGAGTCAGCCCCCTTGGGCCTCTTGGGTACCTTTCCACAGCAGAATTGATTATATCATGGAAACATTGTCTGGTCAATAGCTTGTCGATCTCACTGTTCCTTGGATTTCATTGACCGCTTGGAACGCTTAGGAGAGGAGATATTACGGTGTATCTCCCGCCCCTTCCGTCTCCTGAGCCGAACGCAAAACCTTCTTCATATTCTTCTCAAACTTTACACGGGGGATCAACACGCTATGCTGACACTTGGTACATTTGATCCGAATATCCATCCCCATGCGAATAATCTCCATCTCATTATTTCCACAGGGATGAGGCTTCTTCATCTGAACGATATCCCCTAACTGAAATACCTTGCGCTCCATGGCTATCGCTCCCTTTTACTTCTATTACTTCTATTACTTCTATCTATTATATATCATTGGATAACCGATTAGATCAAGCCTGAACGCGTTCTTGTCCCATATCCCGTTCTTCAATAGCCTGTTTAATATCCGTAAATATCTGGCGCTCCACATACTCTCTTGCATTGGGGTTGCATTCGGCAACAATACGAACAACATATTCAGAAGTATTTAATGACTGAATTCCTAACACATCCGGTGTCCGCTGCACCTCTGGGCGACGGTCCATGATTCCCGTAAGGGCCGACTGAATCAGCGTAATCGTATCCTTCACCTGCTGGTCGTTCTTTACGGGTAAATCTACAATGGCTAATGAATTGGAAAGGGAGTAATTCGTGACGCTGGTAATCATTCCGTTCGGAATAATATAGGTCTCCCCATTCAATCCCTTAACTCGCGATGTGCGAAGTCCGATCATTTCAACCGTTCCCCGGTACTCACCACTCTTGATTACGTCGCCTACTGCAAATTGATCCTCGAATATAATGAAGAATCCGGTAATAACATCCTTCACTAAACTCTGTGCACCAAAACCTATGGCAAGACCAAGTACCCCGGCACCGGCTAACAGTGGTCCTAGCTTGAAGTTGAACTCTGAGAGAATGATCAAAATCATAACAAAGTTACACACAACAGAGGTTACATTTTTTAGCAACTCCCCTACCGTGACAAACCGTCTTGAGTTCACTTGAATTCGGCTCTTCTCCTGCCTAAGGAGAAACTGATCAATCATCTTATACACAACTCGTATTACGAGACGCGTCAGAATAAAAATGATAATGACGCGAATGCCGGATGACAGGATATTCATCCACATCTCTTCATTCGTTAACCATCTCCATATCTGATCTTTCAAACCCTTAGCCTCCTTAGTCAAACTACCCAAGTCTACTCCATCTTTTTCCCCAGATAAGTAACTAAAGCCCCTCATCCCTGATGTCCTCCCCTTACTCTTCGATGTTGATATACTTCTCGTTGTTATCCAACGCAAAGATGCCCCGGATCTCCACACGCTCCTGTCGGATGATCGCTTGAACATCATTTAACGCATCAGGGGGGAATTGAATCGATAATGCACAGCCAGCCGTAATCTCTTTTGGTGTAGGAAAAAGATCAATTTCGATATCCGCGTACTCCAGCAGCATTTCTGCACGCAGCGCCTGCTGGGTGGAATCAAATGCGATCAACATCGCGCCTTCCACTGCCCCGTCCCCCTCCATCATGGCTATCATTTCCTCTTATTTCTTCTCACCATCATTCCCAATGATTAAGAGTTTTATATAAACCTTTTCATAGATCAAGTATATTCATATACCTCATTCTGCCCAAGCACATTCCTTATCCTGAGAACATTCTTCTGTCCGAGTTGAATTTAAATCACATTTTAAGCGAATCCCAAAGTATAAAAACAGTCTTTCATCCATATACTGATACTACCAAATGCAGACGAAAGGAAGATTCTATGAACCGTCTATCTAAAATCACGTCTCGCCCGGAGGCTTCCAGCTTAAAAATACCACACACGGACCCTAATATCCATTCTGCTATTATACATCGCTTGCTCTTCCATCTCTCTGACGCCCGTATTCAGCATCGTCCGCTTGTCATTGTCTGCATCGGTACCGACCGGTCTACCGGCGATTGTCTGGGACCCCTTGTCGGCACCTCACTTGCACGCTACAACAGTCCTCTGTTTCATCTCTACGGTACACTGGACGAGCCTGTCCACGCCATGAATCTGAAGGATACGCTAACGGCGATATATGAAAAATTCGACAACCCTTTTGTGATCGGCATTGATGCGTGTCTGGGGCAGTCATCAAGTGTAGGCTCTATTCAAATATCCGATGGACCTCTAAAGCCCGGAGCTGGCGTACATAAAGAATTACCGCCGGTCGGCGATATCCACATAACGGGCATCGTCAATGTCGGCGGCTTTATGGAATACTTCGTATTGCAGAACACTCGCTTAAGCTTGGTCATGCGGTTGTCTGATATTATTGCAACCTGCCTATTTGCAGGCATTAAAGAGTGGAACCGTTCTACCCTTCTTGCAGCGCAAGAGTGACGGCCTCCTTTTCTTCCGGAGATAATGGATATTTGGACTGCCCATCCTTCAGTGGTTTAGCGTACACATAGGAGCTCTCCCGGTTATGCAGACCGGTCAGCACAATCCCTTCCTCTTGTTCACTGAGAATAGCCAGGGAGAAGCTCATTTCGTTCCCCCGCTCCCCAAACGCATTGTATCGTACGATACCAACCTTGGACTTCATTCCTTTCAAACTGCCGCTGATTGTATCCAGCATTTCTTGATGATGGGCATGGCCCTCTTCAATCTCATCCATCTGGATTTTCAGTTGGACCAACAGCGATTCGATATCTTCTACCCCACTGCCTGCCATCATCGCATCATAACGACGCTTCATTTTACGCAGTTTTGTCCCTTGAACAATTAAAGTTACCCATAAGATCAAGATGATCATGACCATTCCGACGACAAACCAATGAAGCTGCTCCATGATCAATTCATTTAATTCAGACATGCTTTCTTCCTTCCTCTTCTCCATCTTGATCTATTTGATTATCTATGAATTTCTGCAATCGCCTTTCGTATGAGCTCTACTTCGTCACGGCTAGTAGATATCCCCACACTTGCTCTGACTGCACCTGTCTGTTCCGTGCCTGATGCCATATGAGCAAGCGGTGTGCAATGATAACCAGCACGCACGGCAATCCCATATTCCCGGTCCAGTCGAAAAGCTAACTCAGACGCGCTGTATCGCTCTGACACAAAAGCTACGATACCTGTCCTCGCTTGACCAAGTGCAGGACCTAATATACGAAGGCCTTCTACCTCTTGCAGACCCTCAATCATATATTGGGTTAGCTCCCATTCGTGCTGGTAAATATGCTGCGGTGTCCATTCAAGCACCTTCTTCACACCCGCTTGCAGTCCCGCATATCCAATCGTGTTAGGCGTCCCTGCCTCATATCGATCCGGACGTACCGTCGGCTGTTCAATAGCCTCTGATTGACTCCCTGTGCCTCCGTGCAGTAATGGTTCCAGATCAATATCAGGCGAGATATACAACCCGCCTGTTCCTTGCGGCCCCAGAAGCCCTTTATGCCCCGGAAAAGCCAACATGCCTACATGCATCGCCTCCACATGAATATCCAGCATACCGGCACTCTGGGCAGCATCTACGAGCAGTACAGCCCCTTTTCTCTTCACCAGTTCACCGATTTCAACGAGAGGAATGATTGAACCAAGAAGGTTGGAGCTGTGACTACACACAACAAGCCTAGTATTAGAACGAAAAGCTCCCTCTATTAGTTGCACATCAAGCTGACCTTCCTCATCGACAGGAATATAGTCTACTTGTACCCCTCGGGTGCGTTTCAAATACTCTAACGGTCTGCGCACTGAATTATGTTCAATCATGGTAGCAATCACATGATCGCCTTCACGCAAATACCCTTTGATCGCTAAGTTCAACGCTTCTGTTGTATTCGATGTCAGCGCAATATCATTAGGATTCTTTACCCCAAACAAGTCTGCGAGCGTCCTCCGTGTTCCATAGAGCACACGGGAAGCTTTCACCGCCATCCGGTGACTCCCACGTCCCGGATTTGCAGCCGCCTCTTCCATCGCCTTTCTCATCGCCTCAAATACTTCAGGCGGCTTTGGCCACGAAGTGGCTGCATGATCCAGATAAACGATCGGGTCCATGATACTTCACCTTCATCTTTGCCGTATTGGTGTCTCTTAACAGGATATATCCAAATATCTTCAAGTTCGGAGTATCAAGGCCGTGGCTTCATGTTTAGTTAAATAAAGACATATCTCATTCCCCTTACAGGAACGTCGACATGTCTTTGGTTTTTAATCGCACTCATTTGCTGTTCAACCATTTGTAATTCAACCCGTCACGCATGATAGTTTCTTCTTCAACAGAACCACAGCTCTTTTATTGAAGAAGTTCCAACAACCGCTCCAGGTCCTGTTTACTATAGTAATTAAGCTCAATTTTCCCTTTATCCTTATTGTGCTTAATTTTGACCGTCGTTTTAAAACGTTCTCTCAGACCCTCTTCCAGATGATCGATATAAGGATCTCTATTCTTAACCTTAGGTTTTGCTTTATCCGTTGGTTTGCGATCCAGATTCTTAACCGCTTCCTCTAATTCACGGACACTCCACTCTTGCTCCACACACTGTTTTGCCAACTGTTTAACAAGAATGGGATCCTTAATTCCAACGATCGCCCGGGCATGTCCCATGGATAATGTTCCACGTGAAACATTGTCCTTCACTTCTTCAGGCAGAGACAGCAACCGCAAAAAGTTAGCAATGTGTGAACGAGACTTACCCACCTTCAATGACAGTTCTTCTTGGGTTAAGGAAAATTGTTCCATCAAACCTTGGTAAGCTACAGCAATCTCCATGGCGTTCAGGTTCTCCCGCTGCAGGTTCTCGATCAGGGCAATCTCCATGACTTGTTGATCGCTGAAAGATCGAACCACTGCCGGTATCGTTGCTTTGCCGCAATATTGAGACGCCCGGAATCTGCGCTCCCCGGCAATAATCTCATACCCTTTCAGCACACTGCGGACGATAATCGGTTGGATAACTCCATGCTGGCGGATCGATTCCGCCAACTCCTGGATAGCCTCATCGTTAAATGTCTTGCGCGGCTGATACGGATTCGCTCGCAATTGACTAAGCGGAATTTCCACTACCTTGTCATCATCATGAATAGACAAAGATGGAATAAGCGCATCCAGCCCTTTTCCCAATCGTTTACTCATACGAGATCACTTCCTTTGCCAGCTCCAAGTATACTTCCGCTCCCTTAGATCGAGGATCATAAGTAATGATCGACTGTCCATGAGATGGTGCTTCACTCAAACGAATATTTCTAGGTATAATCGTTCTGTACACTTTTTCCTGAAAATACTTTTTCACTTCTTCAATTACCTGAATGCCCAAGTTCGTGCGCGCATCCAGCATCGTCAATAATACACCTTCAATCTTAAGCGATGTATTCAGATGTTTCTGAACAAGGCGAACCGTATTCAGCAGCTGACTCAGACCCTCGAGTGCGTAGTATTCACATTGAATCGGGATGATCACGGAATCGGCTGCGGTCAATGAATTAATCGTTAAAATGCCAAGCGATGGAGGACAATCAATCAAAATATAATCATACTGGGGTTTGACTAATTGAAGTGATTTCTTCAATCGTACTTCACGGGATATCGTAGGAACAAGCTCAATCTCAGCACCAGCCAATTGAATGGTTGCCGGAATGATGTCCAGGCCTTCGATGTTAGTCCCACAGATGGCGTCCTTCGGGTGTACTTCATTGATGATAATATCGTAAATGCAATTTGCAACATCGGCTTTATTAATGCCAACCCCACTCGTCGTGTTACCTTGGGGGTCAATATCCACCAAAAGCACCCGTTTGCCAAGCGAAGCCAATCCAGCTCCCAGATTGACGGAAGTCGTTGTTTTACCGACACCGCCCTTTTGATTTGCTATGGCAATTATCTTTGACACTCATTTCACCTCAATGTAGGAAGACTCTTCTAAGTAGTCGCAATAGATGATATACAGCAACAGGCTGTATATGTATTAAGCGAACGATCCCGGTGTTTTCGGGATGCCCAGGATATAGCGGCGATGAAAATGAGTAATACATGTTTCTCATCTGCAACATCAAACCAAAACTCTTCGTTAAGCAACATAGACCGCTGCAGAGCATTATCTCTTGATCAACAGAAAAAGCGGTACGATGCATACCGCTTCACACCATATCTTAACGTTTAGGTATTTTTATAACGATTTCATAGTGATCTTCATGATCATTCTCCGTTGTTTTAATAGCCATCCCCGAACCTGAGACCATATCGATCGATTGGCGGATCGTGTTCAGAGCCAGGCGAACATCCTTGCTGTACGATATACGCTTCGCCTTCTTCATTGTTGTTACTTCTTTATAAAAGGCGATTCGTGCCTCTGTCTGCTTCACATTCAGTTCCTTGGTAATGATCTCGTCCAGCACTTTAAGCTGGGTTTCTTCATTATCCAATGAAAGCAGCGCACGCGCATGGCGTTCCGTCACCTTGCGTTCCATCAATGCCACCTTGACTGCTTCCGGCAGCTGCAGCAAACGAATCTTGTTTGCAATCGTGGACTGGCTTTTGCCTAGCCGCTGTGCCAAGCTCTCTTGCGTCAATTGATGAAGATCAATCAACTTCTGATAAGCCACTGCCTCTTCAATCGAAGTAAGGCCTTCACGCTGCAGATTCTCGATTAACGCAATGGAGGCAGCTTGTGAATCGTTGAACTCCCGAACAATGGCCGGAATCGTGTCCAGACCCAGCTTCTTAACCGCACGCCAGCGGCGTTCCCCTGCAATGATCTCATACATGCCATTTCGGACACGAACGACAATAGGTTGAATGACTCCATGGGTTTTAATTGTCTGAAGTAATTCATCAATCTTCTCGTCATCAAAAATCGTCCGTGGCTGGTATGGGCTGCTGACAACCTCGTTTACCGGGATTTGTTTCACTTCATCCCCTTGGTTCCGCTCTGCCGCTAAGCCAAACAATCTCGAAAATTGTTCTTTCATTCCGTATATTACCACCTAATTTCATGATAGCACGGATAAGCCTCCGAATATCCCGGAATCGGTTATTCGATTGGAAAACCACAACATGGAGTCATACACGGATAGTCCAACCATCCATTGGCGATAGAATCCACTGTGGTGCCAGGCATTTCCCTGCAAAAACAAATTTCATGCTGATCGGAGAAAAACGCCTATGGTGATCATTGCCGTATTTCTCTGATCAAACCGCTGCATGAAGCGGTTGCTTCTTGAGAGATATAACAGGAGGTTTTATCATGATGCTTACGATCGATCGATATCTCACAAGTGGTATATATCTTTTTCTATTTCGCTTAAGGCCATGATCCCATGGGATGGCATGGTACCTTCCAAAAAACAGCAGCCACAACGATCAAAGTTGTTGACTGCACGAAGCAAGGATGGAAAAGTGACCAAACCAGGATTTATACTCTTTCATCCAATTAAAGAACGGGCAAACCGGCCCTTCTGTCCAAATGGATACTACGATTCTATTCTACCACTTTTTGTCCTATAACTCTATTCTCCAATATCACCTTTTTTCCTTCATTTCTCGTTTGCTTTATACATGATTTGTGCACAGTTCCAAAGTTTTGGCGTCGAAATCATGTTATTGAGCCACATCATCTACCCAGCAGCCTTTCTTGTGATTCTAGATTCAGAATAATTGTAGGATTTGCCAATAGATTAAATCTGTTGAACAACCATTTACATCAAAATCTAAGAAGCGCGAATCTAAATTGGCTGGTAGATTCACTCGATTGATGAACATCATGGCTCACTGCTCCCTGCAAGTTCCCCTGTCCAGTGCATGAATGTGATGGATAGTTGCACACTAACTTTATTCATGAGGTTTTCATCCTTCATTATTCAAATTAGATAACATGGTTGATATCATAATAATTTGTCAATGAATATAATGCTTCCATAAAAGATACCTAACTTATAACTCACAACATGCTTCAAATGTTTCACGTGAAACATTCAAAGTTTATCAGATACATTCACAACGTGGATGTCCATTCTTGTTTAAAAGCTCAGCTTTAATCAACCCACTCCCTTTAGAGGTAACCCTCGGTTCCATTTGATAAGAAAACGTAAAAAGTGAGCGTGCCATCGAGTCGTATAAAGCTTCTTACGAGAATCCTTAAGGGTTTCCTTTCAGTCGGTAATCTGAGATGTATATTTTCTTGTTTCACCTCTCTATTAAAATAATGACAGTCGATAAGAGGGGGCTTAATCAACGAAAATACAACAAATCAATTTCTATATATTTCATATGTAAATAAAACTAATATTAACGACCTCCCTTCCCTCTCAAGGCAAATCTACAAAGTCAATAAAAAAGAGAAGGACTCCATAGAGTCCTTCTCTTGAATGGTTTGCATGTCTTCTAGCAAAGCTTGTCTCTGCAAGGGAGACCGGCGTGATTGACAGTATCTAGATCGATGGCAAAATGATTACACGATCGGCGTTTTACTGGCCGTACCCGCCTTACGGGGGTACTTGGAAGGCGTAGCTCCCTTTTTATCGATCACCACGATATGCCGGCCTGATTCCTCCACGGGTAAGGAGAATGAATGAACCTTGTTCAAAGCCCCTCTCAGCTCTTTCAAGCTGCGAGTTGCCTCCTTCACCTCTTCCGTAGGGTCACTACCCTTCATCGCGGCGAATCGTCCCCCTACCTTCGTGAAAGGTAGGCAGAACTCGTTCAACACAGCCATGCGAGCAACTGCTCTCGCTGTGACTAGATCGAACCCGTCACGGTACCCCTGCTTGCGAGCAACCTCTTCCGCACGTCCGTGAATCAGTTCAACCCCCGTCAGGCCAATCGTATCCACGACATGCTTCAGAAAGTTAATTCGTTTGTTAAGCGAATCCACAATCGTCAGGTTCACATGCGGGAAACATATTTTCAGAGGAATACCAGGAAAGCCAGCGCCTGATCCGATATCCGCCAGATTGCCGATTTGGGTCATATCCACATAAAAGGCGAGCGTGATCGAGTCGTAAAAATGCTTCGTATAGACTTGCTCCCGTTCCGTAATTCCAGTTAAATTCATTTTCTCGTTCCACTCCACCAGTATTTCGTAATACATTTCGAACTGCTGGAGCTGTTTCTCATCAATCGTGATCCCGTGCTCTCCGAGCCGGTCAACAAAAGCCTTCTGAATGTCGTCCATTCCTTATCCTTTCGCTGCGGTTACCCGGTTATAATGCTCCAGGTAAACGAGAAGTATCGAAATATCCGCCGGTGTTACGCCGGCAATACGCGATGCCTGACCGATGGAGATCGGACGGATCTTGTTCAGCTTCTGCCGGGCTTCCATGGCCAGTCCGTTGATCTCGTCATAAACGATATCCTCCGGAATCCGTTTTTTCTCCATCTTCTGCAGCTTTTCCACATGTCCCAGCTGTTTCTCAATATAACCCGCATATTTGATTTGAATTTCGACTTGCTCTTTCATTTCCTCATCCAGCTCGTATGGAGACGGGGAGAGCGACTCAATCATCGCAAACGTAATCTCCGGACGGCGCAGAATCGTCAGCATATTGCTTCCGTCCACAATGGGTGCTGATCCAGCTGCTTCCAACATCGCATTTACTTCAACCGGCTTCACCTTCGTTTGGCGAAGACGCTCGATCTCCTGCTCAACGAGCTGCTTCTTCAGCACGAATTTGGCATAACGCTCTTCCGAAATCAGTCCGATATTATGGCCGATTTCGGTAAGACGCAAATCGGCATTATCATGGCGAAGCAGCAAACGGTATTCTGCACGGGAGGTGAGCAAACGATAAGGCTCATTTGTCCCTTTGGTCACCAGGTCATCAATCAGCACTCCAATATAACCCTGGGAGCGATCCAATATAACAGGCTCTTTGCCCTGCACTTTACGTGCCGCATTGATACCCGCCATAATGCCTTGACCTGCTGCCTCTTCATATCCCGAGGTTCCATTGATCTGTCCAGCCGTGAACAGACCCGGCAGCTTTTTCGTTTCCAGAGACGGCCACAGCTGCGTTGGCACCATCGCATCATACTCGATAGCATACCCGTTACGCATCATTTCTACCTTCTCCATTCCGGGAATGGAACGAAGAACCGCAAGCTGAACATCCTCAGGCATGCTGGTGGATAGCCCTTGCACGTAGTATTCTTTCGTATTTTTACCTTCAGGCTCAAGAAAAATCTGATGCTTCGGCTTGTCGGCAAAACGAACGATTTTGTCTTCGATAGACGGGCAGTAACGTGGTCCAGTACCTTCAATAACACCAGAGAACATCGGTGCGCGGTGAAGGTTGTCATTGATAATCTGATGTGTATCCACCGACGTATACGTCAACCAGCAAGGAAGCTGCTCATTGTCGGAGGATTTTGTTTCATAAGAGAAGAACTTAGGCTTCTCATCCCCAGGCTGAATTTCGGTCTTGGAGAAATCAATCGTATCCTTATGCACCCGCGGTGGTGTACCTGTCTTGAATCGAACAAGGTCGAATCCAAGCTCGCGCAAGTTGTGCGCCAGTTTTACCGACGGCTGTTGATTATTCGGACCGCTCTCGTACATCAATTCACCCATAATGACTTTACCGCGCAAATACGTACCGGTTGTCAGCACAACGGCTTTCGCACGATATTCCGTACCCGTCTGCGTCACGATCCCCACGCATACGCCATCTTCTACGATCAGCTGATCCACCATACCCTGACGAAGGGTAAGCTTCTCTTCCTTCTCCATCGTCTCTTTCATGGTATGCTGATAAGAAAACTTATCCGCTTGAGCACGCAGCGCGTGGACAGCCGGACCTTTACCTGTATTCAACATTCTCATTTGAATGAAGGTTTTATCGATATTGCGTCCCATTTCTCCGCCCAGTGCGTCGATTTCGCGAACGACATGGCCTTTTGCAGGCCCTCCAATGGACGGGTTACATGGCATAAAAGCAACCATATCCAGGTTGATCGTAACCATCAACGTTTCAGCACCCATTCGTGCAGATGCGAGTGCAGCCTCACAGCCGGCATGTCCTGCACCGACTACAATCACATCATAAGTGCCACCCATATAACTCATAGCTCACCCTCCTGTTCTAATTGTGTTTATATACGTAATCAAAGGGATTCCACCTCGGATATCCCTGAAATTGTTGAGCTGTTCCTACTATATATAGTAAGGCTTGAAGCTTATTTACCCAAGCAAAACTGTGAAAAAATCTGATCAATGAGCGAATCGCCAACCGCTTCACCCAATATCTCACTTAACTGCTCCCAGGCCATTCTCACATCGATTTGGATCATATCGATCGGAATGAGCTGTTCAGCCGCATCATATGCATCCTGCAGCGACTGCTTGGATTTCTTCAGCAAAGCGATATGTCGCACATTGCTCACATACGTCAGATCTCCGCCTTCAATCTGGCCGCTGAAGAACAAGTTGGATATAGCCTCTTCCAGCCGGTCAATACCCTCTTGCGCCTTCACCGACATCGGAACAATCAACTCATCGGGATAGTATCGATGGAGAATGTCCAGATCGAGATTAGACGGTAAGTCCATTTTATTCATAATGACAATACATTGTCTACCGCGTATTTGTTCCATCAATTCCAATTCGTCCTGATGCAGCGGTTCATTGGCATTCAGCACGAGCAGAATGAGATCCGCTTCGTTAACCGCATGCTTGGATCGTTCAACGCCGATCTGCTCGACCACATCCATCGTTTCCCGGATACCCGCGGTATCAAGCAGCTTCAACGGAATGTTGTTAATGGTGACAAATTCCTCAATCACATCGCGAGTCGTACCAGGTATATCCGTGACAATCGCGCGATTATCCTGGGCCAGCGTGTTCAGAAGCGAAGATTTGCCCACATTGGGGCGACCGATAATAGCTGTCGTAATCCCTTCACGCAGGATTTTCCCTTCTTGCGCGGTCTTCAGCAGCTTATCAATTTCACCCATGACCAGCTGGCTTTTCTCTTTAATGAACTCTGAAGTAAGCGACTCCACATCATGCTCAGGGTAATCGATATTCACTTCGATATGGGCCAGCGTTTCGACCAGGGTATGCCGCAGCTCGTTGATCTTACGGGATAACGTTCCTTCGACCTGCTTGAGCGCAACGGAGAAGGCGCGATCGGATTTCGAACGAATCAGGTCCATAACGGCTTCTGCCTGGGACAGATCGATCCGGCCGTTTAAGAAAGCCCGCTTCGTAAATTCACCGGGTTCCGCCAAACGGATGTTTAATTGAAGCAACAGATCCATGACGCGTTTTACGGAGATGACCCCGCCATGCGCGCTGATCTCGACGACATCTTCGGTCGTGAATGATCGTGGAGCACGCATCACAGTTACAAGGACCTCTTCGAGGTTTTCTCCCGTTTTTGGATCCACAATATGACCGTAATGAACGGTATGGGAATCCACTTGTGTTAACTTGTTTTTACTTTTGAATATACGCTCCACTTCCGGAACGGAGTCCGGACCGCTGACGCGAATAATCGCAATGCCGCCTTCACCGACAGCTGTTGAAATAGCTGCAATCGTATCACTAAACATCGCTTCCTTCACCTCTTTCTTTGTAAAAAACATCGGAATTACAGCCATACCATGTACAATCCGGCTTCTTCATCTATCAACTTGAAAGGAAAACCTCCAACGGGGTCTTTCCCTATAGGTCTCTTTAAAAAACAATGACTCCCTCTTGAAGCTTAAGGAGTCATTGTTTATATATACTCTTCAACTCATTTAGGACGACTTGGGTGTAATGACAACCCGCCGGTTCGGTTCTTCGCCCTTGCTGTACGTCTTCACGGCTCCATGTGACTGGAGTTTAGCGTGAATCACCTTCCGCTCAGCAGCAGGCATAGGCTCAAGCACAATCTCTTTACGTGTCTTCAGTACCCGTCCCGCTAACCGATCCGCCAAATCCTCCAGCGTCTTCTTGCGACGGTCTCGGAAGTTCTCCGCATCCAGTACGATGCGAAGATAGCTGTTGGAATAACGGTTAGCTACGATATTCGCCAGATACTGAAGGGCATCCAGAGTCTGACCTCTACGCCCGATCATAAGTCCGAGTCCGGCGCCAGAAATTTGAAGCGTGGTAAAGTCTCTCCCCTTCTCAACCTCAACCGAAATATCTAGCCCCATGGCTTGTCCGGTATCAACAAGAAAGGTGATGGCTTCCTGGTAAGGATCCTTGCCTTCAAACGAAGCTGTGGCAGGGTTCTCTATATCACTGCTGACAGCAGGAACTTCCTGCGTCATGACAGAGGTATTGGAGACCTGAACCACTTTGGCCGGAACAGCTTGCGCGTTTGTAGGAAGTACTTCCTTCACAGATGAATCGCCGCCGGCACCGTCAGGCAGGAGCGTTAGTTCGACTTTCGCTTCCTTGACCCCAAACAGGCCCAGGAATCCTCTTGATGGCTGACTCAATACTTGAACCGATACACGGTCTTGACTTACACCCCATCGGGCCAGCCCTTGTGCGACAGCATCTTCAATGGTTTTTCCTGTTGCGACGATTTTACTCATCTCGACTTCTTGGCTCCCTTCGAACCTTTTTTCCCGCCTTTGCTGCCACTCTTTTTCCCGCCCTTGTTACCGCTCTTACTCTTCTGACCGTCGGTTGCGCTGGCAACACTTGCCACGACAGCAGCCTTGTCATTGTTGCGGTACAAGAAGTAGTTCTGCACGATGGTGTAGAGGTTACTGTAGAACCAGTACAACGGAAGTGCTGAAGGGAACTGGAAGGACATTACAAAGATCAGAATCGGATAAACGAACAGCATGAACTGCATCATCCCCATTTGTGGAGACGGGTTCATCTTCATCATCATTTTCGTTTGGAAATAAGTCGTTGCAGCGGCAAGCACCGGCAAAATAAACAGCTTGTCCGGTTGACCTAATTGCAGCCACAGGAATTCGTGATCACGAAGGAGATTGTTATAGTAAATCGAATGATAGAGTGCGATAAATATCGGCATTTGTACGATCAGCGGCAAACATCCCGCCATCGGATTAACCTTATTCTCCTGGAAGAGCTTCATCGTTTCCATTTGAACTTTTTCAGGTTGATCTTTATATTTCTCGCGAATTTTCTGAATTTCAGGCTGAATGGCCTGCATTGCCTTCGAGCTTCTGACCTGTTTCAGAGTCAGCGGTAAAATCAAGGTACGGACGATAAGCACCATCACGAGTACGGACAATCCGTATTCACCGTTAAACCATGTAGCAAACGTATCAAGTGCCCATGTAAAGTAATAAACAACGTTGCTCTGCCAGAAGCCTCCATTTTTCAAGTCTTCAATGGTACGCGTTTGGTCAGCTCCAGGCGCACAACCTGATATAACGGCCACTGCAAGTATTACAGCGGTGAGGAGGAACCATTTTCCTCGTCTTGTCTTCATGAACGACACTTCAAAACCCCTCTCTTCGCCATTCCATTCCACGGTAAATCATAACATATTTATATGGACAAATAAACACATGGTTCAGCCCCTCTTCGCTTTCAGAAGGGACGATTTCCTCAATACATGAAGCACGCTTTTCTCCAGCTCCTGGTAAGACTTGTCGAGCGCTCCCTTTCGAACGATAAAGATCAGGTCGATATGCTCGATAATCTGGTGTTGATGGTGCCTGACAATCTCTTTAACCAGCCGTCTCATCCGGTTGCGGACAACCGCATTGCCGATCTTTTTGCTGCATGAAACGCCAACGCGAAACTGCTCTACCTCTTTTTTGCGTGACCAATATACAACAAATTGATGATTGGCGAAGGACTTTCCGTGTCGATATACCCGGCTGAAATCAGCGCGGTTCCGTAAACGAAGTTTTCTATGCACAAGTTTCTCCCGCCCTGCCGTTAATCAAGTTCAATAATCATAAGCCTCATCGTAAGCCTCTTTGGCATCTCTTCTATTATAAGAGTATAGTCATGCCAAAACCGCGATAAACATTCCAATTGGAATACTTTAAGCCTACTTTAGCTTATATTCCGCCGTTTTCATAAGGAAACTCCTCACACTGCAGGAGATATTACGAAAAAAAGACCACCTCGGTGGTCTTCGTGGCACAATATTACGCGCTCAGTACTTTTCTGCCTTTTTGACGGCGGTTAGCCAATACTTTGCGTCCGTTCTTCGTGCTCATTCTTTTACGGAAGCCATGTACCTTTTTACGTTTGCTTACATTCGGTTTGAAAGTCGGTCTCATGATTAATGCACCCCCTTACAGGAATATGTCTTACCCATATTTTAAGATCATAACGTCAATCGACGCACTTTCACGGAAGAATAGACCGCGATTTGTTGAACCGACGTCTATGGACGTATCTCTTGTAAACAGACCGCTAAATGGTAGCGGATAATGTTCTCATCTTCACAGAAAATGCCTTTATACATTTAATCACGTTCAGGCCCAAAAGTCAAACCTTACTTGACCTCGGCAAGCACTTAAGTTTTCCACAAGTAGTCATTATTGCTAGTTTTGAATTATCCACATGGGGATAACCTATTTGAACACGTTGTGGATGCATTTTCGATCCATGTAACGCCTTTCATCCCTAGCATGCCCCTTATTTACACAAGAGCTATAAAGGAGTAGTATAAATAATTGAATTTAAGTTGTATACAAGTATACACCTAAGAAGGAGCTGCATTGTTTTATGAAAATAGGCATGATCGGTCTGGGGAAAATGGGCCTCAATCTGGTTCAGAATCTGATTCATCATCAGCATCAGGTCGTAGCTTACGACTTAAATACGCAATTGGTCGATCAGGCTGCCCAGTGCGGTGCCGAAGCCGCAGCATCAACTGAATTGCTCGTTGCGAAACTGGATAAACCCCGCATCGTATGGATGATGGTGCCTGCTGGAAATATCGTGGATTCCGTCATTGATTCTCTCACTCCGCTCCTCGAGTCCGGTGATATTCTGATTGACGGCGGCAACTCGCATTATAAGGATTCCAAAACCCGTGCAGCACGTCTGGCGGACCAAGGCATTCATTATTTTGATGCCGGCACTTCCGGAGGCATGGAAGGCGCCCATCATGGTGGCTGCTTTATGATTGGGGGCAATCGCGACATATTCACCAGCATTGAGCCCCTGTTTAAGGATATGGCTGTCGAGAACGGTTACTTGTATGCCGGTGAAAGCGGCAGCGGCCATTTTCTGAAGATGGTCCATAACGGAATCGAATACGGCATGATGCAATCCATTGCGGAAGGCTTTGAAGTATTGGAAAAAAGCGCATTCGACTTCAACTATGAGGATGTCGCCCGGGTATGGTCCAATGGATCCGTCATTCGCAGCTGGCTCATGGAGCTGACGCAAAACGCATTTTCCAAGGATCCGAAGCTGGATGGCATCAAAGGCGTAATGAAATCGTCCGGCGAAGGAAAGTGGACCGTAGAAACGGCACTTGAGGTACAAGCCAGCGCACCGGTTATCGCCATGTCGCTGTTTATGCGCTATCGTTCCCTTGACCAAGATACGTTCCACGGCAAAGTCGTTGCAGCGCTGCGTAATGAATTCGGCGGCCATGCGGTTGAGAAGTCGGAATAACGTTGATTCTCTTCTATAACCTGCTGCTTCTTAAGGGCATCATGTCATAGCCTCATCATGGTCCCTTCTCCTTTCGATGTGGTATCATTACCACTAGAGAAAATTAGAATCAGTACGGATTGGAGAATTATGCTATGAAATTTCCCTCAACATGGCTTCAGGGAGCCTCTCTAGGAGAGGCCATCGCCAGTGAACTGAGATTGCAGATTATTAGTGGCACCATCAAGCGCGGAGAAATCCTGTCCGAGAATCGGATTGCAGGTGAATTCGGCACCAGCCGATCTCCTGTGCGGGAAGCAATGAAAACGCTGTCCAGCGAAGGATTGATCCAATTGGAGCGCATGGGCGCCGTTGTCATGGGCTTATCGCTTAAAGAAGTAGAGGAATTATACGATGTTCGTTTCCTTATCGAGAGCTTTGTTCAAGGCCAGGTGTTTGCGAATCCCCAGCCGGAATTAATCCAGCATTTAAAACAAATCGTCGATCGGATGGAGCTTGCAGCCAAACATCAGGACCCGGTTGAATTCTCCTATCAGGATTTGGCTTTTCATGAACGGATCATTACGGAGGCGAACCATAAACGGATTCTTCATTTGTGGAAGAGCATTCGCCCTATCGTTATCACAGTCATGTTAATTACGACCCGTCAGGTGTTTGGTGGCGGAGGCACCAAGATTCGGTATGTCACGGACAAGCATCTTCAGCTAATTGCAGAGATGGAATCCCTGGATCCGGCACGGATCCAAACGGCGGTTCAACATTACTTCGATGATTCCCGTCAGACGCTTCATCTTAGTTTTCCGGAGGGTTAGCTTAATCCTCCCTTCCTCCGTCTTACGAAACACTGTGCATGCTCTAAGTTGTCGACAAGTATACAATAGAATTCGCCTTTGTTTTGGGTATACTACCGCAGAACAGCTCGATATTAACCATTTCCCAATTCAAAATGGGTAATCTATAGGAGGAAGCAAGATATGAATTCACTATTCGGTCTCAGTCATAATGCTACCTTAATGATCTGGACACTGCTGACGATCGTCTTCCTGATCGTGCTGATTTCCAAATATAAATGGAATCCATTCGTAACTTTATTGATCTCCGCACTGATCCTTGGTCTATTGACAGGTATGCAGCCTGCGGATGTGATTACTTCGATAACCGGCGGTCTTGGCGGAACGCTTGGAACGATTGCAATCGTTATCGCCCTAGGTACCATGCTCGGAAAAATGATGGCCGAATCCGGCGGCGCTGAACAAATCGCCACCACCCTCGTGGACCGCTTCGGCGAGAAGCGCGTCCACTGGGCCATGATGATTGTCGGCTTTATTGTCGGTATTCCCGTATTTTTCGAGGTTGGGGTCATCCTGTTGATTCCCATTGTCTTCACAGTTGCACGCAAAACGAAAATGTCCCTGCTGCACATCGGCATTCCGATTTTGGCCGGATTGTCCACCGTTCACGGTTTGGTACCACCGCATCCTGCTCCAATGATTGCTATTGAAGCTTATGATGCCGACCTTGGCATGACGATTCTCTACTCGTTCCTGGTCGGGATCCCCGCAGCGATACTAGCCGGCCCGGTGTTCGGCAAATTCATCGGCAAACGAATCCGAACCGAACCGCCCGAGGAACTTGCCGAGCAGTTTTCAAGCAAAGCAGAGCGCGGTTTGCCAGGTTTCGGCATCACGTTGTTTACCATTTTGCTGCCGGTCATACTGATGCTTATCGGTTCCGCAGCCGATATTATCGATCCGGAATCTACCAGCTTCATTTCCGTGTTCTGCAAATTTATCGGCCATGAAATCATTGCCCTGCTCATTGCTGCGGTCTTCTCCTTCTTCTCGCTTGGATTCGCCCGCGGCTTTAACAAACATGATCTGTCCCGCTTCACCAGCGAATGTCTCGCTCCAATCGCTACGATCATTCTGATCATCGGCGCAGGCGGCGCTTTCAAGCAGGTTCTGATCAACAGCGGCGTCGGCAATGCCATCGCCGAAATTGCAACCGGTGCAAATATCAACGTGATCCTGTTTGCGTGGCTTGTCGCGGCACTCATTCGGATCGCAACAGGTTCTGCAACCGTAGCCATGACAACCGCCGCAGGAATCGTTGCTCCTGTGCTCGCGATGACGCCCGGCGCCAACGTTGAGCTAGTGGTGCTCGCTACCGGAGCAGGCTCCATCGTACTGTCCCACGTGAACGATGCCGGCTTCTGGATGGTAAAAGAATTCTTTAACATGACGGTAGCCCAGACACTGAAGTCCTGGACCGTAATGGAGACGATCCTGTCCCTGACCGGACTCGTGTTGGCTCTCGTTCTCAATGTAATTGTATAATGAAGCAATAAGACACATGGGGGCTCCTTGGAATGCTGATATTTTAAGTTGCGAACCGGGTGCCCTTACGTAGAAAGAAGGTATGTCTCATGAGTACTCAGAACTATATGATCGGTGTCGATATCGGAACAACCAGCACCAAGGCCGTCCTTTTCAAAGAGAATGGTGAGGTTGTAGCCAAGGCCGGCGGTGAATATCCGCTGCTCACCCCTACTCCCTCTACGGCGGAGCAAGATCCGGAGCAAATCTTTCAGACTGTCATTTCCTCTGTTCAAGGGGTCATGACGGAGAGCGGGATAGATCCTGCTCAAGTTCTATTCGTTTCTTTCAGCGCGGCCATGCACAGCGTCATCGCCGTTGATAGCCAAGGCAGCCCGTTGACTCGCTGCATTACATGGGCCGACAACCGCAGTGCTGCCTGGTCTGCGAAGCTCAAAAAAGAACTCGGCGGCATGGAGCTGTACCTTAGAACCGGAACTCCGATCCATCCGATGTCACCTGTGACAAAGCTGATGTGGATGCGCCATGAGCTTCCCTCCCTCTTTAATCAAGCAGCCAAATTCATTTCGATTAAAGAATATGTTTATTTCAAACTATTCGGCCAATATATTGTAGACCACTCCATTGCCTCCAGTACCGGGATGATGAACCTCGAGGAACTGGCTTGGGATCAGCAGGCGCTGGAGCTCGCTGGCATCACGGAGGACCATTTATCTAGGATAGTACCAACTACACATATCATGGAAGGCCTGAAAAGCGAGTATGCCGCAGCCATGGGGCTCTCCACTTCCACACCTTTCGTGCTTGGAGCTGCCGACGGCGTGCTGTCGAACCTCGGCGTGAATGCCATCAAGCCGGGAGTCGTTGCCGCTACCATCGGTACGAGCGGAGCGATCCGTACAGTTGTCGACAAGCCGATGACCGATCCGAAGGGTCGTATTTTCTGCTACGCATTAACGGAGAAGCACTGGGTAATCGGCGGCGCGGTTAACAACGGCGGCATGATTTTCCGCTGGGTTCGCGATGAATTTGCCGCCTCTGAGGTCGAAACCGCCAAGCGGCTCGGCATCAATTCCTATGATGTACTTACCAAAATCGCGGACCGTATTCCGCCAGGCTCGAACGGGCTGCTATTCCACCCGTACCTAACCGGAGAACGCGCGCCGTTATGGGATCCGAATGCCCGCGGATCGTTCTTTGGCTTAACCCTGAATCATAAAAAAGAGCATATGATCCGCTCCGTGCTGGAGGGTGTGATCTTTAATATGTATACCGTTCTGCTGGCGATGGAGGAACAAATCGGCCGGCCGGCCAAAATTCACGCCACCGGCGGTTTCGCCCGTTCACCGATCTGGCGGCAGATGATGGCGGATATTTTTGACCAGCAGGTGATCGTGCCGGAGAGCTACGAGAGCTCTTGCCTTGGCGCGGTAGTCCTCGGTCTGTACGCTACAGGAAAAGCGGATTCACTCGACATTGTAGAGACGATGGTCGGCGGTACGCATGAACACCAGCCTGTGAAGGCAAGTTCTGATGTTTATAAGGCTCTGCTGCCGATCTTTATCCGCATTTCGCGGAAGCTGGAAGAAGATTATGAAGCCATTACCGAATTCCAGCGCCGATTTGAGCAATCGTAAGATTACTATAGAAGGAAAAAACCTCGATTCGACGAATATTCTTAGAAGAAGACAGACCTCGTGAAGATATTGTTTTTCTTGCGATACCAGATAGGTCATGCTTCGAGGTTGATACTTTCTAAAATCTAATAAAAAAAGCCCGTTTTCGATGGATCCGATCCATGGCGAAAACGGGCTTTTTTTGTCATAATGCCTGAGAAAAAAATATCCACAGTGAGAATCCCATACCGAAAATTCCCGCTGCCTTACACATAAAAAAGTAGAAATCGCTGGGCTCCGGATTATCATACATCCATTTCGAGGCCTGATACCTTTCCATATGCCCGGATCTTATATATTTCGCGCGCAATCTCAACCCGCTTCTCATCTTCATAAGTATGAACATAAATCGGCTCGCCGCGGCCAAATGAAGCCCTATATTCGATGCTCCCGCTTCCCGAATCGGCATATTTGGCGTACTTTAGTCCCTCCATATGAAACACTTTCTTCGAATAATAGCCCTGGGCCCACACGGTAATAAGAACCAAAGTGGCGGCAAGAGTGAGTAGTCCCCCTATTCTTCTCCAATTCATGGACTTTCCTTCCGTCCGCATCGGTGGTTCCCCCCGTTCCGAAAAAAAGCCCTCAACTGCAAATCTATCAATTCCAATTGAAGACTATCCACAGTCATTTTTCACCTTTGGTCGATTTATTGACTGCTAGAACATTCAACCATAAGTTATGAACAGATGGTGAGAGAAGAAAATTCTGCTTGCGAATCGGACAACCTGTGAATAATTTTTTTCGCTTTGAGGCCAATGATGTCGAAGGCTAAACAAATTATAAACAATATATAGTGGTGTGAATAAAAATTATGCACAACGTATTGAATTTGTGGATAAATTAGCGACATACATTGAAAACAAGGCCTTCTTTTGCTATGATGATATTACTTTTGGTTGTGAATATGTGAATGAAGCTATAATATTATCAACAGGCTGTGGATAAAGTTGTGAACAATTTCAATTTATCCATATTTTTTTGTTTCCACAGGAGTTAGTTCTGGGGATAATTAGACATCATTCATTTTCTTTCGACAATTCCACACATGGCTCTAGCCACATTTGGAAGATTTAAAGGAGTGACAGTTTTGGAAAGCCATACTTCCGAATTATGGCAAGAAATTTTATCGATCATACAAACCAAGCTGAGTAAACCGAGTTTTGACACTTGGTTTAAAGCTACCAAGGCATTGACCATTACCGATCACTCCGTCGTCATTTCCGCACCGACAACGTTTGCTGTGGAATGGCTGGAGAGCCGATACACCAAGCTGGTTAGTGCAACCGTATTGGAGGTGGTGGGCAAGCAGGTGGATGTCCGCTTCGTCATTGAGGAGGCCAAAGGACACGAACCTGTGCCGCAGCAGATCTCGCCGCCGCTTGAAATATCCGGGGAAGAAATTCAGTCTCATATGCTGAATCCGAAGTATACGTTCGATACCTTTGTCATCGGTTCGGGCAACCGTTTCGCCCATGCTGCGTCGCTCGCTGTTGCCGAAGCTCCGGCTAAGGCGTATAATCCGTTATTCCTATATGGTGGAGTTGGGCTTGGAAAAACGCACTTGATGCATGCCATCGGCCACTATATTTTGGAGCACAATCCCAGCAGCAGAGTCGTGTATATTTCCTCCGAGAAATTCACCAACGAGTTCATCAACTCCATTCGGGACAACCGCGCTGAAAGCTTCCGCAACAAGTACCGTAGCGTCGATATTCTGCTCATTGACGATATTCAGTTTTTGGCAGGCAAGGAATCGACGCAGGAGGAATTTTTCCATACGTTTAACGCCCTGCACGAAGAGCGGAAGCAGATTATCATATCCAGTGACCGTCCGCCCAAGGAGATTCCGACGCTGGAAGAACGGCTCCGTTCCCGGTTCGAATGGGGATTGATCACCGATATTCAACCGCCGGATCTGGAGACGCGGATCGCCATTCTTCGCAAGAAAGCAAAGGCCGAGAATCTAGATATTCCGAACGAAGCCATGATGTATATCGCCAATCAGATCGATACGAACATTCGTGAACTCGAAGGTGCGCTGATCCGTGTCGTTGCTTATTCCTCCCTGACCAATCAGGACGTAACAACGCATCTGGCAGCCGAAGCCCTGAAGGATATCATCCCGTCCAGCCGGCCGCGAATGATTACGATTCAGGACATCCAGCAGAAGGTCGGCGAGTATTACAACCTCAGGCTGGAAGACTTCAAAGCCCGCAAGCGAACCAAAGCCGTCGCATTTCCGCGGCAAATTGCCATGTACCTGTCCCGCGAATTAACCGACTATTCCCTTCCCAAGATCGGAGAAGCATTCGGAGGCCGGGATCATACCACTGTCATCCATGCCCATGAGAAGATTACCCAATCTCTGAAAAACGACCAGGAGCTGTTTAAAGTGGTCAATAATATTACGGAGAAAATCAAAAATCCAACCTGAACAAGTTCAAAGCCTATGCACAATCTATACACATGTGGATAGGCTTAATTTTATGCCTTTTCTGGGGCTTATCCACATATTCAGTGCCCCTATTACTATTACTAATAATAATTAATAAATAATTTAACCATAAAGAGGGGGATCCTCTTGGCATTCGCCAAGGTGAAAAAACCCCTCTCATTTTTCCGTAAGGAGTGAAATTGATGAAAATCAGCATATTAAAAAATGTATTAAACGAATCCATTCAACACGTATCCAAGGCGATTTCCAGCCGAACTACGATTCCGATCCTCAGCGGCATTAAACTGGATGTCACGTATTCGGGTGTCACACTAACTGCTAGCGATACTGATATTTCCATTCAATCGTTTATTCCTGCGGAAGATGAGAAGCACACCATCGTCCAGGTAGAACAGCCTGGTAGCGTTGTGCTGCCGGCGAAATTTTTTGTTGAAATCATCAAGAAACTCCCTTCCCAAGAAATCCAGATGGAGGTAAAAGAGAACTTCCATACCTTTATTTCTTCGGGAGCTACGGAAATTCAGATGGTGGGCTTGGACCCCGAAGAATTCCCGGTACTGCCTAACATTGAAGACAGCCAAACCGTTTCTTTGCCTGGAGATCTGCTGAAAAACATGATCAAGCAAACGGTATTCTCCATTTCCACCCATGAAACAACGCCTATTTTGACCGGGGTATTGTGGAGTCTGAACGATAATGAATTGAAATTTACCGCCACAGACCGCCACAGATTGGCAACTCGCTCCGCACAGCTGGACAATGCACAGGACATTTCGTTCAACAATGTTGTCATTGCGGGTAAAACGCTGAATGAACTGAGCAAAATTATTCCGGACCAAAATACGCTGGTGGATATCGTTGTAGCCGATAATCAGGTATTATTTAAAATTGACCGTGTTCTGTTCTATTCCCGTATACTGGACGGCATTTATCCCGATACTTCTAGAATTATTCCAACATCGCATAAAACAGAACTCGTTTTGGACACAAAAAAATTAAGCGAGTCGATCGACCGCGCCTACCTGCTCTCCAAAGAGGAGAAAACGAACATTGTTCTCCTGCAAACGATGGAACAAGGCGGCATCGAGATCTCTTCCAGCTCCTCTGAGCTTGGTAAAGTGCGTGAAGAATTGGATCTGATCGATTTCAAAGGGGAGCCGCTGCGCATCTCGTTCAACTCCAAATACATGCTGGACGTGTTAAAGGTGGTTGAAAGCGAACAGCTGATGATCGCTTTCATGGGGGTTATGAGCCCGATCATTCTTAAACCGCTCGACGACAGCAAGAGCCAATATATTATTCTGCCGTACCGTACGGCCAATTAAAGTTATCCCCATGTTGATAGGGATGAAAGGACGAGGTCATGAAACAAATATTTATCCACAGTGAATATATCAAGCTGGATCAGTTCTTGAAGCTTTCAGATTGCGTATCCACAGGTGGGATGGCGAAGGCGCTGCTTGCGGAAGGAGCGGTTCTGGTCAACGACGAGAAGGAAGAGCGGCGCGGACGCAAACTGGTTCCCGGCGACATCGTCAAGGTAGAGGATTGCGGGACGTTTCAGGTGGCAGCACAATAGACAGCCTCCCGCAGCCGCTTTGGCGCTAAGCGCGGAAGACGAGGGAGAGGATAAGCTTGTTTGTCAAAAATGTCAGCCTGCAGCATTATCGAAATTACGAGAAGCTGCAGCTTGAGGCGTTTGGCGATGTAAATTTGATCATCGGACGCAATGCCCAAGGAAAGACGAATTTGATGGAGGCGCTCTTTGTGCTTGCTTTAACGAAGAGCCATCGTACCTCCAAGGATCGCGAATTGATTGGATTCGAGCAGTCCAGTGCACATATATCAGCCGAGATTGATCGCAAGTACGGCCCTTTGAGGCTGGAGCTGAGTTTGTCTCAGCAGGGGAAGAAGGCAAAAATCAACGGACTCGAGCAGCGGAAGCTTAGCGATTTCATCGGCTCGCTCAATGTCGTGATGTTTGCGCCCGAGGATCTGGAGATTGTCAAAGGCACGCCGGGGGTTCGCCGCCGGTTTCTTGACATGGAGATCGGGCAGGTCGCGCCAAGCTATCTGTTTCATCTGCAGCAATACCAGAAGGTGCTCGTGCAGCGCAACAATCTGCTGAAGCAATTATGGGGGAAGGGCAGCGCCGAACAAGCGATGCTGGAAATTTGGAACAGCCAATTGGCAGAACATGGTGTTAAAATCGTCAAGAAGAGGAAACAATTTATAAAAAAGCTGCAAAAGTGGGCTGAGAGCATTCATCAGGGGATCACCAACGGCCTTGAAGATCTCTCTTTGCACTACCTTCCGTCCTTTGCTGACGCGGAGGAAGAAGATGAAGCTGTCTTATTTGAGACATTTATGATAAAATTATCACAAATGAAAGAGCAAGAAATACGGCGTGGTATGACATTGGCAGGTCCTCATCGAGATGATCTGGCTTTTTATATTAATGGCAAAGAAGTCCAAACGTATGGATCTCAAGGTCAGCAGCGGACGACGGCGCTATCTTTGAAACTGGCTGAAATCGAGCTGATACAGGAAGAGATCGGTGAATATCCGGTGCTGCTTCTGGATGATGTGCTTTCTGAATTGGATCCGTACCGGCAGACACAATTGATCGAGACATTCCAGAGCAAAGTGCAGACATTCATCACGGCGACGGGCATTGAGAGTTTGAATACCGACAAATTGAAGGGTGCCAGCATTTTTCATGTCCATGACGGACAGGTGGGCTCTTAAGGAGTGATTCCATATGTATATTCATTTGGGCGGAGAGAAGATCATCCGTTCGTCGGAGCTGGTTGGGATTTTTGATATCTCGATAGAGAAATCTTCAAAAATCTCCAAGCAGTTCGTCACGCATGCCCAGCAGCATAAAGTCGTGGAGATGATTGGCGAAGAGGATCCGAAATCCATTGTGGTGACGAAATCGATCGTCTATTACTCTCCGATCTCCTCTGCAACGCTTAAGAAACGAGCAAATCATTTTGTAGCTCAGGCATAACAGAATCTGTAGAAGTAGGTGAAGGCATGTCTATGAATCAACCGACATATGATGAGAATCAGATTCAGGTACTGGAAGGATTGGAAGCCGTTCGTAAACGTCCCGGGATGTATATCGGGTCTACCAGTGCCAAGGGTTTGCATCATTTGGTATGGGAAGTTGTGGACAATAGTATTGACGAAGCGATGGCGGGAATATGCGACCATATCGAAATCATTGTCCATGAGGATAACAGTGTTACCGTTGTCGATAACGGGCGCGGAATTCCGGTCGGCGAGAACGCCAAGCTGAAGAAGTCGACGCTGGAAGTCGTTATGACCGTCCTTCATGCCGGCGGTAAATTTGGCGGCGGCGGATATAAAGTATCCGGCGGTCTGCATGGTGTTGGTGTCTCGGTCGTGAATGCTCTGTCTTCGAAAGTCGTGGTTCAAGTCAAACGTGACGGGCACATCTACCAACAGGAGTATCATCGCGGCGTACCTCAATATGATATCAAGGTCATCGGGGATTCCGACGATACGGGTACAACCGTAACCTTCCTGCCGGATCCGGAGATTTTCACGGAAACAACGGAATATGATTACAACACGCTGCTTACGCGGATTCGTGAGCTGGCGTTCCTGAATAAGGGCATTGCGCTTACGCTGACGGATGAACGTACAGGTGCCTCCGACTATTTCAAATACGAGGGCGGAATCATTGAGTACGTCAAGTTCCTGAATGAGAAGAAGGAAGCACTGCACGAAGACCCTATCTATGTTGAGGGCTCACGGGATAATATTCAGGTCGAAGTATCGCTCCAGTATAACGACAGCTATACCGAGAATATTTATTCTTTTGCAAATAATATCAACACGCACGAAGGCGGAACGCATGAATCCGGCTTTAAGAGTGCGCTCACTCGGATTATCAATGACTATGCCCGCAAAACGGGATTGATCAAAGATAACACCAACAACCTGTCGGGTGACGATGTGCGTGAGGGATTGACGGCAATCATCTCGGTCAAGGTACCGGAGCCGCAGTTCGAAGGACAAACCAAAACCAAGCTCGGCAACAGTGAAGTGCGCGGTATTGTGGAATCCTTGTTCGCGGAGAAGCTGCAGGAGTTCCTGCAGGAGAATCCGTCGGTTTCCCGTCGGATCCTGGAGAAGGCGCTCCAGGCATCACGTGCTCGTGAAGCGGCGCGTAAAGCCCGCGAGATGACACGCCGGAAGAGTGCGCTTGAAGTCAGCGCATTGCCAGGTAAACTGGCAGACTGCTCTTCCAAGGATGCCTCCATCAGTGAGCTGTACATCGTCGAAGGCGACTCTGCCGGCGGATCCGCCAAGCAGGGACGCGACCGGCATTTCCAAGCCATTTTGCCGCTTCGGGGTAAAATTCTCAACGTGGAAAAGGCGCGACTTGACCGCATCCTCTCCAATGCGGAGATCCGGGCGATCATTACGGCGCTGGGCACGGGGATTGCGGAAGATTTCGATCTGTCCAAGGCCCGTTACCACAAAATCATTATTATGACCGATGCCGACGTTGACGGCGCGCATATTCGTACCTTGCTGCTGACGTTCTTCTACCGTTACATGCGTAAGCTGGTGGAAGCGGGTTATATCTATATCGCCCAACCGCCTCTCTTCAAGATCGAGCGCAATAAGGTGATTCGTTATGCCGGCAGCGAGAAAGAACGCGACGAGATCATTAAGGAATTCGGTGAGAACGTCAAAATTAACGTACAGCGTTACAAAGGTCTCGGCGAGATGAATGCCGGACAGCTGTGGGAGACGACGATGGATCCAGAGAGCCGTACCATGCTTCAGGTGACCATCGAAGATGCGATCATGGCTGATACGTTGTTTGATACCCTGATGGGCGATAACGTTGAACCGCGACGGGATTTCATTCAAGAGCATGCGAAGTCAGTCCGTAATCTGGACGTATAAAGTTAATAATCCAAAAAGGGGCATCCCAAGGTCTGTGAAGGCCTCAGGGACTGCCCCTTTATTTTTACGATTGATGCGATTTGGTGTGTTCGCCATATATCCTGAATTTAGGCATTAAATTATATATCGCATAGGCTAACCGGTCTTTTTGGCTTTTTTCTTGCCGGTTAAGTTACGCCCATAAGCGGTTGCATATTTTCTTACTTGATTGTAGATGCTGGGATCCTTGAAAAATTTCTTGAACGGGAACAGAGCAGGTTTGGTATTAACCTCCAAGATCCAGATGTTCCAGCGACCGTCGATGGCAATATCGAGGCCGATTTCTTTCAGCTTGGGATAGGATTTCTGCAGCTGCGATGCGACATTCACCCCAAGCACATTCAGCTCTTTACGGATGTTCTCTGCCTCTTCCGCCGTCATATGCTCGGTCATCAGCGGTTTATAGTGCTGGACTACCCCACCGCTATGGTGGTTGGTAATGATTTTATTCTTGGCCGCTACCCGCCCGATTATTCCTGTGCTCACCCACTGGCCAGAAGGACTCTTCTGAGTAAGTACACGTAGATCGAAGGGGCGGCCTTTATGGCGAAGCAGATGGATGCCTTGCTGAATGAGATACTCCTTCCCCTGAAACAAAGCGCTCAGTGTTTTATCGAGACTCTCCAGGGAGGTAAATATTTCGGTTTTCTGTTCATAACGAAGCTTGTAGGAAGTGGTCGTGGTTTCGTCGGCATCACCGATTTTGGATTGGAGCTGCTCGACTGACATGACGCCGACGCCGTAGGTCCCCCGGTCAGGCTTGATATACACAAGCGTATGTGTGCCCAGCATGTCACCGAGCGCCTCCAATGAATACTGGCGGGTAGAGGGAACATAAGAGGCGAGACCTTTATTCTTCAAGAGTATTTTCGTTTTCGCCCACTTGCTTGCAACACGTTGGATAGTCAACCATCTTCATCCTTTCCAGCTGTATGATGGGAGTGACAGGAATTGGCCTGTCTCGTAAACAAACTCATGTCCATCCGGTTGATTTGAAAGAATCGGGGCATCTCCAGCAAGAGAGCTTAAACCCGGAAAACATAGGACAAGTATGACAAACAGTGGTATAATATAAAGATGTGATGCTACGAAAAGTCCTGTGCAATGCATTGTATGTGAAAAGGGGCACGGAGGACAGGGCGTATATCCCGGTTTCCGGGCAAAAATCATTCTTTCACTTGATCCATCCCGTGTTTAATTGTGCACGGTTTGTGAAAGTAATATAATAAAGGTTAGTGCGTTTTTAGGTTTCTGATCACTATTCTGCTTTTTTCACATAGATCAAGGCATGGTTGATAGGAAAATGAAGGAGGTCCAGCATGGCGGAAGAAAATTTCTCCCAAATCAAAGATCGTGACATTGGTACCGAGATGCGCGAGTCCTTTATGGACTACGCGATGAGTATCATTGTCAGCCGGGCTTTGCCGGATGTACGGGACGGAATGAAGCCAGTACACCGTCGTATTTTATATGCGATGTCTGAACTTGGAATGGCCCCGGATAAACCGCATAAGAAATCGGCAAGAATTGTTGGCGAGGTTATCGGTAAGTACCATCCTCATGGTGATTCCGCAGTTTATGAATCCATGGTTCGGATGGCGCAGGACTTCTCCATGCGTTATATGCTTGTTGATGGACACGGAAACTTCGGTTCCATTGACGGCGATATGGCAGCGGCTATGCGTTATACCGAGGCTCGTTTATCAAAGATTGCTATGGAAATGCTGCGTGATATTAATAAAGAGACGATAGACTTTGCTCCTAACTATGATGGTGAGGAACAGGAGCCGGTCGTTCTTCCTGCGCGTTATCCTAACTTGCTGGTAAACGGCGTATCCGGGATCGCAGTAGGTATGGCCACCAATATTCCGCCTCATAATCTCGGTGAAGTTATCGATGGCGTTCAGGCGATGATTCGAAATCCTGATATCACGCCGATGGAGCTGATGGAATATATTCAAGGACCGGATTTCCCGACAGCGGGATATATTCTCGGACGTGAGGGGATTCGTCAAGCTTACCGTACGGGCCGTGGGTCCGTTACGATGCGGGCGAAAGCGACCATAGAAGAGAATAACAACAAGGCGCGCATTGTCGTTCACGAGATTCCGTATCAGGTGAACAAGGCTCGACTGGTTGAGAAGATCGCGGAATTGGTTCGCGATAAGCGGATTGACGGCATTACGGATCTCCGCGACGAGTCGGACCGTAACGGTATGCGGATTGTTATTGAGCTGCGCCGGGACGTCAACCCGAATGTCGTTTTGAATAACCTGTACAAGCATACGGCTATGCAGTCTAATTTCGGTATTAACATGCTGGCTATCGTAAACAATGAGCCGAAAATTTTGAACCTGCGCGACGTGCTGTTCTACTATTTGGAGCATCAGGTTATCGTTATCCGTCGCCGGACCGAGTTTGAACTGAAGAAGGCGGAAGCTCGCGCTCATATTCTCGAAGGTTTGCGGATTGCGCTGGATCATCTCGATGAGGTTATTGCCCTCATTCGCGCGTCGCAGACTACAGAGGCAGCTCGCGAAGGCTTGATGGAGCGTTTCGGTCTCAGTCATGAGCAGGCGCAGGCCATTCTGGATATGCGTTTGCAGCGCCTGACCGGACTCGAACGCGAGAAGATTGAGAACGAGTACCAAGAATTGCTTGCCAGAATCGCGGAATTGCGCGAGATCTTGGCTAATGAGCATCTTGTGCTTCAAATTATCAATGATGAGCTCCAAGAGATTAAAGAGCGCTTCTCGGATGAACGCCGTACCGAAATTACGGTCGGGGAAGACAGCATCCTGGATGAGGATCTGATTCCACGGGAAGAAGTGATCATCACCATTACGCATACTGGTTACATTAAGCGTCTGCCTGCGAACACCTATCGCAGCCAGAAGCGGGGCGGCCGCGGCGTTGTGGGGATGGATACGAAGAGCGAAGACTTTGTCGAGCATCTCTTCGTCACGAATTCCCACCACTACCTGATGTTCTTCACGGACAAAGGGAAAGCGTACCGGTTGAAAGCCTATGAGATTCCAGAGCTTAGCCGTACCGCCCGCGGAACGCCGATCATCAACCTGATTCAGATTGAACAGGGCGAGTCGATCAATGCCGTGATCCCGGTGGAGAACTTTGACAGCGATAATTTCTTGTTCTTTGCCACGCGCCAGGGTGTCGTTAAGAAAACTCCGCTTGAGGATTATGTCAATATCCGCAAGGGCGGTCTGATTGCGATCAACCTGCGCGATGATGATTCCCTGATCGAGGTTAAGCTGACAGATGGTCAGCAGGAGATCATCATGGGAACGGCACAAGGCATGTCCATCCGCTTCAAGGAGAGCGATGTTCGCTCGATGGGAAGAAGCGCGACGGGAGTTAAAGGGATTACGCTCGATGACGATGACGAAGTCATTGGCATGGACGTGGTGGACCAGGAGCTTGATATCCTTATTGTAACGACCAAAGGTTACGGCAAGCGGACGCCTGCAAGCGACTACCGCAGTCAGACCCGTGGCGGCAAAGGGATCAAGACCATCAATATTACGGAGAAAAATGGACCGGTTGTGGCACTTAAGGTCGTGAAATCGGAAGAGGATCTCATGATTATTACCGCTAGCGGCACCATCATCCGTACGAGCATGGAGGGCATCTCTACCATGGGCCGTTATGCTCAGGGCGTGAAGCTGATCAACATCCGTGAGGATGATTCCGTCGGTACTGTGTGCCGTGCGGACAAGAGCGATGAGCCTGAAGCGGGTGAAGAGGAAGAAGAAGGTCAAGACGGCACAGAGCCGGTTGAGCCGACAGAAGAATAAACGATAGTATCGAGCATGAATGCAGATTTGCATTCATGCTCTTTTTGTCTTACCGGATTACAAATTCAGGGAAATGGTATTGTACAGGCCGCAAAAGACGAACTATAATATGTATAATATAAGGTGAAGTTTGCTGCCGTGACGCAGCTTAATAGATGGAGAGGGTTGATCATGACGATCAAAGCCGTGAATGAAGTGGTGGCTGGTGTGAAGCTGGCCAAAGATGTGCATACGCCTCTGGGGGGCCTTTTGCTTCAAAAAGGAAAGGTTTTGCTTCCCCGGGATCTAGAGGTATTGAAAGCTTTCATGGTGGACCATGTAATTGTAGAATCCGTTGAAGCAGATAGCACAAGAATACCGACCGTAAAATCTGCCGGACAGAAGCCGTCGCTGATCTTTACGGGGAATCAACAGGGCAGTGGGAACGAAGAGGCACCTGTCCGAAAAGACTTGGCCTTGCATGAGGAATACGACAAGACCATGATCCTGGTCAAAAACTGTTACCAGTCCGCCATAACGGGCGAACTGCGAATGTATGAAGTTCGTAATCAAATGGACAACTTATTAAAACACCAACATGAGTATCATATCCTTAAATTCATTCCTCGCATGACCAATCGCCATGATTATCGGTATCACAGTGCCGTGCTATGTGCCCTTTCCTCCTATAAGCTGGCACAATGGGTGGGGCTCCCGCAGAAAGATTGGATGCAGGTTGCCTTTGCAGGACTGCTGCATGATATCGGAAATGCCAAGATTGATCCGATTGTGTTGAACAAACCTTCCAAACTTACCGAAGAAGAGAACGAAGAAGTACGTCAGCATACGACCTACGGTTATCAGATTCTCAAGAATGTTGCGGCGGTGAATGAAGGAGTTCGGCTCGCAGCTCTCCAGCATCATGAGAAAGTAGATGGCTCGGGGTATCCATTGCGGCTGGAAGGGAACAAGATTCATATCTACGCCAAGATCGTTGCTGTTACGGATATCTTTCATGCGATGACACTGGATAAGTTCTATCGGAATGCTCAATCTCCTTATGTTGTGCTGGAACAAATTCAACTAGAGGCCTTTGGCAAGCTGGATCCAAAGATCGTTCAGACTTTTATCCAAAAGGTAACGGCCTTGCATTCAGGTACTCGAGTCCGGTTGAGCAATGGCACTTCGGGAGAAATCGTATTTACGGACGCCCAGCATCCAACGAGACCGATGGTATCGGTTCAGGGAGAGATCATTAACCTGATGCAACAGCGCCAGCTCTATATAGAAGAAGTTATTTATTGATTTTCAAAAAAGGGTTGACCTACATAGGAATGCTGTGATATATTATTTCTTGCCGCTTCCGAGCGGGAATATATCGCAGCTTTCAATGAAATAAAAGTTTTCAAAAAAAAGATTGCTAAATAATTGAGAATGTGATATATTATAAGAGTTGCTAGTGCGAACGAGATTCGCCAGTAACAAAGAAGTTGATCTTTGAAAACTGAACAACGAGTGAGTAAAACGAACCACTTTGGTGGGGAGTTGAAATAGAGAATTGAACAAATTCTCGTCAGTTAAGAAATGAGCAAGTCAAACATTAGGATGGAACACCTCATCACCTTCGGGTATGAGATTCCTTCCGATCCTTATTGGAGAGTTTGATCCTGGCTCAGGACGAACGCTGGCGGCGTGCCTAATACATGCAAGTCGAGCGGACCTGATGGAGTGCTTGCACTCCTGATGGTTAGCGGCGGACGGGTGAGTAACACGTAG
>NZ_JFOM01000010.1:0-237957 GCF_001860525.1 Paenibacillus sp. LC231 | reverse complement strand
ATATATTGAATACTACAATACCAAACGGTTAAAGGCAAAATTAAAAATGAGTCCGGTACAGTACCGAACTCATTTTGAGAAAGCTGCCTAATGAAATAACCGTGTCTAACTTTTGGGGGTCACTTCAGTTTTGGTTTTTCATCACGTCTTACTTCCCCGAAAAGGTCTTTTTTAGCGACTGTAGCGGTAAAAGCGTCAAAGTGGTGCCGACCAGCAAAATGTCCGCTGTGTCCAGTTTGAAGATGACTCGACATGCTCATTGTATATGATGACTTTTTCAACGTAACTCTCGATGGATTTCTTGCCCATGAGCGACACAATATGCGCATGATGCTCTAGACGATCTCGACCAAGGCGGATGTCAACTTCGTGCTGTCGAAAATTCTAGTCAGGCGTGAAATGGTTTATTTTTGTAGTAGCTAAATGAGGCCTAAGACCTAAGTTAGTTCCTTAAGGTAGTACTTTTCTAATAAGCTTACAAATCCAGTGGTCGCTCGCATACTTTCTAAATTTTCGTCTGATTTGATAAGAGAGAGCAACTTTTTTCTATCATAGTAGCAATCCAGCTTCTTTGGTTTTAGCTTACTCTCATTAGTTTTTTCTAGCCATGAAGTTGCTTCTGTAGAAAAATTAGCAGAAGTTATATAACATGCCCTTATCTTTGATTTATCATAACCAAAAGCTGTCAAAGGCATTGTATATTTTAATTTAGCGTGAGGTAAAGTTTTCCCGAAGAACCATTTCACAGTATTTTTTGTTTGGTTATCACCCAAGTTTACAATGGTAGTATTCTTAAAACCCTTAAGTTCAAAAATAATAATTTCATCATCACGTTGAACTATTACATCATATTCGTATGGTTTTAATATTTTTGAATGCTCTATCCTACTGTTATGAGGGAAAAGGTTTGATATGACTACATACATTAACGATTCAAACATATCACCTTTCAAGTTCTGTAAGTTGTCGAGATGGCCAGTCTCATCCATTAATTTTAATGATTTTTCGACATTTTCTACGATATCATTTGTATTATTGTCGTCGTGTTGAATCGGTTTATTAAGTGATTTCTGAAGTGAATCCAATCTTTGAATTAGTTCCGTTACTTTCCTTCCGAAAATACTTTGTAATGAAAAGTGGAGAAGGTTTAATCTGCCAATTTCCTTTTTAACTCCTTCATCAATATCTACATAAAAAATAAAGGGTAGAATTTTTCGTACTCCAGATTGTGTACTGTTTCTTACAGATTGTATCCGATTATAAAAACCATCTAGGTCTACTTTTAAGTATTCGCGATGAACTAAGACATCTAAAACTACAAGTGTCTGCTTCTCTTTTTTACCGACATTTATTGCGAAGCCGGTTGTATTTGTGTAGGTACATACATCCCACAAAAAATCATTGTGTTTTGCGCCAATAGAAGGGTTATCAATCCGCCGATATAAAGGGGATTCAGAATCAATAAAATTATGCTCCCTTAACCAACGCAATATATCTGGGATAAACATACTATCAAGGCGCATTTTTTCGTAATGCAGTCTCATTAAACGAGTTATTTCAGGACTATCTTGTAGTTCCTTTATAGCTAGATATGTAATATCTCTTTCTTCATCTTTTACCGAATAAAGAAAATCATTAGAAATCAACTCTTTAATTTCTTCATCCAACTTAGTGAGTTTATATCGTTCAATGTTTTCAACTGGGGTTGCTGCAGCTTTCCTCGCCTCATAAAACGATAGAATGTTTCCTTCTTTTTTTAATAATGCGAGCGCACGGTACATTGAAGGCTTATATTCTTTTGATAGTTGAATCAATGTATCTAGATTTAGATGTTTATTGGGTGCCATATAAACATATTGGTTATTCTTAAATTTAAAAGGATGACTATTTTTAATTAGCTTCTTATCAACTGCTCTCTTAATAAGTTGTCTAGCGTAAACTCTTGAAATGTTTAGCTTCTCACTAAGAAAATCTACCAATTCTGTTGCGGCTAGGAAAATGTCACCTTGAGAAAAAAGCTCCTTAATAGTATTTTCCCATGAAAGTTCCTGATTCAATAAAAATCCCCCTTGATTTTTATGGCTATAAATAATATAGCTTAAAGGGGAACAAGTTGTCACGCTGCCCTTATTAAAATATTATTCTTTTAAAAAAAGGTGAAGGTGAATTTTTTAAGAATGTTGTAATTACAACTGTTTTAAACACACACATATCATTTTAGCTGTCACGGCTATATACTATGCCATTTCCCAACCAGCTTACTTATACAAGAATGGGGTTGTTTTATATGTTTGTTAAAACCGCGGACTTCCGACTTGAAGAAGAAACTTCCTCAGAATAACTCTTGTTTGGACCTCCTGTTTTCCCTATGGAAAAAATCCCCTCTAGCAAACAACATGTACCATCTTAACAGATGTCTCTTTTTCGTTATCTACCATGAGGGGAGAATACTAATATGAGATGTTTTTTTATTTATCCTGTATTAAATCATAAACAGATTATTAATTTTCGCTGTTCTATTATGCTTCGGTTTTATGTTCTCTCTTAAAGACTCCGAATTACGCATAAGCGTACCACATAGTATATTAACCTATGTTACACTAACCTTATTATTTAAAAGTCTTAAGCACAAAAGAAGGAGAATCCCATGCCAAACTTCCTGGAGTCCCTATATTACGGAAATTTGAATCCTGTAGAGAAGGCTGTTTCCACCGACCCTCAGTATCGCCAATTGAGTCGGCAAATATCCGAGTCTATGGATGCCTGGAAGAAGAGGCTTTCAGAAGATGAGTTTCGAGAGCTCGAGGATCTATTAGATTTATATCGACAAGTCCAAGGGCTGGAAATGACGGCTTCTTTTACTGATGGTTTTAGGCTAGGAGCGACGATGATCATTGAGGTGTACTCTGAATAGGCTGATTAGTAAGAACACTCATAGAACTGCCGTAAAGACACGAACCACATGTCTTTTTTATACCGTAAAACATTGACTATCAGCCCTTACTTCCCATGCCCTTACAAAGGAATTTCACACTAATCGCCTTTAGATAAGGTATCTTCGCTCTAATAATCCTTTACACGGCAGGAATATATCCCCAATTCATAGAAGACTCTGTATATAACATCGATTACAGATACAGAGAGGCTGCTATGGACCAAGAGAAATTTATGATCATCGTTAAAGGTGATGACAAGACAGAGGATGTATCTTCATACGAAATGGATCCTCCAATAGTAAAGATTATATATAAAGGTTCTTCCAAGGCTTATCCTTATCAACTCAATGATATACAGTTATTGACGCCGACCGTTCAGGACATAACAGAGGGTATGGCTGTTTTTCACGATGAATATCCTTTTTATAATGTAAAAAGGGTGCTAGATTTCGGTCCAAAGATTCGGGTGTGTTTCAAAAATGGGAGTATTAGTACATACGATAGTGGTCGTATTCAAAGTTAGAAGCAGTAGTACCCAAAATGCTGAAGGACGTCAGATTCTGAACTATTGGCGTGCGATTTCAAAATATGCAAAGAGTGAGGATGAGCAGGAGAACAAGGAAGCTTTTCTGGCCAAGCAATTTTCAAAACTACATTATGTAGATCCGGATAGTGTTTTGAGTCATTATCTTCTGAAAAAACCTATAAAAAGTGATATCCCGGTTACAAGCAAACCGATTTTCCCGTTTAGGTACAATTTGAGTCAAAAGGCCGCGCTTGAGCAGGCTTTAAAAAGTACCATCAGTATTATAGAAGGCCCTCCGGGCACGGGTAAAACCCAGACGATCTTAAACATCCTTGCGAATCTGGCGGTTAAGCAGGGGAAAAAGGTAGCGGTTGTTTCCGGTAACAACGCTGCAGTTCTGAATGTGCAAGGAAAGATGGAACGGCAAGGGTATCACTTTTTTGTAGCTAGTTTGGGAAATCAAGAGAACAAGAAAAAGTTTTTTGCCAATCTGCCAAAATGGGATGTATCGGAATGGTCAAGTGAGTTGTCAGAGGACGAATTAAACGCCAAGCTACAAGATTTGGATCAACGTATTCAACGTTTAATGGAACTGGATCGGGAGAAGGCGAAGCTTATGGAGAAGCTGTCGGCTTATTTGCTTGAACAAGATCATTGCCGTCGCTCGGGATAATAATACGTTTTGTGGTAATAAGATGTCGAAAGGCCGGCAAAGCTCCAACTATTGTGTTTATTGGATTACCTGGTAGCGGTAAATCGACTACTATTAAGCAGATTATAGGAGCATCAGGTACTGCTGGTGCTGATCCATTGAATCTTGATAGTCCTGGGACTCCAATTCTTTCTCAAGCTCCTGAATTGAGCATTATTATGCTAGGCAGGATGTATCGCCTATAGAGAAGTTGTCATTTTACCGGCAGACACCAAAGCGCATTTTGGAGTTTATGAAGGACAGCTTCCTGGCTGTAGAGATGAAAAGGAAATATAAGCTCCTATATCAATTCAAGTTGTTCTTCAGGCATGGTTTACGGATTTCAAACGATTGAAGGAGCAGGGGCTGGAAGTCATCTTGAATGTTCAGCGTGAATTTTACAAGTTGAAAGTTAAAGAGTTATCAGATCGTTTTTCAGATCGAGTCAAAGGGTGTATATGGTTTCGCAGGTCTGTATGATGAGTGGAAGGATCCGGATGTACAAGATAATAAAAGCATTCAGGAATTGTTATCACCTTTCCCTTCAGAAACATGCTGTCTTATCCAGTTTCTGCTGCAGTAGGAAACGTTAAGAATACGGGTTCAGAATTAATAGATGAGATTCCTTTAAACTCAAAATAAGACCCCCTGGGGAAGGGGAACCAGTCAGTAGCTGGCTACTCGTTTACATACAGCCATTAAGGAATTTCTGATACTATCCTATAATAGGAGCATGGGTATTAAACAGATTTTATGAAATATATAATAGCCCTTCTCATAGCGCAATATTTTGATTCGTCGTAGGTTTGTTATAGTAGGAAATTTACTTGATCTCTCAGTTTACCAATTCAGCTGCCTTCGAGGTATAGGTGAAAGTGGCAGAAGGCCATACTTCGAGCTTTACTGGAGCATGCCATTCCGAATAATAAACCTGAGAATTAGCGTAAGAAGGTGGACTCTTGTTTAATACCTATCAAATTACAGGAATACAAATAACAGGTAGGCCTGTGAATGAAACATTACAAGCGGTAAGTGAGAATCACGCTTTGAGTATCATATACAATAAATATGGAAAATTAGCGGATCTCGGTGTATCAAAGATCAGTTTCCTGGATGCTCCATTTGAAAATATGTTAGAGGTAAAGAAATACTATAATAGATCTAATTATGAGGATAGCGATATTTTGGAGATGTTGATTCAGTTAAAAGCCAAGGAAGGCAACCAAGCTCATTATGAGGCTGTTAAAGAACACTTTACGCCAATCTTGAATGCTGCGGTGAGTGATTATCGTTATAACGATCTTTCCGCTGCAGACAAAGAAGATTTTAAAGATAAGCTAATGTATGACATCATCAATGAGTTCACTGAAAAGTTCTCTGCGGATCGAGGAAGGCTATTATCATTCATTAAGCTGAAGGTCCGAGATCGGATGAGTGTATATTATGATCGTAAAGTAAATGTGAATTCAAACAATAAAGAAAAGAAGAGATCTAGATCTGAAGCCGTAAGAGAGTATATAGAAATAAGTACCTTACCACCACAGGATGAAGATATAGAGGCAGCCCGACTGAGTTTGATAAGCACAATTCAGCTAATAGGCAATATGGATCTAAAAGGGATCCCTCGTAAACGTATTGAAGATACGCATGAGCGGATTGTTGATCTAAGATTGGATTATCTCTTGAACTTGAAGAGGCAAAGGGAAGTCTACACACTTGCCTATGGGCCAAATCGGTTCAAACAACGGGATATAGCTGAGCTATTAAACATTACTCAACCCACGGTGAGCCTCAATTTGAAGAGAGCTAAGAGGAACATATGGGTGAAAATCATGAAAATAAATTTGGAAGCTGAGTAAAACGTCTATATTTTTAAGACAAGCGTGTGAGATTTATGCATGTATATATGATATATATATTTAATTAATTTTTAATAATATTTAAAAGCGGGGGGCTCTGACGAGCCGTATTCTGTATGAACTTTATTCGTAGTGACCACCGATCCATGGGAAAGGACTATTTGATTTAATTTTTTAAATAACTGAATATATATTTAAACTAAGCTCCCCTTTTGCCAAATTGGCGAAAGGGGGAGCTTTTTTTGTTTCCACTACATTCTTTTTTTCACTACAATTGCATACCCACAGGCCCAAGTGACTGCTTAATAAGCAGCTGCTTGGGCCTTTTTTTTGTTTTTACGGCATTTTACTTGTAAAAAGTGCCGAGCAGCCAGCTATATATATGAATCCGTTTGAAAGGGGGAGAAACATAATTTAGCGGTCTCTTCTAACTATTAAGGATAGGGACCATATCCAGTAAGCCCAGAGAAGCCACAACTAGTGGCCTTCTTTGGGCTTTTTTTGTGTCCAAAAATAACTGAAACGATGAGGCGCTAGGGAGTTCCCTGGCGTTTTTTTCGTTTAACAAAGGAGTTACGAGAATTGATGAGAGAATCGAGTGTTAACTGGGCTCAAATGCCGGCAAGCCAATATCCTTTTTTAATGGATAAGGTGCCGACCAACCGTAAATGGAAAAAGGAACGGATTTACCAGGATCGGAAAACGGGGAACTTCTACCACAAGGATGGTCTACATGGGGAAATTGAAGCCTACGATCGAAGAGGAAAGCACATAGGGGTCCTGACGGCCGAAGGGGACAAGCATCCCATCAAAGGGGCCGTTTCTAGAAGAAGGATCCCTGTCTAAACATAATCGCAAGGTCCAAGTGGACTGCTAAGGCAGCCTACCTGGACCTCGTGTTGTATTCTGTACTGCTAATGTCTTTAATTTATTTAATGTATTGGTTCGATCGGGTTCTGAGACTGTATCTAAAACTGACTTTATTGGTTCTAACTCTTTTAACTTGTTAAACAGCTTTTGAGAATCGGGAGCAGACATGGCAGTGATGTGCGTGACGAGGTCATCAATCTGTTATGACAAAGTAATCCTTTCTTCTACGATATATTCATTAACCCCTTGATCATACCAAAAAGTTCCCAGAATTGTTTGTCTTATACTCAGATAGATTGGTTTGTAACTACAGATTGAACTCGCTATTAATAATTTTTTTTCGATTTTATGGAACAATGAGCAGAAATATTGCCGTAATATAGTTAGAATGAATTTTGGGGGGATGTGTAGTATGGAAGAAATAACTGAAAAGGAATTGTGGGAAACAGAGCTTACAAAACCGGAAAGCAAATACTGTCCCAAACTGGGGAATTTATCTTCTGCCTTTATTTTTCAGTACGTTCTGGTACCAAATGCAGTCAAAAAGCCTGAGTATGTCTATATCAATGAGGAATATTACGACAAAGAAAAAACAATTGAACTTGATAGTTTTATATCTCAGTGGAATTTGACATGGGAAATGGGACAAATACGAAACTTATTTTTTGAAAAGGATATTCCTGAAAATCTACAGTGGTTAAGGCGTTTTCAAAAGGAGAATGTTTACTTAATTCCGGAGCTCAAAAGGAACAGATACTATGCGTACTCATCGTTATATCATCTACTGCCAGCTCGAATCTTACTTGCTTTTGGTTTACCGCTCTTAAAATCCGGTATATGGCCTCATTCGCTACGGAATTGGATAATCGAGAGAAACCTTCCAATAGATTTTGATCTACGGTTATCTAAAGCTTTCGCTTATTATATATGGCCAATACTTAATGCTCGTACTAAAATGGAGTACTTTAGTGAAGACGAGCCAATTAAAGTGTTGGCTCATAATCTGGATTTCTGGCTTCCTTATGTAAATATGGTTATTGAGGATCGTCTGAAGCAATATCCTCGAGTGGAAGTCGAGAATCAGAAACAAGCATTAGTTTTGGAAAAAGCTAGAAACAACATTCCTGAGAACATTTCAGTTTACCGACCACTCATGGGAGGATCTATCTGGGAAGGTGAGGATGAAGCCTGGGAAGTATTAAATGAGGTAGTTGAACGTGCCGATTCGCGAGGAGTACTTAGATCCTTGATTGATGATGTGAAGTCAAATCGTGTACAAGAGGATTTCTCAAATAAGTGGTCGTACGAACGTGAAGATTTTGAGCGAAAGCTCTATAAAAAAAGATCCAAATATAAAGTGAAATTTGTTGAGCTTTCGGATACAATTCCTGTCATAGGCCCATACAGTGAGGTCGAAGATAAGATGTTTTGGCAGGATCTCATGACTATCTTAGATCATAAAGAAAAGCAGGTTGTGGTCTTGCTTCGCAATGGGACCACGAATTTATCAGAGATTGGAAGAGAACTTGGCTATGCAAATCACAGTCCAATTTCAAAGGCATTACGTAAAATCCAAAAAAAAATGCAAGATCTTGAACAGATATAGGACCGATTTGACTTGGAATATCTTAGGACAAGACATATATTAGATGCTATAATCATAAACAAGGACAAAGTGCGGTGGAGCGATCACGGCGTAACCTCTCGTAAAGGGGGTGATCCCATGATCGCCCTTGTGGAGCTGCTCGATATTCTTAAAGGTATTGCAGCCACTCTGAGTATTGTGCTCAGTGTTCGGAAGCTGTATCGCTGGATGCGTCGAAAGCTAAGCAAGCAAAAACCCACCATATAATAGGTTGACGGCCTTCGGTGGGTTTTCTGCTTAAATAATTATTTTGTTGTCCTGCACGCCGTGAGGTTTCACAGCCTTTGATCCTGTTAGAGTCTTCACCGCGCCAACGGTGGAGGCTCTATTTTTTTATTATAGTTAGTAATTCCTGAAATATACCTTTGTTTCCCTTAGTGACACTTATTTTCCTTGTTTAAATATAAAATACCACATAAGATACTACCTTGTTTAAATATACAATACCACATAAGATACTACCTTGTTTAAATATACAATACCACATATGATACTACTTCGAAAGGTTAACTATCTGGAAAAAGCGGAAGAAAATTTGTATTACATCGATTTGCTTACACCAAAGTGCCCTTTTAAGGCGGTATTCAGCAATTGAGAGGAAACATACACTTATATAGCATAATTCCGCCCTACTCGTTACCTTTTACTCCGAACCGTTCACTTTGTATACCGGACGCTTCCTGGTGTTGAGGATCTGGATGCGGTCGTGGAGTAGGAATATTTAAACATGGGAAGTTGAATTCGTTGAAATATTCGTTTTTCTGTGTGAAGTGCAATGATTATTTTTCAGATGTTATTTAAAAAGCTAGAGAGAATAAAATAATGAATACATAGATGTTTGGATGATGATCAATGTCTTAGGTATTGATAATTTTACGAAGTGTTCATTTTTCTTTGAAGTACATTTGCGCAAAAGTCGTGTTTTGTACGTATGTCGAAGAACTTGTGCTGATAAAACAAAAAGCCGCTATTTTATTTAGCGACTTTCTATGGGACCATGTTCTTGTCCCTAGACAGGCGGTCATAGGCAGCCCATTGATGACGGCTTTCATCTCTCATAACCATGCGATGTCTTTATTAGTGAATGATTGTAATTATATTAAAACCTTAATTAAGTTAATCACGGCTAGTAAAAAAGGTCGCATGGATATCTTGTCTATAAGTCCGTATTCCTCTTCTGTGCATCAAAATACACTCCATCAATTTCTCCCGTTTCTAAGTTGAAAGAAAGATCGTCAATTTTGAATACCTCTGGGATATCGGAGGTGTCTCTAATTTTTTCAATGTTTTCATCGGGTATCCTTTTTATTTCTTCGTTTGAGCAAGCAGTTGCAATGGTCAGGAGTAAGAGTAACGCAGTTAATTCAAAGTCTTATACTTCCAAAATAATCTGATGATTGAGACGAAAAATAAGCACATCAGATGAATTCTTGCTGTGCAGTTCAGTTTGATCCGCTGGATCCCCAGTCCACTGATATGTCCCAGATATCCACTTTTTCTTTTGGGATCGGATTTGTATGGTGCAGCCTGACGTTAGTCGCTGTTCCTGCACATAGTGCGCCCATGAGCCGGTATCTGTCTCCTTCTGCAAGGTTATTGGTCCCTTTACTTGAATAGGTGCTGTTTCTATAGTGAAATGCACCTGTTCCGGCATATCTTTCCAGAAATCAATTAAGGCGTCACGGTACCGATCTATAGTAGTATCAGGAATTGATAAAGCAATCTCATTGAGCGTGCTACTATACAGGTCCATAATCAATGTGCCGCTAACATCCCGAAAATAATCAGGTTGAATTTTTTTTAACTGTTCAGCTGCCGTTCCATCCCCATGTTTAATCACATTTTGAACCAATCGGAGCTCATTAATCATATCCCAGGATAATGCAGATTCTGGTGGCCAATCGCTTTCTGAAAAAAGTCTCTTTATATGTCCAAAATCGGTGCAAAAATCTTTAAATTGCACTTCCTTGCCTTTACTATACAGTTTATGATAACGAGTAATTTCCCGGAAAGACAACTCACGAATCTGCTGTTTCCATACCTGATATAGCGTGGCTAATGTCATCATATAGGTGTTACACTTCATCAGATTTAAAGTTTGCCAGTAACCAATACCGAAGTCGCGTGCCTTTTCCACGAAATCAGCTTGATCATGCCGATCTGGATCGAAATAAGCACCTATTTCATTAAAATTCTCCCAAGGCTTTCGGTTTTTTAGTTTCAAAAAAGAAGGGCCTAGGGGTCCTTCTTTTTTTGCTTTCTTTTTTCTGACATTTGTCATAACCGGCTTGTGACAACCCACACTAATTGATTCTCGCGCTTTTTCAATATAATGAGGACATCAAGTAACGAAAGAAGAAATTAGCGGAGGTTAGGACAAAATGACAAAGGCGATTGAATGTATAAATCTAGTAAAGAAATTCGGCGATTACTGCGCCGTTGATCATATGAATCTATCATTTGAGAAAGGTCAAATAACAGCATTGCTCGGACCGAATGGTGCAGGCAAGACAACAACCATTTCCATGATACTCGGAATGATCAAGCCAACATCAGGAGAAGTCAGGGTCTTGGGGATGCCATCCGGCACAAAAGAATTACGGCAGCGCGTCGGAGCGCTTTTGCAGGATGTTAAAGCAGCAGATGGACTTACGGTGAAAGAAGTGCTTCAATTGTTCCGCAGTTATTATCGTAATCCGATGTCGCTAGAGCGATTGTTAGACATTTCGGGTCTCCACGCGGATCAGAAACGACGCGCATCCTCGCTGTCTGGAGGACAACGCCGTAGATTAGCCTTCGCCCAAAGCTTGGCGGGAAATCCAGAGCTTCTCCTGCTTGATGAACCAACTGTCGGAATGGATATCGAGGCTCGTGGCCGCTTTTGGGACACCATCCAAGCGCTGGCAAGTGACGGACGTACGGTGCTCTTAACTACACATCATTTAGATGAAGCTGATGCTGTCGCAGATCATATCGCAGTCATCGCCAGTGGACAGGTTGTTGCGGAAGGGACTCCAGAACGTTTAAAGGCTCAAACAGCACTTAGAACCGTTTCATTTCGAGCGGCGAACGCGCCAGCGGAGCAGGAATGGCTCACATTACCTGGTGTAGAAAAGGCAGAATGCAACGGCGAACGAATTCGTCTGTATGCTCAAGAGACCGATGTATTGTTATTTACACTGATGCAGTCTGAATGGGGAATTTCAGATATTGATATACAATCTGCGAGCTTAGAAGATACATTCCTAAGTCTTACAGGTACACATAAACCAACGATTATACGATAATAAAACATTTTTAGGAGGAAAATAGCCATGTTACATATGTTTGTTGCCCAGACCAAAGCAGAAAGTATACGAATTGTCCGCAGTCCATTTTTCTTACTTTTCTCCATTGCGATGCCGCTTGCTTTTTACTTCTTATTTGCGAGTATGAATGGAGTAGATCAATCGATTCAATCGACAACTTGGGGTGTCTTTTCATTGATGTCGATGACGGCATTCAGTTTGATTGGTACGGCCGTATCCCAATTCGGTATCCGTCTATCGTTCGAGCATCAAGACGGGTGGGTACGCTTGTTGAAGCTGACTCCACTATCCCCTGCAGTCTGGATTGGCAGCAAAATTGTATCGCAAATGGCTGTTCACTTGATCGTCATTGTTGTTATATTTTTATCGGCTGGCCTTGTTCATGATATACAATTGACAGCCGGGCAATGGATTTTATGCGGATTATGGTTATGGATCGGGAGCATATCTTTTCTGGCGCTTGGTGCCTTGTTAGGAACGCTTAAAAATGCGAATACCTCCGTTGCCATCGGAAATGTATTACAGATGGGGCTTGCCATTGTGGGGGGGCTTTGGATGCCGCTTAGTACTTTGCCAAGTTGGATGGGCTCGGTCGGGGAATGGCTTCCATCTCACCGTTACGCCAATGGGGCATGGAATATGATCGCCGGAAAAAATCCAGCAAGTATCGATTTCATAATTTTGACAGGATGCGGTCTCCTCTTTATGCTACTATCAATCTATATATATAATCGACGGGATGCGGTCTAATTGAATAGAGAAAAGTGGCGTCTCTTTCCAAAATCGGAAGGAGTCGCTCCTTATATTTTGTTAACAAATTTAATGATACCCATGTACTTTTTACTCTATGAGCCATCAAGTATACAGTGGCTTGGCTTTGTTCTGTTAGGCATATTCGTTCTATTGTTTCGACAATCCTACTTTTATGTAAAGTGGGCCACGCCGATATTGATCGTTCAGGTGGGTATACTTTTAATTTTAGCAGCTGTATTTCACCCTATGTATACGTTTATGGGTTTTATGATAGCTGCTCCGCTGAGCAAACAAAAGCTGCCGATATTACTCTCTATAACGATCGTTTTTACGGTAGCTATGGGATTTATCGCTGTTCCTTACTTGGATCGGATGGGCAGCCTAGTATGGATAGGGCTGGTGCCTATGTTTGGCATCTGTATTCTGCCGTATATTATTCGAACTTCGACCAGGTTTCAACAGAAGTCCGCGCGGCTGCGGGCAGAAACAGCTGAACGAATGGCACAGCAGGAGGAGCGCGAGCGGATCGCACGTGAATTGCATGATACGTTGGGACATACGCTGTCATTAATCGCACTAAAAGGGGAGGTCGTTGAGAAATTGGTCAATCGTCATCCCGAAAGAGCGATAGCAGAGGCTCGTGAAATACGAGAAACGGCACGCGCAGCTTTGAAACAAATGCGTGAATTGGTTACGGAGATGAAAGTTACATATCTCGCTGACGAATATAAGCATGCTGTATCGTTATGTTCAGCTGCGGGCATACCGCTTTTTTTTCAATATCAATCGATTTCAGATCCCAGACCTTCTAATGTAGGGACGGAAGACGCTTTAGTGAACAATCAGCTTCCGTTAACACCCTTGCAGGAAACGATTTTGGCGATGTGTTTTCGCGAGACGATTACGAATGTGGTTCGACATAGTCGAGCAACAAAATGCAACGTTCTTCTAGACATTCAGGAAGGGGAAGTTCGTGTATCGGTAAGTGATGACGGTATTGGGGCAGATACGGAACAATTCTATACTAGCAGTAATGGCCTCGCCGGATTGCGGCAACGGTTGGTTATGATCGATGGTCGTATGTCGCTGTCTTCGTCCCCAGGCAAGGGGACGGAAGTCACCTTACATATACCTAGGGTAATACGAAATGAAAAGGTGGGTAGCGCTTAGATGATTCGTATTGTTTTGGCAGAAGATCAAAAGTTATTAAGGGGAGCACTGGCAACGTTACTCTCGTTAGAAGATGATATTGAAGTCGTCGGTCAAGCTGAAAATGGGGAAGAAGTGATGTCCATGATTCAGCAATATGAACCCGATGTAGCTGTTCTGGATATTGAGATGCCGCTGAAAACGGGGTTAGATATTGCGGAATGGGTTCAAAAAAATAAGTTGGCTTGTCGTGTCATCATCTTGACGACATTCGCGCGTCCTGGATATTTCCAGCGGGCGATGCAGGCAGGAGTTTATGGATATCTTCTTAAAGATACGGGCAGCGAGGAACTGGCTGATGCGATTCGTCGGGTCTATGATGGGAAACGTGTCATCAATTCAGAATTATCGCTCGCAGTATGGGATGATCCATGTCCATTATCACCCAGGGAGCGTGAAGTCATGAAGTTGGCCGCTCAAGGTTTAGTTCTTCAAGATATTGGAGCACAGCTGTTTCTATCCTACGGAACGGTACGGAACTATATGTCGGAGGCGATTGGGAAGCTCGGGGCGAATACACGGATCGAGGCGATCGATATCGCACGTAGCAAGGGATGGTTGGATTAAGTAGAACTCCGAGGTATGGAGGTAAGCGGATCACCCCACTCAAGGGATGATGCAGCCAGCCCATAGAGAGCTTTAGAAGCTCTCATTTTTTATGATCCGCTACTTAGCGTACCGTAACCTAATCAATACACCCGGCGAATTGTGAATTTGCCAAGCCACGGTTCGCCTCCATACATAAACCCCGCTCATTGAGCGGGGTTTTTACTTTTATAGCTGAAACAAAGTATTGAGTTTTAGATCTCCGAACTAGATTGATGCATCAGCTCTTTGATTTCAAGAAATTGTGAATTCGTTATTTGTTGGGATTGATGAAGGGCGTTCAGCTTATCTTCTATTCTTTCCATTCGAAGTTGTGTTTCTTTTTGGAGTTTCTCGGTCTCCTTTTGTGTTTTAGAGTTATCCATGACGACTAAGATGGTCAGACCTGCACTAAAGATCGTTAACCCTCTAGCGATTTGATTTAAATCGATTGAATTCATGGCAATCAGGCAATCGGCAAATCCTGCTCCTATAAGTAGGCCGCCGATCGTGACAATCCCAGTTCTTTTCCATTGGTCTGGGATGATACTTAATGACTGTTTCATGTAGAGATCTCCTTCAGTTAGGTAGTAAACGTGAATAGGATAGCTTAATTCTATATTTAATAAAACACAGATTCTAGAATAATAAAAGGGAATACATGGGGCTTATTGCGCGAACTTTACTTCAATAAGTTCATCAGAGCCAGGTCAGTCCCTAGTCTAAAGTCTAGGTTCAGATACCCCCTAAGACGGTTATGTCAGCCTAATAAGGCGGATATAATGGATTTATAACTCGGAGCGTGACGTATGAAGCTATAAGGGGTGTTTGAATATGAAGGCAACAGAAGCGACTGGAATGGCGCGGGCAGGCAAGGTGAATTGGGTGCTTTTTAATCCGAAAACCTATGCAACGATCCTCTATTTCTTGCTATCTCTCCCGTTAGGGATTATTTATTTTACAGTAGCGATAACGGGACTTGTACTATCCATCGGTTTGACTCCAATATTTATCGGAATACCGCTGTTTTTTGGAGTAGCCAAGCTGTTGAATGGGATTGTCAATTTTGAACAAAGCATGATTAGACAAATTTTAGGTTTACCTACTCCTTCTGTATCGTATCCCTACAATCAACAATCTGAAGCTGGGGAGAACTGGTTGAAGCGAATGGTGAGAGGTTTTGACGGAGCGCTATTTATTCGAAACCTGCTGCTCGTATTACTAAGATTTGTTACTGGCATCGTATTCTTTGTTATTATGGTAACGGTGATTTCACTGGGACTCGGGTTGATTGCTCTTCCGGTCGTGCATATCATTTTGATGAATGAACTGCAGCTTGATATTTTGGAGAATAGCTTGTTTAGTTATTTTCATATAGATTGGACCTATAATCAGCAATACCTGCTGTACGTAGGCGTTGGCCTTATCCTGTACTGGGTTGCGCTGCGCGTTGTGAATGGGCTTATGCAAATTCTGCGTAGAATCATGTATGTGGATGAGGCCTATCAGCAGCCGTCAGTGCCACCGATGGAAGCACAAATCCATGCGCCCGTTCAGCCGCAATATTACGAGTACTCAGAGGATCACCCTAGTCAAGGGATGATGCAGCCAGCCCATAGAGAGCTTTAGAAGCTATCTATTTTTGAAAATCTACTACTTGGTCCGTATCGTCTACATTGCTTCAACAATCGAATTGGATAGACAAGTATGAAAGGTAACGAATGGAATACTCGGCGGTGTATAGTGGTTTTACACAGCCGTGGTTCGCCACCATACACAGAACCCGCTCACTACAGCGGGTTTTCTTCATTTTTGAAAAGGCGAATGAACCCGTCGGTTGAAGGTTCATTTGCCTATTTATGTTGAATGGAATAAATGTTTCTTTACCCATCGTTTGTGCTCAGGTGATCACGGTGTTCGGTTTAAGCAAAAAGGGGTGCTCCATAGGTCCATAGATCGGAGTGGTACCTTTCTATATTTCGGACTCGACGCTTTGGCTTGGCGGCCTTCCGTAATTTTCTTGAATACCTTGGGAAAATATTTGCTGTCCGAGAAGCCCAGTTGATAGGACAAACGCCCTGCTATATGCTAAAATTCGCCCATTAAGAAGATCATGAGGACAGAGGATCCGTTATTTTACGGGAATCGGCCATTATGGAGTTTACGCGGACAGAGGATCCGCTATTGTATCATAATCACGGATTAATCCACGATAAATCCCGCAATAGCGGATCTCTTGTCCGCTTATTGCTGCGAAATCGGTGAAAATAAGGAAATAGCGGAACCAGTGTCCTCAAATAACGCAAATCGATGGACTTCAACAATGCTGGATGGCGGTATCATAATGAGAGAATCTGTACGCTATTAATCGCTGCCGAACTGAATAACAGAGTAATACAAAAAGCTTACGCCGTTACATAATGGGTAAGCTTTAATGCGGCATGCCGTACATCCTGCCAAGCTACACGGTTCGCCTCCATAAAATCTATGCGATGCAGCCAGCCCATAGAGAGCTTTAGAAACTCTCTCCAAAGCGACCTTAACCGGTCGCTTTTTTGTTTGCGTCCGGACGACAAGCCTGAAAGCCCAATCTACGTCTTGTATCTGCAGCTTTCAGCCGTTCAAGACCATCCCGGATGGATGTTGTCCAAGAGGAAGTGTCATTTCCCTGACTTATAATCATTAACTCAGAATATCGCGGAATGCGCAGGTTATAACAAAATGATTGTTTCGGAACTGCTTTCACAGCTGATATGCTGTGGGTGGAATTCCAAAATTTGTTGATTTAAACAAGGACATTTTTTGACAGACAGGGTCCATAAAGCGAGGAGGCTGATAAGAAAGCTCTAATTTATTGCAAGCGATTACAATAGCACAAGTGAATAAAAAAAGGAGGAGATGAAATGAAGAACAGCGTTGCAAAGGTAACCGGCATGGTGTTGTTGTTTTCTCTGGCGCTAGCTCTCATAGCGGGGGGATGGGTGAATAAGACAACGGTCCATGCTGCCGGTCTTTCGATCATCGGCGGTGGGGGCTGGAATGAAACGGCGTATATAGAATGGTCCCCCGTGAGTAATGCGGAGGGATACAATGTATATGTTAAACACGCAGGCGCCCCGGATTCCAGTTATCAACAAATGGATAATGAGCTGATCCGACAATACCCTTCCTATTGGAGAGCGGATGCCGTTGGACTTTCGGCCGGAAATTATATAATGAAGGTTGAAGCCAGGCTGACGGACGGTTCAACGGTAAGTGTCGTTTCGAATAACCTATCCGTAGCGCCGCATGATCGATCTGGATTTGCTTTTTCCTCAGACTCGCCATACGAGACAGGCTCGGGTGCCTACAATGATGACGGAACACTTAAGGATGGTGCACAAGTTATTTATGTGACCTCCGAAACGGCACGAACCGTCACCCTTGATGTGAAAATCAATAGCTCAGGCGGAATTCAAACGGGCGTGGGGATCGGCGAGATTTTGACGCTAAGACAAAAAGGATATGATACAACCCCTCTTGCGATTCGATTTATTGGAAAAGTTACAGATGACGACATGAGCGGACAACTGAATAGCAGCGGCTACCTTCAAGTAAAAGGCAAAAATGAATATTCGGAAATGAATATGACGATCGAAGGGATCGGAGACGACGCTTACGCTTATGGGTGGGGAGTGCTCCTTAGATATGTCGGGAATGTGGAAGTGAGAAACCTGGGGCTCATGTTGTTCCCTGATGACGGGATTTCCATGGATACAGGAAACGTCAACGTGTGGGTGCATAATAACGATCTGTTTTATGGAACTGCAGGAGGAGATGCCGACCAGGCCAAGGGCGATGGTTCAACGGACCTGAAAAAAGGATCAACCTATATTACCATCTCTTACAATCACTACTGGGATTCGGGAAAAGCGGCTTTGGTCGGTTTGAGTGAATCGGAGGAATTCTTTGTCACCTTCCACCATAACTGGTTTGATCACTCGGACTCCCGCCATCCACGAATCCGATTGGCATCGGTTCACATCTATAATAACTTCTATGACGGAGTCTCAAAATATGGGGTCGGTGTGACAACGGGAGCTTCGGCCTTTGTGGAATCCAATTACTTTAGACATGCCAAATACCCGATGTTGAGCTCCTTGCAAGGTACGGATGCTCTAGGTGAAGGGACATTCTCGGGCGAAGACGGAGGCGTGATTAAGGCCTTTAACAATAGGATCGTAGATGCGGATAGTCTGATTTATGCCAATTCCAATACCGGAACAGCTCCGGCAAATGCAACCTCATTCGATGCATACTTGGCTTCGTCAAGAAATGAAATCGTACCAAGCTCATACAAAGCATTCGTGGGAGGAACGGCTTATAATAACTTCGATACAACCGTCGATACGGGTGTAAATAGCGCCGACATTGATAACGTAAGCGATGTGGAACAGATCGTTACCGCACAAGCCGGACGCCTGAATAACGGGGACTTCACCTGGGAATTCAATGATGCCGTTGACGACACATCCTATGCCCTCAATACAGCTCTTATGGCTAAAATAAGCAGCTACACCACTCAACTTGTATCCGTAGGCGGGAATTCAACCGGGGCGGAGCCGGAACCAGAACCAGAGCCGTCCACCGGAGAACAAGTTCACAACTTCACAACGTCCGGAGTGGAAAGCGATTTCTTTAATGTTGTAGGGAATCTCTCCACAACCAAGGGAACTGTGGTGTATAACGGCTTAACGCTAACCCAATGTTTGAAAATCGAGAGTTCAACCCGTATTACCTTTACCTCTACGGAAACCGCTACATTAACATTAGTGTTTAATTCGGCAGACGGAACCAAGATCAAGATTGATGGAACGAGTTATCCCATGACGAATGGTATTGTTAGTGTGTCACTTGCTCCAGGAGCGCATACGATTACAAAAGATCATACGACGAATCTCTTTTATATGGAGTTGGACTAGAGAGACTTCGGTTAAAAAGTGGAGCGACCGTGATTCGGTCGCTTTTATATTTGGCCACTTTTCTTTCCGTTACAACCATCCTCTTTCATATTTGGTAACTTATCGTTCCATTAACTGCGGGATTCGATATAGTATCCCATAGTCACCCCCACCATGTTCCTGTACAATAAAGTGAAAATAAACGGGACTGGCGGAAGGGGTGTGGCCAGCATGTCTTTCAGGTTCAAACCACTTAAATCCTGGAGTCTTCGTGCTAAAATTTTGCTGATCTTCCTGCTGCTCATTTCGATTCCGCTCAGCATGCAGGGCGTGGCTACCTACGTGGATTTTTCCAACTCCGTTGAACGAAGAACCTCCGATTATACCGCTCAATTGGTGGACCAGATCAACCGGAATTTGGACAGGACCCTGATGGAGATGCAGAGATTGACGTTGATGCCTTTATACGATTCGGGGGTATTGTCCATCTTGCGCAAGTACAGGGAGGAGGATAGTCTGCATCAGCAGCCTACGGTGGAAGAACGCTCCAAAATGCAGCTTTATATCGCCAGCATGACTTTCGACAGGCCAGAGATTGACAGTATCCAGATTTTCGCCGGAAGCGGTTACACCTTCTCGAGCCTGGCTCCTAGCGCGATCGCTGCATATACGGACGTGGAGCAGCAGCCTTGGTACCCTGGCGTGGTAGAAGCGAGAGGGGCTTGGGTGCTGCTTCCGCCGCATCGGCCTTCTTACTATCTGGACGGCAATCAAAGTTATTTTTCCGTAGCCAGGCTGATCCGTGAGCCCAATACCAACCGGACGCTCGGGTTAGTCAAAATCGATTTGAAGCAGACCTTGTTCAAACAGCTTGTCGAAAATGTCAGGCTGGAAGAGAACGGCGGCATCGTCGTGCAAAATAGCCGGGAAGAACTTTTCTACATGGCGACCGCAGATGGGGATACGGAGGCGTCCAAGCTGCTTCCGGACCGGATCCTCGAGCTTTCAGGGCGTTCGGAAACGGCAAGCCAGATTCTGCATATGGAGGGCAGCAAGTATTTGGTTGTCTCCAACTATTCCCGATATTCCGATATCCATATCGTCAGCTATATTCCGGTGGCGTCCCTGCTTGTGGAGACCAAGGAACTTCGCAACTTTACGCTGCTAGCTGGCCTGGTATGTCTCGTTATGGCAGGGGCTTTAGCCATCTACTTCTCTTATCGGCTGACCCAACCCCTCGGGACGCTGGTACGAAAAATGCGACTTGTGGAGCTCGGCGATTTCAAGCAGAGCGTGCCGGTAACTGAGGATGAAATCGGCCGGCTCGGTTCCGGCTTCAACCGGATGGTAGAGGAAATCGACCGGCTCGTCCATGAAGTATACGTGCTTGGCATGAGGGAAAGAGAGGCGGAGCTAGCCGCACTGCAAAGCCAGATCCAACCCCATTTTATATATAATACACTGGAGTCGATCAGCATGCTTGCCCGGCAGCGCAATAATGAGGACGTCTCGGAAATGGCCACGGCTTTGGGACGATTGATACGCAGTGCAGTGGAGCAGGACCGAAGCCTCATCCGGCTTGGCGAGGAGCTTGAGACGGCGGAGTCCTATTTTCGTATCCAAAAAATGCGCCATGGTTCCAGGCTGCAGGCTATGTTCGATATCGAAGAAGGGTTGGAAGATTGCCTGGTCCCGAAGCTGCTGCTTCAGCCGCTCATTGAGAATGCGATTATGCACGGGATTGGAGACCGCGAGCAAGGGGGAACGGTATACGTTACGGTGGCGCGATTTGAGGAAGAAGTGCTGTTGACCATTCGGGATGACGGGCGGGGTTTGTCGGAGGATGAATTGGCGGCTTTGCAAGCTTCTTTGGAAGAGGCCGGGGATGATGTGGCAGCAAAAACTCCGGCGATGCCATTACGCGGTCATGGCGTGGCGCTAAAAAATATTAAACAGCGTTTGCGGTTGATTTACGGCGGGGACTGTGACTTCGAAATCGATGGAAGCTTGGGACAAGGTGCGGCTTTTACCGTGACGCTGCCGTTCGCGAAACAAGAAAAGTAGGAGGTCATCAATGATCAAGCTCATGTTGGTGGAGGATGAGGATATTATCCGTAAAGGCATCCGCGATCTGATCGGCCGTGTGGCTCCTGATTTTGAGGTCGTATACGAAGCCGCTCACGGTAAGGAAGCGCTGACTTATCTGGAACGCAATGTGGTGGATGTGCTCATTACGGATATTCGTATGCGGGAGATGGACGGGCTTCAGATGGTCGAAAAGCTGCGGACCGCGGGCCATGGGATGCCGATTGTCATTATCAGCGGCTATGGAGATTTTGTATATGCTAAAAAAGCGCTGCAATTCGGAATCGCCGATTACCTGCTGAAGCCCATAGACCGTAAGGATTTTACGGTTGCTTTGGACAAGATTCGGCTGACCTTGAATTCTTTAAATCGATATGCGGGTGGGGCTGAGCCGCAAAGCGAGGCGGACGGGGGGCCGCCATCCAGCGAGGGGCACAGGATAATCCGGAAGCTGAAGGCGTATATCGCTGAAAACCCCGACGGTGATTTGCGTCTGCAGACGTTAGCGGAGATGGTGCATTTAAATCCTTCCTATCTAAGCCAGCTTTTTAAGCAGGAAGGGGGCGGCAATTTGTCCGATTATATCGCCGAAACGCGGGTCCGGCGAGCCTGCAAGCTGCTGGAGACGACGAACCTGAAGGTTTACGATATCGCCCGTCTATCAGGGTATCAAAGTCCGAAGCATTTTATGCTGGTATTTAAACAGCATACCGGAATGACGCCGGGAACCTATCGAGAGCAATACGGTGTGTAACACTACATAACAAATTATGTTATGTAGTTTTTTTTTATGGGCGAAAACGGAAATGTTCTAAAAAAATCGTACCTTTTCTGAACGTTTAGTGATTTTTTATATGACCATATGTAAATATAATTAACCTCATCACAACCTTAACTTGAACAATATAGAGGGGGAAGCGGTATATGAAAAAATGGTTGACCGGTTTGTTGGCATTAACACTTGGTGTGGGGCTCATTGGCTGCGCCGGAAAAGAACAGCCGAAGAATACGCCAGGCGAAGCCAGTGGCGAGAAGGTACTGCTCAAATTTGCGACCTGGGGAAATCCGGCGCAGCTTGAGCTGTACAAAGGGCTGACCGACGCTTTCACGCAGGAGCATCCGAATATTGAGGTGCAAATTGACACGATCCCGTTTGCGGACTATCAGCAAAAAATGTCCGTACTGGCGGCAGGCCAGGAGCTGCCCGACATTGCCTGGGTATCAGAGCGGATGGTACCGCAATTTATGGCCAACGACATTCTGGCCGATGTCACGGATATTGTTCAGGATGAAGCTTTTGACATCGATGACATTATACCTTCGACGCTAGAACTGTTTCGCCAGGACGACAAGCTATACGGACTGCCGTTTTCCACTCCGCCCAGCGTGGTGTTCTACAACGAAGATTTGTTCAAGCAAGCGGGCTTAAGTACGCCAAATGAGCTTGCGGAAAAAGGAGAATGGACGTGGGAAAAGTTCGAAGAAGCCGCAAAAACGATCAAGACGAGCGCTGCTTCACCGAACGTTTACGGGGCTAACTTTTTCCGTGACTGGAAGACATGGATTATTCTCGCTTCGTATTCTTGGTCAAACGGGAGCGGACCCTTTAATCCAGAGATGACGGAATACACTTGGAATGATCAATACGGGGTTGAAACTTTGGACATGCTGAAGCGCATGATGTTTACAGAAGGCTCACACCCGAAGGCGGGAGAGCAGGTTAATTTTGAATCCGGGCAAATCGGCATGATTTTCGACAACTATAGCTTTGTATCCAAAGCCAGGGAGATCCAAAATTTCAAATGGAGCATTGCGCCAATGCCATCAGGCTCGAAAGGCAGCGTTCCAATGATGGGTCAGGCGGGTTACGTGCTATTTAAAGAGGGAAAACATCCGGAGGAAGCCAAGGAACTGTTGAAATTCCTTGCCGGCAAAGAGGGTGTCCAAAAAACTTCGGCCTTCTTTGTGCCGCCGCGCCAATCGGTGTTGAACTCGGATGAGTTCCTGAGCGTGGAGGGCAATCCGGATGCCGGGCACATCAAACAGGCGGTCATCGATGAAATGCCTAAAGCAGTTGTGCAGCCGGGACATATCCGCTGGCAAAACATTGACACGGAGATTTTGACAGGCTTTGACGAGTTATTTGCCGGGCGGGGTGAACCGCAGCAAATTCAGGACGAGGTAAAAAGCAAGGTGGATGCTCTGCTGAGCAAATAGTGGAAGCTACATTAGGAGGAACGGGCATGAATCGTTTGGATAAAGCATTAAACGAAGCGCCGGGGCTGCAACTGTTCGTCAGCCTCCCGGCCAATGACATCAAGCTTGCAGAGGCAGCCTTGGCTTCGGGCGCCGACGGTTTGAAAGTTCATATCAATGTAGGGCACCGGGCCAGCGGCAATCGCTTCGGCACGCTGGGCAGCTATGCCGACATTTTCAAGGACATTCGCTCCCGCTTTAGCGGCCCCCTTGGAATTGTGCCCGGAGGCTCGGTGGAAGAGGTAAACGCGGAGGAAATTACCCGGCTCCCTGAACTTGGCGTCGATTTCTACTCGATTTATGCCTTTCATCATCCTGCTTTTCTGCTGCAGGCCCCGGGATTGGCAAGAACGTTTGCGATCGATAGCGAGTTCGACCGGGACATCGTGGAAGGAGGCCGGACCTTCGGCATCAGCGCGCTTGAGGCTTCCGTCGTTCCCGGCCATGAATATGGTACCAGGCTTACCCTTGCCGATCTGCTTCATTACCGCTGGCTTGCGGCACACGGCGGTTTGCCGGTCATTGTGCCAACCCAGCGTAAAATCGGGCCGGAGGATATCCCGGCCTTGGCCGACAGCGGCGTCAAGGTGCTGTTGGTCGGAGCGGTGGTCACGGGCAATGAAGCGGAAGGCATCCGCAAGAAGGTTGCCGCTTTACGGAATGCGATCGATCGTCTGTAGAGGTGCCCCACAAGGAGGAAAGCGACATGACCACACTTGAAACGATAAAATCTGAAGGGCCCGGTCGTCCATTTCGAAGGAAGGCAAGGAAGAACAGGCCTTTAAACCGCGGAGACCATTTGGCGGGCTGGCTGTTTGTGCTGCCGATGGTGCTGGGGTTCGTTCTGCTGCTGCTTGTCCCGCTCATTATGGCGCTTTATATGAGTTTTACGGATTGGCCGCTGCTGGGTGAGGCCAAGCTCATCGGATTTGAGAATTACCGCACGATTGCGGGGGACGCGGAATTTTGGCGCGTGCTGGGCAATACGCTTTATTTTGCCGTCGGACTTGTTCCGCTGAACATTATTTTGGCATTGCTGCTTGCAATCCCGTTATCAAAAAATATTCGCGGAGCCGGCTTTTTCCGGACATTGATCTTTATTCCGGTCATGACCTCGCTGGTGGTCTGGTCGATTGTCTGGAAGTATATGTTTGCTACGGATTCCGGGTTCATTAACCAGCTGCTGCGTATGATCGGCATTACCGGACCGGCCTGGCTGTACGATACCCGGCTTGCCATGCCCGTTGTTATCGTGACCAGTCTTCTGAAAAATGTCGGTTTGAATATGGTTTTGTTCATTGCGGCGCTGCAGCAGGTTCCGGCGCAGCTCTACGAGGCGGCCAGAATCGATGGCGCAGGGAGAATGCGGATTTTTTTCCGAATTACCGTACCCATGATCACGCCGACGATTTTTTTGACCCTGATGATGACCATTATCGGTTCGCTGAAGGTGTTCGGACAAATTTACGTGATGACACAAGGGGGGCCTTCTGGAAGCACGAAGGTGCTCGTCTACAACATTTGGGAACGAGCCTTTAAGCTGTTCGAGTTCGGATATGCTTCTGCGCTGGCGTATGTGCTGTTTGTCATCACCCTGCTGCTTACGCTGGCACAATGGCAGATGAGAAAAAGGTGGGTTCTGAATGAAAGCTAGTCTATTTGCTAAAAGGGGCAACCCGGCAGGCGGGAACCTGTTCCATTATCTGCTGCTGCTTGCCGTTTCGGTGGTCATGATGACCCCGTTTGTGTGGATGGTCTCTACTTCGCTCAAACAGCCAGCTGATGTGTTTGTTTTTCCGCCGCAGCTGATTCCGTCGCCGATACGATGGGCGAATTATGCGGAAGTGCTGGAGACGATCCCGTTCCATCTATTTTATGGCAACAGCGTATATATCGCCCTTCTGGTTACCGTGGGCACTGTGCTTTTCTCTTCCATGGCGGGGTATTCCTTCGCACGAATTCCTTTTTGGGGGAGAAGCCTGGTGTTTCTGCTGCTGCTGAGCACGATGATGATTCCGAATGAGGTCATTGCCATTCCGATGTTTCTGTTTATGCGTGAGCTGGGTTGGATTAATACGCATTTACCGCTGATCATTTTGCCTATATTCGGCGCAGGCGGTGTGTTCGGGGTGTTTGTGATGCGGCAATTTTTTCTGGGGATTCCGAAGGAGCTGGAGGAGGCGGCGATGATTGATGGCTGTTCGAGGCTGCGGATTTATTCCACAATCATGATGCCGTTAGCCAAACCTGCAATCGCCACGCTGATCATTTTCACGTTTTTGACGAGCTGGAACGATTTTTTTGATCCGCTGATCTTTATTAATGACCGTAAGCTGATGACTTTGCCGCTGGGATTATCGCTGTTTACCGACGAGTCGGGGACATCGTGGCATCTGCTGATGAGCGCTTCGGTAATGGCGACATTACCACTGCTCATTGTGTTTTTCTTTGCGCAGAAGCAGTTTGTCGAAGGGGTATCCATGACGGGTCTCAAGGAATAGCGTAAATAACGCTTAAAAGGAGGAGTAAAAAGAGATGGACAGCAGGACACGGATCATGGAGGCGGACGTGGTAGTTATAGGTGCGGGGCCGGCGGGCATTGCCGCCGCCATTGCCGCCGGCAGGCAGGGGGCAAGCGTCATCTTGATTGAACGGTACGGGTTTGTCGGCGGGATGTCTACGGCTGCCGGAGTTTATCCTTGGATGACGTTTCATACACAGCAAGGGGAACGGGTCATCGGCGGCATTGCACAGGAGATTGTGGAGCGCCTGATGGAACGCGGGGGCTCGCCCGGCCATCTTCGCGATACCGTCGGTTTCGTGAATACGCTGACGCCGTACCATCCAGAGATATATAAGGTGCTTGCCGTCGATATGCTGCGCGAATCGGGGGTGAAGCTCGTCTCGCACAGCTTCGTTGACGAAGTCGGACGTGAAGGCGAATACATCCAGTCCGTGACCCTTACTGGAAAATCGGGGCGAATCAAGGTGGACGGGAAGATGTTCGTCGACGCGTCCGGGGATGCGGATGTCGCTTATCTGTCGGGAGCACCGACGCTTCAGGGGCGCGAAAGCGACGGGCTGTCGCAGCCGATGACGATGAAATTTCGGATGCGGGGTGTTGACGTCGAGGCGATTCGGAAGGCGATGCTTGCTGATCCCGACAATTTTTATCACAAGACGCCGTTTGCCGAACTAGAGAATGAGCGTATTCCGCTCACGGGGGTTTCCGGCTTTTATAAGGAGTGGAAGGCTGCCGAGGTCCCGATCAACCGCGACCAGGTTCTGTTGTTTATCGGACCGGAGAAGGATGAGGTGCTGATTAACTGTACGCGGGTACAAGGCTTAAGCGCGACCGATGTCGAGGAACTGACTTTGGCGGAGGAGGAAGGGCGCAAGCAGGTGCTGATGATGGCGCAATTTTTGAAATCGCGGGTGCCCGGATTTGCCGAGGCCTCCATTTCCTCGGTTGCCCCCCAGATCGGAATTAGGGAGTCGCGCCGAATCGACGGTCTGTATCGGTTAACGATGGAGGACGTGGTGACGGGACGGCATTTTGAAGACGGCATTGCGAGGAGCGGTTATCCGGTTGACTTGCATGATCCCTCAGGCAAAGGGATCATGGAGGCTACCATCGAGAATGACGGTTCCTACAGCATTCCTTACCGCTGCCTGGTGGCCCGAGGGCCAGTAAATCTGCTCGCGGCGGGGCGTTGCATTTCCACCACGCATGAAGCACTGGCGACCACGCGCTTGACGCCAAGCTGCATGGCTACGGGAGAAGCGGCGGGCACGGCGGCGGCCCTGGCCTGCAAGGCGGGAATCACTGCGGCGGAAGTCAATGCATCGCAGCTCAGGGAGATGCTGTACGCCCAAGGGGCGATTGTGTAAAGAGACGCGGGCTAGCCCCGCTCCGGTATAAACCTGGGGCGGCTCCGTATTTTTGTAGTGTGTTTGAGGCGGACTGCTTTTTTGCATCTCCTTAAAGCTCGTTTGTAGGTTTCCTTGTTGATTCAGACGAAGAAATTCAAAAGAGCATTAAAGGGGTTTGACCCCTTCCATACATATAATGAAGAAGCGTCCGTAACCGGTCGCTTTTTGTGTATCAGCTCAATACAGTTCGGTATTACTTACTTTGTTCAATGAACTTCATTACCTTTATGCTTTTAATTACAAGTCGTAGAGCATGAGAATGCTAGTTTAGAGAAGTAAACAGAATAGAACTTCATCTTTATATATTGAAACCTCCATATCCATGCCAAAAACACCGCTCATTGAGCAGTTTTTTTCTCGTTGCAACCATGGTTCTGACGAATAACTCTAAAGATGAACGTCTTACATTAAGCGTTTTTTATGATGTGAAATAATAGATTATGAGGAAAAATATCTCATTCTAATCAGAATGGTGTAAACTAAAAAAAAGAATATGGCCCATATTATGGTATGATATAAGGGGTAGAGTAGGGGGTGTTTACACAGGAGGTGCTGAGTTGATGCCCAACAAAGTCGGCGGACTTAAGCTACTGTTCATCTGTGCAGGTCTTGGATTGATTCTGCTTGGCGCCGGGTGCACTCCGAAGACAGAAGAAGACGCGAATCCGGAGGTTGTTAACGTACCTGCGGAAGAAATGATCGCCATACCTTGGAATAAAGGATGGTCACCGGCTATCAGCGTCACTCGGGGCATTCCGTTGGAACTGAACGGCAGCGATGAAATCGTGTATGACATATCAGGCGATACCGACTACTTATGCGTGGAAATAGAGGGCAGGCTTGAAAGCATGAGTAAGACGGGATCCTCAAGGAAAGCAGGAGAGCATTTTTACTGGAGCCCCCTCTGCGGGGAACTTCCTGCTGATCTCGCCGAAGTTGGGACCTCGTGGATCACCGTCGTTCGAAAACAGGATGGGTATCTAACCGGAATGGTTCTGGTCAGGATCTCGCCAGAGCAAGACAACGGGAATGGAGGGTCGACGTTCAAGGCAGACATCATCGCGAGCTTGTCTTTTCCCCAACAAGACGGGGCTTACCAAGACATTTCCGACGAGGATTTAAAGGAACTTGAAGCCACCTACAAAAATTGAACAGACAGAGGGCTCCATCCCCAGATCATTTATAGTCATTCATCAAATTCAAAAATTATGAGCTGATTCAATAGTTTGAATAGTTCATAAAATCAATGTAATAGTCACCAGCCCGCGTTTGGGTTGGTGGCTCTTTAATTATGTTATAATAAGCTTTAACAGGCGTTGATGTGCACAAGATAAATAGATTAGCTGAAGATGGCCAGTGAATGTGAATTAGCAAAAAATTCTGCTTGGTTGTACAGTATCCTCTGAAAAGTGCAAAAGGCAGCCAGCGTGATGACTCATTAAGGGGTGTTACTGATTTTTCACTACATGGGTTTGAATCCCCTCCATACATTTAATAAAGAAGCGACCGGTCATGGTCGCTTTTTGTTTACCGGTTCCGATGCAATTCGGTATCCTATGTATCGTGAAGGCAAGAGGACTATTCAAATAATTTCAGAAAGGCGTTAATTCATGAACGCGATATCTTATCGGAAATCCGTGGCATGGGGCAAAACACTTGGCAGTTTACTGTTTGTGCTGGCCTGCCTGTTTCTGCTGTACGCGGCTTTTTTTATGGATACTTCCTTTATTCGTAAGTTCTTTTGTATCACATCAGCCATAATAGGGATTCCATTTTTTGGAGGATATTTGGTTGTCAGCTTGCCAAAGGCACTGAAATCAGACACGCAGCTCCTCACCTACGATCAAAATTCCATTTCAGATGGTACGCGGACCGTAGCCTGGACGGAGATTACAAGCATCAGCTACAGCGGCCCCTCCATTCGGGAGTGGCTGCTTCCGAAATTTCCTGTGCTGATTTTTCATTTGAAAAACAGAGAGACCTGGACCGTGAATACGTATTATTTGTTAACCGATACCGAAATTCAGTCTGTCATGAAGCGCCTGCGGGGGCTAATCAGCCGTAACGGAAAGGAAACGTAATGAGCGAGCATACCTATATATTTTCATTAGAAGAGCTGGGCTACGCCTTCGGCCTATCGAATCAGACTAAAAGAGCACCGAATCGGTGTTCTTTTTCGTTTTTCTTACAGACTTACCAAGCATCTTCCAAATCAACCCAGCGATGTCTTATCTTGAACTTTGCGTAGTACTAGAATCTCCTCTATAATAATAGGCTAATCTTAAACTGCATTCAGGAGGAAACAATGGACTTTATCAAAAATCAACTAGACGGATATGGCATGAGCGAACAAACCATTGGATATCTCTCGAATATGATCATGGTTGTATTTATCGCGGTGATCTCCATGCTGGCTAATTTCATAGCCAAAAAAATCGTGCTGAAGACGATTATTCATATTGTCAACAACAATCGGTACACGTGGGACAATATCATCGTAGAGAAAAAAGTGTTCCACAAGCTGTCGCATCTCGTACCGGCAATCATTATTTATTTTTCGGCGTCCATCTTTCCGGCTTATCAAGTTTTGATTGAAAAAGCTGCAGCAACGTATATGATTATCGTCACCATCACGGTGTTGAATGCGCTGCTTAATGCTTTTGATGACATTTATCGTTCGTTTGAGGTCTCCAAGATCAGACCGATTAAGGGATACATTCAGGTGGTGAAGATCGTTCTCTTCATCATCGGAGGCATTGTGGTCATCTCGAACCTCATCGGTCAGAACCCTTTGATCATTCTCAGCGGGCTTGGTGCTTTATCGGCTGTTCTGATGTTGGTTTTCAAGGACTCCATATTGGGCCTGGTAGCAGGCGTTCAATTATCATCGAATGATATGGTGCGCGTTGGCGACTGGATTGAGATGCCGAAATATCATGCGGACGGCGACGTCATCGATATTACATTGAATACGGTAAAAGTAATGAATTTTGATAAAACGATCACGATGATTCCAAGCTACGCCCTCATCTCGGACTCGTTCAAGAATTGGAGAGGCATGCAGGTATCCGGCGGCAGAAGAATTAAGCGAAGCTTCTATGTCGATACGAGCAGTATCTGCTTTTGCACCAGGGAAATGATTGAGGAATTTCAGAAGATTCACTATCTTACCGATTATGTCACGACAAGAGTAAATGAAATTAACGCCTACAACATCGAACACCAGATTAATACGGAAAGTAAAGTGAACGGCAGACAGCTTACGAATGTGGGCGTATTCAGGGAATATATCCATCAATATCTGCGGAATCATCCGAAAATTCATAAGGATATGACGCTGATTGTCAGACAATTAGCGCCGGGAGATAACGGACTTCCATTGGAAATCTACGCTTTCAGCAATGACACCAACTGGGGAGTATATGAATCGATTCAAGCAGATATTTTTGATCATATCTTTGCCGTTGCTCCAACCTTCGGGCTTCGTGCCTTCCAGAATCCAACCGGCCATGATATCGTCCATCTCAAAGAAAGCCCGGAGTATTCGCGAGGGTATTAGATCAGCTTTAAGGAATGTATATTACAAATAGGTACCCGTAGTCCGCACCTTTTAAAGTGTTCAGACCATGGGTACCTTTCTAATAAGAGTACCCTCAGATCAAGTCGTGAAGTCTGCTCGTGTCGACTACTTGAGCAAAGGTATCTTGTAGCGATGCCATAAATGTATCATGGACGGTTTTTGCAGGAATTACTGTATCATTCCATACTAAATCTCGGGTGGTGCACGCATCACTGAGCAATAGAACTTCATAGCCGAGGCGACTTGCCGTTCTCACGGTCGAATCGATACAGATGTGGCTCATCATGCCGCCAATGACCAACCGCGTGACTTTAATGGATTCGAGATATTCTTGCAGTTCCGTTTGAAAAAAGCTGTCTGGCGTGTGCTTAACGATGACTTGTTCGTTGGATTGGGGTTGTACGCCTTCATGAATGTTGATCCCTTCGGTATCGGGGAGAAAAAATGCAGCGTTATCCTCCAGAAGAATACACTGAATGTGGACAATAGGTAAATTCTTTTCCCGGAATAGCGACAATGCTTCTTGAGCATGGGTTAACGCTTGATCGGGATGGAATAATTCATTTCTACCTCCTGGAAAGTAATCATTCTGAATGTCTACTAATAGTAACGCAGTATTCATGGTTCATGGCTCCTTTACTCGTAGTAAAATCGGTTTCTACAAGTATTATAATTTTGGACCCGTAAACGGTGAATTACCCACTTTTTTGTGGGTATGGTGATCATGATTTCATAACTTATAACGAATGCCTTTGCGGTCGAGAAGCTCGGTTTGACCCCGCTCCACCATATATTCAATGCCGATCTCTTGCATAATCAGTACCGCCTCTAACAGCTTCCTCCCGCGTTCCGTAAGATAGTATTCTACGTGTAACGGATACCCTTCCGTTTTGATTTTATCAACGATCCCGCAGGATATAAGTTCTCTTAAATGCTGTAGCAACATCTTTTGGGTGATCTGGTCAATATCTCGCTCCAGTTGGGCTAAGGACGTGTTCCCATTTTTCAATTGATATATGATCATGGTTTTCCATTTGCCTTTTATTATGTCATGAGCAATCTCCAATGGGCAGGTACATATCTCTCGAATTATCATCGAACTCACCTCTATGACATCATAACAAAAGTTATAAAATCGTGACACTTGAACATAAAAAAAGTAGCATGTACACCATAAGAAAAGCGACCGCTAAGGGTCGCTTTTTTACGTTTTCTCAAGGAATGAGGCTAGTCACTGACGCTCCTAATGATAGTTCTTGGATTCATTTTCTTTGTATTTGTCATCGCTGTTATGCAGCGCTTGTTTCCGGCGATCGTTGCGGGCTTGTTGCTGTTGCTGGGCCTCTTGACTGTTTACAGGTGTTTCTGCCAGTTGTTCCACCGTGTTGACCAGGTTCTTGTCCGGTTCGTTCGTGTCAAAGTGGGGCTGAAATCGGGTTTTTATGAGATGAACCTGTTTTATGGTGTGAAGGGCGTGCATGCCTGGAATATAACGGCGAGGAAGAGCTAGCGCGAATATCGGAATACGTACAACAAACGTTTGACAAAGAGCTGCTGGACGTATTTTTCACAGCTATTGAGTGCATGCCGCTGGACGACTAAATCGTGCTTGATACATACACCTCCACACGAGGCTTTGACTTGTTGATGAGCTGTGGAATAGTGAAATGATCCCCAAACGACAGGTTTGGGGATTCTTAATAGAGGGGACATATGGTATCGAGGGTGTCTGAGGGCTGAAGGATATGATTCAAGAAAAGACTCATGAAGTTCATGTGTTTATTCACTTATGGCATCTACAACCATGGCCGTTAGCTCGTGCACGGTATGTTCGTTTAATGGACGCTGAATCTGGTACATAGCCATACTCCCGGACATACGCGCTGTGATGTCAAAATGCCACTTCGTTAATCCGCTGCCGGATAAAAGTTGGTTTCGATAGGTATGACGATGCAGCAGCGGCAGCTTCTCTAATTTATCAATCTCACGTATATGTAGTTGACTGCAATCCGTCTTCACGAGCTCAAAAATGCCAGCCAGCGGCAGGGGATTATTGGAGAATTGGGATGTGACGGGGACGGCGTACTTGGTTTCACGCTCGAACAAAGGCCGGAATTGCCTGGAATCCATACCGAAGACTTCAAGGCTTTCCTGCCAAAGCTTTTGTTGAGGATAAGCTGGCGTTGCGTAAGGAATATTTTGTTGGTCCAGCGTCACAGCGATAATGTCATCCGTTAATAATTGGTATCCTTTCTGCAGAAAGGCAGAGGCCAGCGTCGACTTCCCGTGTCCGGAATGGCCGATGAAGGCATAGGCTTTATGGTCAATGACTACCGCACTGCCGTGCAGGGGGAGTATTCTACGCTGCAATAGAAGGGCACCCATACAAGATCCCAGCACGTACAGCCGGATTTTATCCTCCGCTGCCCCCTTCTCTGGAGAGACAGAGATGGTCGACCCGTTCTCTATTGCAAAAACAGCGAGTTCAGGTACTCTGAACATGACCATATCTTCAGTACATACCCATGTTTTATTCGATGTATCAGATCTTCCAAGCCATCTTTCGGTCAGATCAGCATAACGGATGACAATATCGGCATAATCATCCGGGAGGACGACGGGCTGTAACTCAGGCAGGGGAATGTCACTATGAATGGAAAACCCGAAGGCCTTATATGCGGTTGGCTTAAACGTTTGAAGCATGGTCCTCACTCCAATGATTAATATGCGAATACAAAAAGATAGCCCTTATACCCGATCAGGCGTATAGGGGCTCTTTTTATCAGAAAAAATGATGACTTTATATGTTAGCTGGTGTGAACCATTTCGTCCGGATCCGGTTGCACTCCATCCGGAATTGCACTACCAGGACCAGCCATGGTCATTTTGATGTCAAGAACCTCCAAAGCAGGTACGCTCCATTCCTTTTTCATATAGATTCACCTCCTTTCAAAAGTTTTTTTGAAGAAATCGGTACAGAATGAGGCTGCGCATGAGCAGTTTGATCGAGGAATTATAGGCTTGATTCGGGCTAATTCCCTGGTGGGCTTCCGCTAAGGCCTCGTGTATGACAGGCATGTTAATGATCTGCTGCATTCGGGAATCTCGGTATACATGATCCAGTTCGTTTAAAAACAAAGGCCAGTCATTTAGCATTCGATGGATGGAATCTGCCGCTTGGATTCCTCTCGTTCGATGATTAAGACGGATGGAATCAGGGAGCCAGCCTTTTGTGGAACGGCGGATTAACGCACGGTCCATCCCTTTCTGAACGAATTGTTCCATTGGTGTTGATAGGCAGAAACGAATGACCCTTAGATCATTGGAGGGATCATGGCTCCACAGGGAGTAGCGAAGAGAGAGTTTACAATTACTTGTGCCGGTTGCGCTCCACATGTTGACTCTTTCGTAATGCACTCTTCTCGCTTCTAACGGGTCATCAGGTAAATCGTCAGTAGAACCGATTCCAGTAAATGCAGGGTCATTGAGCTTTTCATAAATACCCACTCGTTTAGCGTAGTCGGAATTAATTAATTGTGGGAAATCGTAGGAAGCGATTGGGGAACCGAACCGTTTCAGTAACGGAATGGCTTTACGGCTGACAATGGAATATAACCGTCTGCGACTCACTCCAACGTTCCTGCTGTATCGTTTGATTTCCTGACTCAATTGAAGCCAATTAAGGTTTTTCATGAGTTTGGTGTAATGTTCGACCGCAGGACCCCAAGAGATGCTGTAATTTCCTCGGGCGCCATTGAGCAGAATACCGATATCTCGTTGTTCAGCATGTTCGTAAATGCCTCGAAGCCAGAACGAATTGTCAAAAAACTTATATGGAGACTCCAGAATGTTTAGCCAATCATCAATTTCCGTAAAAGCACTTCTCCCGGAGAAGTCCAAGTAGTGGTCGTTAATATTCCCGACGAATTGAACCGTCTGTTTAATAAGTGGTCTCTCATCCGCAAGTCTGTGCTTCGGCGTCCAATCCACAAATCCGGTTTCTGGCACGTAACTGAAGGTGTGGAGCGGACGGTTTTCGTTCTGCAACGCTCTGGCGGCAAAACTAACTACCGAACCTGAATCCAATCCTCCGCTAAGATGAGCTCCGACATTTCGATTCGTTCGCCGAAGCCGTGCGGTAACGGCTTTGTTAAATACTTCCCGAAAAGCCTCCTCATACTCTTCTGATGATGCTAACTTCAAAGGAATTACATCCGTGAGGCTATGATATCGGTTAACGGATACTTTATCATGGTAAATGGTGATCTTATGAGATGGCGGGAGCTGATGGATGTCATTGTAAATCGTAGTGGATACATCCGGCGGTTCAAAAACACCATGGATTGCCAGAAACTCAGCCAGCCATGTTTCGTTGATTTCTTTATGTATAGAAGGTAATGAAAATAGAGGATTGATGGCCGTACAGAAGCAGATCTGCTTCTCATTATGATGGTAATAGAGTGTCCTCGCGCCTGAGAAGTCTCTAGCTCCGAAAAGAAGCTGCTTTTTCTCGTCCCAAATGATGAAAGCAAAGTCTCCGACCAGCCGTTCCGGCATTCGTTCGGACCATTTCTCATAAGCAAGGAGCAGAACTTCACTGTCTGTCATATGTTCCCTAGAGTGATACGGCACTTGCAATTGATCCATTAACTCATCTCGATTGTCAATAATGGCGTCAGCCGTTATGGCAAGCCCTCGATTCGAGTCGTAGGAAGGTAAACGTTCTTGGACGGATTGATCCGTTATCCACTGCGCATGACAACCAAGCATGATATGATTTTTGTTCCACCACATGCTTTGGTTGGCCGGATATTGCCTCAATGCCTCCATGATGAGTCCGCCGTACTCCGACTGGACTTTTTCCCCGTTAAAGCGATAAATACCGGCAATAGCACTCATTTGATTTTCCTCCAATTGGACCAGAACAATCACTACTTGATACCTATTGTATCGTAGTCATTATATAACACGATACAAATCGTATCAATGTTTTTTTTCTCCTTGTTTTGGATGATTTGAATTGGTTGAAATAACAAGATTAACGCTTCGTCTCCTCCTAGAGCTCTTACGGAACAGGATGAGACAGCAAAAATAAGCCAGGAGAACACCGAAGGAGTCATTGATCACATCATAGATCCGGCCACCCCGAAAAAAGAAGAGCTGGAGGGTCTCTGTTAAGGCAGCGTAAATGATAGATAAATAAAAAGCCGATTTATATTTCCCGAAATTTGAAGCGAGCAAGGCAAGAATAAAGAAACCGATGAAATGGCCTATTTTCCGCAAAACCCAGTCGTGGCTATCCCATTGGAAATCAAGCTTTAGCAATTCCGACCAATTGGGATTTGGATTGAGCTGAAAATCAATAATATGATATTGGATCAGAAGATTGAAGTTAACTGAGCATGTGAATATAAATAGGACAATTGCCCAGATAACCATAAGAACGATACGCATAGGATAGCCCCTTTTCTTGATATTGCTTCAATTACTATTACATTTTTGTTAAACACAGGAACATGTACGATCGTTGATACATAATGTATCTAATTAAGTTTGTATATTATAGCAGCCACAGATTTATTTCAAGGTTAACCCATAGCTGGTTTTGTATTCGGTGAGTGTTTTCTTCTAAAGGTATCCTAGTTTTAGCGTTACGGAATGGATTCTACGATAGCAGCTAGGAGGAGTTTATCATGGCTACACAGCGGACGGATTATATGAAGATGAATACATGGTCGCCCACAGATCCAATACTTCCGGAAGAACTCAGCTCTAACTTTGTTATGTTAGATGAGGAAATGAAAAACCATGGGATCAATGTTAAATGGTTTGGCGCTGTCGGTGACGGCAAAACAGATGATACCGCAGCTTTCCAGGCAGCAATGAGCATGTGTGACAAGCGTTATAAAATGTTTGTACCAGCAGGTACTTATCGCATCAGGCAAACCATAGAGAATAACAGTCGCGGGATATTCGGCATAGCTCCTTATGTGGACAGCGGAGAGATGGGAACCCATATCATTTGGGATCCGGTAGATGTTTCAAGCGACCTGCTACCTTGCATTAGAATCCGTAATTCTGGCGACAAAGCAATTTTTGAGGACTTTACGGTTACCGGTATTGCCGACTACAATTCCAGGAACCTTTCGACTTGGATTGATAAAGAAAGCTTTGATCAAAGCAGCTACAGCATGTTTGCTGTGGGAACAGCGGCAATCGAAGTGACAGGTAAAGCTACGCCCATATTCAGAAATATCAGAACTTCGGGCGTAAAAGTCGGCCAGCTGCTTAACAGCACGAATGGTCATGTTTATTCGTACGATTCTAGCTGGAACGGTTTAATCGGTGTATACTGCCGGATTAATTCAGGGGATTATTTCTATCAAGGCGGAGGAATATCAGGCGCGTTCTGCGGGGTAATGCTGGGTACCCTGTTGAATGCAGGTCATCGCGGCGGATTTGATGCCCACTTGCACCGGACGCATCTAGGGTTCTCTCCTTATGCCATCTATCAATGCATAGACAGCAAAATGGATGAGTATAATCAGGCCTCCACGGTTCGGGGATTAAGCGGGATGTACACGAGCGCTCAGTTTGAACAATGCGGAGAGGCAGCCATCAAATTGCTGAGCAAATCAGCAACCTCCAATTTAAGGATGTTTGGTTTCGGATTCTCTTGGTCGGTGCCCACCTATTCCGGAAATACGGGGACCTGGGAGTTTCCGCTACCGGATGAAATAAAACCCCTTAGTGAGAAGCAGCAGTTTGCGGCTTGGTTCGGAACGATTACGGCCCCAGTCACATTTAATGATGATCTTGGAACATTAAGGAAATCCTCAGCTCCCGGGGCAATGGGCTCAGCATATATCGATATCTTGACTGGTGACAAGGAATCCGATCTTTGCGGTTTGGTAATTCCAGATACGGTAATCCGAAGGAAAGTTACCCCGTTATATAAAACGGTTGATTTACGAGCTCGAATGGAAGAGAGGGAACATCGTGCGCTTATGCCAGTTTCGGCGCCGAATCTGCTCTCAAATCCGGAAAATCTATCCAATTGGACGATCTCCAACGGCGGCTCTCTCAGCCTCGTCACCGTGGATCAGATACCCATTCCCATTACGAATGAAATGAAACAAGTGCTTGGTAATCAGCCTGTCATATTGAAGGTAACACCTGACGGAGTCCATTCACCGAGTATAAGAATCAAATTCAGTGGCTCGACCTTACCTTATCAAGGGGATGCCAATCGAAATCTTGCCATGCAATATTTTATTTTGGAAACGGAGTTTGAAGGTGGTTCTTCATATAAATCGATAGGACGTATTTCAGCACAGAACGCAGAGTATATTTTTAATGATGCGATGACATGGAAGACTAAGGACTGGAAGCATATTCGTGGAAGGGAGATGGCAAGCAAAACGGGGTTGCTTTATGATTTTAGCATAGGGTTTATTCCGAAATCTGGCGAGACTTATATTGCAGGATTAATGGTGACGTGGGATCATATCGGTTCCTATTCCCCTTATTCTCATAGCTATATGACGGATTCACTTGAAATCGGCGGATCCGGTAATGGTATCTTCTTAACAGATTCCGTAACAGATGTTAGATACCGAATCACGATTGCCAATGGCAGTTTGCAAATCACTCAAGCATGACGGCAAGATTCAATTTCAAAAAAATCCAGGGAACGGCTCGTTGATAGTCACATATCAACGAGCCAATTTTTATTTTGTGAAGACAACACTACTTCAAAGGGAAATCATGAAATTCTTAATGAATAGTAAGCGCTAACAATAGAATGTTCGTTTTTGTTTTGATACGAATTGTGTCATTTTTTATGAAATGAAATGAAAATTAACCTTGACATGATACAAACTGTATCGTAAATTATGGGATATAAATTGTATACGTATTGTATTGTTCAAGGATGAAGACAAGGATATCTTCGTATCCTCAACGGTTTCAAAAACAGCATCAATCAATAATCTATACCAGAATTCAACAGGGGGCTGCAATAGCATGGAACTCAAACAATATTTTCGAGTTGTTCGAAAAAGATGGTGGTTAATCGCAGTCATTGTAATCATTGCAATGGCAGCAGCCGGCGTGAAAAGCTTCCTATTTACGACACCTATCTATGCTGCAAACGCCAAGCTTATCGTTAACCAATCATCAGGGGATGGGGCAGCGACGTTAAATGCCAGCACAATCCAGACCAGTATATTTCTCATTAATTCTTATAAGGAAATTATCAAGTCATCGGCCGTCATGAACAAGGTTGTCGAGAAATACCCGGAATTGGGAGAGAGTCCTGCTCAATTGGCAGCGAAGATTTCCGTGACTTCGGCAAATAATTCGCAAGTCATGAACTTGCTGTACCAGGATACTTCCTATGCGAAGGCCGCGAAGGTCGTTAATGGGGTCTCTACCGTGTTCAAGGAGCAAATTCCGAACATCATGAATGTGGATAATATCACGATATTAAGTGAAGCCGATGCGGCAATTACTCCGGCCCCCATAAATCTCAATCCGCTTATGAACATACTGATCAGTTTCGTCGTTTCGCTCATTCTCGCGATCGGATTCGTCTTTCTCTTGGATTATCTTGACGATACGCTCGAGACCGAAGCTGACATTATTGAGATTATGAACGTTCCGGTACTAGCCGTGGTCGGTAAGATTAGCAAAAGCGACCTAAGGAAGTCGGCGAGAGTGAAGGCAATCGAAAAACAAAAAGTAGGTGAGAATCAATATGCGACGCTCAACCAATGACATTAATCTTGTTGTTTCCCATAACCCGAAATCACAGGTTTCGGAAGTATACCGCCTCCTCCGAACGAAAATTCCATTTTTCTCCAAAGATCAGGATTTAAAGACGGTTATGGTCACATCCTCTCAGCCAGGGGAAGGCAAAACCACTACCATAAGCAATCTGGCAGTTACTTACGCACAGGAAGGCAAGAAGGTGCTCTTGATTGATGCAGATCTGCGAAAGCCCTCATTACATCGCGTGTTCTCCCAAATGAATCATCAAGGCTTGAGCACGCTGCTGACAGGTTACGTTAGTATTCAGGATGCCATTATTGAAACATCGATTGATCATTTATCGCTTCTCCCTTCAGGACCGGTTCCTGCCAATCCTTCAGAATTGATTGATTCCTCGGGGATGAGGGAGCTATTGAATCAATTAAAAGAACAATATGATGTCATCCTTGTGGATACTCCGTCGGTTCTCTCTGTGTCGGACAGTGTAATTGTAAGTTCCTTTTGTGACGGCGTTATCCTGGTCGCTGCTGCCGGCAAGGTAAAAAAGGATCATCTTAAGAAGGCGAAAGAACAGTTGGATCATGTGAATGCCCGCATGCTAGGTATCGTATTGAATCGGGTAATTTAAGCTCTGTTCACTCCTTGGTTACAAGAAGTTAAATGAGAATTAAAAAGGTAATGTCTACTGCACCTTTATCACTGTAGACACTCGGTCACGCTGTGGGTCTTGTAGGTTAGGAGACCTTAGACATCATTGTCGAGGGTGTGATGTGAGGATGGGTTTAATGCCCTTTTTTTGGAAGTATTAGTTATGTCCTTTTCATCTTTCGAAGAGGGCATAGCTAAGCCCTTCTGCTAAAAAGTCACTGTTTCAGGGATTTTTAAACATATTACAAATAAAGTTGGAGAGTGAATGGATGATGAGGAAAGTGAAAAAGGCAATTATCCCTGCAGCAGGGCTGGGTACGAGGTTCTTGCCTGCAACCAAGGCAATGCCGAAAGAAATGCTACCGATTGTAGATAAGCCTACTATTCAATACATCGTCGAAGAAGCGGTAGCTTCGGGGATCGAAGACATTATTATTGTGACGGGTAAAGGAAAACGCTCCATTGAAGACCATTTTGACCATGCATTCGAACTTGAGCATAATTTATTCAGCAAAGGCAAATTTGATTTACTTGACGAAGTACGTAGATCCTCTAATGTCGATATTCATTACATACGCCAGAAAGAAGCTCGCGGACTCGGACACGCGGTATGGTGCGCCCGCAATTTTATCGGTAACGAGCCGTTCGCCGTGCTGCTTGGGGATGATATTGTTCAATCCAAAACACCTTGTATCCAACAGTTGGCACAGCAGTTTGAACAGATACAGAAATCCGTGATCGGGGTTCAAAACGTTCCTTATGAACAGACGAATCGTTATGGCATTGTAGCACCTCTGGAGAGAATAGACCGATTATATGAAGTAGATTACTTTGTCGAGAAGCCACCAGTTGGTCAAGCGCCATCCCGCCTTGCTATTATGGGAAGGTATATATTGACACCCGAAATCTTTGGTTTTCTTGAGGATCAAGAGGAGGGTGCCGGCGGAGAAATTCAGCTGACCGATGCAATACAAAGACTGAACGAGACTCAAGGCGTATATGCTTACGATTTTGAAGGAATACGATATGATGTTGGCGAGAAACTTGGTTTTATTATGACAACGCTTGACTTTGCTTTGCAAAATGATGAGCTTCGCAAACCGTTGCTGCAAGGTATGGAGGCGATTCTCGAGAGAGCACTCGAGCAAAATAAATCACTAATGAGGTGAACGACAGATGTACCCCAGTCCGCAACGGAACGAAGCAGATGTTGTTTTCGAAGGAGCTTCAAATTATGCGAAATATGCCTTGGAAGACCAAAAATCCAAGTTCCTTTATCTGACGGTCAAGAGAGGGATGGACTTGTTGTTCGCACTTTTAGGACTTATTTTGCTATCGCCACTCTTTTTAATCGTATCTATACTCATTAAGCTTGAGGACCCCAAGGGGTCTGTTTTTTTTTATCAGACCCGTATTGGAAAGAACGAACGACCGTTTCGAATGTACAAATTCCGCTCCATGGTTTCAAACGCAGAGGAATTGCTGGATAAGCTCCTTGAACAGAATGAAATCAGCGGTGCCATGTTTAAGATGAAGGAAGATCCTCGCATCACGAAGATTGGAAGGTTTATTCGCAAGACCAGTATCGACGAGCTGCCGCAGTTATGGAATGTCGTTCGTGGCGAGATGTCACTTGTTGGCCCAAGGCCGGCGTTGCCCAGAGAAGTTTTGCAGTACAGCAGCTACGATAAGCTGCGATTGAAGGTGAGCCCCGGCTGTACCGGTTTATGGCAAGTGAGCGGACGGAACAATTTAAGCTTTCAAGAAATGCTCGCTTTGGATTTGGAATATATCGAACGAAGAGGAATTTGGCTGGATGTGAAAGTTATGTTCCGAACAGTAAAAATTATGATATTCCCTAACTCAGCCTATTAAATGATGGAGTGTGCGTTTAGAGAATGAACATGACGATAAGCATTATCATTCCAACTTATAAACGAGTTGAAGCTCTTCATAAATGTCTAGAGGGGATCCGGCTGCAGACAAGAGCCCCTAACGAGATCATTCTTATTGTAAGAAACACGGACCATCAGACATTGCAGCACCTTTCCTTGATGAATATAACGAACACCAAAATAGTGCTGATTGAACAAAGCGGCGTAATTGCTGCATTGAATGAGGGAATCCAACAATGTGGTGGCTCAATCGTCGTACTCACTGACGATGATACCGTTCCCCATGTCGACTGGCTTGAAAAGCTGGAACGTCATTATTTGTCGAAGCCTGATATAGGAGGTGTCGGTGGCAGGGACATCGTGCATTTCCGAGGAGTCCCCATTCCGGCGGGGAAGAGGCAGGTTGGCGTTATTAAGCCTTACGGGCGCATTATCGGAAATCATCATATTGGATTAGGAGACGCCCGTGAGGTCGATATCCTGAAGGGCGCTAATATGAGCTTTCGGAGAGAGGCTATTAAAGGCTTGAAATTTGACGGAAAATTGAAAGGAACAGGTGCTCAAGTCCATAACGAGCTAGAGTTCAGTTTGGCTGTTAAGAGTAAGGGATGGAAATTGATATACGATCCCAAAGTATGTGTGGATCATTATCCTGCTGAACGTTTTGATGAGGATCAGCGAAACAACTTTAATGAAACCGCCTTTATCAATGCTGTGCATAATGAAACCTATTCGGTGTTAAAGCATGTCACTGCGATTAACCGGGCGCTGTATCTATGCTGGGTGGTTGCCGTAGGGAGCAAGGCCACTCCTGGCTTTGTTCAATGTATACGATTGTTACCCTTACAAAGGGGCATAGCAATGAAAAAGGTGAGGTTGGCCTTAAGGGGCAGATGGGATGGTTGGAGAACATGGAGAGAATCTTTGGAATAAGCGGTACGCAAAGCGCTGTGGGACGGTGGATTCATCGCTTCATAGTACTGGCGTGTGTCATTATTCTTGGAGTCATGGTCGGAATTGTCGGATCAAATGGCTCGCTCCATGTAAGGCTCTTGGAATGCACACTCCTCCTTCTTAGCATGATGATGGCGCTTCACATCTATTTTAAATGTCCTCATATATTGATCCCTTACTCGCTATTCATGTGGGTTATGAGTCCAGAAATGAGGCGGCTGCTAGATTGGTCATTTCAAACGTATACGAACACCTCCATGATCTCTATGATACCTTATTGCGTAAGCCTGACCATGTTAATCCCGATTATCAAGAATATTAAACAACTGGATCGAAGAATCGGTCTCCTGTTGAAAATAATGGGAGTAGCTTTGATTTATGGGTTTAGCATCGGAATCCTTAAATATGGGTTATCTTCCGTTTTTGATTTGCTCAATTATGTTGTTCCATTCATGGTCTTGGCTTACGTGAACGTAAGCCGCTTCGACCAAGATGTCCGTGATAAGTGGATGAAGAGCTTTGGATATCTCGCTGTAATCGTTGCGGCATATGGGATCTATCAATATTTGGCTCTTCCTCCTTGGGATAAGTTTTGGATGATCAGCTCCGAGATGAAATCAATTGGCCTTCCTGAACCACAAAAATTTCGCGTGTTTTCATTGTTGAATTCGCCCGGTCCAGCTGGTGTGTTTCTTGCTTTGGCGCTTGCCATCATGACGGTTCAAAAAAAATGGAGAGCGTTTGGCGTGGTCGGGATCATGATCGTGGCATTCGCTCTCCTGCTGACGCTGGTTCGAGTAGGTTGGATTGCTTATGCTGTCATGATCTTTGCTTACTTTATCCGTTCCCAGCTAAAGAGCAAAATGCAACTGCTGATGTTGGGAATCGTCATTGTGCTCGCATATCAGTTCTTACTACCCGTTCTGCCAGGATCAAGCCAAGTGACTTCCCGAATCGATACGTTTGGGTCTCTTGAAGAGGATCATTCCTTTAATGAGCGGCTCCATTTTTCAACTCATATATTCTCTGCAGTTATCGCTAATCCGGTAGGAATGGGACTCGGGAGCTCGGGACTTGGGGCGAAACTAACTCAAAATTCAGACACACTGGTGGCGTTTGATAACGGGTACTTAAACTTATTTTATACCTTCGGATTACCTTTGGGATTAGCTGTTATTATCCTGTTGGGCTATCTATTTGTTTATCTCTATAAATCGAGTAGGACCGAAAAGGTCTATTCCCCGATTTCCTTTGCAGCAATCTGTGCAATTTTATTTCTATTAATGGCAAGCAATATTTTGAGTGGATTTAGCGGGTTTGTTTTGCTGCTGATCATTTCGCTCGTATATGTACCAACGTCCTCAAGTAGGGAGGGGATATGACGTGTTAATCGTATTTTTGGGTGATTCTATTACACAAGGTCTCGGCGTGAGCAAATCCGGGATGACTTATGCAAACCTATTGCACAAGAAATTGCAGCCCTTGAGTTCCCAACCGATAGAAATCATGAATTTTGGAGCTAGCGCCATGCAGGTTCACGAAACCAGAATGAAATACGAAAAAAAAATAATGGAATTGCAACCCGATATTATCGTGTTTGCGCACGGGATTACGGAATCCATCGTGAGGGAGCGCAAACAGTATCTTAGGTTCATGCCGAAGAGATGGAGAAAGCCCGGCTGGATGGATCCAAGACCATACTATTCGACGCGAAAGCCTAGAAGATGGTTGGAAATGCTGGAGTCTGGATTAAGGTGGAGAGTAAAAGTTGTCCTAATTAAAGCCATGGGCGGAAAGCCATGGATGCGTCTAGACGTATTCAAACAGCACACAACGGAATTAATTCAAAACATACTTAATCACAATAAACAAACCAAGATCATAATCCTCGCACCGGGAGATATCGAAGAGAGGTTCTTTCCGGGATCTCCCGAATCCATGGCAAAATATCGACTTGTCTTAGAAGATATTTATGAAAATAGCCGATCGACAAAACGAGTTTTTATGTGTGACTCCTCAAGACATTTACATCGCTGGAACGATTACTTTGAAGATCGCTTCCACCCGAACGAGACAGGTCATGACAAAATTGCCAAGGCAATAATGGACACCATCGTTCAAAACTCGCTATTGGGATATAACCATGTTTTGAAAGAGGTAAGCCGATGAAAATATGTTTCGTTACACACAAGGTGAAGAAAGGAGACGGGCAGGGAAGGGTTAATTATGAGGTCATTACGGAAGCCATAAAGCAAGGACATGACGTTACCATCATATCTTCAGAGCTAGCGGAGGAGCTTGGAGTCCACCCACAAATTACGTGGATAAAGATCGGCTCAAAGAAGATCCCAACTATGCTGCTCAAGTATCAATGGTTCGCTTTGATGTCTGCAATTTGGATATGGACGAACCGGAGAGGCATAGATTTGGTCGTTGTAAACGGCTTTATAACGTACTCGAATTCCGACATTAACTGCGTTCACTTTGTTCACAGCGCATGGATAAAGTCCAAGTATCATCCGTTCCGGGAGCAAAAAAATGCAAGAAGCTTCTATCAATTGGTGTACAGCGGCCTGAATTCATTCTTGGAACGCCATGCATTGAAGCGGACCCGACAAATTGTAGCGGTATCGGAACAGGTCAAGCAAGAACTGATGCAGGATGCCCGCGTTCAGGATCACCGAATATCAGTGGTTTCCAATGGGGTTGATTTGAACGAATTCTACCCACGATCGGTGAACCGTGCCGACTTTAACCTGGCTGATGATCGAACCTACGCATTATTTGCCGGAGACCTGAAATCCAAACGCAAAAATCTGGATAGCGTGCTGTTGGCATTGGCTAAAGTCGAGCATGTCGATCTCGTAGTGCTCGGATATACCGAGAAAAGCCCATATCCCAAATTAGCTGAGCAATTAGGGATCAGCCACCGCATACATTTTTTTGGATATCGGCGGGATGTAGCAGAGATTATGTCTCTTGCTGACATATTTATTTTCCCTTCCAGGTATGAGCCGTTCTCTCTCGTTATTTTGGAGGCGATGGCCTCGGGTCTGCCGGTAATCACTAGCAATCGCTGCGGTGCCGTTGAGCTTCTGTCCAATCAATCGGCCGTCATTATCGAGGATCCGGACGATACCTTTGCTTTAATTCAGGCGCTTAGGGAGCTGTGTTCCAACCGGGAGCGGCTGGAATTGATGGCACGGAAGGCAAGGGAGGATGCACTAGGTAACTCCTGGGAGCATATGTCCGGCAAATACCTGCAACTGTTCCATCAAGCTTCGAATATAAAATTTAAGACCGGTAACTAGGCCTGAAGGGATACTATTAATGGCGATCACTAATTTAATAAAGCACAGAAGGAATTGGGGCAGTCTAGGAAACGTCGTTCAAATATTTGCATCCAATGTATTCATCCTTGGATTAAATGTGTTAACTGGCATTATTATTGCGCGGTTCTTAGGGCCGGAAGGACGAGGGGAACAAGCTGCCATGATTATGTGGCCCAGATTTTTGGCTTATTCCTTAACATTAGGGATTCCGGCCGCGTTGGTGTATTACATGAAGAAAAAGGATGGAAATCAGGGCTCTCTATATGTAACGTCGTTATATATGTGCGTATTGCTCGGGTGTGCCGCTATGGCAATCGGTGCAGTCATCATCCCATTCTGGATGAAAGGATATTCCGATCAGGTCATTGAATTTGCCGTCTGGGCACTGGTTATGTCGCCCATTGCCATGATCGGCACGGTCAATACGGCCGCCCTGCAATCCAGAGAAGAGTATCACCTCTACAATTTCATGAGATACATTCCGGTACTTGGGACGTTAATCCTGCTGTGCGTTCTTGTCGTGACAGGACATGTTACGCCGTTCCTCACATCGGTGGCATACCTCCTTCCAGCAATCCCGATTGCCATATGGACGACGTTTAAACTGGTTTCCCATTATAAGATGAAGCAGAAGAATAAAATCGAGACCGGAAAGAAACTTCTAGGATACGGAATCAGGTCGTACGGGACGGATGTAGCGGGAACCTTCTCCGGATATATCGACCAGATTTTAGTCGTCGGCTTATTGTCTCCGAGCGCTCTGGGCTTATATGTCGTGTCCTTGAACCTTGCGAAAATGTTGAATACGATTCAAGGTGCCATTACCTCGGTCTTGTTCCCTAAGGCCTCGGGGCTCCAGCAGGCGGAGGCTCTCCGGTTGACCTTTAAGGTAACTCGAATCAGCGCAGTTGTCACCTTTTTTGTAGGTACAGCAGTTTACATGGTTGCCCCTTATCTCCTGATCCTCTTGTACGGCAAATCGTTCGTGGAGGCAGTTTCGGTATTCCGGATCTTGATCTTTCAAACAGCGATTACGAGCATTTCATGGATTCTGGCTCAAGGCTTTATGGCCATCGGCAAACCTGGATCCGTGACAATCATTCGCATTTCCACGCTGGGAATGAACATTATTTTAATGAATATATTCATTCCTCTTCTGGGCATTCAAGGTGCGGCGATTTCCTTATTGGCCACGTCACTGGTAGAAATAACGGTTATTTTTCTGATCTATACCTTAAAGCATCACGTTATGTTCCAACAATGGGTCATTTCGAAAGGTGATATTCTATGGCTGTTGGAGCGTATACGTCGTCAAAAAGAACGCAGCAAAGAATCGATGTTATAGCGATGGAAGCACGGAAGATCATGAAGAAGAGGTGATCATTTGAATATTCTGCATATTGCCAATCATGTTAAGCAGTCCGGGAATGGCATTGTCAATGTCATGATTGACGTGGCATGCGAGCAAGCTATGCTGGGACACAAAGTTGCGGTGGCATCAGAGGGAGGCGAGTATTCAGCATTGTTGCGGCAACATAACATAGAGCATTATAAGCTGGATCAGACGAGAAGGCCGCTGCAAATCATGCAGGCTTTTTTTCGTTTCCGGGACATCGTCAAACGTTTCCAGCCGGATGTTATTCATGCGCACATGATGACAGGCGCCTTGCTCTCCCGGTATTTAAAAGGATTCAGTAAATATAAGATCGTTACCCATGTTCATAACGAGTTCCAGAAGAGCGCCGACTACATGAAGGTAGGGGATACGGTTATTGTGGTAAGTCACGCGGTAGCAAAATCGATGGCCAAGCGGGGAGTCGATTCACAGAAGCTCCGCGTTGTTCTGAACGGAACAATTGGAAGCAGGAGAAATGAGCATGCGGCAGGCATCCCGCTCAAGGGACGTTCCATCGTTACCGTTGCCGGGTTAAATGAACGAAAAGGCATAGCTGATCTTATTGAGGCATTTAGTATCGTCTCTGAGCAATGTCCGGATTCTGAGCTGTATATTGTGGGGGACGGTCCAGAGAGAGAGAGCTTTAAGATAATGGCCTCCCAATCGTCGAACCATCATAGAATTCATTTTGAAGGATTCCAAACAAACCCCCAAAAATACATGGGTTCGTCCGAAGTATTTGTGTTAGCTTCGCACAAAGATCCGTTTCCGTTAGTGCTGCTTGAGGCCAGGGAATCAGGCTGTGCCATTGTCGCTACCGATGTGGATGGCATACCAGAGGCGTTGGATTTCGGCAAATCGGGCATGCTGGTACCGCCTAAGGCACCGGAAAAGTTGGCAGAGGCTATCTTGAACATGTTGAATGACGAAGAACTCCGTGAAAAATACAAGAGATCTGCCGGGCAGGGGCTGGATTTTTATAAAGTGGAGCGTGTTGCGAAAGAGACAATTGAGATCTATGAGGATCTTCTGAACGGTAAATACCGAATGAGCCGGAGAGAAGAATTGAATGGAATGGAATAAAATCGATTGAATAATTGGAGTGAATCCCGTGAAAGTAGCCATGATTGCAAATTCTAATCATAATATGAACTCCGGTGTATCAGGAACCAGGTTGGCGATTGCGGAATCCTTAAGGAATCTAGGCGTACACGTAGATACTTATTTCATGGACGACTTAAAAGTATTTAACGGCGGAATCCTGGACAAAATGATCTTTCCATGGAAGCTAGCATCGAAATTATCGAGCTGGAAAGATTACGACCTTCTGGATATCGCCTCCGGGGACAGTTGGGTATTGTCATACTTCAAAAAGCGCCCTGTTATCGTCTCAAGCAGTCATGGACTTGAACACTTGGCGCATAAAGAAATACTGGAAGAGAATCGGTTGGGCAATTTATCACTTAGCAAAAAGTATTTTATCTACTGGGGTGGCTACCGGATTTGGGAAGTATCGGAATCTTTCAAAAGATCGGACTTTTCGATTGTCCTTAACTCCGAAGATAAAGATTTCGTGCAGGATCAGCTGGGGAAAGAAACATTCAAAATTAGCGCTATTTTTAACGGGATACCAAGTTATCTATTAAATCTGCCACTTGAGGATATAGAACTTGAGAATATGCCGGTGATTCGAATTGCGCAGGTAGGAAGTTACATTCATAGGAAGGGCATTACATACAGCACTCAAGCTCTAAATGCCATTCTCGGAAAGTTTCCACATGTTGAGGTGGCCTTTATGGGAACCGGTTGTGAGAAGGAAAGAGTGATATCCGATTTCGACCCGGAGGTAAGGGAGCGGGTTACGGTAATCCCGTCATATCAACACAGTGAATTACCTCGCATGTTAAAAGGGTATCACATTAAATTGTTTCCAACGCTCTCCGAGGGATTCGGAAAAACGTTGGTCGAATGCATGGCATGCGGCCTTGCTCCGATAACAACGGATACGGCAGGTCCGGCCGATATTGTGACGGATGGCGTGGATGCCCTCGTCATACCAAAGCGTGACATTGACAAAATGGTTCAGGCTCTAGCGAACCTGATAGAGGATCCGGTATTGTTGCGGCAGCTTCGCCACAATGCTTACCGCAGGGCACAAACATTTACTTGGGACAATGCAGCGAGAAACCGGTTAGACTGCTACAAGAGAGCGATTCAACATTTACGGAGATAAGGTAATGGGTCATGATGAGCGAAACTATCCGCTTGTAATTAATTTTAAGAAAAGAGAGATACCATGAATGTGCTTTCAACCGGAATGGGATGGATCGATATCCAGCATGGAGGTTTAAACCGTTACTTTGCGGATTACACCAAAGCTATGAAAGAATTTGGTCATTCTGAATTGGGTTTTGTAGTTGCGCCTAAAGGAGCGGAGCTGCCTACAGACCAGAATATCAATAACGCGACTCAAGAAATAAGAATCAATCATTTTCTTCCCCGCATGAGATCGGTTCAAAGGCATGCAGTAGAAGCTGTAAGAAGCTTTCGTCCGGATGTATTTAATCCACATTTTGCGTTTTACACAACCATGGTTACAAGAAACCATATCCCAGCGCATATTCCAATTGTCACCCACTTCCATGGACCATGGGCAATGGAATCCAGAGTAGAAGAGAAGTCAACTGCGGGTGCAATAAAAAATACAAAGTATTGGATCAAAAAGCAAGTAGAGCAATTGACCTACCGCCGTTCCGACAGTTTTATCGTACTTAGTGAGTATTTCCGTGATGTATTGACCGAAACCTACGGCGTAGATGAGCGGAAAATACATATCATACCCGGTGCAGTGGATCATAATCGCTTCCGGCCGCATCCAGATCGTAATGAATTGAGACTGCAATTAGGCATCTCCTCCTATCAACCTTTACTCTTCTGTATCAGAAGATTGGTACGCAGGATGGGGATCGACCGACTGATTCATGCCATGGTGGATGTGGTTCGAGTATTCCCTGAGGTCCGATTGTTCATCGGCGGAGACGGGCCGATGCGGGCGGAGTATGAAGCGCTGATCCTTCGCCTTGGACTTTCTCCCAATGTGAAACTGCTTGGCAGAATATCCAATGAGGAGCTTGTTGAGTACTATCAGGCTGCGGATATCAGTTTGGTGCCGACACTGACTTTGGAGGGATTCGGCCTTATAACTATTGAGTCGCTCGCTTGTGGCACGCCGGTACTAGGAACTCCTTACGGGGGAACAAAAGAAATCCTTCATCAGATATCGGATGATTTGATGTTTAAAGACGGTACTGCTGAATCGATTAGCAAAAAAATTATTGATGTTCTGAATAAAGATTCATTCCTTCCTTCGCGGGAAGCGTGCAGGGATCATGTATTGAATCGGTATACATGGAGTCGAGTGGCAGAATCGGTGACCGAAGTATTTACCGAAGAAGTCGAGAAAAGAAAGGTGTTCAGAACATGAAAATCGCCTTTTATAACCATACAAGCACGGTAAGCGGGGCGGAAATCAGTCTCCTGTTGACCGCAAAATATTTAACGGAGGCGTATCCGATTATATTTGCCCCGGAAGGGGAGCTGCTGCAGAAGGCACGCCATACAGGGATCGAGGTTGTTGCTCTGCCAAGCTATCGGGCGAGAATGACCAGAAATCCATTTCTGCTTATTGTCTATATGATAGGGATGCTGTGGGCAGGATGGAAGCTTGCTCTTCTCATGAAAAAAAGCCGAGTGGATCTCATCCATGCAAATTCCATAAGAGCAGGTATCATGGCCGGACTATTCAGATGGTACCATCGACTACCCGTTGTATGGCACATTCGAGACATGCCTCCCAAAGGTAATATTGGCAAGCTTATCAAAAGGTTTGCAGGGAGTACGGCTAAAGCGCTGATCTGTATTTCAGAATCTGTCTTACAAAGTATGGAGCATCCTTCCGTAGCTGGGCGTTGTCGCCTTGTGCATAACGGTGTGGAGCTGAAGATTTTTCATAAAGAAGAGAAACAAAGGATTAAAAACCGAATCCGTTCGGAATTACAAACTTCCCAAGAAGCACGAGTGTTGGCCATTATCGGTCAAATTGCTCCATGGAAGAGGCAAGAAGATGCCATAGAAGCATTCGCCAGTCTTATTCATGAAGAACGGGATGCAGTTTTATGGATCGTCGGGGAAGCCAAGTTCAGGCATGAGAACGAACGTTATCTGGAAAGATTGCAAGAGATGGTTAAGGATTTTGGTCTTGAAGACAAAATCATATTTACCGGGTTCCGGGAAGATGTATTGGAGATCTGCTGTGCTGCGGATCTCCTTTTATTATGTTCGGATCATGAACCTTTCGGCAGAGTCATCATTGAAGCCATGTCACAAGGTACTCCTGTTGTGGGAACCAGAGGCGGCGGTGTGCCTGAGATCATTGAACATGGGATGAGCGGGTTCATGTACGAAATCGGAAACATAGATGAACTCGGTCATTATATCCGTCAAGTACTCGATGATCAGGTCATATGGTCTTTATTTAGTCAAAATGGGCAGGAAAGAGCAAGGGAGATGTTTTCCATTAAGCAGACATCTCATAAAGTTCAACAGATTTATAAGGAGCTCTTGGCGAGACCCGGCGTCGAGTTTATAGAACGCCAGCAGGCGAAGGAGATTGTATAATGCGGAATTTGAAAGTGGCTATCGTACATGATTACCTCAATCAGATGGGAGGAGCCGAACGGGTTGTGGCTGTATTCCACAAGATGTTTCCCGATGCTCCAATTTATACGACGATCGTCGATCAGAATAAACTGCTTCCCGAATTGAAAGACGCTGTGATTCATACCACGTGGATGCAGCGCATACCTGGGATATTGAGCAAATTCAAACTCTTCTTCTGGCTGTATCCTTTCGCGGTTCGATCTATGAACATAAAAGATTACGATCTTATTCTAAGCTCCAGCAGTGCTTATGCTAAAGGCGTGAGGAAGGGAAATCAGAGTGTGCACGTTTGTTATTGCCATGCTCCCATGCGCTTTGCGTGGAATTTTGAAGCCTATATGGACAGTGTGCAAGTGCCGAATCTTGTGAAGCGAATTGCCAAATGGTTTACCTACCCCCTTCAGGCATGGGATAAGAACAACTCCAAGCAGGTGGATTACCTCATTGCCAACTCCACCATCGTTAAACAGAGGATCAGGCAATGGTATGGATTAAATGCGTCCATTATATTTCCTCCTGTAGAAGTTAGCCGGTTTAGCATCAATGAAGAGAAGCCGGAAGATTATTTCCTGGTTGTTTCCAGACTAGTATCTTACAAAAGAATTGACCTCGCCGTAGAGGCCTGTACCCGGTTGGGCAGACGGCTGCTCGTGGTTGGGGATGGACCGGATCGACAGAGGCTTGAGCAGTTAGCAGGTGATAACATCACTTTTCTCGGCAGAAAAAGTGATGCAGAGGTTGTCCGCTATATGCAGCGTTGCCAAGCGCTCATTTTTCCGGGGATTGAGGATTTCGGGATTACACCGCTTGAAGTGAATGCATGCGGTCGCCCGATCATTGCTTACCATGAGGGTGGAGCTTTGGACACGGTTGTAGCGGAGAAGACGGGGCTGTTTTTCAATGAACAGTCGATAGACTCGCTTTCCGAAATAATTAGACGCTTTGATCAATATGATTGGAATCCGGAATGGATTCGGCAGCATGCTGAGAAATTTAGCGAGGATGTATTCGTCAAACGGCTGCAGTCCAGCATCGACGGCCTGATCAGAGCAAGAGAGATTAACGCTAAGCTTATGGAAGTTGAAGGGAGCTATTAATCATGCATATTGTTCTATTGTCTGGGGGCAGCGGCAACCGATTATGGCCGTTATCCAATGAGACACGTTCCAAGCAGTTTCTGAAAATATTGGACGGGGAGTCGGGACGACGCCAGTCGATGGTTCAGAGAGTATGGAGTCAGTTAGGACAAATGGACCTTCAACAATCCGCGGTTGTGGCAACGGGAAAATCGCAGGTAGAGCTGCTCCAAAATCAGCTCGGTTATGAAGTGGAAATTATCGTTGAACCGGAACGGAGGGATACTTTTCCGGCAATCGCTTTATCGGCGGGCTATTTGTATTCCGTTAAAGGTATCAGTCTTAATGAGGTTGTCGTCGTACTTCCGGTAGATCCGTTCGTTGAGGATCATTTCTTCGAGAAGGTGAAGGCATTAGAAGCGTTAATGCTGGAAACAGATGCTGATCTAGGGCTGATGGGGGTTTCACCTGATCATCCATCTTCCAAGTTTGGTTATATTGTACCTCAATCAGCATCGATTTTAGAGGATGTTACGGAGTTCTACAAGGTAAGCCATTTTGTAGAGAAGCCTAACGCAGAACATGCGCTTCAGCTATTAGAGCAGAAGGCGCTTTGGAACTGTGGCGTGTTTGCTTTTCGGCTGGAATTTCTCATTCATTATTTAATGGACCATTCGCTTCCTATTCAATACGATGAACTTCTTCATCAATATCGACGCATCGAAAAAACAAGCTTTGATTACGCCGTGGTTGAGAAAGCGAAGGACATTGTTGTTATGCCTTATAAAGGAATGTGGAAGGATTTGGGCACTTGGGATGCGTTGACCGAAGAAATTCATACCCCTTTGATTGGAAAAGGAACCTTAACCGATGATTCCTCCAATACCCATGTCATAAATGAGCTGGATATTCCCATAACGGTCATAGGTGCGCCTAATTTGATTGTTGCCGCTAGTCCCGATGGTATTCTGGTCTCTGAGAAGAGCGCCAGTATGCGAATAAAGGAAGTGCTCCAATTCGGAGAACAACGGCCTATGTATGAAGAGCGCCGCTGGGGACGATATCGCGTACTTGATTATATCAAGTATCCAAACGGTAACGAAGTATTGACAAAACGGATATGCGTTTTAGAAGGGAAGAATTTAAGTTATCAGTATCATTTGCTGCGCAGTGAGGTGTGGACGGTCATTTCCGGTCATGGCGAAATGGTATTAGATGGTAACGTTCGAATGATCGCAAAGGGGGATGTTATCGTCATCTCGGCTGAAGCAAGGCATAGTTTACGCGCGATCACGGATATTGAAATCATTGAAGTACAAACAGGTAGCGAATTGATTGAGGACGATATTGTAAGACTGGCGATGAATTGGGATGAGATCAAGATTAGTGTTTTGAATTAGCATGTAAAATTAAAATTAATGAAATCCACTCTTAGAGGAGTGAAATAGGATGAAAATCACAGTCATTGGCACTGGGTACGTTGGGCTGGTATCAGGCGTATGCTTTTCAGAGCTTGGAAACGAGGTCATCTGCGTAGATAAAATTGAGGCTAAGATAGAACAGCTTCAGCGGGGAGAGATTCCCATTTACGAGCCTGGCCTCCAGTCATTATTAACGGTTAATATGGAAGCAGGCAATTTAAGTTTTACCACCGATATGACTGCTTCAGTAAAGCAATCAGACATTATCATTATAGCTGTAGGTACACCATCCATGCCGAACGGGCAAGCGAATTTGAGTTATATCGAGATGGCAGCCCAAGAGATCGGGCAGGCGATGAATAGCTATAAAATTATTGTAACGAAGAGTACGGTTCCAGTTGGAACGAATGAGAAAATCAGAGAAATCATTGCACAGCATACGGATGAAATCTTTGATATTGCTTCGGTGCCTGAGTTCCTGCGGGAAGGTACGGCGGTTCAAGACACCATGAATCCTGACCGAATCATTATTGGAACGGACAGCAAGAGAGCAGAGGAGCAGCTTATTGAGTTGCACAAACCTTTGACGGAAAATATGATCATAACGGACGTTCGCAGTGCTGAAATGATTAAATATGCCTCTAATGCTTTTCTTGCTACAAAGATTTCCTTTATCAATGAAATTGCGAATATATGTGAGCGAGTCGGAGCCGATGTGACGAAAGTAGCCCATGGCATGGGTTATGACAAGCGCATTGGCTCTTCTTTTCTGAGAGCGGGTATCGGATACGGCGGTTCCTGCTTCCCTAAGGACACGCAAGCCCTTATTCAAATTGCCGGACAGATGGATTATGATTTTAAGCTTTTGAAATCCGTCGTTGAAGTCAATCGAGACCAACGCCTTAACATTATTCGCAAATTGGTGTCCTTGATGGGTGATCTGGCGAACAGAACGATTGGAATTTGGGGATTGGCTTTTAAGCCTGAAACCGATGATGTCCGTGATTCGCCGGCATACGAAATTATTACGGAACTAATGGAGCGAGGAGCAAAGGTGAAGGTATACGATCCTGTTGCCACTGATAATTTCAAGAGAAATTATGATATCGACGGGATTACTTACTGCCGAAATGCCCGGGAAGCGGTTTGGCAAGCGGATGCTCTTTGTATTTTAACGGAATGGAATGAATTTCAGAAGGTTTCGTTATCCGATATCGAGAGTTGGCTGAAATCGCCGTACCTGATCGACGGCCGCAATATATATAATGAAGAACAATTGGCTAGAACGAAGCTTGTCTATTACTCGATCGGTCGGCCAGGCATGAATAAAGGTGTGAGAGAGCAAGTGCCTGCACTCTTGCTATGATCAATTATTTTGGAGTGAGTGACTTGAATCTTCAAGAGGACGTTAAGCTGGACCTGAGCGATATCTCAAAGGAACTATCTTTTTTACTCTATCTTCTCCGCAATAACGCCTATGATGAAATACTCGTTAAGCAATATGCATCGGATATCGATTGGAAAATGTTCATGAGACTCGCGCTGCACCACCGCGTTTATCCGCTTGTATATCTGCAACTTAAAGGGATGGATGCATCACTAATTCCTCCGGAGATTATGGCATCCCTCCAGCAGCATTATCATAACAACGTGATGAAAATGCTGCATTTAAGCAGGGAAATGAGTCAGCTTTGTGAGGCGCTCAAGGATCATGGGGTGCGTACACTTCTGCTTAAGGGCCCTATACTAGCTACGCAGCTCTACGGGGACTTGGCACACAGGACTTCGAAGGATTTGGATATCTTGGTGGATGCGGATGACGTGGAGAAGGTGGAGCGGGTATTGGTACAGCTTGGGTACGAATTGCAGGATGAACGTATCTTGGAAAATTGGAAAAAAACAAGCCATCACTTGTCCTATGAGCATAAAAACCATTCGACACAGATCGAAGTTCACTGGCGATTAAATCCTCATTATGACAAGTCATTTTCTTTTGATTTATTGTGGGAGCGCAGGAATGATGTAATGCTGTCGCATCAGATTTATCATTATCTGGGCAATGAGGATTTGCTAAGCTATCTGGCCGACCATGGTGCCAGGCATGGTTGGTTCCGGCTGCGTTGGCTGATGGATATTGCAAGGCTGCTTCCGATCATAAGCAGCAACGATATGAGAGCTCACTTTGAGCGATATGGGGGACAGCAATATGTAGGGCAGGCTTTCGTTCTCTTGTCGCGATTGTTCTCAGTTGACATTCCGCACGATCTGACTGTGTTGACTATGAACTCAAAGGCCCATCGTCTTGCAGAAAGCGCACTCTACTTTATTAAAAGAATCGTGAAATTGAACCCGGTACCAGAGAAAAGCGTGGCATGGCGCTATAACCGTTACCTTTTCTCATTAATGACGGGTAAACAGAAAGCCCTGTATATATTGAATAAGTTTCTGCCCAATTCGCGGGATGCTTCAGTGCTGCCATTACCCAAATCACTGCATTTTCTGTATTTTCCGCTTCGGCCATTTCTCTGGTTCTGGCGGCGTATGAAACAACCTTCGATTTAAGGGTGCATTATCGCTTTTATCATTGGATCGCAGTCCATTTCGTAAAAGCGGGTATCATCAGAATATTTCTCAAACCAGCTTATATAGCTGAAAAAAGGGGGGTTCTATCCATGAGTACGGAATTAATCACGACGGACGCGCTCGTTGTGCAATCCGAAGGTTTCCTGGTCAGTGATATGGATGGCGAGAAGGTGATGCTGAGCATCGAAAACGGTAAGTATTATAATCTGGGGCGGATTGGCGGGCGGATATGGGAACTTATTTCGTCTCCCGTTACGATCTCCAATATGGTGGATCAATTGGTGATGGAGTATGAAATCGAGCCGGAGCTCTGTGAGCAGCAGGTCCGATTATTTCTCAAGCAGTTAGCCACGGAAGGCCTTGTTCAGGTGGATAAATAGCAATGAGCCTTTACCGGAAAGCTCGCCGATTCATGTCTTATCCTGTTAGCATGAAGCTGATGTTGGCAGAAGCTTATGTTTATCTGGCCTGGGGGAGAGTGTTTAAGCTGTTTCCTTTTCAAAAGGTATCTCCGTCTCTGGGAGAACATATGAAGGAGACGCCGTATGTTGGCTATACGGAGCAGGAGCTTTCGCTTGTCCGCCAAATCTCAAGAGCCGTCCATACCATGAGCCGTGTCACATGGTGGGAAAGCCAGTGCCTGGTTAAAGCCGTCGCGGCGATGAAGATGCTGGAGCGAAGAGGGATTCCGAGTACGCTATATCTGGGGAGCGGTCGGGACGATAAAGGAATGATGGTGGCTCATGCTTGGCTCCGCTGCGGCTCTTATATTGTAACGGGGAGAGAAGGGCACGAACGATATGCCGTCGTCGGGATATTCGGTAAGGATACGAGGGCCGGAGATTTGAACTTGAAGCGGTCATCCGATAAGGAGTTTTTACATTGAAGGATCTCTTTTATTTTATCCGTAAAATGCGCGGGATGGCTGGGTTTAAGCTCTACCTCAATATGGGTATGATTCTGGTCATCAGTGTTCTGGATGGCATCGGCATCTATTTGATCGTCCCGCTTCTCGGTGTCATAGGCGTATTCGAGACCGATTTGAGCGGGGTGCCGCTCGTCTCAACCTTGATGGACTTTGCGGGTTCATGGTCATTGCAGCTCAATCTACCGATGGTGCTGGCCCTCTATGTTGTGATTGTGGGCGGGCAGGCCTTGCTGCAGCGCAGCCAGAACCTGTTAAATGCAAAAATCCTGCAGCGATTCATTCGCAAACTGCGTATGGAAACGTATCAAGGGCTGCTGCATGCCAAATGGGGATTTTTCCTGCGGCACCGCAGGTCGGATTTCAACCATGTCATGACTAATGAGCTCGGGCGCGTGAATCAGGGCACGTTCCTGTTCTTGCAGATGGTCTCGTCTTTCTTGTTCACGGTTATTCAGATCGGCCTTGCCCTATGGCTGGCTCCGCTGCTGACTCTCATCGTCCTGTTGAGCGGAGGGCTCCTTGCCCTGTTCGGACGCAGATTCATCCGGCGATCGAAGCGGATCGGCGAGCAGACGACAGAGCTGTCGAAATATTATTTTGCTGGCATCAGCGAACATTTCAATGGCATTAAGGATATTAAGAGTAACCGGCTGGAGCCGGTTCACATGGACTGGTTTGATCGACTGTCGCGAAGGATGGAGCACAACTTTATCCAATTCGGCAAAATCAATTCCTTGTCCCAGCTGATTTATAGGCTTTCATCGGTATTGCTGGTTGCCGGATTCGTATATTTGGCACTGGAAGTGCTGCGTACGCCTGCTGAGCAGCTGCTGATGATCGTTCTTATCTTTTCGCGCCTATGGCCTAGATTTATCAGCATTCAATCGAGCACCGAGCAGCTCGTGTCCAATTTCCCGGCCTTCCGGGCGATACGTGAGCTGCAAGCGGAATACGAGGCAGACCGAGAGATCGTCGGATCGATTCCAGTTGCAGACGGCGAGCGACTTCAGCTGCAGCATGGAATCGATTGTCATCATGTGGACTACCGGTACGATGCCTCTAGCCCCGCCTATGCTTTACGAGATATCAACCTACATATTCCGGCCAATCGCATGACGGCCATCGTCGGCAAATCAGGCGCTGGCAAGAGCACGCTAATCGATCTTCTTATGGGACTGATCCAACCGGAGAGCGGGCAAGTTCTTGTGGACGGCGTGTCTATGGAGGACAAACGTCAGCTGATGTCGCTCCGAGGGGGGATCGGATATGTGGCGCAGGATCCTTTTCTGTTCAATGAGAGCATTCGGGATAACCTGAAGTTGGTGGCTCCCGATGCCTCGGATAACGAGCTGTGGGAAGCGCTGAGGTTTTCAGCCTCCGATGAATTCGTGCACGGGCTTCCGCTAGGCCTCGATACCGTCATCGGTGACCGAGGTATCCGCCTGTCAGGGGGGGAACGTCAGCGGATTGTGCTGGCGAGAGCTATCCTGAAAAAGCCTTCGATTCTGGTATTGGACGAAGCGACAAGCGCGCTCGACAGTGAGAATGAGCAGCGGATTCAGGAAGCGTTGGAACAGCTGAAAGGGAGCATGACGATTATCGTGATTGCTCACCGGCTGTCCACCATTCGCCATGCGGACCAGGTCATCGTGATGGAGCAGGGGGGGGTTATCCAGCAGGGAGGTTATCAGCAGCTGTCCCAGGATCATAAAGGCACTTTCCGGCAGCTGCTCAGTTATCAGACAGGTGCTCAGATGTAACCCCTGATGGGAGCACATAACACGGCTGTATTCGCGAGACATTTTAAAGCTGTAGCCTTGGGCCATTTCCCGGTATTCTGCCGGGGAATGGCCTTTTTTTGCGTCGACATGTCTCTAGCTAGCAGATTAAACTGACTACCGGCCTTCTCATCAATCTCCCCATTAGCGGGCAGGCGTTTAAATATATTTTATCCATGTCTTTTTTTGGATTGCGCCGTTAGAATAAGACGTTTGCTATTTTAGATCGGTTGGGGTATAATAAGTTTATTGGGATTTTGACCTGAGATTCACATATTGCAGAGGGTTATTATTTTGATTAGGAACCTTGTGCAATATGTGAATTTTTTGTTTTTTAACCAAAAATGAGAAAATCATATAAATTTAGGAGGTGTTTCTATGCAAACAGGAACAGTAAAATGGTTTAACGCAGAAAAAGGCTTTGGTTTCATCGAGGTTGAAGGTGGCGAAGACGTATTCGTACACTTTAGTGCAATCACTGGTGACGGCTTCAAGTCGCTTGATGAAGGACAACGTGTTGAATTTAACGTAGTTCAAGGCAACCGCGGACAGCAAGCTGAGAACGTTGTAAAACTGTAGATTCATGAAAAGATCCCCAAACGTACCGTTTGGGGTTTTTTTTATAATAGAGCTCAAGCAGCATGAAGGCGTTAAAAATGTAGCTAAAGGGGGAAGTTCATTGTCTTATTCTTGGAATAAACCACTGGAAAATCTGCCGGAAGAGATGACCGCGATCTGGTCTTGTACGAAGGAAGGGTGTAACGGTTGGATTCGAGATAGCTTCTCGTTCAAGGAAGTTCCCATTTGTTCACAGTGCGCGTCGTCCATGGTCAGCAGCAATAAAATTCTACCGATCCTTGTTTCGTCGGATCAGCAGATCAAGCTTTATCGTAAGAATCAGCGCAAGGATACCAAATCGTAGGGAGCAGCTCTTACGGCTCCTTAACCATTTTGTTTTATTCGTTGCGTTAAAGAAAGGTTGAGATCTCATGCAGGTGTTCGAAGATTGGAATTTAAAGGTGAAAAAAACGTTTAATGCAACCAGTAATGAAGAAGTATTAACCGTTTCTGAGGCAGGTCAATTATTAGGTTTGTCCAAAGATCAAATGAAAAGCTATGTCGATCAGAATAAGCTGACCAAAGTTCCAATCATGAGAAGCGTGCATCGATACCTTTTGTTGAAAAGTGAAATCGATCATATTGTGAATAAACGGTAACCTCAGCTGTTTGCTGGTCTTGCAAAAGACGGTGTCGAGGCACTTTCATGACGTATCGACTTTCCTCAGTCTCCCATATATATAATGTGAAGGCACCCCTTAGGGTGCCTTTTTCATGACCCCATGATTCGCCAAAATCCGGGATGCTTGATGCCGGTAGAAACAATACAGTCTAAAGGTCAAAAAAGGTCAAATCGAAAGATCGAAACCCATTCATTCAAAAAATCGGCTGAAAATACGCTATTTTAGTCCTGATTTCTTCATAATCGGTTTTGGCATTAATGCGTGCAAGGCATATAATAAAGGCGTAAGGTCAAACAAGGTCAAATAAGAAAGGGGAAATCTATGATGTTTGATTTGATGCCATTTGGAAAGCGCAGAGAGGATGCCTTCGGACAGTTGGTGAAGTCATTTCACGATGTCTTTCACGATGCGTTTCAAGATGAGGTGTTTGCACCGTTCAAAGGTTCGATGATGTCTTTCAAAACAGACGTTAAAGAGACGGAGCGCGCTTATCTGGTTGAGGCGGAGCTTCCAGGCTTTCAAAAAGACGACATCGAAATCAGCTACGCTGACCCTTACTTAACGATCAAAGCCGTTCGCAAGGAAGATCACAGCGTAGAGGATACGAAGCAGCAGATCGTCCGGAAGGAACGCCGTTATGGCGAGTATGTGCGCAGATTTTACGTGCAGAACATAGCCGAGGACCAAATTGCTGCTTCCCTGAAGGATGGAGTCCTTAAGCTTGACATACCGAAACAGCCGAATCCCGGTAAGAAGCGTATCCAGATTCGGGATGATATCTAAAATATACACCCTCCGATCATTGGGTCGGAGGGTGTTTTTTTTTGTTAGACATAGCAATAAATTTACATATATTCCATCGAATTTCGGCAATTGAAACCTTTTGTCGGTATATAGGGTATTATAGTTTAAATGTAAACTTTTCGAGGGGGACACTCATGGTGGGAATCTTATCGAGGTTTAAGGATGTTATGAAGGTGAATGTGATTGCGCTGTTGGATCGGACGGAAGATCCGGAGAAAACAGTTGATACTTATATGCGCAGCTTGAATACGGACTTGGGTAAGGTGAAAGCGGAGACGGCTTCCGTGCTCTCGGATGAGCGAAGAGCGAAGCGGGCGCTTGATGAGTGCAGTAGCGAGATCAAGAAGCTGCAGCGATATGCGGAGAAGGCCGTGGAAGCGGGAAATGAAGGCGATGCCCTGAGGTTCCTGGAGCGAAAAGCGGCTCAGGCCGAGAAGCTGAGCGAACTGCAGGCAGCCTACGAATCGGCTTCCGCAAACGCCGTCAGGATGAAACAAATGCAGGATAAACTGATGTCGGACATGAGTCAGCTGGAAGCTCGTTATGTGGAGTTGAAAGGGAAGATGGCGGCTGCCAAAACCCAGCAGGAGCTGAATTCCGGCCGTTCTTCCTTGGGCGGTGCCAATGCGGCATTCCATATCATGGAGGAGAGAGCGAACCGTGCTTTGGATGAAGCGGAGGCCCTGGCTGAGCTGCGCGCAGGAGCGAAGGAAGATGACCTGGACGATTTGATCGCTGAATTGGAGAAGAATATGAAGAAGGACGGAGCTGCTCCAATGGAGACTCCCTCTGCCCAGGATGAACTGGAAGCAATCAAAGACAAGCTGAAAAAGAAGGAATAATCATTTCATTGTTATCGAGGTGAAGAAATGCCGGTTATCGAATACAAATGCCCGAACTGCGGCAGCAGCATGGTTTTTGACGGCGATACAGGAATGTTGTCTTGCTCGAGCTGCGGAAGAAAAGATAATATCGAGGAAATTCCCGACCCGCTGAAAAAGCAGGTTTTTGTCGAGAACGAAGTGAAGGAGTATCACTGCAACAGCTGCGGGGCCGTCATCGTGACAGAGCCCGAAACCAGCGCCACGACCTGCAGCTTCTGCGGATCCGCCGTTGTACTCAGCGACCGGCTGAGCGGCGAGTTGGCTCCGGTCATGGTCATCCCGTTTTCGATTACCAAGGAAGAAGCGATGAAGGCTTTCAAGAAATGGTGCAGGAATGGCCTTCTAACACCAAGCGGATTTATGACAGCGAATCGGATCAAGGAGATTACCGGGATCTATGTACCCTTTTGGCTATATGAGTTACATAATCGGGTTGAAGTTCATGGCCACGGCACCAAGGTGAGAACCTACACGCAGGGAGATTACCAGTACACGGAGACCCAGCATTTCGATATCTACCGGAAGATTCGCTTGAACTATGTGAAGGTGCCGATCGATGCTTCGGAGAAAATGAACGATAAACTGATGGATAAGCTGGAGCCTTTCCCCTATCAGCAGCTGAAGGAATTCAAGACGCCTTATCTCGCCGGGTATATTGCCGAAAAATACAGCCATGATGAAGAGCAGCTTCTTCCGCGGGCCAAGGATAAGATCAGCTCCTACATTGATTCGTATATTTCGTCCGCGGTGTCAGGATACACAACCGTGAATTATACCAACAAGCGAATCGATACCACCTTGAAACAGGCCGATTATGTCCTTCTTCCGGTATGGATGGTGCACTATGATTACAATAAATCGGAGCATACCTTTGCCATGAATGGCCAGACGGGAAAAGTGGTCGGCAAACCACCGATTAGCAAAGCAAAAGTGGCTGCGTGGTTTGCAGGCATTTCGGGTGTGTCGTTACTGTCATTGAAGCTGATCTCCTGGGCGATGGGAGGAGGTTTCCTGTGAGAAGACGATATGCGTTATGGACGGTCTTATTTTTACTGGCTGTACATCTGGCGGTTCCCTCCGGGATCGCTAGAGCTGCGGATGATAAGCCATTGATCTTTGATGAAGCCAATCTGCTCAGTCCGGAAGAACGGGATGAGCTGAATGCGATGGCGAATGAGTACGGTGGCGAACGCGAAACAGACTTTATGATCCTTACGGTTGACCGTGTCGAGAATGACGATTATGAGACATGGACGGAAAATTTTTACGATGAGTATGCACCCGGGTATGACAGACGGCACGGCAATACCGTCATTTTGACCATAGTAATGAGTGCGCGAGACGGTTCTCGTAACGTGCATTTGGAAGGTTATTATAAGGCCGAAAAGTACTTGGACGGCGGCAGGCTTGATAAAATACGCAGCAAAATTACGCCAGACTTGTCCAGAGGCAATTATAAGCAGGCTTTTGAAAAATATATCAAAACTGCTCATCGGTATATGGGCTTTGAGCCCGACGTGAACCCCGATAATATCCTGTTTAACATTTGGTTTCAGCTGGGAGCTGCCGCTGCCATCGGCGCGATCGCCGTGAGTGTCATGGCTTACCGTTCCGGCGGACGGGTGACGGTCGATCGTCGAACTTATGAGGATACCAGCACATCGAGGATACTGAACCAAGAGGACCGTTATATTAGAACAACGGTAACGAAGCAGAAGATCGAGCGCAACACGAGCAGCGGCTCGGGCGGCGGAGGCGGAGGCGGCGTCAGCAGTGGCGGTCATTCGCACAGCAGCAGCAGCGGGAAATTTTAAGGGAAGGGATGAATAACATCGATGGGATTTTTCAAGAACCAATTTTCTAACGTCGTGGAATGGGAAGAGTTTAGGGACGACATGATTTTCTGGAAATGGAGCAACCGGGAGATTAAAAAAGGGAGTAAGCTGGTCATCCGCTCCGGTCAGGACGCGATTTTTGTCAATAACGGCAAGATCGAGGGGATTTTTGAGGATGAAGGCGTATATAACATCGACTCGGATATCATTCCGTTCCTTTCTACTTTAAAGGGATTTAAATTCGGATTTAACAGCGGGATGCGCGTGGAAGTCCTGTTCGTAAACACGAAGGAATTCACCGTCAGATGGGGAACGCAGAATCCGATCCTCATTCCGACGCCACAGCTTCCGGGCGGTATGCCGATCCGTGCCAACGGTACGTTCAATTTTAAAGTGAATGATTATGTGACGCTGATCGACAAAATAGCCGGGATGAAAGAAAGCTACTTAGTTGAGGACGTTAAGATCCGGATCACTTCGGTGCTCGATCAATTGTTGATGAAATGGATCAGCCGCGAAGGCAAGGACATGTTCAATCTGCAGGCGAACGCCTCCGATATCGCGAGAGGGATTCAAGAAGACCTTGACATGGAAGTGATGGACAACGGGATCACGATCACCGGCTTCCAGGTGATGAGCTTCAATTATCCGAAGGAAATTCAGGATATGATCACCAAGACGGCTTCCCATGAAATGATCGGCAATCTGCAAAAATACCAGCAGGTGAGCATGACGGATGGGATCGCATCCGGCAAGGTGCAAGGCGGCGGTGCGGCTTCGGATATGGCCGGCATGATGATGGGGATGAACATGGCTAATGAAATGATGAAAAATATGAATCAGAACCAGAACCAGAACCAAAACAATTCGAATCAAAGCCAACAGCCTCCGGCTGCGAAGGAGCCATCCGCCCCGGCGGCTGCATCCCCTTCTGAAGGAAACAAAAAGCCCAACTTCTGCCCGAACTGCGGCGCAAAGAATGAGGGGGCGAACTTCTGTCCGAATTGTGGGCAGAAGCTGAGTTGAATCAAGCAGCATGAATAGATAAGATGCGCAAATTTGGGATTTGACATCAAATTGATGTCACGGTCACGGTTAAAATGATGCAAATGGTAGGTTTCTTCTATTGAATGTGAATGACCATCAGGACAGCACCCCTCGCTCAAAAAGCGGAGGGTGCTGTTCTGCTATGTGCGCAGTGAGTGGACCGTACTTCAAGGCTCAGTTTGTGAGTACGTTATGCGGGTTGACGGACAACAGGTCCCTCATTCCTTGGGTTGAAAGGTAGGTGCTGCAGCGCGAATCCGGAGAAATAGAACTTGACGGACAAATGAGAACTAGGCAAACGGAAAAGGGGTGCATTATGATAGGACATATTGGTCGTAAGAGAACTCCTAAAGACGAAGGGGGACAAGGGGATACTATGTTCAGATCTACATCCTGGCGCATTTTTGTGATAAGCGGCATCTTTTTTGCAATTACAATCATACCGTTCTCGTTGTTTCTAGCCAACCGATTTTCTCATTTCGCTTACTCCCAGGTGGGGACGTTCAATCAGGACCGCATCGACGAAATGGCAGAGCGGGTCGAGTACATCCTGGCTAAGTTAAAATGGTACAGTCTGACCATGTACGAAGACCGAACCGTGCAGAATTGGATGTATGCTTCCGCCGACAATCTGCTGCAAAATGCTAGCACAATGAGGGTGTTGACGAAATATCTATCTAATGAACCTTATATTGAAACCGCTTACTTATTTAGCTTCCGTAAACATGAGGTGATCGACTCCAAAGTCGGATTGCTTTCGTTCGAGGAATTTGCCGATCAGGCGATGCTGCAGCGGATTGAGCGTACGCCAGGGGCCTTCCTTCGTTATTTTGATCATCAGATAGGAAACCATTCGTATTTGGCGCTTCAGCTTCCTTCGGCTCCTGTGCAGAAAAACCGTGACGGGTATCTTGTCGTCCTGTTCGACAAGAAGGAGCTGCAGAAGCATTTGATTTCAGGCGACGAAAGGGCGGATACGCTGCTTTCGATCGTGGATGATCGAGGAAGATTGATTCTGGGCGAAGGGGATGGTCGGCTCGAGGAGACCATCGATAACATCCAGACGGGGCAGAAGCGGGGATCATTCGAGATGAACAGCGCCGGAGGGAAAGCGTTCGTCAACTATGCGCGGATGGGATCGCCGGAGTGGACCATTATATCTGTCACTGAAATGAAGCAATTTCGCGAAAAGGCCGGGGCGTTCAAAACAGTCATCATCGTCTGCTCGCTCCTGCTGCTCGTGGCGCTGCTCCTGATCGCCTATTGGAATTCGCGCCGTTTCGTCGGGCCATTCCGCCGGCTGGCGGATCAACTGCAGCGGAAGCTGGGCGTGAAGGGGGAGAACGATTACGGCGTTATCGAGCAGGGCGTCGTTATGCTTCGCGATCATTATCCGCTGATCAAGACCGAATATTTGCGGCAATGGCTGCTGCAGGGCAGGCTGAGCGATGGCGCCAGAGCGGCGATTGCGCGCGAATCATGCCTGCTTGACTATGAGTGGCTTCGGTTGGCTGTTATCAAGATCGATTCCTATTACGAGATATCCGAGAGGTATGATTTCTCCTCTCGCAAGCTGCTCAAGTATGCAATCGGCAATATCGCAGAGGAGCTGCTCGGCACAGCTGAACGGCCGATCGAGGTGGTCGATTTTGGGACCGACCATCTGGTCGTCCTGGTTGGCACGGCCAGTTCCCTCCCTGATCCCGAGTTGACCCAAGAGCTCAAGGAGCTCAGCCGTCAGGTCAGCCGTTACGTAAAGCTGGACGTGACGATCGCCGTAAGCGACGCGCGGCGCGTACATGACGATTTACGCAAAGTATACGACGATATGAACGAACTGACATTATTCAAGTTTGTCAGCGGTGATGACAAAATCTACGTCGAACAAGACTTTGAACGGTATGCCGATTTACAGGCGCCGATCGACTCCGCCGTGCATGAAAGCTTGATCCAGACGATTCGAAGCGGCAAAGAGGAGAAGGTGCTGGCCATGCTGGACGAGGTGTTCACGCGCTTGCAGACGATGAAATATACCGAGTGCCAATTCCAACTGAAGCTGCTTCTGTTTGCGATCGTCAAGTCGTTCAGCAAAGTGATGTCGATCCAGAGTGTTGAGGGGATTGAGCGCCACTTGAGGCAATTCGCCACGCTTACCGAGGTCCGCGAATGGCTGAAGGAAGAGACCGGGCGGATGATCCGGCAGCTTAGCGACCAAAAGGGATTCAATCGCAAGGAAAAGCTGATTGGAGAAATCATCGAGTACGTCCGTTATCACACCCATGACCCGATGCTGTCGGTAGACGATATCGCTGACCATATCGCTTTGTCGGCCAAATACGTCCGGCAGCTGTTTCACGAACACTATGGCATGCCTCTATCGAATTTCATTTTGAACGAGCGGCTCGGGAAGGTTAAGGAGCTGCTGGAGCAGACCAGCATGCAGATCACCGAAATTGCAGAGCAGTCCGGTTTTCAGACGAAAAGCCACTTTTTCACTGCATTTAAAAAAGCGACCGGTATGACGCCAAGCCAATACCGCGATAGCAAGGCGAGCGAGCGGATGGAGCGGACGCGGCAGATAGCCGGGAACTCTGCGAATTAGAAAGGTCAACGGGCGATTGAGAACCGGCCAGACCAATAACAACCGGCCGAACGCTTGCGAATCGGCCGAGCGAGAACCGAATCCGGCCAATGAGAACTAGGCAAGCAGCAGGCGTGAATGCTACGATGGCTCCGTTCGAATCCTGCAAGCCGCACAAGAAAGGAGGGACGCTCTTTGGAGCGACGTAGAAGGTTCGGCGGGTCGTTTGTGCACGAGCTGTCGCGGAACCGGTATTTATACTTGCTGGCGCTGCCCGGCATTGCGTTTCTGGTCGTATTTGCGTATATGCCCATGGCTGGGCATCTGCTCGCCTTCCAGGATTACCGGCTATCCGATGGAATATGGGGGAGCGAATGGGTCGGATTTAAAAACTTCGAGTTTTTCTTCAATGGGAAAGATTGGCTGCGGGTGACGCTGAATACCGTTTTCCTGAATGCACTGTTTCTCGTAACCGGTCTCGGCAGCGCGGTCGTGCTGGCTATCTTTCTGAATGAAATCCGTAACAGGCTGTTCAAGCGAATCACGCAATCGTTTATTTTTTTACCGTATTTCATTTCTTGGCTTGTCGTCAGCATGATGACGTTGACGCTATTCAGCACATCCGAGGGGCTCATTAACCGCGCGCTTGCCGCCCTTGGCTACGAAGGAGTGGACTGGTATTTGACGCCTGGCGTATGGCCGTATATCTTAACCGTCATTAGCGCCTGGAAGATTGCTGGCTATAATTCCATTATTTTTTTGGCCGTCATTACGGGCATCTCCTCAGAATATTACGAGAGCGCCCGAATAGAAGGCGCGAGCCGGATGCAGCAGATGCTCTACATAACGCTGCCGTTGATGCGGCCGACCGTGATGATATTGGCGCTGCTTGGCATTGGCCGTATTTTCTACGGTGATTTCGGCATGATTTACGCGATCATCGGAGATAACGGCATACTCTTTCCAACGACAGATGTCATCGATACGTATGCGTTTCGTGCGCTGAGGCAGCTGGGGAATTTCAGCATGTCCGCTGCCGTTGTCGTGTACCAGTCCTGCATGGGGCTTGTCACGATTCTGATCTTCAATGCGATCGCGCGCAAGGTGGACGCGGATTCAAGACTATTCTAAAAGGAAGGTTGGGCGAGTTGGCATGAGGCCGGATTCGGGCTTTTCGATCGCTGTTGTTCCCGAATCGTTATGATCGTATAAGCTCGTTAAGCGGATACGATTCGGGAACAAAGGCGACCACTTGCGTTTCTCCAGTTCCGAACCGGCCCTTTGCTTCAGTCCCAACCAGTTAAGGTGTGATCGAAGTGAGAGAACGGTTGTTTCTTGTTTTGATGTACGCGGTGCTGGGCGCTTTTGCGCTGTTTTGCTTCATTCCGTTCTGGATTGTGTTCATCAACTCGTTCGCCGATGAATCGCTTCTGCAGACGGCGGGGTACCAGTTGCTGCCGAGCAAATTCAGCCTCCATGCGTACAAATTTTTGCTTTCCGGCAAGCAGGTGTTTCTAAGCTACGGCATTACGATTATCGTGACGATCGCCGGCACGGCGCTGGGCGTCCTCTTGACAGCTGCCTATGCGTACACGCTAAGCCACCGGAAAGTGAAGTACCGCCATATTTTATCGTTTTTAACCTTCCTGACGATGTTGTTCGGCGCAGGACTTGTCGGCTTTTACATGCTGATCGCCAACTGGCTGCATCTGAAGGATTCGGTTTGGGCGCTCATTTTGCCCTATCTGCTTAATCCGTTCTATGCCTTCATTCTTGTCTCTTACTACCGGACGCTGCCGTATGAATTGAATGAAGCTGCGACTGTGGACGGCGCCAATGATCTCTATATTTTCTTTCGCATCATCTGGCCGATTGCGCTGCCTGTTATTGCCACGGTGAGCCTGTTTTACGCGCTGCAATATTGGAACGACTGGTACTTGTCATTGCTGTTTATCGACAATCACAAAATGCTGCCGTTGCAGATGATGATCCGCCAGCTTATGTCCAATTTGAATGTTATGGCTTATGTGAGCGGGAGCCAGACGCAGTACAACGTCGTCGTGCCGACCTATGGCATGCAGCTGGCGATCGTCTGCGTTACCATCGGCCCGATCGTGTTCGTCTATCCCTTCATCCAGCGCTTCTTTATTAAAGGTTTGACGCTTGGTTCGGTAAAAGGGTAGAACGACAAGCGGGAAGCGCGTTTGGCCGGTTCGAGCTTTCGAGCGCTGCGGTTTTCGAACCGGCTCATCCGCCTATTTTCTCTATTATTGATTCAGGGGGAAGGAACCATGAAAAGATTATTGTCCATCGCGCTTGTGTTATTGATCGCGCTCGTCGCGATTGCCGGTTGTTCGGGCAAGAACGAAGGGGAAGGGAAGGCGCCTGGGCCGTCGGGTCAAACCGGAGACAGCGCCGGCGGTGATGCCAAACTTGAAGAGGTGACCCTGAAAATCATGATTCCCGGCGATCGGCCGTCGGATATGGATTTGGTCATCGCCGAAGCAGAAAAGCGAATGAAGGATACGATCAACGTCAAACTCGACGTCGTCTTCGTACCCTGGTCCGATCTGGCGCAAAAGACACAGGTGACGCTTGCTTCCGGCGAAAACATCGATCTCATCTTCGATGCGCCATGGCTGCATATCAACCAAATGATCGCTAACGGATTCTATGAACCGCTGGACGACCTGTTGGCCCAGTACGGCCAAACGGTGCTCGAGAAACGGCCGCAGCAAATGTGGGATTACAACAAGTACGGCGGCAAAATTATGGCCGTTCCGCTTGGCGTCAGCTACATGTCCGGCAATTCCTACATGGTGCGCAAAGATATTCGCGAGAAGCTCGGCGTACCGCCGATTAAAACCTATGAAGATTTGATCGCTTTCGCCTACAAGGTGAAAGAGCAGGAGAAAGGCATCATCCCGATGACCGCAGGCTCCGGCACTTATACATTTGTCGCTCACCATGCGCTGAACGATTACGAAACCCATGTCAGACCGACCCACGCCCTGGGCAACAGCCTGATGCTCTATTACAAGAACAATGACGGCAAAGTTTACAATTTGCTGGAGGATCGGGAGCCGATCGAAACGTGGCTGGCGAACACGCACAAATGGTTTAAAGACGGACTGATCTTCAAGGACATTTTGACGACAAAGGATTTTCATCAGCCGATCTCGGCAGGCAAAGTTGCGATCGTCACGAACGGCGCGTTCGGCATCGGCGATTCCCTCAAGAACACGTTAAAGAACAATGTGCCGGACAGCGAGCTGGAGACGGTCACCTTCTTTAATCCGGAGAAGGGCGCGAACATCACCGACTTCAAACAGTGGAACTTTCTGGCCGTTCCGAAGGTAAGCAAGAATAAGGAGCGGGCGATTATGTTCCTGAACTGGGCGAATGAGAAGGAGAACTACGACCTGCTTTCTTACGGAATCGAAGGGAAGCATTGGGAAGCGGTAGGCGACGACAAAATGAAAACCCTGGATACATCCGGCTACTCTGCTTTCGGCTATGTTTGGCTGTGGAATCCCGTCGATGAGCGGAGTGATGTGAAGGGCGAAAATGAGGAGTTGAACGCTGTGCTTAAGGATGCCGACATGTTCACGACCGATATTTTGGCCGGCTTCGAATTTGACAGTACCCCGGTGCAAAACGAGGTCAGCCAGTACAATACAGTCGATGGGCAATACTACACGGCGCTGTTCAACGGGGTTATCGATCCGGACGAGACATTGAAGAAATTTGAAGCGGAAGCCGGCCCTGCCCTCAAAAAAATTCAGCAGGAACTGCAAAAGCAGATTGATGAGTTCCTGGCGGCAAAGGCGAAGTAGACCAGAATCACCTGAACACGGGTAAATCGAAGTTTGCTTATCCATGCCTAAGAATCGCCCGAAGTGCGGAGTGTTTGGCTGCGCTGTACTACTGCTGTTGCCCACTGGAAACTTCGTGCCGCTGGCGGCACTGGATGCGGCGGTGACGGCTTCCTCTTCCGGAGGAAGCCGATCTTATACGCTTTGCTGCTTGCTTATGGCGGAATTCGCGAAAGGGGGGATTAAAATCTAGCGTTCACCCGGAACAGAAATAAGGGTTTAAAGTTTTTGATATTTCTGTACTTGAGAATAAGAAAAAGGAGCTGGCCTTGATGAATTCCAATAAGAAATGGGTAACCGGATTAATGGCAGCCGTATTACTATTGGCTCCGCTCTCTGCGGTTCAGGCGAAGTCGCTTGTTCCGGATGTGACCGTCCTGCAGGCGGCAGGTGCAGACCAGATGGAAGCAGGAAAGGATACAGGTCATCCACAGGTCGAACTAGATCAACTGACGGATGCTGGTGAACCGGCAGCGGAACAGGCACCACAAGCAAAAGACGAAAATCAAGCGGCAGCATCTTCGGCTGTGCAGGAGACGCAATTCCGCAATCTCGCGGCGGGTCTTCCGTATGAATGGTCTGAAGCTCCGGAAGCTTCGCATCCCGATGACGGATACAAGCTTACGGACGGAAAATACGGCGCATTGGATATGAACGACCCGGCATGGGTAGGACATCTGCGCGGAAAGGCTCGCGAAGTCGTGTTCGATCTCGGTGAGGAAAAGTCAATTGGAAAGATCACGGCTAATTTCTTTCAAGATTTTCCTACGAATTCGATTCTCGTGCCGCTGTCGGTATCGATGTATGTCTCCGACGATAAGGAAAATTGGGGGCTGCTTTCCCATAACGCTACGCAGCTTCTGTGGGGAGAAGGACCGCCCAGACAGGAGACCTTTGAATGGGATGGCAGCCGGGATGGAATCAAAGGCGGGAATACGGAAGGCAAGCTGGCTTATGCCCGTTATGTGAAGGTGACCTTTTATATGCATCCTACACAGTGGGAATATATTGACGAAATCGAAATTATGGGTATGGACGGCAAGATTGAAGGGGCGGTAAAGGTTCCTGCCGAGCAGCCTCGTTTTTTGGAGCCGGGGGAAGCTACGGCCGGGATCCGGAATCTGAATCTGTTTTATAACGGACAATATGCGAATGGTTTGGGCGATTGGAATAAGGAACGGATTATCCCTAATATCAGTTATGTGAATAAAGACGGCGAGCCGGTCGATTGGCTTTATGACGGCGTTCTATATCTCGGGATTGCTTCGCCTGCCGGTCGCGATTTCGGTCAGGGACAAACGAACCTGGACGATTGGAAATGGTATTTGGATAAAACATTTGCAGCCACGGGCGATATGCAGCAGTTGAATGAGGCTGCCAAGGAAGTTGGGGCCAAGCTGAAACAGCCCGATCATCAAGTCAAGGTTGTGTTAATGATTCCGAATCCAGGGGAATCCTTAACTGATTTTGGCGACATTGACGGTAGCGGTTCCTTGAATTTCAACGACTCCGTCGTAGGCAAAGAAAAAGCGGCTGAAAACAGAGGAAAAGCGGTGCAGTGGTGGCTGGACCAGGCCCAGCAAAGATGGCAGGCTGCCGACTACTCGAATCTTGAGCTTGTCGGCATGTACTGGATGCCGGAACAAATCGACATATCCGAATCGGGACCGGACATCGCTCGCATGGTGTCGGATAAAGTGCACGCCATGAACATGAAGGTTTTCTGGATTCCCCACTCCTATGCTTACAAAATGTTTATGTGGAAAGACGTAGGGTTCGATGCCGCTGCGCTTCAGCCTAACTATTTCTTTGGCGGAATGGATTCCGACCGTCTGGACGATGCTACGGATACTGCAAAGCGGTACGGAATGGGGAACGAGGTTGAATTTGATGACGGAATGCTGACAGATCCCGTACTTCGTCAGCGTTTTGTCGAATACTTGGACAGCGGCGTCAGATCCGGTCTGATGCAAAATGGCTTCAGAGCTCACTATCAAGGCAATAATGCAGTATACAACTTAGGGGTAAGCAAGGATCCAAGTTTGCGTTTAATGTATGACTGGCTGTATCAGTATTTGAACGGAACGTACGCCATCGATAGCAGCCCGGCGCCGGAGACGATGGCGGAGGTTGTACAGCGTTATGTCGCATCGAACGAAATCAAGCCGGCTTTTGGTAATGATTTGACGTATCGATTGCAGACCATCAAACTTCTTCTGGACGATAACAAGCCGAAGGAAGCCGTGACGTATATGCAGGATCTTCTCGCGCACATTCACGACCCGGCCGTCCAAGCGCAAGGGTTGATTTCGGTCCCGGCCGCAACGGTGCTTGATTCCTACGCCCAAGTTCTCATTCAAACCTGGTCTGACGGAGGGGGACCCAGCAATCTGGTTCTTGGCCGAAGCTATACAATTTCACAGCAGCCTAACAGCAACTATCCCGATTCCGGGAACGAACTTACGGACGGCCGATTCGGCGGGACGGATTACCGCACCGAGCAGTGGCAGGCCCATGCGGGAAGCGACTACCCTGACGAACGAAGCCGCACCATCACGTTTGATTTGGGCGGCAACAAATCGATCGGGGCCATTAGAGCCCATTTTCTTCAGGACAAAGGACCCGGCATCTATTTCCCTCAGAACGTCACTTTTTCCGTTTCATCTGACGGCGAGTCCTGGAGCACGCTGGAAACCGTTACTCCGCCACCGGCACAGGATGCTGCCTCGGCCGAGTTCGTGGGTTGGAGCGGAATAACAGATGATGTGCCGGGGAAAGAGGGAGCCGATAAAGTGTCTGCCCGCTACGTTAAAGTCGAATTCCCGGTTAACGTCTGGGTCTTCCTTGATGAAATCGAAGTTCTCGGCGTTGACGGCCATGCGGGGGGTGGCACTACAATCGACGGCGCAAGAGCCATGGTGGATGCCGCTGCGAAGAAATTGATGATCGACGGTCTGGTCGTGAACGGCAGCCAGTCCCAAGTGAATTTGAAAATAGTCGATTCGAAAGGGAAAGTTCGCTACGAAGGCCAGACGACCAGTACAGAAACGGGAAGTTTCGAATTCATGATCAAGCTTACTGGAAATTTAAAGGGAACTTGCGACGCCTATCTGTCTATGGATGGAATGTCGGATCCTGTTAAGATTTCATTCGAGTACAATAAAAAGGACTGATGAGTTATTCCAGCACGAGCTCAGATTCCGATGGCATATGGCCTGATTTCCAAGATATTGATTTAGGATGAGGGCATTCCATGACCAAATTCTACCGTGCCACATTGATACAAGATAACTAATGTTTCATAAAAAATGCCATGGTCGCAGCGCGAGATTTCCACGTTGTGATCGTGGCTTTTACTTTGAATCGGTATTGATGAGCGCATGAGGAATACGTGACGCATCTCGATGTTAATGAACACGTCTCATATAGTGAAGTAGTTGCAGGCTATCTGAAAAATTCATACTGCGAAAGTCGAGATTAATGTAAACGCATACTTATTCATGGTATAATGCATCTAATAGATTAGGCGATCTTAGTGGTTTGGGGTTCTTATAATGCTGTAAATCTGGCCTGGGGGTGTTGCGAGGATGAGAAGGTATAGCATGTGGCGTCCAATTATGCTAATTGCGGTGGCGCTGCTTACGAACAGCTTGGTTACGAATTTGGCAGGTGTATTTGGCATGACGCCGGAGTCGGCAAGCAGTTTGGGTGTAGTCGCCATGATTATTGCCGGACTAATTACGTATAATCGCATGATGAAATCCCGTCGCAAATGAATAATCATTCATAGCATTCATCGAAATAATCAGCATGTTTGTAAGCACCTTGCCGAGGTGCTTTCTTTCATAAAGCGCTATTATTTTTTTTCAAATGGAAGGGTCTGATCACTTACACGCTTGGCGTATCACACCCGCTGTAACCCCTGTGTTATCTATAAAAACCGTGTTATCAACGCCACGCAATCAGCGGTTTCCTATCTCTACTAGATTTGGAATAAAACATGTCTTAAACGTTTCACCGCGGCACAGATGCAGTTTGACAGATTCACCCAAATTTATGTTGAAAAGGGTCTGTTTTATTAATATATTGTAAATAGCGCGAATCTAGTATTCGGGCATATATACCTAGGAGGGTTATCCTTAATGAAAAAAGGGGTCATATCTTTAATCAGTTTGGCGTTATCTGTCACAATGCTGGCAGGTTGCGGCGACAAACCAGCGTCGGAACCAAGCGGCGGCGCAGGCGGCGACGCACCTAAGGCAAACTTCAAGGTAGGGATGGTTACGGACGCAGGAACCATTGATGACAAGTCGTTTAACCAAGGAACATATGAAGGTATCGTGAAGGCCAACGAGGACTTCAAAATGGAGTATAAATACCTGAAGCCGGCCGGAACGACAGAAGCCGACTATTCAAAAGAGATCGGAAACCTGTATGATGCCGGATTTAAGTTCATTGTAACCCCAGGCTTCAAATTTGAAACAGCCGTGTTTAAAGCACAAGACAAGTATAAAGATGCTAAATTCGTTATTATTGATGGAACGCCTCATTCCGGGGAAGAGGGCGCAACACCGGTAGTTAAGGAAAATACCGTATCCATCTTCTTCGCTGAGCAAGAGTCCGGATTCCTAGCTGGCGTAGCGACTGCGCTTCATGTGAAGGATGGACAAGCTGGATTTATCGGCGGCATGGAAATCCCTCCTGTACAGAAGTTCAACTGGGGCTTCCAGCAGGGTGTAGCTTATGCCAACGAGAATCTCGGCACGAAACTGGTAATTAACAAAGAGAACGTTGTCTACCAAGGATCTTTTGACGATGTTGCAGCAGGCAGCCAATTGGCGGCTCAAATGTATGACCGCGGCGTAAACGTTATCTTCGCAGCAGCAGGCGGCGTGGGCGTTGGTGCGATTAACGAAGCGAAGACTCGCGTACAGAACGGATCTGAAGTATGGATCGTTGGCGTAGACGTTGACCAGTATCAAGATGGCGTTTATGAAGGCGACAAATCCGTTGTCCTGACTTCGGCCGTGAAGAAAATCGACCATGCCGCTTACGATATGATCAAAGCCGAAACCGAAGGCAAGTTCCCGGGCGGACAAACGCTTACGCTGGATGCCACAAATGACGGCGTCGGACTTCCTGAGAAGAACCCGAACTTGAGCGAGGACGTTCTGAAGCAAGTAGACGAGGTGTTTGGCAAGATCAAAGCCGGCGAAATTAAAGTAGCCGCAGAGCAAGGCGATTTGATTAAGTAATTCAAGACACCAAGGCTATCTACGGAGTGGATAGGCTTACTTGAAAAGCAGCGATACCGCATGAAAAAAGACGGATTCCCTCCGTCTTTTTTTAAGGTATTAGAATTTATAAGTTATTTCAGTGAAGCGTAAGCAATTCTGTAATCGCATTTATATGTTTTGGGGCCCCCGCAAAGGATTTGGAACAAGCATCGAAGCATAGGCTCCACTTTGTGGAGCTATTTTAGGTATCAGACCGTATCACCGGCGCAAGCGATTGCATTCTGATATTGAATGTGGAATTCGATCTATGTAACTGCGTTCTGGCTGTTTGGAAGTGAGTCGATCCGCGTTTTTTTAAAACAATTTATGCATAGGAAGATATTCAACACAAAAGAAGGAGAGGACCCAAAACCATGGACTATGTTGTCGAGATGGTGGGCATCCGCAAGGAATTTCCCGGGATCGTAGCCAATGACGATATTACGATTCGGCTGAAGAAGGGTGAGATTCATGCGCTGCTCGGTGAGAACGGGGCGGGCAAGTCCACCCTGATGAGTATCCTGTTTGGCATGTATCAGCCTGACCGTGGCGTAATCAAAGTCAACGGCAAGGACGTGCGGATCTCGAATCCGAATGTCGCGAACAAACTCGGAATCGGGATGGTGCATCAGCATTTTAAATTGGTTGAGCCGTTTACCGTGACCGAGAATATTATTCTGGGCAGCGAGACGCGCAAGTACTTCTTCGGCTTGGATGTGAGATCGGCTGCCAAACGGGTCGAGGAACTGTCCAAGCGATACGGCCTCAACGTAGACCCTTATGCCAAAATCGAGGATATCTCGGTCGGGATGCAGCAGAGAGTGGAAATCCTCAAAATGCTGTACCGCGACGCGGAAGTGCTCATATTCGACGAGCCGACCGCGGTGCTGACCCCTCAGGAAATCGAAGATTTGCAGGGCATTATGAAAAACCTGGTCAATGAAGGCAAATCGATCATTCTGATCACCCATAAATTGAAAGAAATTAAAGCGGTTGCGGACCGCTGCACCGTCATCCGCCGAGGCAAGACGATCGGCACCGTTGAAGTGGCAGACACGAGCCGCGAGGCTATGGCCGAAATGATGGTGGGCCGCAGCGTCTCCTTTAAAGTGGACAAGCAGGAGAGTCGCCCGGGCAACACCGTTCTCGAGATTAAATCACTTACGGTCAAGAACAGCAAGAAAGTCGATGCGCTCAAAGCCTTTAGCCTGGACCTGCATGCCGGGGAGATTGTGGGTATTGCAGGCGTGGATGGGAACGGTCAATCGGAACTGATCGAAGCCATTACCGGACTTCGCGAGGCCGAGAGCGGAACGGTGAGCTTGAATGGTAAAACGCTCAACGGTCTTTCTGTCCGTCAACGGAATGAAAGCGGAATCGGCCACATTCCGGAGGACCGTCAAAAGAGGGGACTCGTGCTGGACTATACCATTGAAGAGAATTTGATCCTCGAGGTGTACAACCGCCCACCGTATTCCAAGAACGGGCTGCTGCAGCCAGCAGCGATCCGCAAGCATGCGGAGCATATCATTCAGAGCTTTGATGTGCGATCCGGAACGGGCGGCCGGTCGATCGTGCGTTCGATGTCCGGCGGTAACCAGCAAAAAGCGATCATCGGCCGTGAGGTAGAGCGCGATCCGGATCTGCTTATTGCCGTTCAGCCGACCCGGGGCCTTGACGTAGGCTCGATTGAATATATTCACCGTCGTCTGATCGAACAGCGGGACAAGGGGAAAGCCGTTCTGCTGGTTTCCCTGGAGCTTGATGAAGTGCTGAATTTATCGGACCGCATTGCCGTTATCAATAACGGTGAACTGGTAGGTATCGTTAAAACCTCCGAAACGAACGAAAGAGAGCTCGGACTGATGATGGCCGGGTATCAAAAAGAGGAGGCACCACATGAATAACAGCGTAAAATCGTTGCTTGCCGTCCTGTTCGGACTTATTGCGGGGGCACTGCTTATGGCGCTGACCGGACATAATCCGGTAGAAGGGTATAAGTATCTTATCCAGGGTGGACTTAAGAACCCCGAGCGGATCGGAAATACGCTGGCGACGGCGACTCCGCTTATTTTGACCGGTTTGTCCGTGGCATTTGCCTTCCGTACCGGACTGTTTAATATCGGTGCCGCGGGCCAGATGCTGTTCGGTGGCTTTTGCGCAACGGCTGTCGGCCTCTCGCTGGACCTGCCGCGGGCGCTTCTCCTGTTGGTCATGGTGCTGGTCGGGTTTATCGGCGGTGCGCTATGGGCGGTTGTCCCAGGGTTCCTGAAGGCTAAATATAACGTACATGAGGTCGTATCCACGATCATGATGAACTGGACCGCCTACTGGACCGTTTATTATGTCATTCCGGGTTACTTCAAAGGGGCGAGTCTGGAGACGGAATCGCGTCAGCTTCCGCCGGAAGCCATGCTGCATCAGCAGTGGCTTAGTGACATGTTCCAAGGTTCTTATGTCAATCTGGGCTTTTTTATCGCGGTCATTGCTGTTCTGGTCGTCGCTTTCCTTATTAACAAAACAACGCTTGGATACGAATTGAAGGCGGTCGGATTCAACCGTCACGCTTCCGAATATGCGGGTATCGCTGTCAAACGCAGCATCGTACTGTCCATGTTCATCTCCGGCGGCCTCGCGGGCCTCGCGGGAGTTGCACAGTATGCGGGGAATGCCTCCAGCATGCAGATCGGCATTCTGCCGAGCCAGGGATTTGACGGGATTGCCGTAGCTCTGCTCGGAATTAACGCACCTATCGGTGTTTTGGTATCGGCACTGTTCTTCGGGATTCTCTACTCGGGCAGAGGGTTTATGAATGCCATGACGGAGATTCCGCCGGAAATCGCCGATTCGATTATCGCCATCATTATCTATTTTGCGGCAACCAGCATCTTGATCGAACGACTATACCGTAAATTGAAGCTGCGTCGCGCGGCTAATAAAAAGCAGGGGGAGTAAGGACATATGTGGACAACGATTGAACAGATTTTTCCGTATGCCATCGCTTACACGATCCCGCTTTTGATTACCGCCCTGGGTGCGCTGTTCAGTGAACGAAGCGGGGTCGTCAATATCGGCCTTGACGGCTTGATGATTGTCGGTTCTTTCATCGGAGCCTTTGTCATATTCAAAATGCAGGCCCAATGGCCCGGCCAATCGTGGGTATTATGGGTAGGACTGTTGGCAGCGGCCGCAGCGAGTGCGCTATTCTCGCTATTGCATGCCTTTGCCAGCATTAATCTCAGTGCCAACCAGATTATAAGCGGTACGGCGATCAATATGATCGCGGGTGCCCTGACGATATTCCTTGCCCGTAACATTACGGGCAGCGGCAAGATCAGCATTACGAATGGTTTTGCACCGTTTGATTTTCCGGGTCTGTCCAAGATTCCGATCATCGGGGATTTATTCTTCACGAAAACCTATGCCACGACGTGGTTGGTTCTGATCTTGCTTTTGGTAAGTGCATTTGTACTGTACAAAACGCCGTTCGGTCTGCGACTCCGGTCCTGCGGCGAGCATCCGCACGCGGCCGAAGCAGCAGGTATTAAGGTACAGTCCATGCGGTATGTCGGCGTCATGATCTCGGGTGCTTTTTCCGGACTCGGGGGAGCTGTCATTCTGTTGACGTATTCCGGCGAATTTACGGGGAACGTGGCAGGACTCGGGTTCCTGGCTCTGGCATCCTTGATCTTCGGACAATGGAAGCCGCTCGGCATCCTGCTGGCCACCTTGTTCTTCGGATTTGCCACGACGGTAGCCAACGTATCACAGGTCATTCCGTCTTTGGCGGTAATCCCGCCGGTCATTCTCAAGATTTTCCCTTATGTTGTTACACTGATCGCGCTCGTGATTTTCTCCAAATCCTCGAATGCGCCGAAAGCCGTAGGGGAGCCGTTCGATTCAGGTAAACGGTAACGTATTGCGCAAGTCGATGTAAGCCAAATAGAACCTCTGATATGCCTATCCAGCTTTGGGTTTAGGTCTATCGGAGGTTTTTTTACATCCAGCATACTTTAGGTTAGAACTCCCAAAACATATCTGGTATATATAGTAAATAAGGTAAGAAAATTTAATAGAATAGAGGAGTGAAAACCTGAATGCGCATTCGATTACATCGGTGCCAAAGACCGTTAAGTGTGCTTTTGGCTATCGTGATGCTTCTGAGTATCATCGTTCCTTTCAGCCCGGTGAAGGTGGCGGAGGCTTCTCCCCGGCATGACCAGGTTGTGATCAGCCAGGTGTACGGTGGCGGCGGGAATAGCGGAGCCGTTTATACGCATGATTTTATCGAATTGTTCAATCCGACCAGCAGTCCGATCGACTTGACAGGCTGGAAGGTACGTTATGCAAGCGCAACAGGCACTTTTAACGGCACGACCTCTTTAACTGGTATTATAGAGCCTTATGCTTATTATTTAATCCAGCAGCAGAGTAACGGCTCGGTAGGTGGTTCTTTGCCGACAGCTGATGCTGCAGGAACACTGAACTTAAGCGGCTCTAACGGAAAAGTTGATCTGGTAAACGCCGCAGGCGATCGTATTGACCTCATTGGCTATGGATCGGCCTCAGAATCTGAGACGAGCCCGACCGCAGTTTTATCCAACAGCACGGCTGCGATCCGCAAGGAATTGACCGTTGGTCAAAATGATCGCGGCCTCGACACGGATAACAATGTCGCTGATTTTACCGTTACCAAGCCGGAGCCTCGGAACAGCTCGAGCCCGAAGACACCGGTCACTCCTAGTACGGGTTTAGGGCCAGTAACCGCCAATCCGGAGCCTAATGCCTGGCCAGCCGGAACGGAGATCACGCTGAATCCTCCTACGGTGGGCGCTTCCGTTTATGCGGATGTGTATCTGTCCGGTGGGAACGGGTCCGGCTTTCAGCTTGTCAACGGCCCGATCACGCTTAACGAGCCTACGCGGGTGGATGCCTATGCAGTCCAGGATGGTTTACCGGATGGACCGGTCTCCTCGTTCCAATATGATATTTTAACGCAAACGTCCGTTGCTGATGCCCGCAGCAAGGCAAAAGGCGAGCATGTCTGGACGGAAGGCATCATTACGCATATCGAAGGCAGAGAAACCTACATTCAAGATGACACGGCCGGTATCGTGCTCTATGACTACCCGCTTAATGCCAGCGTTGGCGACCGGGTGAGCGTGGCCGGCGTGATGGAGATTTACAACAATCTTCAGGAGATCAAACCGCACGCCTTGCTGCCCCATGACGTAACGGGTGCAAATGCAGGAGTGCCGCAGGCTCTTCAAATCACCGGAGCTGATCTATCTGCAGCTTCGGGAGAGACTTATGAAGCGCGACTTGTCTACCTGGACGATGTTACCATCAAGTCCGAAAATAGACCTGGGGAATATACGGCCGAGCAAGGCGGTCATGAATTCATCATCTATTCCGGATTGTCCAAGCTGAAGACGGTGAAGACCTTCAGCCGCGTCACGGGTGTGGTGAAGCAGTTCGGCAACATCTATGAGTTAATTCCTTTAGGCGAGAATGCCTTAATCGAGGACATGTTCTCCGTGATCGCAAGTCCGGGTGCCGGACCGATAATCATTGGAGGGACGGTGACGCTGTCCAGCCCTACGCAAGGGGCAAGCATCTATTATACGCTCGACGGGTCAGTCCCGACGACAGCGAGTACACAGTACAGCTCGCCGATTCAAATAGACCGTGACACGACCATCAAAGCGATTGTTGTCTCGGGGGCGAATGAGAGCAAGGTATACGAATTTGCTTACAAGGCGACACAGCAACCGCGTATCGCGGATATCCAAGGCGAGGAACATACTTCGCCGTATACCGGACAGATAGTAACCGATATTGAAGGTGTTGTAACCCAATACGGTTACACGTTCTCTAACGGCAATATCAAGGGATTCTATATCCAGGATCCGAAGCCGGATTCCAATCCGGATACCTCGGATGCGGTTTTTGTGTATTCCACGGATCCAAACCGGCCTCAAATCGGAGATCTGGTGAGTGTAACCGGAAAAGTGGCCGAGTTTAACGAGGGAAGCTCCAGCAACCTGACCTCCACTCAAATCGAGCTGCAATCCATCAAGAATCAGGGTCAGGGTCAACAACTGCCGGACCCTGTTACCTTAGGTAAAGGCGGGCGCCCGATTCCTGCCGCCATTATCGATAATGACAGCATGGCAACGTTCGATCCAGAGGAGGATGCCATCGACTTCTACGAGTCCCTCGAGGGCATGCTGGTCAGACTTCCGCAGCCAACGATCATTAGTCCGTATTGGACAAGCGGCGGTACCTACAACATTGCGACCCGTGTTGAGAATGATATCGCGGATGTCATTACGCCAGCCGGCGGACTGGTCCTGAAAGAGGAAGGGAATTTCAATCCGCAGCGTCTCCTGATTGCTTACGGCAATCCGGGACAAGAAGTGGGCACCGGCGATACATTTGCCGATGATGTGATCGGCGTAATCGGTTATAACAGTGGCAATTTCAAGGTGATTCCGGCTAAAGGCGAATTGCCTGCAATCCACAGCAGCTCTTTTAAGCAAGAGGTATCCACGATCGACGTGAAAGACGAACAGCTCACAGTAGCGACGTATAATATCGAAAATTTCTATCCGGGCGTAAGTTCCGCCAAAATCAACAAGCTGGCGGAGTCGATCGTAAACAACATCAAGTCTCCGGATATTATTGGTCTTGTCGAAGTACAGGATAACAACGGGGAGCAGAACAACGGAACTACCGCGGCAGATCAAAGCTACCAGACCTTGATTAACGCCATCAAGGCAGCTGGCGGACCAACCTACAGCTTTACCGATATTGATCCGGTGAATAATAACGACGGGGGAGCGCCGGGAGCGAACATTCGGGTCGGATTCCTCTATAACACCGATCGTGTCCAGTTATCGGACAGTGTAAACGGCAAGAAGGGATCACCGATTGAATCGGTGGCTTATGATGGGGCAAAGGATCAGCTGACTCTGAATCCGGGCCGAATCGAACCGCTGAACCCTGCATTCAACGCATCGCGTAAGCCTTTGGCCGCGCAGTTCGAATTCCAAGGGGAAAAAGTGATCGTCATTGCGAATCATTTTAACTCGAAATCCGGAGACCAAGGACCTTTCGGCAATACCCAGCCTCCGGTTCTCTCCAGCGAAACGCAGCGCCATCAGATTGCAGCGGTTGTGAACAGATTCGCGAAAAGCATTGTGTCTGCTAACCCTGACGCTAACGTCGTTGTTCTGGGAGATTTGAATGATTTCCAATTTACCGAGACGGCGAACATTTTGAAAGGCAACGAATTGGATAATCTGATCGATACGCTTCCGCCCGAAGAGAGGTATACCTACACGTATGACGGAAACTCGCAGGTGCTGGATCATATTCTCGTCAGCAAGAATTTGACTCGCTCTACGCAAGCCGATGTCGTGCATCTGAACGCCGACTTCCCGGCTTCCAAGGGCCGCGTATCGGATCATGATCCGGTCGTCGCCCAGATTGACCTGAAGGAAGAAGCCGTGGACGGCTTCCCGCTGACCATTTTGCATATCAATGACACGCATGCCAATCTGGACACCGTGAGCTCGCCGGATAACATTGCGCGCCGGGTTACGGCAATCAAGGAAGCCAAAGCGAATGCGGTCAACCCTCTGCTCGTGGATGCAGGGGATGTATTCTCCGGCACGCTGTATTTCAATCAATATTTGGGACTCGCCGATCTGGAGTTCATGAATTTGGTTCAATATGATGCCATGACTTTCGGTAACCATGAGTTCGATAAAGGATCCGAGGTGCTGAACGATTTCATCGAGCATGCGGAATTCTCGTTTGTTTCCTCGAACGTGAATTTTTCGGCCGATGCTTTATTGACCCAGAAATTCAAGAATGAAGTGACCCGGGATGCCAAGGATGCAACCATCTATCCAGCCATCATCATGGAGGTAGACGGGGAGCAGGTTGGCCTCATCGGAATGACAACCGAAGACACGGCGAACATCGCTTCGCCTGGAGACGTAACATTTGAGAATGCGGTGCAAAAGGCAAAAGACACCGTAGCGATGCTGCAGAATGAAGGTATCAACAAAATCGTCGTACTGTCGCACCTCGGTTATGACGTGGATGTCAACCTTGCGAAGGAAGTCGAGGGCATCGACATCATCGTGGGCGGCCACAGTCATACCAAGCTGGATCAGGCGGTCGTGGACCGTTCGGACAGCGAACCGAAGCTGATCGTGCAGACAGGTGAAAAAGGTCAATTCTTAGGTCAGCTTGAGGTCGTATTTGACGACGAGGGTGTCCTGCAGGAGTGGAACAGTAACCTCATTTCGGTTGACGAGAAAGATAGCGCCGGCCAATATGTGATTCAGCCGGATCAAGAGGCGCTGCAAATTCTGAATACCAAATATAAGCCGGGTGTGGAGCAGTTAAAACAAACGGAGGTTGGTACGACAGAAGTGAAGTTGAACGGCGTTCGCGCCGATGTCCGCACGAAGGAAACGAATCTCGGCAATCTGATTGCCGATGGCATGCTGGATGCGGCGAAAGCCGCTGGAACGAATGCGGTCATCGCCCTGCAGAACGGCGGCGGCATCCGCGAATCCATTGAAGCAGGCAAAATCACGATGGGTGACGTCATGACGGTTCTTCCGTTTAACAATGATCTGGTAACGATCACGCTGACGGGCGCCGAGATTAAAGAAGCCATGGAGAACGGGGTTTCCAAGACGCCTGCTGCGGATGGCCGCTTCCCGCATATCGCGGGCATGAAGTTCTATTATGATTCGACCAAGCCTGTTGGATCACGCGTCCTGCGCATCGAGGTGAAGGGCAAGAACGGATATGAGCCGATCGACATGAACAAATCGTATGAGGTAGCGACGAACGCATTTACCGCTAAGGGCGGCGATTTCTATGCTTCGCTCGAGAAGGCCTATCTGGAAGGGCGCGTGAACCTGCTTTATAAGCCTGACTATGAAGTATTCTCGAATTACGTGAAAAAAGTAGGCACCATCACGGCCAAGACCTCCGCCGTCGAAGGACGGATTACGGACTTGAAGGGAGCGCCGCTTCCAGGTGGTCCGGGTGAGCCTGGGCCGGGCAACCCTGGAAATCCGGGCACGCCTGGGACTCCGGGGCCGACGACGCCTCCCGTAAACCCATCGAACCCTGGCACCACGCCGCCGGCAGAACCGGGCAAGGTAAAGGTTCCGGTTAAGGTGGAGAACGGCGCGGCTGCAGGCAGCGTGACCGGAGCGACCATGAAGGAAGCCCTGAAACAGCCTGTTGGCGGAAAAGTTACCGTAGAGGTAACAAGCACGCAGCCAATCTCTTCTTCATCCATAACCATCGATAATGAAGCACTACGGGCATGGATTGACCAGACAAACGCGCAGGTGCTGGTGGTAGCAACGCCTTACGGAAGCTATGAGCTTCCGAAGACGGAGATCGATCTTCAAGCGCTGGCAGCCCAAGCCGGCTCGGACATGAACAGCCTTCAATTGGTCATTCAGCTTGCTATCGATAATGATGCCCTTAAATCAGCGGCGTCCAAAGGATATAATGCAATACAAGCTGTGAGCTATACCGTGACGGTGAAGTCCGGTAATGGCAAGACTGCCACGTTGGACGCATTCCAATCGTATGTAAAGCGGTCCCTGAATGTCGACAAGTCGCATGCGTTGACGGATATCGCGGTCGTCCGAGTGGATGGAAACGGCGAATACACGCCAGTACCATTCAAGGTGAACGGCCAACGTATCGATATTTATAGCCGCACGAACAGCACGTACCTGGTGTTGCAGAACCCGGTAACGTTCCAGGACATCGCGTCCCACTGGTCCAAGGGTGAGGTTGAATCGCTTGCGGCCAAAATGATCGTAACCGGGCGCACGGAGCAGACCTTTGTTCCGAACGCACCGGTCACTCGGGCCGAGTTCGCAGCGCTTGTTGTCCGGGCACTGGGACTTTCTGCAGACGCTGCGTCAGGCAGCTTCCAGGATGTGGCTTCATCCGACTGGTACGCCGGAGCAATCCAGGCAGCAGTCGATGCCGATATCATTAACGGCTACACGGACGGCACCTTTAAGCCGAATCGGACGATCACGCGCGAAGAGATGGCCGTGATGGCCTACAACGCACTGGAGTATGCCGGATACAACCCCGTGGACGCGGCAAAAGCTCATTTTGCCGATGCGTCCTCGATCGGTGCTTGGTCTCAGGTGGCGGTGTATGAATTGGCGAAACTTGATATTCTGAACGGAGATCCGAAGCAGCGCTTCCACCCTAAATCGAATGCCACCCGCGGCGAAAGCGCCGCTGTGCTCCATCGTTTGATGCAGGATTTGACGTACGTGAAATAAACAGGTTCTATAGCGGCTGGATGCATATTGAACTAGCAATCTGCGTGAAATAGGCCGAAATATGATTAAGAGGGGGCTTACCTTTAGGGGGAGCCCTTTTTTTACTGTTAATAGTTTCTCTTGGTTGAAGGTATCAATCTTTCTGTAGGAAATTTAACTGCTTTGTATTGAATAAGGATTTTATTGTTTTTGTTATGGAGTTATAGCTTGCTATTAAAAAGTATGTCAGAGTTATGCTGTCATCTACTTGCAATGAACTGTTACCACGTATTTCTAATTAATTATTATTGGTTATTTTGTCGATAAGTAGATGAGGAGCAAACATCTTTGTAATTGAAAGATTTGAAATAAATAACACAGGCTAAAGTTATAGGACTAACAAGGCATTAAAAATCGAGTAGGGAAGTGAACAGTATGAAAGTTGTCATCTTGGCAGGCGGAAGAGGAACACGAATAAGTGAAGAGTCTCATCTTAAGCCTAAACCTATGATTGAAATCGGAGACGCACCAGTATTGTGGCATATCATGAAGACATACTCTCACTATGGATATCATGAATTCATTATTTGTCTTGGTTATAAAGGCTATATCATCAAGGAGTACTTCGCTAATTATTACCGACATATGTCCGAAGCGGTAACCTACGATTTTACTTCTGGCAATACTGTCGAGGTGCATCAGAACACGGTAGAACCATGGAAGGTTACTTTGGTAGAGACGGGTCTAAACACCATGACGGGTAGCCGTATTAAGCGAATTGAGCCTTATGTGGGTAACAATCCTTTTATGCTTACGTATGGGGATGGTTTGGCAGATATAAATATTGATCAGCTTGTTCGCTGCCATAAAGAAAGCAGTAAACTTGCGACCATTACAGCCGTGCAACCGGACGGCCGATTTGGGCGGCTGGAACTGGATGGCGATACGGTTACTGGATTTACTGAAAAGGTTAGAGGTGATGGGGGTTGGATTAATGGAGGGTTCATGGTGTGTGAACCCCAAGTATTCAACTATATCAAAGATAGGGATACAACGATCTTAGAACAGGAGCCTTTGCAAAATTTGGCACGAGATGGTGAGTTAAATGTCTACAGGCATGATAGTTTCTGGCAGCCAATGGATACTCTGCGTGAAAAGATTGTCCTTGATGGGCTTTGGGAAAGTCAAAAGGCACCTTGGAAAATATGGAATACCTAGTATAACCAAAAGTCGAAAATGAGTTGGAAATATTACTATTCTAGGAGTTTATTATGTTTAAACTGACTCTTTCAAAGGAAGATTTGCAAAATTATGTGTTTCATCAGGTGAGTCATTTTTTTCCGGATAATCGTTTGTCTCCCAAGGACACATTATTTAACCGGTCATTTAATCTAGCCTTGGAGCGCTCGGAGTTTTGTTTTCAACATATCGCTTTAAGGTCGTTTCATCATGAAGGAACTACCTATTTTTCACATCTCCATTCCGATCAATACACATTATTCCTGTGGTTTTTGTCTAATTCGACATGGAGGGAGTTTGAGACTGAGGAGATCGCGTCCAAATTCTTTTACTTAAATAAGGCGTTAAACGGTGTTGTATGTATGTATGATGCGGGAATGCCTGATATCTTTCTTGTTGTACATGGTGGTGGTGTAGTGTTAGGTAAGGCGGTTTATAGTGATTTTTTTGTATGTTATCAGGGATGCACCGTAGGCGCAATAAATGGTGTTTATCCTGTTATCGGCAAGGGGGTGGCCATGGCCCCGCAATCAGCAATCGTTGGTGACTGCTGTATCGGCGACCATGTGACGATCGGAAATCAAGCCTTATTACGTAACACCAACTTGAACAACGGATCATTATACTATCGTCATACAGATACTGGTCAGCATATAACACAGCAAACGGATAAACCCTGGGCACAGTCTTTTTTTAATGTACCCATTCTGCAAAATGGAGGAAGTTCATGAAATCAAAAACCATATTGATTAGCGGTGCTAATGGTTATATAGGGCTTCATATGGCCCAGTATTTAAGAACGCATCATTATAATGTTATGACTGCTACGAGAGATGGAGAAGGAGATCTTAGAATGGACTTCTCCAAACCGAATGAAGTGGCATCGTTGATTAGTAATGGAATCGATACAATGATCCATACGGTTTCACTAAACGAAATGCTTTATAAAACAGATCCTTACCGAGCTTTGTCTGAAAATGTAACTGGAATCCGAGCAGCTCTTGATTTCTGTAAAAATAATAATATTAAGAATTTTATATATTTTTCGAGTTTTCATGTTTTTGGTGTACAGGAAGGGAAATTGACAGAGAGCACTCCTGTCGCTCCAAGTAACGACTATGGATTGGCACATTATACAGCTGAACAAACTGTTAGGATGTACGATAGAACTAATCTGCTAAATGCATGGATAGTCAGGCCCTCTAATCTATTTGGAGTCCCCGTAAACCTTAATACATTTAAACGTTGGAATTTGATTCCGTTTTTATTTTGCAGGGAAGCTGTAGAGAATAACACGATAACGCTTTTGACTCCAGGGAGCCAACTTCGTAATTTTGTAGGTGTGTCGGATGTATGTAAGAAAGTGATGTGGATATTGGAACAAAGACCAAAAGAGCGGTTATTTCATGCTTACGGAAATGAGACGATGAGTGTTTTACAGTTCGCCTTATTAGTTCAAAAGGTCGCATTAGAGACTTTCGGAATGCCCGTACGAATCATTCGCCCCGAGGGAAACAACCAAGTTGCTGACTTTGACTTTACTAGTGTAAACGAACAAAAGGGCTTGGAACCAAATGATAAGGTGGAGACTTTTGTCATCGAACTATTCAAAGCCCTTCTCACCAGGTAACGAAAGGATTGATTAACATCATCTGTAATATTTGTGGTCAAACATGTGCTTTTGAGGAGAGATATACTCGAGCACCTCATAGTTTAATGAGTGTATATAACTCGAATAAACTGATTTTACGCGATCTGGAGATTTATCACTGTGATTCATGCGGGCATACTCAGATTCCGGTGCACATTGCTGAAGAGTATTACCAAGATTATTCCATGGGCTCCTTTTGGGGAGCTAGCTTCAAGCGCATCCGGGAACGTCAACTTGAGCGCATAGCGATGCTGGCGCCGGCACGTGGACGATTCTTAGATATTGGCTGTGGTGTCGGACATTATTTAACACTAGCTAGGAACCATTTTGAAGAACTATTTGGGGTTGAGCCATCCATTACTAGTGCTATGAAAGCACGGCAACAAGGATTTACAGTCATAAACGACTATTTCCATGAAAAGTTAACCTTTGAGTCGGGATTTGATGCAATAAGTATAATTGAAGTGCTTGAGCACCTTGAGCAGCCTGCAGTTCTGTTTGCTCAAGCAGCCCAACTATTGAATGAAAATGGCATTCTTCTAGTGGAGGTTCCCAATGGACAACGTATCGTGGAAAAGCGCCTATATTATAATTTATGTACCGACCACATCCAATATTTCTCTGTTACTAGCCTGACAGCAATGGCACATAGAGCAGGATTGACAGTAGTTTGCGTGCAAGAGTCAGCAGACCCGAATTTGCTAGAATTATATGTGAAAAAGGCCCCCAAACCCCGCTTCACTTTTAGTAGTAAACGACAATTAGGGCTCGATCAGCTTGTTTCAAAACTTTCAGCAAATGCGAGAGTAGCGGCATGGGGTGCAGGAGCGGAGTCGACTTGTTTTCTTGCAATGCTGGAGGAGAAAGTTCATATTGAATGCCTGTTTGACAGCGACCTTACTAAACAGGGACACCATATTGCGGGTATTCCCATCATTAAGCCAACTTCCGAATATGTTTGTTTATTTGACACCATTATTCTTTTTGCAAATGCACATAAACAGCAAATCCAAGATCAACTTATACAGCTAGGGTTCACTGGAACACTATCAACTTTTGATGTAGGTTAATTTTGGCTACCTATAAAAATGTTTAAAAGTTCAGGCGGAATTTCAGGTTATAAGGGGGAGCAGCATGTTAGTTCATACTACACCGCTTAAAAAAGCGGCAGTAATCGAAATGGAGCCCATTCAGGACAGTCGTGGTTTTTTTGCTAGAAGTTTTTGTAAAAAAACGTTGGCTGAGCATGGAGTTTCTTTTGAAGGAGTTCAATCGAATGTGGCGTTTAACCATCAAGCAGGGACGCTAAGGGGGATGCATTTCCAGGTACCTCCTTTTTGTGAGCAAAAGATCATCTCTTGCCATCAAGGAGCCATCTATGATGTTATCATTGACCTAAATCGGGATAGTCCTACATTTGGGAAATGGTTCGGGCTTACGTTATCTGCCGAGAACCATTTATCTCTATATGTACCCAAGGGATTTGCCCATGGATACCAAACGCTGACCGAAAATGCGAGCATTCATTATATGGTCAGTGAGTACTACGCTCCTACTCATGAATCTGGAGTTCGTTGGAACGATCCTGCTTTTGAGATAGAGTGGCCTCATGTGGAAGATCTCATTATTTCACAGAAAGACAAGCAGTGGAGAGACTTTGATTTTAATACAGATGGCATGATTTTGTCTGAAGGAGAAGGACATGGATAATAATATAGCAGCGCACATTCTTGGTAATTTAGAGGTTGGACATGAAGGTATCTGTTATTTAGAAAATTGCATCCAACAAGGTGAGCTAAGCCTATCCGATTTAGCCGTGTTGGATACAATGGTTGAGCTGCTGGATGTAATTGAAAACGTGACAATGGAAGTGTCTGTTCCTAATCGGATAAAAGATATCAATGCTAATATTCTATTTTATATAGAACAGCTCAAACAGAATGCAATAGATGAAAATATCGAATCTTTTTTATATGATTTTCGTTTTCACTTTCGCTCTCTTTTTCGGATATTGGAGTTCGAAATTGCCTATATCTTGGAGAATTTTGTCTCTAAGAAGGACTATCCGCGTTTTTATCCAGAGGTAGGCATCATCGATCATGATGATATCAGGGCAAAGGGCGAAAAGGCACATTGCAAAGTAAGTGTCATTCTGCTCGCTTACAATAATTTGGTTTATACACGGGATTGTGTTGAAAGCATTTTGAGGAATACGGATGATGTGGAATACGAATTGATATTGGTAGATAACGGCTCTACGGACGGAACAAAGGAATATTTTGATTCCGTACCTGGCGCAAAGGTTATTCATCTGAAGTATAACATCCATCTTGTGAAGGGCTTCAATATTGGTTTGATGGCGGCGGAAGGAAAGTATTGCGCTGCTGTATGTAACGATTTTATTTTTACGCCGAATTGGTTGAGAAATCTGATGATCTGCATTGAATCGGATCCTGGTATTGGGTTTGTGTCCCCGGGGGCTACCTCCATTTCTAATATGCAGCAAATTTCAATTCCATTTAACTCAAAAGATGATTTTCAGGAAAAGGCCAGAGAATACAATGTAAGTGACCCTTCAAAATGGGAAGAACGTGTGGTGTTGCTGCCCAATGTTTTATGTTGCCCCACGGCATTATTGGATCGGATCGGATATTATGACACCCGCTTTTTTCGTGGCGAATTTTTAGATGACGACATTAGCTTCCGAATTAGACGAGCAGGATACAAGCTTGTTTATTGTGCGGATACGGTGACTCATCATTACGGTAGCCTAACAACCGCCAGTGATCATCAGACGAATTCTATGGAAGAAGGAAGGAAAACTTTTGCGGAGAAATACGGTTTGGATGCATGGATGGATGCGCGAATGAATCTTGCTCATCTGAGGATAGATTTCAGTCAGCTATCAGCTGTTGAAACAATACTTGGAATTGATGTAAAATGCGGTGCTACTCTGCTTCAAATTAAGAACCGCATTTGGTCCAATCATGGTATTAAGCCACGTGTATCTGTCTGTGCAACGGAACACCAATATGAAATGGATGTACGTTCTATTGCGGAAAAGGTATTTCTGCTTGATCATATCTATCAGTTACCGGAAGAATTGAATGGGACAATCGATTTGGTTTATATTGAGAAACCCTTGGATTGTTACTCTGAAGATTTGGATTCCATCTTCAGCGCTATTTCAAAGGTCATGAGTGTTAACGGAAAAGTAATTTTTATGGTTAACAATAGTGCGAGTATAGAAACATTATATGAAATGCTTTCTTCTTCGCATACCGTACACAATCGCAAAATCTATATACGTGACGTACTTTGTTTGCAGGCAAAAGCACACGGGTTTGAGCAATCTTCAATTATTAGTTTCGTACCGGAGCGGAGCTCGCAAAGCAAACAGGTTATTAAGGACTTCGCAATGTTTCTTGCTGGAGGACGGCAAGCGGATATGAATTATTTGGAGTCGTTATTGGAATCCAATGTTGGAATGTACCAAATGAACTACCAGCCGGCGGAGCAATCGGTTTAATTCTTGCAGAAACTAAATTTAAATCAGGAGTGCCTATATGATGAAATTAGGTATGGTGGAGCATACTTTCTGGGCGGGCAAGAAGGTGTTCCTTACAGGACATACTGGCTTTAAAGGAAGTTGGCTTAGCATTTGGCTTCATAGTATGGGAGCCGAGGTGACAGGGTATTCATTATCAGCCCCTACCTCCCCGTCTTTGTTTGAATTGGGAAATGTTGAGGAAGTTTTAGTAGAGTCAGTTATTGGTGATGTTACTAATTTAGAGATGCTGAGGCGTTCCATGCAAAAGGCAGACCCGGAAATCGTTATACATATGGCCGCGCAGCCACTAGTAAGGAAATCTTATGAAGATCCTGTCCAGACTTATCAAACGAATGTGATGGGCACAGTAAATCTAATGGAGGCCGCGCGTACTTGTAGTTCGGTGCGTGTAATCCTCAACGTAACAACGGATAAATGTTATGAGAACCATGAGTGGCATTGGGGGTACCGTGAGAACGAGCAGCTGGGAGGGTATGATCCATATTCAAGTAGTAAAGCATGCTCAGAACTAATAACCTCAGCGTACCGTCGTTCTTTTTTGGAATCAACAATGGTCAGGGTGGCCACTGCAAGAGCCGGCAATGTAATAGGAGGGGGCGACTGGGCAGAAGATCGGTTGATTCCTGACCTGATAAGAGCATTGACAAACGGAGAGCTCATCCAAATCCGGAATCCCGAGGCGGTTCGACCTTGGCAACATGTACTTGAACCGTTATCTGGATATCTAATGCTTTGCCAGCAGCTGTACTTGGATGGTGAGGAGTATGCGCAGGCTTGGAATTTTGGACCTCAGGATCGTGATGCCAGGTCTGTTCAATGGATTGTCACTCAAATGTTAAGTAAGTGGCCGCATCAACATCCTGGCTATCAGGTGGTTAATCTGAATTCTAAACATGAAGCAAATTTGCTTAAGTTGGACTGTTCAAAAGCATCACATGAGCTCAATTGGAACCCTAGGTGGACATTGGATCGGGCATTGGATGCTACTATCCAATGGTTTGAGGAATATTTGCAAGGTAAGGATGTAAGAGAACTGTGTAAGCGTCAGATTACTGAATACGAGCGTGAGGGTTTATCCTAGACTTTAGGACTTTATAGAGGGCTTATAAAAACACTCAATGAGCGAGAAGGGCTCCCCCTTGGGGTAGCCCTTTTAAATTCGAAAAAATCCGTAAACAAAATGTGACCGATCCACGTCCATAACTGTGTTAAGGGTAAAAGGAGGTCTAGGCGATGCAGATCGATTCGCTCCGGCCGGGCGGAGATATTACGGAAACTTATGAATTATATGGCGATATGCTTTTTAAAATAGCGATGGTGTACCTTGGGAACAAACAGGATGTCGAAGAAGCCATTCAAGAGACGTTCATTAAACTGATATATAAAGCGCCTGACTTCAGCGACCAGGAGCATAAGAAAGCCTGGCTCATTCGGGTGATTACGAACCACTGCAAGAATATGCAAGGGAGCCTGTGGCGCAAGCGGGTAACCAAGATGGAGCATATGAACGATTATTTTGTCGAACCGTCGGAACGGACGCTGATGGATAACGTCATGAGTTTGCCGTTCAAGTATAAGTCGGTCATCCATCTGTTTTATTACGAGGATTATTCCGTTAAGGAAATCGCCGGGATTTTGCAGATTAACGAGTCTGCGGTCAAGATGCGTCTTCAGCGCGGCAGGAAGCTGCTGCGCATGGACTTGGAAGGAGAGGACGATTGATGAATCGGAAGGACTACAAATCATTGATAGATCGAATCGGACCTGACAAAGGATTGGAGGAGCGGATTATGAAAGGAATGAAACAAAATCAGCGTCAAACGACCAGAATGAGCCGAATGGGGGTCGCCGGCGTCACTGCGGCCGTTATGTTGGGGCTGGTGGTAGTAGCTTCGCTAGTATTGAATCTTGAGAACGAGCCAGCGAACAGCGATATCCCGGTGGTTCAACAAGGGACTGGGGAGAATACCCCGCCGACCGCGAAGGTTGGTCATGATCCGGTAACCATTCCGAAAATCGAGCTTCCGGACGAGAGCAACGTCAAAGCCGACATGATCGGTTTGGTTGTATACCAGGGCAATATCTACACCCAAACCGGTACGCAAATCACGCCGGACATCGCCAAACAGCTGCGGGGCGACAAGCTCGGACGGTCGAAGTCGGGGATTACGGAATGGAGCTCCTCTGATGATTACACGGAGTTTGCTTCGACGATCGGCGAAATGGATATTTTCACGGTTAAGGGATATGACGCCGATTTTAGAATCATGTCCTACATGGAGCACGACGGGGAAGTCTACGCCGAATTGTATGAGCACCTCAACGGGATTACGGTGGCCAAGGGCGAGGATATCATCGGCAAGCTGAATTTAATGGGGAACATGACTTCGGTTAAATGGCAGGATTTCGACAGCTGGAACATGGGCGAGAGTAAGCTGCGCGAGCTTGCCGACGATACGGCGGTGCAAGCCTTCGTTGAGGCTTTAAATGAGGCAAAGCCGGTAGCGGCGGACGCTTTGTTTGAGCAAGGGATCTACGAGACCGGGCCTAGCCAGCAGAAATTTCTGTATATCCAGCTGCAGGACGGGACGGAAGTCCAGTTAAGACTGTTCAAAGGCGGCCAATATGTGCGATATGCCAATACGCCTGTGTTCTTTCAATTGGAAGGCGAGGCCTTTACCACGCTGTGGGGGCTGATGGAGGAATAGGTTGTCCTGACGTTTGTAGCAACGAAAAAAGATAATGTAAAAAGACCAGAGGCTATCCCTAACGGATGGCCTCTTTTCGTTGCTGTAGGATCGATAACGGCGATCCCTTTATCGTATGGCGGTTCCTTGTTATTCGCTTGTTCTCGAAGATGGGCGGTTCGCTTTCACGAATGCGCTCGGCGTCATTCCGAAATACCGGGTAAAGGCGCGGGAGAACGTAAACAAATCCGAATAACCCAGGGATAAAGCGGTCTGCGTGATGCTGGTTCCCTCGGCGGATAACAAACGGGTCGCTTTCTCCATGATCAACTGCTGCATGTAGCGGGACGGAGAAATGCCGTATCGGCGGGTAAACGCGCGGGTGAAGTGACTTCGATGCACGCCGGCCCAGGCGGCAAGTTCCTCCACGGACAGGTTCTCCGTGCAGTGAAGTCCCATATATCCGGGGACGGACTCGAGCCAGTCCGAAGCAGCCGAAGCAGCGGGAAGGTGCTGGTCCCGGTTGGGATCGATGCTGTGGATCAACTGGAATCCCAGCGACATCAGCTGAAGGCTATGGTCCTGCTGGGGCTGTCGGAGCAATCGCTGAATGTCCTTGATGACAGCCAAGGCATCGTCCCTGAAGGCATTTTGACGATAAGGCCGTTCCGGACATAAATCGACATGCTTCAATATGGACGGCATCAACTCGCCCATAAAGGCCGTCCAGGTGATCATGGTAGACGGCTCGTCGCAGTCCTTGACATACGTATAGACCGAGCCGGGGAAGAGGCAGAAGAGATCGCCTTCCGAGAGGGAGACGCTGCTGCCGTCCCATCCGAACCGCACCTTGCCGCTGGCAACGAAATGTATACTATAAAATTCGACGGACCGGGGACCGACTTTTTCGGTGAAAAAGGGGTGGGATCCGGATTTGAATATCCATAATCCCAGTTGTGTCTCAAAGTGAGCCGGGTTGTTAAAGTATTCTTCTCGGGATGGCCGCTGATTCACTGTTAAACTCATGTGTCCTCCTTCCACATATACCGATCAATTCTTTTGTTACTACTATGATGCAACATATTGTATAACGATTGCAAAGATGGAGCATTCCGTATTCGTCCGCCAAAAGGTACGATGATGAGGAACAAGTCGAGCATAGTAGAGGTGAATGGAGATATGAAACAACCGAATTTTATCGTGATTTATTGCGATGACTTAGGGTATGGAGATCTTGGATGCTACGGTTCGGACACCGTGATAACCCCGCATTTGGACGGGTTGGCTGACGAAGGCATTCGTTTTACGAATTGGTATTCGAATTCCCCGGTCTGCTCTCCGTCACGAGCCTCATTATTGACGGGCAAGTACCCGGCCCGAGCGGGAGTCGGCGAGATTCTGGGGGCGAAGCGCGGTTCGCATGGACTGCCTGCCGACGAGGTGACGTTGGCCAAGGCGCTCAAGCCTGCCGGGTACAGGACGGCGCTGTATGGAAAATGGCATTTGGGCTTGTCTGAGGAAACCAGCCCGAATGCGCATGGATTTGATGAGTTTTTCGGATTCAAGGCAGGCTGCGTCGATTTTTACTCGCACATTTTTTACTGGGGCCAAGCCCATGGCGTCAACCCCCTGCATGACCTATGGGAGAACGAAACGGAGGTTTGGGAGAACGGCCGGTACATGACCGAGCTGATCACGGAACGATCGGTTGATTTCATTCAGCGGTCGCGGGAGCAGGAGGCTCCGTTCTTCTTGTTTGCGTCGTACAATGCGCCGCACTACCCGATGCATGCACCGCAGGAATATATGGACCGGTTTGCGCATTTGCCTTGGGATCGGCAGGTCATGGCCGCCATGATTGCCGCGGTGGACGACGGCGTCGGGGAGATCGTGAAGGCCTTGAAGGAAACCGGCTGTTACGAGGATACGGTCATTTTCTTCTCCAGCGATAACGGACCGTCCTCCGAGAGCCGGAACTGGCTGGATGGAACGGAGGACGTGTATTACGGGGGAAGCGCGGGGATATTCCGGGGGCATAAAGCAAGCCTGTTCGAAGGCGGAATCCGCGAGCCTGCCATATTGAGCTGGCCGAACGGATGGGAAGGCGGGCAAGTGCGGGATGAAGTGGCGGCTATGATGGACATCGCACCGACCTTTTTGGAACTGGCCGGCGTCGATCCGGCGGCAGGACGGCTTCAAGGCGTTGCGCTGGACGGAAGCAGCCTGAAGGAGATGCTGCAAATGCGCGAGCCGTCGCCGCATAAGCAATTGTTCTGGGAGTATCAAGGCCAACTGGCTGTCCGGGAAGGGGATTGGAAGCTGGTGCTGAACGGAAAGCTCGATTTTGACCGCGTGGTTCCGGATCAGGTTCACCTGTCCGATCTGTCCAGGGATCCCGGGGAGCGCTCCAACCTGGCGGACCGTTACCCGGAGATCGTGGAACGGCTTAGCCGGCATGTGCGAGACTGGTATGAGGAAGTGCAGCGGCACGGATCCTGAGCGTGAATAGAGCATACCATTTAAGCCTCACGATATATGCAAAAAGCCCCGGCAACCGGGGCTTTTTATTATGCTTTTGTGATTGGTATGAGCTGATAAAGGCCAGCCGAAACCCTTAAAAAGGATTCAGCACATGGTAGAACACGTTTGGCGAAGCCATGCGGTAATAATGGCTGCACCAGCCGACGCCCTTATGATTGTCGCGGTTGGTTGTGCTGAACACCAGCCGTTCCTGCTCAAGTTCCTCGATCCGTGCCGTCCGTCCCTCCACGTATTCCAGAATGCGGAACGCTGCGGTGTCCAGGCGGGTGATGACGCCGCCATAGCGGATGTCGATGACCTCCCAGCCAAAGGGCTTGAACATCCGGTGCCACTGCGTGCGGTGGGCAATGCGTAGCTCTTGCACGGCTTTGGAGATGGCAGGGAGCACGTTTTTGGCCATATGCCTTAAGGTATCGACGTCCTTGGCATCATAGGCTTGCTTCAGCAGAATGCCGATTTCGCTCTTGCGTTTGAGGACGGCGCTCAGCTTCTCCGGCATCTCGAACAGATAGTCCAGCTCGGCCGTGCTATCGCGCTTCGCGCGCAGGTTTTGCTCCAGCTCGGCATAGTGGTTCGAGAGGTCCAGGCCTTCGATCTGTTTGTCGAACATCCCGAGGAGCACATCCTGATACAGCAAAAATTTCGACGGGTTGCTCTGCTTGGCGTTGTTTGGCTCCTGGCCGGGAATCTCGTCCAGATCCTTCAGCAGGAGGAACGCCTCCATGTCGATGCCCGTACAGAATTTCACCCGTTCCGCCAACTGAGCCGGGGAAGGCTTCTGTTCCGAGTAGGCATGCTCAGCATAAAGCTGCAGACCGAGCAGCGCCGCGAACGGATTTCCTTCGTTGCCGTCATCGCCCCACATCGTGGCGTATACCTCGCGGATTCCTTCCTGCTTGCACACTTGAAGCGCAACATTCGAAGCGTTCAGGGACAACCCGTAGTTGACGCCGAATGTGTTAAAGATCCAGACGGCTCCGGCAAACACGAGGTTACAGCCCAGCGGGCGGTGATTGGCGATCAGCTTCTCATAGTCCTCCGGCTCCATGTGGGTATAGTCCCAGTACACCATGTCCACATCCTTCGGGATGCGGCGGGCCATATCCTCGGGAATCGAGGTGTCCTTGTCGTAATACGCCGCATCGCCGCCTCCGCCGGCAGCAAGCTTAAGGAACATGTCGCTCCACATCATCGGCTTCAGGCCGCGCTTGCGGACGGCAGCCAGGACTTTGTCCAGATGGGCGATCATAATGTCGAAACGGCTCACATAACCGTTGTGATCCAAATATTTACCTCGTCCGAGCTCCTCCGCTTCGTCCATCCCGATATGAATCTTGTTGCTGCGGAACGGAGCGCTGGCAGCCTCGATCATCCGTTCAATCAGGGAGTCGGTCTGCTCGCTGCCGACCAGCAGGGCACCCTTCGTATCGCGGTAATGCTTGATGGGCTCCCACTTCAGAAACTCTTCCAGGTGCGCCAAGGTTTGGATGCTTGGAAAAGCCTCGATGCCGAATTGATCGGCATAATCGTCCATCTCTTTCAGCTCCGCCTGCGTGTAGCGACCGCGCATATAACCGAAATACGGCTCGTCTTTGATCTCATAAGTGTCCTCCATGTACAGCATCACGCTGTTCATGCCCATCAGGGCCATTTTGTTCAGCATGAGCTTGAAGCTGTCCACGGTCAGCACGGCGTTGCGGGACAGGTCGAACATCGGGCCGATCTGGTCAAATTGCTGGCGTTCGTGAAGGTGGAACGAATCGCTTTGTCGGCTGTGTTGAACCAGTAGGCCGAGTCCCCGGAAAAATTGATGTTTTCGTCCGAAACGAATATAGGCGTGGTCTCGGTCCCTGCCGACCTCCAGATCGCCATCGGACAAGGCTACCTCAACGGAGATGCCGTTATCCCCAAGCTCGACGCCAAGCTCATCCAGCAGCAGCTGAATGCCTGGCATAACATCCGTAACAGCGCCCTCGAAACGAAATTCCATATGAATTCCCCCTGCATCCATGATTTTGCGAACATTAAACATTATATCATTATAATGTTTAATGTTATGGGAATCGCCGCTGGAAATCAATCCTTTGTTTGCAAAGTTAGGGGAGTTATCTCAACCTATTTTAAATGTACACCGGTTCCTGGACGAGCTATTCATTTACGAATTCATTAAAAAAAGAACAGAAAACAGGATTGACACTGCCGATAACCCGGTGTATTTTATATACAAATCGTTTTTGCAAAAACGTTTTGTATCATGAGTACATCAATCATTGCGTCATTCGATGATTCTTTCTTCAACGCGATAGCGCCGTAATCGGCTAATATCTGATAGCGTTTACATATGGTGATTTGAACTCTGCAGTTTTACAGCCCCTGCATTTATAGTCTAATCAAATGTTTTCCTATAATTTTGGATAAGGATGATCATGATGGCAGCAACCATAAAAGACGTCGCCCGGGAGGCCGGCGTAGCGGTTTGTACCGTGTCGTTTGCGGTCAATGGCTCCGCGCATGTAGCGGAAGCGACCAAGAAGCGGATATTCGATGCAATCGAGAAGCTGAATTACCGGCCGAACCAATCCGCGCGCGGATTGGTTACGAAGAAAACGAACAACATCGGCTTGGTGGTCGAGGATACGGTGGACGGATTGGAGAATACCATTCTCCTCGACGTCGTCAAGGGGCTTGGGGAGGCGACGGGAGACAACAATTACGATTTGCTGTTGTCCTTTCAGAAGCCGAGTACGAATAAATTGGCGGATCACCTGCTGGACGTCTACCGCAAGCAATCGGCGGATGGACTGATTCTGATGGGAGCTGCAATTAACCAGCCGTATGGGGAGCTGATCAAGAACCGGTTTCCTTTTGTCCTGCTCGGGAGGCCGGCGATGCCCGGCGTGTGTCACAGCGTCAATGCGGATAACGAGCAGGGCGCCTATGAAGCCGTTAAATATCTGATCGGCAAAGGTCATCGCCGGATTGCGCTCATCACCCCATGCTCGCTGGAAGTGGATGCCTCGCTGGACCGGTATAACGGCTACCGCCAGGCCATGGAGGAATTAGGCGACGGGTTCGATGAGCGGCTGGTGGAGATCGGTTCCTTCGAAGAAGACAGCGGGTATACGGAAACGGAGAAGCTGCTGAACGGAGTCGAGCGTCCTACCGCCATCATCGCCGGACGCGACGTGATCGCTTCCCGCGTCGTCGAGAAGGCTCAGGAGCTGGGTTACAAGGTGCCGGAGGACCTGGCGGTGATCGGATTCGATAACACGGCCGTGTCCCAGTTGGCCCGGCCATCCATTACATCGATCGAGCTGCCGATGCGGCAGATGGGCCTGGAAGCAGCGAAGCTGTTAATGCAGCTGATTGACGGCGAAATTCGTTTTGACGATATTCAGACGATCGTTTTGCCGTGTACCGTCATTGAAAGAGAATCGACCTGAAAACGGATATTTTCGTTGGACGATTCTTTTTTTTGAAGGGTGCAAAAACGTTTTTGCACCCTGTTATCCTTGAAGGGAGTGATGCGGGTCCAATTTAGACATCTAAGACTTCACATAAATGTAAGCGAATTCATTAAACGCTTAGGGGAGTGAACGTCATGATCCATTTTAGAAAAATCGTAAGCCTCATTTTGATTTCCTCACTAATGATCATCATCGCAGCGGGCTGTACCAGCAGCGGCCCCAATACCGCCAGCCCGTCACCATCCGAACAGCCTACCCCAACGGATAACAAAACACCAGCCGAACCAGCCGGAGAAGATACGGAAAAACCTAAAAGCGGCACGATCCAAATATCCTTGCGCGGTGCCTCAGCCGAGGTTTGGGGCAAGGTAGCCGACGCTTACATGGCTAAGCATCCGGACGTGAAGGTCGTCGTGGATATCAAGCCGGCCGAGGGTTACCGCGAATGGCTGCAGGCTCAGTTTGCCGCCGGAGAGCCGGAGGCCGATTTTGTGAACACGAATGAAAACAGCGACCTGAACGAAGACCAGAAATTCGTGGACTTCAAGCCTTGGCTGGAGACGGAGAACCCCTACACCGGAAAGCTCTGGAAGGAAAGCTTCAACCTGGACGGCATGGGCGTCAATCTGGATGACCCTAACCTGCAAACTTTGCAAGCGCTTAACTTTGAATCGGTACAAATCCTCTGGATGTACAACAAAGAGTTGTTCGAGAAAGCGGGGATTACCGATACCCCTAAAACGTTCGATGAACTCATCGCGACCTACGACAAACTGAAGGCGGCGGGTCATATCCCGTTCACGATCGGCGGCAACGCGCTCTCCCTGTGGAGCGGTCAGGCGGGCTGGCTCATGCGCATTTATCCGGACCAGTACTTCCGCGATTACGTGGAGCTGATCAAATCAAAGCCGGAAGATTATACGTACATGCCAAACATCGACGATAACTGGAAGTTCGACCTGAGCGACCCGTACAACGATTCCCGTTCCAAAGTATCGACGAACGAGCTGCGGATGTACCAGGCTATTAAGAACAAAGTCGGCCCGTATAAAGTCGAGGGCAATCCGGCCTGGCGCGAAGTCATGACAAATCTGAAAACCTTGTTCAGTTACGCGCCGGACGGTTTCATGGGCATGTCCGAGGAGCAGGCCTACAAGCTCTTCCTGACAGGCAAGGCCGCAACCATGGTCGCGCTTCCGTCCTCCTATTGGCAGCTTCCGAAGGATTTTGCCGATGCGGAAAAAACGGGAGAGAGCGGCGGCGTGAAATCCTTCGACTTCGGATTCTTCAACATGCCCTCCATGGAAGGGGAGCTGGTCCAGGCTCCGGCGAGAACGATTCATATCTACACCGGCTTCTACGGCTTCGTGAAGAAGAATGCGGAGCAAACTGCCCTGAACGTCGATTTCATGATGTATTTGACCAGCCCGGAAGGGTATAAGGTGTACCTGGAAGCCGTCCAGAATTCCAAAGACGCCTCCCTGAACGGCGCGCCGCTGCTTAACGACATCGAGCTGCCGGAAGAAATGAAGAAGACGTTCGAATCGTTTGACGCGATCGGGAACACGGAAGGGCTGAACAGCCCGGGCAACGTGTTGGCCCGCGGTCTCCATGACTATCAGCCGTCCGTGCAGAGCTATATCGGACTGATCTCCAAATACTTCAACGATGAAATCGATGTGGATCAGCTGCTGAAGCAGTACCAGGCGGATATTGACGCCAAATTCGAAGCCATGCTCAAGGAACGCAAAAAAGAACTCTCCGATATCGAGAATCCGGAGCGTCAGCCGCCTGTCAGACAGTAGCATTAGAAGGCTGTAAATGGCTGTAAATGGCTGTAAGGCGCAGGGCTTCGCCCTCATCGGTGGAGTTCTGCGGGTTCACTTGGCATGGAAGGGAGTGTGAACACGAAGGTGATGAGAACAATATATTCCTGCCTGCTGGCTTCGCTGCTGCTTTTTCTATATGCCCAGCCGATCCATGCCTCTGAGCCGATCTGGACGATGGAGCAGGGCCTTACGATCAAAGCTTTGTCCATATCGGAAGACGGCGAGCTGGTGGCGGTCGGTACGCAGAATGCGAGTGCCATTCTTCTTCAGCGCGACGGCACCCAGCGATTCGAATTCATGGCAAACAACGTCGTGACCGGTGTCGCCCTCCTGAATGACGGCCGCATGCTCGTCACTTCCGATGACCGGCATCTTTATATGCTGAGTGCTGACGGCAAAGAGCTGTGGAAGCGGGATTTTAAGAAAATGATCAAGAATCTGTCGGCAACGCCCGACGGCAAGCTGGTTATCGTGACGCTGCATAACGAAAGTTTGGTGCATGTGCTGGACGAAAAAGGACAGACGCTGCGTGAAATTCCGATCAGCATCGCCGTGAAGAGCGCGGCGGTATCCCCGAACGGGCAATGGCTGGCAGCCGGAGCCGCGAACCAGTACGCCTATTTGTTCAATCCTGCCGGCGAGCTGCAATTCCAGACGCCGCTGGAGGGTGACATTCTTCATGCTTCCGTTGCGGATAACGGAACGATGGTGGTCGGAACGTCCAGCAATAAAGCGGTCCTCTATTCGGCGGAGGGCAGCAGGCTTGGCGAATTGTTGACCAAGGATAAAGTGACCTCCGTTCATGTCACCCATGACGGGGAGTATATCGCGGTAGCGGATTACTCGGGCAATTATTACGTGGCCAATCAAGGCGGCGAATTGTTGTGGAGCACGAAGGAGGCCGGAGCCGGCCAGCAAATCCGGTTCAGCAAAGACGGTACGCGGCTCTTCGCAGGCTCGGACAAAGGAGCCGTCTTCCAATATGAAGTCGGGGCCGTGCTGGAGCAAGGCAAACAGGCAGCGATGGTCAAAACCGTGGTACAGATTGCGGCCGTGATCGTATTCGTTCTGTTGGCGGCACTGTTATTTTTCTGGTTATGGCGTAAAAAGCCCTACATTCTTCACCGGTTGTGGAAGAGCAAACTGGCGTATGCCATGCTGCTCCCCAGCTTTACGCTCATAATTATATTCCTGTATATCCCGGCGTTCTCCGGCTTGATTCATTCCTTGTACGACTGGAATCCCGGGGCAAGAAGCGAGTTTATCGGGCTGGACAATTTCAGGCGCATGGCGAATGATCCGTACGTCACAAAAGGCGTGGGCAATCTGCTCATCCTCATCGTCACCGGATTGTTCAAGGCTCTTATTCCGCCGCTGATCGTGGCGGAGCTGATCTATCATCTGAGAAGCAAAAGGTCCCAGTATGTATTCCGCACGTTTTTCGTCATTTCCATGGTCATTCCATCCGTCGGCATGCTGCTGGTCTGGCAGGACATGTACGATCCGAACATCGGCCTCGTGAACCAGCTGCTGCGCATGATCGGACTCGGCTCGCTAAGCCATCCTTGGCTGGGAGACCCGAATACGGCGCTGTGGGCCATCATTATGATGGGCTTCCCGTTCGTCGGCATCCTGCAGCTGCTGGTGATGTACTCGGGGCTGATTGCCATTCCGGAAGAAGTGATCGAAGCGGCGAGAATCGACGGCGCCAAATCCTTCCGCATTATCCGGGCGATTCACCTGCCGCTGCTGGCAGGGCAATTCAAGCTGCTGATCGTGCTCGCGCTGATCGGCATCATTCAGGACTTCGGCTCCATCCTGATCGTGACCGGCGGGGGGCCTGCCGATTCGACCTATGTGCCGGTGCTGCAGATGTATTTTGCCGCAACGAAATTCAATGACCTGGGCTATGCGTCGGCGCTTGGCGTCAGCATGTTCGCCATCATCATGGTGATTACGGTCATCAATATGAAATTCATCAAAACCAATACGGATTAGGAGGGGAACGGCATGAATGCTAAGGTTAGACTCGTTCAGCAGTCGGCGCTTTATGTGCTGCTTATCGTTTTTGTTGCGTTGACCCTCGCCCCCATCGCCTTCACCCTGATTTCATCCTTCAAAAATAACGCGCAGATTCTCGGAGGCATCTGGACGATGCCCATCCCGGCGCAGACCGCGAATTATGCGGAAGCCTTCGCGGCGATCTGGCGGTACACCTTGAATACGGTGCTCTATGCGGCGGTGGGCGGCACGCTGGTCGTGGCTCTGTCCGCTGTTGCGGGCTATACCTTTGCCAAGAAGGACTTTCTCGGCAAGGAGGTGCTGTTCATGCTGATGCTGGCCATCATGATGATACCGGGCGTCATGACGCTGATCCCTTCTTACGTGCTGTATGCGAATCTGGGGCTGGTGAATACGCCGTGGGTCATCATTATCAGCGCGGCCGCGGGCGGACAGATTTTCGGCACATTTTTGTGCAGGAGCTTCATGGCGGGCATTTCCAACGAGCTGTTTGATGCCGCCAAAATCGACGGTGCGGGAGAGTTCGTGGTGTTCACGAGAATGGTGCTGCCTCTGTCCGTTCCCGTTCTCATGACCTTAATGATCATGCAGTCCGTCGGGATCTATAACGATTACATCTGGCCGCTTTTGACCATTAAATCGAACAGCATCCAGATGATTGGCGTCGGGCTTACGCAATTCACGAACCAGTTCGGCATCTCCAACATGGGCGTGGAATTCGCGGCGTACATCATATCGGCGATTCCGCTGGTGCTGCTGTTCAGCTTCGGGATGAAGTATTACATCCAGGGCGTTACGCAAGGGGCTTTAAAAATATAAAACGACGGACCAAATGGAGAGAGATGGATGAATATACACAGACAAGCGGAGAAGATACCCAGCTGGATCTGGCACAGGGAACGCGAGGGCCGGCGGCATGTCGTACTGGAAAAATCCTTTGTTCTGCATGCCGCGGTTGAGCAGCTTGAGATGAGAATCGCCTGTACGGGAGAAGCCGAGATCAGGCTGAACGACGCCGTGATCGGCCATTTCCCGGAGCATGCCAGGCACACGTCCACATTTTATCCGGTAGCGGGGCTCCCCGGCGGTTTGGAGCCTGGAGCCTATACGCTCCGAATCGAGCTCCGAAATACGGAGCCGATGCCGATGCATCCCATCAATATGCATCTGCATGACCGCTCGGTGGGATGCATCGCCTACTTGAGCGGAAGCGAAGGCTTATGGCTGGCAACGGATGATACCTGGGAGGCCGGGGACGGCCCGGCGGAGGTGGTATGCGTTTGGGGCGAGGAGCCTTTTGGAGACCTGGATCATGCGCCTCTTTGGTTTATTGCCGGAGGATACGGCGATATCGCGGTCGAGCCTGTCCAAGGCATAAGAGTCATTTCTGCAGCCGGAGTGGAAGCGGTCAGCGGCATAGATGGTGTAATTCAGATGAATGGAACGGCCGGAGGGCGAATCGTCCTGGACGAAGTGGAGTCCAGGAATGAACGGCATATTTTTTATCATCTTCTGAAGCAGGGGGAATGGAAGGAACGCAGGACTCAGCAGAAAGAGCTGGATTTGAGCCGGATGCCGGAGCTGCTGCTGGAATTGCCCCATGAGCTCAATGTGCGGATGCAGGTGACCAACCACGGCGATTCCGAGATCGGTTTGCTGTGGAATGGCGCTGAATCCTTGCAGGAGCTGCGGCATTATGACGGATGCATGACCGAGTGGTTGGCGATTCCGCCGGGGAGCCTGTCGGCAACGAATCCCCAGGGCATGCGGTACGTGCAAATTTACGTAAGCGGGGACGATGGAGGAACATTCCATATCGAGCTCCGATTGGAGGCAGCCGGCGCTGCGCTGAACCAGGTGGGGCAACTGCAGACGGACAACGACCTTATGCAGCGCATCTATGACGTGTCGGTGCATACCAGCCGGGTCTGCCATCAAATCGGATTGTGGGACGGCATCAAGCGGGACCGCCTGAATTGGGCTTACGATATTTACCTGGCCGCCAAAACCGAATACTCGCTCTGGGACGATTATTCGGTATTGAAGCGGTCGCTCCGGGAGCTGGGGCGGACCCCTTACGGCTATTGGATGAACAATCTCCCCTCCTATACGCTGTGGTGGCTCAGCAGCATATGGGATTACTACTTCGAGACGGGAGACCGCGAATTCGTATGGGAAATCCGGGAGGAGCTGCAGCGGCATATCGCTTGGGTGAAGGCGAATGCGGATCCGTGCAGCGGGATTTTCATGCCGGATGCCAGAGAGGCGCATTCCTTTATCGAATGGTCGCCCATGGGGACGTCTGAATCGTGGGCGTGCCTGAACGCGATTTACGGCATGACGAAGAGCCAAATGAAACAGCTGGCGGATCACATGCCGGAGCTCGGGCTCCAGTGGGATGAACCGCAAGCGGAGCTTAAGGAGGAGCAGTTCATCGGGCCGTCATACGCGCTGCTCACCTCGGTCATCGGCATTAAGAGCGGGTATGTGGGAGAGGACAGCGCACGCAGATTTCTCCTCGACTATCGGCTGGGGGACCCGCTCACGCCATTGTCCGCCTACTGGCTGGCGGAATGCTACTCGGAGTACGGCATGCACGAACGGGCGTGGGCGGTTATCGCTACGGTCTGGGGAACGATGCTGGATGCGGGAGCAACCACTTTCTGGGAGGGGATCAGGCTCGCGCCGAGCAGCGATATTCACCATGCCCTGACCACGTATACCGCGTACGATTCCTACCGGATGAGCCTGTGCCACAGCTGGTCGAGCACGCCGGTGGTATGGTTTGCCAGATATGTCCTGGGGATTCGCGCGCTGGAGCCCGGTTATGCCCGCATCGCTTTCGAACCTCATGCGATCGGAGGGCTAACGGCTGCACGAGGCGTGATTCCAAGTCCCAAGGGCTTGATCAAGGTGGAATGGAAGCTGGAGGATGGACGCATGATCAAATCAGCTCGCATCGGGGAAGCCGAGCTGGCAGGGAGGGCATGATGAAGGAGCACTGGCAAGCGAGCTGGATTTGGGGAGATTTCCCCCCGAATACGGCCAACGTGTATCTGGGAGCGAGAAGGAACTTTGACTTGCAGGAAGCGCCGATGGCGGGCCGATTGTACGTGTCAGCCAACCAGGAGTACTTGCTATATGTCAATGGCGCAGTGGTCGGGAGGGGCCCCTCGCCTGCCGATCAGCAGTGGAAATATTACGACGAGATCGATGTAACCCCGCTGTTGACGGTGGGTAGGAATGTGCTGGCCATCGTCGCCTACAATTTCGGTTCGACCGATATCGTGACAGGCCAGATGCAAGGGCCGGGGGGATTGATTGCCGAGCTTGAGATCGAGCGCGAGAACGGAGTGTTCTCCGTGGCAGCCACGGATGCGGATTGGAAGGTCCGGCGATCGCCAAGATGGATGGCCCAGGTGTCGCGCCAGCATCAGTGGAACGGATTCCGCGAAATTTATCTCGCGGAGCAGGAGGACGGATGGGAGGAATCCGCCTACGACGATTCCTCCTGGAGCGGGGCGGTGGTTATCGCCAAAGCATTGGATCCGGATTCGCCATGGCCGCGACTGCTTCCGCGGGAGATTCCTCCGCTGCACAGGGAATGGGTTAGTCCGGCCGCGATCGTACGGACCGAAGCCAATTTCGGCGTCAGCCTGGGGGAGTCCGGCATGCTTCGGAATCGTGGGGGCAGCACGGAGGCGTTCGGTTCGCCGGAGCGTGCCCCTCGGGGTCATGAGGCGCTTGGCTTGCAAGAGGACTCGGCGGAAACAGAAAGAGATCCAGGTCGGTTAGCGGCAGGCACAACAGGCTGGACGCTTGATGCCAGCATGCCCGGCTCGCTGCCGGGTGTTGTATATGACTTTGCTAGCGAAATCGTGGGGTATCCCGAGCTGGAGCTGGACGCGCCCGCGGGCGGCGTGATCCAGCTGTCGTACGGAGAATCGCTGGAGCTGCAATTGTACGATACCTTCATCCTGCGCAAAGGGCGAAATCGGCTAAAGCCCTTTGGCCGCCGGGCTTTCCGTTTCCTTCAGGTTACGGCACAGGCGACGCCGGCCGCGCTGACGATATCGCGCTTCGGCATCGAATCCGTCCACTATCCGTTTGACGAATCCGGCTTTTTTCGCTGCAGCGATGATCGTCTGAACCGGATTTGGGAGGTCGGGGCGTATACGACGCTGGTGAACAGCCAGGACCATTTGGAGGATTGCCCGCTGCGCGAGAAGGCGCTCTGGGTAGCCGATGCCGTGGTCATGGGCAAAGTCATCTACCACGCGTTCGGAGACGATCGGCTGCTGCGCAAATGTCTCTTGCAAGGGGCGCGGATTCAGAATGACGACGGCTCCATACCCGGTACCGGCCCGGAACGAAACTCGTTCCTGCTGCCCGATTTCTGCGCGCATTGGTTGTTTGGCGTGCATTCCCACTGGATGTATACGAAGGACCGCGATTTCCTGGAAGAAATCTGGCCGGCCATTACACGGTTGATGGCGTGGTTCGCGCTGCAGGAGGATCGGGATGGCCTGTTTGCCGGCGCCGACCGGCCTGGCTGGTGGTGCTTTATCGACTGGGCCGATTACATCGACCGGCGCGACCGGGTGACGGCCGTCTCCTGCTTCTATTACAAGGCGCTCGGGTTGGCGGCGGAGCTGGCGCAAGAGACCGGACGCGACGAGCTGGCAGGGCAGTGGAAGGACCAGGCGGTCCGGCTTCGCACTGCCATAAGGGAGCAGATGCGGCCCCCCGGCGAGATCGTGTTTGCGGATTGCATCGGATCGGACGGATTATCGAAGCAGATCACGGCTCAGACCAACTTTGCGGCGATATGGTCCGGCCTGATGGACCCGGCGGAAGAGGACCGCTTCCTGGACGAATGGTACGACGGCGGAAAGCTGCCGCCGTTAAAAGGCGCTTTTTTCTATCATGTGGTTCTGGAGACGCTGATGAGCAAAGGACGCGTAGACCGCGCTCTGGAAATCATAAGAAGCTATTGGGGCGGCATGCTGGACCGGGGAGCGACGACCTGGTGGGAGACGTATGATCCGTCAACGCCGGCCTGTACCGTGCCGAGCGCTTATCAAGGCAATACGCCAACTTATTTAGTTGATCATATTCCCGTGAGCTTTAGTCACGGCTGGGGCGCATCGCCGAGTTATATTTTGACGCAATCCGTGTTGGGCCTTGATTTAAGCAGACTCGGCGATCAGGAGGTATATCTTGCCCCGCATGCCGGTGATCTCGATTGGGCGGAAGGCGCTGTGCCGACGCGCTTTGGCATGATGGAAGCAAGCTGGAAGAGACAGAAGGGAGGGAAGCTGAAATACGAGCTCACGATTCCGGAGGGAATTACCGTGAAAGCGATCGACGGGACGGAGCTTGTGCTTAGAATCAGAGATTAAGGCGATCGGCTTGGAGACGAGCGAATAGGGGGTTGGAAGGGGGGTGAATGGCGTCAAACTTCGGTAATCGTATCAACAGAATCCATTTTGAGGAGGAACAAGCGTAATGAAGTTGAAGGGGTTTAAAAGGCTGCTGCTGTATTCCGTCCTGCTGGCGCTCACCCTGCAAGCGTATCCCGCCGGGATCGTGTTTGCGGGCACGTATGATCCGGATTTAAAGGCATCTCCCCATGTGCTGAACGTGACGGGTTACACGCCTTCGATTGTCATTGACGATTTTAACGAGCCCGATGCGGTAAACCAGCCGGGAAAATGGACCAGCGGAGCGGGGGCGGAGAAAGTCACCTACGCCGACCGTTATGCCAACGGCCCGAATTCTCCATATGAGGGAAGCCACGTGCTCGAGGTATGGTCGGATGAAGTCAAGGCTTATGAATGGAGAACGGTATCCAGGGATTTCGATCAGCCGCTCGACTTGTCGGACGTGAACTATCTGACGTTTGCGGCCAATTGCTATGGGTGGCAGACGGAGGACTATCTGATCAAGGTTACCCTGTTCAGCGGCGAAGATTCCTATGAGAGCATTGCCCAAATCAATCCGAACAGCTGGAGCAAAGTGGCGGTGTCCGTCAAGGATTGGGCCCAGCGGGACCACGTCACCAAGATCGAATTCGCGTTCATGCTCAACTTCGATCACGGCGGACTGAAGCCGGGCGATCCGGGATACGAATTCTGGGGCGGCAATTACCAGATCGATTATCTCAGCGGATCCAACGCCATCGGCATGGATTTTAACGTGGACGGGGAAACGGAAGGGTTTACCGCTCAAGGCGCCGAGGTAGGCGCAGCCGGCGGAGAGCTCCGATTGGCACTGACAAGTGCCGCTCCCGTATTGCAATCTCCGGTGATCATCCAGGATATCGATCATTACAATACATTAAGCGTCAAATGGAGGAACGAGTCGCCATTCAACAAAGTGAAGGTCGAATGGATTACGGAGGAAAGCCCCGATTGGGATGACACGAAGTCGGAGGTGTTCGACATCGAAGCGAATAACAGCCAATCTGTTGAACAGGAATTTAATCTGTCGCTGTATCCGGAGTGGGGCGGCAGCCTGAAGCAGTTCCGGTTGACGTTCTTGAGCGACGGAGGGGCAAGCACGGGAGAAGTTGGCATCGATCAGATCCGATTCAAACAGCTGGTTCCGATCGAGGTTTTCCCCGGGGAGCTCACGAGGCATGAGATCTCGCCTTCCAGGGATCGGATCGTGATTGAGGGCGCATTAAAGCCCGGGGAAGCGGAGCTTTATGAAGGCGGAGAGCTCCAATTGTTTGAACTGCAGCCCTATGAATCCGAAAGGGATCTGGCGAATCGAGAGGCGATTGCCGAGCAAGGGATTCAAGAACAATTTAGGTTTGAGCTGGACCTGGCAGGAGAAGAGGGACGTACCCGCCTGCAATCCAAATTTGCGGTCGCGGCCATGCTTCCGGACGGATCGCTGGAGCTCGTGGATCGCGCCAAATACGTGAGCAACCCCGAGATACTTGCGCCGAATACGTATCCGTTCCCTGTGGCGAAGAGCAAGAAGGGGCTGCAGGTGCAGATGGTCGGCGATGCGGAGGACCTCGGCATCAGCCATGCCGCACTGAACGTGGATTACAATAGTGCCCTGTACATGAACGGGGCCGTCAATCCGGCCAATACGTTCGAATATTCCTACGAAGGGGAGACTTTCTACTTCAAGAAGGATTGGATCGAGGAGCGGGATAATTCCATCAAGAGTTTGTCCGATAACGGAGTGACGGTATCCCTGATCCTTCTCATGTATAAGGGGGGAATGGACGATACCACGCCTAACCGGTATTTGCTCCATCCGGATGCCACGGAAGGCATTGTCTATGCATTTAATACAACGGATGAGCTAGGGACGAAGTATTATAAAGCCATCACCGCCTTCCTGGCGGAGCGCTACTCGCGCGAGGACGAAAAATACGGCAGAGCCGTCAATTACATCGTTGGCAACGAGGTGGACGCCGGGGAGACCTGGTACAATATGGGCAACGATAAAACGGTCAGGGAATTCGTTCAGGACTATGCCCGGACCGTGAGAATAACGAATACCGTCGTAAAAAGCTTTTACAGCAACGCCAGAGTGTATATTTCGCTGACGCATAACTGGGATCAGCAGCTGCCGTCCACGCAGATCGGCTCGTTCGACGGCCGATCGATCATCGATACGCTTCAGGCGGAGATCGCCGCAGCGGGCGACATTCCGTGGCATATCGCTTATCATCCTTATCCGGAAAACCTGTTCGATCCGAGAGCCTGGATTGCGCCGCAGTCGCTCGAGCAGTTCGATACGCCGAAAATCACGTTTAAAAACCTGCACGTCCTCGTGGATTACATGAAGCAGCCGAAGTTCATGTACGGCGATGAGGCGCGCCGGATTATCCTGTCGGAGCAGGGCTTCCACAGCGGCGACAATTCGCCGGAAGGCCAGCAGCTGCAGGCGGCAGCCTATGCGTATGCCTATTACATTACGGACTTCCTGGACGGCATCGACTCCTTCATTCTGCACCGGCATGTGGACCATGCCGAAGAGTATGGCCTGAATCTCGGATTGTGGACGCATGATCCGGATACGAGCCGGGGCGCCAGCATCCCTGCGGAGCACAAGCTGGTATATGATGTCTTTAAGTATATCGATACGGAACGTTCGCTGGAGGTGACGGAATTCGCGAAGCCGATCATTGGCATTAACGACTGGCGGGATATCGCGCCTTCCTTTGATGCAAGCAAGCTTGCGCGTCGGGAGATACCGGATACAGCGCAGGCAGCCGTGATACCTGTAGAGCAGCTGGTGGGCGCGGAAATGCTGTTTGATTTTGAGAACGGCGATGAGGGCTGGACCCATGCAGAGTATGTATCCGGCGTCGAAACCGATGCTTCCCTCGCCTGGACCGGCAGTCAAACGCTCAAGGCTACCGTGATGACCAGAGAGCAGCTGGGCGACAGCAAAGGCATCGCCAAGCGGTTCGACGAGCCGCTGAATGCCGAGGGCAAACCCTACCTGTTCTTTGGCATCAATCCTTCGAACGGACCTGCGGCCGAATCCTATACCGTTCGGGTAAAGGTGTACAGCGATCAGCATGTGCTGGAAGCAGAGGGGAATGTTCCGCCGAAACAGTGGAGCAACCTGGCGGTTAACCTTGGGGATTGGGCCTTTAAGGACCGGATCACCAAAATTAAAATCGGGCTTGTGCCGGCAAGCCGGGTGCATTGGCAAGGAGGATATTTCCATGTGGACGGCATCGGTTTGGCCGACAGCATGGAGGCGGCAGAGCTTACCGCCGCTTCGACGCCGGAGCAGCCGGATGGCAACGACGGCTGGTACCGAAGCCCGGTAACCGTCAAGCTCGGGGCAGCGAATGGCCTGCCGGACGGCTACGGCATTCAGTTTCGCGTGAATGACGGAGAATGGCAGACGTACGGTTCCGAAATGATCATGGATACGGACGGGATTCATGAACTGGACTATCGCACGATGAGTCCAGCCGGAGAACCGGGTTCCATCAAGTCGTTGACCTTGAAGATCGACCAGACCGCGCCCGTGGCGACCGTAACGGCGGACCCGGTCAAGTTGTGGCCGCCTAACCAGAGACTGGTCCAGGTCACGGCTTCCGTTGACGCCAGCGATTCGGGCTCGGATATCGGTTCCGTGGTGCTGTCCTCCATTACAAGTAATGAGGAGCTGCAGGCGGAGGATATTCAGGGTGCAGAGCTGGGCACGATGGATACCTCATTCAGCTTGCGCGCGGCAAGATCGGGTGCAGGCTCCGGCAGGATCTACACGATCACGTATACGGTCACGGATCAAGCCGGCAATGAAACCGCGGCCGTGACCCAGGTGAACGTGCCGCATGATCAATCGAATCCATGATGGATGGATTCTAACGCCGAATAGACAGTCTGGAAGGGGAGAAGCAGCGTGCTTACGATACAAAAACCGCTTGTGCATGGTCTGGAGAATCCATTGGGGCTGGATGTGTCTTCTCCCCGTTTTTCCTGGCTGCTGGAGAGCGATCGGCGCGGAGAGTCGTGCGCGGCGTACAGGGTGAGGGTGTGGGTGTCCCTTTCCGCGGAGGGTCTCTCTAACAGAGACGAAGATTTGGTGTGGGACAGCGGCAGGCGGAGTGGCCAAAGCCTAAGCCTTCTGTATGACGGTCCGCCGCTGCAGAGCAATACGCGTTACTGGTGGCGGGTTACGGTCTGGGACCGTCAGGGTAAGGAAAGCGAAAGCGTACCGGCATATTGGGAAACGGGCTTGTTTCCCGGCGATTGGAGTGCTGAATGGATATGGCGGTCCGAGGAGATGAAGCTTAATGATTTTGCCTATTTCCGCAAATCCTTTGATCTCCGGGGAACCATTGCGCGAGCCAAAATATTCGTATCCGCCCACCATGTATTCCAACTGTTCGTTAACGGACAACGCGTTGGAGGCTATGGTTCACCCGCACCGACGGGGGTGCCTCACCGCAAATATTATTTGGCTTATGATGTGGCCCCCCTCTTGTCGACCGGTGCCAACTGCATCGGCGTTGCCGCTCATTATTTGGGCGGAAGCGGCCAGAACTATGTGAACGGCGTCCCGGGCATGCTGCTCCAGCTGCACGTGGAGCATGAGGACGGGACGGAGCAGCTGGTTGTATCGGATCTGACATGGCAGGCCTTAAGGCAGATTCCGCATCGCATCGGGTCTCCTTATCAGCAGAACCGCCGCTTATCGTCCATAGAGGACTATGATGCGGCTCTTCTGGAACCGAACTGGCTGCAGCCCGATGTTGGAGAGGAACACTGCAGTTCGGTCGTTCTTGCTCATCCATCCGCACAGCCATGGTCACTCCATTGGCAGGAGCTCCCCGAGGCGGAAGCGCTGGAGTCTATCATTCCATCCGTGGTAGCGGAGCCGTCGTTCGTAAACGGGGAAGAGGGGCTCATTCAGGTATTCGACGCTGGCAAAATCATATCGGGCTGGCCACAATTGGCCTTGCCCGGTATGGCAGGTGTCACGGTACGGCTGCGGTACGCCGAAACGCTCGATGGCGACGGGCGGGTCGTTCATCAAGTGTGCAACGAGACTGCGCATCATTATTACGACCTGTATACGGTGCATGGACGCGGAGGGATCGAATATTGGCAGCCGGATTTCAGCTTTAAAGCCTTTCGTTATGTGGAGGTTACCGGCTATCCGCTGCCAATTGAGGAAGGGCAGCTGCGAATTTGCTCAGCGGGTACGGCCATGGCACGGACGGGGCATTTTCGGTGTTCGTCTGACTTCTTAAACAAGCTGTACGACGTTTGCCTGCAGACGCAGCGCAACAATGTGCTGGGCCAGGTGGTCGATTGCCCGCATCGGGAACAGGCGCAGTATCTCGCGGATACCGATCTCCAAGCCGAGACGCTGCTCTATAACTTCGATGCCTATCCGGTATTGGATAAGACGCTGCAGGACTTTGCGGACGGCAAATTGGAAGACGGCTCCTTCCCTTTTGTGTTCCCATCGAACTACGAGCACCCGGACTTTTTCATTCAAATCCCGGAATGGGACCTGCATTATGCGACCTTGCTGTGGAAGCTTTACCAGTTTAGCGGAGATACGGAGCTGCTCTCGCGATATTATGAACCGCTCCGGGTCATGATTGAGGGTTATCTATCGTTGATATCGCCGGCAACAGGCCTGATTCCGGTCGGCCGCGGATGGCATATTAGCGATTGGCCCTACCCGACGGTTGAGCATGAAGGCGAATTTCTGTCCGTGCAGCAGATCAAGGCATGGCAGGCGTTGCGCATTCTGTCCGAAGCCGCTGCCTTGCTGAACCGGGCAGATGACAGTGCAGCGTATGCTGCCCATGCCCAGAAGCTGCAAGTCAGCGTCCTGAATGGGCTGTACGATGGCTCCGGCAAGCTGCTGCATGACAGCTCGGGATCGATTGCCACCCATCAAGGCGTTAATGCGTTGGCATTATATGCGGGGCTGCTGCCGACGAAAGACCGGGAGGCTGCATTGAAGGCCGTGGCAGGCAAACCGTGGGAGAGCAAGACGGTCTTGTCGCTCCCGCTGCTCCGTCTTTTGTTCGAGGAGGGATTGCAGGATCAGGCCTACCATTTGCTGAGTAAACCGGATTATCCGGGGTGGGGCTACATGATTGCACAAGGAGCCGAGACCATGTGGGAAGGCTGGGATGATATCGAGTCCCATTGCCATGCATGGAACGGTTATCCCGCCCGCTTGCTGCAGGAGTATGTCTGCGGGATTCAGAGCGGAGCTCCCGGATTCGCGACGGCACGAATTCGCCCCTTTTTCGCGCCGGATCTGGACTTTGCCGAGGCTTCCGTTTCCACCGTAAGAGGCAAGATCGCCGTACGTTGGGAGCGGGTCAGCGAAGCCGGCATTCGGATGCGGCTTGAGCTGCCCTGCACGATGAGCGCTACCGCTGCATTGGCATCACCGAGCTCCCGCCCCATTACCGGTCTCTTGATCGATGGTGTTGAGATATGGGGAGGAGCAGCTTCAAGCTGCATGCCGGACGGCATCGTCCGCTGCGGACTGGACCATAGCATGCTTGAACTTGAGCTGCTGTCCGGACGTTATGAGTTAACGGTTCTCTATTAGGCAGCGTTGTGCTTGCGGCCGACCAGCTTCAGCAATTCCAAGCCCTATTTGCAGGCAACGGCCATACCATACATGTAAAACTTAGTAGGGGAATCAGTCATCTGTACGACTGATTCCCTTTATTTGTTAGAGCTAGATGCTGCTGGAGAAAACCCGCTTGAGCCGCAAAATTCATGATGAAAACAGGTCAAAATGTGGTTGACGAGAAGGAGACTCGATACTACAATAAATGATGCAAACGTTTCCATTGTAATCGCTTTCATCTATATTTGTTTCATTCTATATTTCGAACATATTCTCTAACTCTTGTCAGTAATTGTCGTACTTTACTTGATGGAAGCTCAAACCTGTTTATGCAAGCGTTTGCGCAGTGATTGGCATCAACATCGTATCAGTTGTACCTAATCCAAGAACAGAAGGAGGCTATTTGTTTCATGAGAATGACGGTTTCAAGCAAACGAACCTGGTCCATCATCATGATTGTTTCGCTGATTTTCTCCATGCTCGGCATTCCGCCATCAACGGCCGATGCCAATAGCGCGCCAAGCCAGGTTACGCTGGTGGGGACTCTGCAATCCGAATTAGGCCATAGCGCGGATTGGGATCCGGCTGCCGCCGCGACAACCATGAACGATATGGGGAACGGAGAATACAGGTTTACCGGCAGCTTGCCAGCGGGATCGTACGAATACAAGATCGCGATCGACGGCAAGTGGGACGAGAATTACGGCTCCGCCCATTATTCCAATCCGAGCGGAGCAAACAAGGATGGCAACATCCTCATATCGCTCGCTCAAGATTCCCAAGTTACCTTTTATTACAATCATGGGACGCACCGGATCGCGGATTCTACATACTACGCTCCGATCGAGGCGGATCAGCTTCCCCGAGTGATCGGCAGCTTCCAATCGGGCAACGGCGAAGCGGCCGACTGGTCGCCTGCGGATGCGAGATTAATCATGCAGGATTCCGATTATGACCATGTATACACGGTGACGGCCGACGTGTACGAAGGGGATCATGAGTACCAAATCGCTTTGGGCAGCGACGCGGCAAGCCCGGTTCACCCCGCTAATCGGGAGTCGCTTCAGCTGCCGCAGGACGTGAAGGTTACGTTCAGCTACGATGCGGACAATCACGGCGTTGCCGCTCATTTTACGGTACCCACTGATCCGGGAACGCCGGTGCCGGCTAACCATCTGCGCGTCCATTACAACCGGGCTGACGCGAATTACGGCAGCATCGGACTATGGATATTCGATGACGTCGCATCCCCGTCCGCCAATTGGCCGGCAGGCGCAACGCCATTCCCTGGCGGGCAGCAGGACGCCTACGGGGCCTTCGTTGACATTCCGCTCAAGGACGGCGCCCAAAAAGTCGGCATCGTCGTTGTCGATCGTTTCAGCGGCAATAAAGACGGCGGCGACAAGAAATTCACCCTAGCCTCGCCGGACATGAACGAAGTATGGCTCAAGGAAGGCTCCGATACGGTATACAGCTTTGAACCTGTTGACCTGCCGGCGGATACCGTGCGCATCCACTATCAACGGCAGGATCAGAACTATGATCCGTACGGTTTGTGGATATGGGGCGACGATGTCGCTGCGCCTTCGAAAGACTGGCCGACGGGGGCTACCATGTTCCCTTCAGGCCAAACCGACCGATATGGCGCTTATGTGGACATTCCAATGAAGCCGGGAGCCCAGAAGATTAACTTCCTCGTGCTCGATCCGGCCAAGGGAGACGCCGGCAAAGACGGAGGCGACAAGGGCTTCTCCCTGGTGGATCGATACCAGCATCTGTTCATTCAAGAAGGCGACAACACTGTCTACACATCCCCGTATGGGGAAGTGCCTACCGGGTTGGTCTCGGCCGAGGTACTGGCTCCCGGAAAGCTCCAGCTCGGATTTACCATGACTGATGGTTTGGAAGCGGATACGCTGAAGAATGAGCTGCAGATTAAGGATAAGGACGGCCATCCGGTTGCCATTCAAAGCGTAAAGATTACCGGAAACACGACCATCGAAGTGTCGGCATCATTTCAGCTGGACCAGAAACCGCTAAGCGTAACTTACGCCGGAAAAACCGTATCCGCCTCCACCGGTTGGAGAATGCTGGATGAGATGTACGCTTACGACGGCGATGACCTCGGGGCGACTTATCAGGCTGGAGGAGTCGAGCTTAAGCTGTGGGCACCGACAGCGACCGAAGTCACCGCAAATGTGTACAGCAAGAATGATGCCACGCAGTTTATCGGCAACGTCACCCTCCAAAAGGGTGATAAAGGGGTATGGTCGGTTCAGTTGAAGCCGGGAGACCTCGGTATCCAAGATTTTAGAGGATATTTTTATCAATACGAAGTGACCAACAACGGCGTGACGAAAACCGTGCTGGATCCATATGCCAAATCCATGGCGCAATTCAGAGTGAACACCAAGGGCGAAGTTGGACCGGACGGCGATACCGTCGGCAAAGCCGCGATCGTCGATTTGAGTAAAACGGATCCCGCCGGCTTGGATTTTGCGGACATTCCGGGCTACGAGCAGCGGGAAGACGCCATCATCTGGGAGATTCACGTCCGGGATTTCACGTCGGATCCGACGATTGAGAATGACCTGCATAACGCGACTTGGGGATCCTACGACGCGTTCAAAGAGAAGCTCGAATACATCAAGTCCCTGGGCGTCACCCATGTTCAGCTGCTGCCCGTGATGGCTTGGTATTACGGGGACGAAGCGGCCATGAAGAACAGGGAACTGGATTATTCGGCCAAAGACAATGAGTACAACTGGGGGTATGACCCGCACGGCTATTTCTCACCTGACGGTGCTTACTCCGAGGATCCAACGGATCCCGAGCTTCGCATCAAAGAATTAAAGGCGATGATCAACGCCATTCACGAGGCGGACATGGGCGTCGTATTGGACGTGGTCTACACTCATATGGCCAAGGCCGATTTCTTGAATGATATCGTGCCGAACTATTATGCGTTCCAGGATACCAATGGCAATTTCATCGGCGGCTTCGGCAACAATCTGGCGACCAACCACAAGATGGCCGAGAAGCTGATGGTGGACTCCGTGAAATACTGGTTCGACGAATACAAAATCGACGGCATGCGCTGGGACATGATGGGCGACGCCACATATGAAGCCGTGCAGAACGCCTATGATGCCGCTGCAGCCATCAACCCGAAAGCGCTGTTTATCGGCGAGGGCTGGGTCACGTTCGGCGGTCATCTGTCGGATCCTTCCCTGGCAGGCAAGGGGGCGGACCAGAATTGGATGGATAAAACGGACGTCGTTGGCGTATTCTCCGATGAGTTCCGCAACGAGCTGAAATCCGGCTTCGGCAATGAAGGCGAGCCACGATTCATTACGGGCGGCGCGCGCGATATCCAAACCATTTTCAACAATATCAAGGCGCAGCCGAGCAACACGAAGGAAGACGATCCGGGTGACATGGTTCAATACATTGAAGCCCATGACAATCTGCCGCTGTACGACATTATTGCGCAGTCCATCAAAAAGGACCCGTCGATTGCAGCGAATGATCTGGAGATCCATAAGCGCATTCGCCTGGGCAACCTGCTCACCTTGACCTCGCAAGGAACGGCGTTCCTCCATGCAGGACAGGAGTACGGGCGGACCAAGCAATGGCTGGGCCCAGGGGTTCCCGAGCAGAAATACCATGAATTAGAGGACGAGGCAGGAAACCGCTTCGGTTATTTCATCCATGATTCCTACGACTCCTCCGACGCCATCAACATGTTCGATTGGGAGAAAGCGACGGATGAAGCCAAATATCCGGAGAATAACAAGACGCGGGAATATACGACCGGACTGATCGAGTTAAGAAAATCGTCCGACGCTTTCCGTCTCGGCGATCAGTCGATGGTGAATTCGAACGTAACGCTGCTGCAGATTCCCGAAGTAAAGGCGCAGGATCTGGTCATCGCATATAAGAATAAAGCGACGGACGGCACCGGCCATTATTATGTGTTCGTTAATGCGGATAACCAGTCGAGAACGTTGACGCTAAGCGAAGATCTGAGCTCCGGCACGGTGGTGGTCGATAACGATGAAGCCGGCACGACCGGCGTCAAAGCCAAGTCCGGCTTCACGTTAACCGCCGGCTCGATGACGCTTGAGCCTCTGACGGCCGTTGTGATTAAAATGAATGCTAAGATCGATGACGGCGGCAGCGGCAGCAACCCCGGCAGTGGAAACGGAGGCGGGGGAGCGGGCGGCAATCCGCCTGCCGATCCGGGAACGAAGCCAAGTCAAGGTCAGCGGATCGTTAACGAAGAGTCGCTGCGCGGCGGGCAAGAGAAGGTGACGATTCAGCTCGGTGCCGAGGATATCGAAGTTCTCCTGCCGCTGACGGCAGGGGATATTCTGGGGGCGAAGCCGCTGGAGCTGAAGCAGGACGGCGTGACGGTACAGCTTCCGTCCGCGCTGCTCAAAGCGCTGCGCCAGCTCGTACCGGCCGAGCAGGCTAAGGATGCGGTCATCTCGTTTAAGCTGGAGGAGGTTGGATCGCAGACAGCCGCCTCTCTCGTAGCCAAAGCAGCTGCTGCCGAGAAGGCTAAACTGAAGCAGGGCAGCAAGATGTACGAATTAGATCTTAACGTCCGTACGAAAGACGGCAAGGCATATAAGCTGGAGCATTTCATAGCACCTGTAACGATTGCTTTTCCTGTCGACAGCGCCATTCACGGCGAGCTGGCCGGCATCTACCGCATTTCGGAATTGGGACCATTGAAATATGCCGGCGGTAAGCCGGTAAACGGGCAGCTGACGGCTGAAGTGAGCCATTTCAGCTACTACGCCGTGTTGGAATATGACAAATCGTTTGCCGACCTTGCCGGCCATAGGGCGGAGCAAGCGGTAAAAGAGCTGGCAGCCAAGCATATTGTGAATGGCACCGGCGATACGAAATTCAATCCGCATCAGCCGCTGACACGCGCGCAGTTCGCTGCGATGCTCGTTCGTGCCCTGGGCCTTGAAAGCACGCAAGGTGCGGCCTTCACGGATGTGGACGGCGATGCATGGTATGCTTCGGCGGTTGCGGCGGCTTCCCAGCACGGGCTGGTGAACGGCAGAGGCAAGGAGACGTTCGCACCGAACGCGGCGATCACCCGCGAGGAGCTGGCTGTCATGCTCTATCGTGCTTACCAGACTAAGGGAGACGCTTTTTCTTTAGAGGGAGCGCCGGACCTGAAAGATAAGCAGCAAATTTCTCCATGGGCACTCCAAGAGGTGAATGAAGCCCTGGCTCTTGGCTTGATGAAGGGGCATGCGAATGGCATGTTTACGCCTCAAGCCAAGACCACCCGTGCGGAAAGCGCGCAAGCCATGCTGAATCTGTTGGACCGGCTGCAGTAATTCCGCCCATCCCGCCGATTCGCGCAACGCTGGAATGGGGTTAGAGGGCCGGTTGCAGCGGGAATGACATGGGATCGAGTCGCAATATAACAATCTTTCGGAAACGCAAGGAGCCTGGACATGGATACATGCCCAGGCTCCTTTTTCGTCCATGAATGTACATGGATAATACTCAGTGGGGGTGCCTTTTGAACTTTGGAGCAGTTTCAACCTTTACCTAGATGACGGCAGAGGGGGATTGGAGCCGGATGATCTCCTTCATGAGCTTTTTCAGCATGACGGATGCTTTGACCTTAATGGGCAGGCTGTCCGAGACATGAAGCTGGTAAGCGCCTTGCATAATGGCACTTTTAAGCTCGTCGGCGGACTCGCAAGGCATTTGCAGCTCATTATAGACGCTTCCGAATTGGAGGCATTGATGCGTATCGCTTCCCGCCGTAACAGGTTTGCCGAGATCGGCAGCGAAACGTTGAACCTGATCTTGATTGGCTTCGCTGCCGTATTGATACATATCCTTGGCATTGAGATCGAAGGCGTCCAGGCGGCTCAACTGACTGCGGGTGAGATGGTGGAGCGGCGTGCTCTCCCGGAACGGATGGGCACCGATCTTGAGCAGCGGGAAGGCTTCGGCCAAGTCCATCAGATCATCAAAGGGAATGAAGGAGCCCTTCTCTGTATATCCATCTAGCTGGCGGCGGGTCTCCAGAATATACTCCTTCCGGCCAATTAGCAGAATGTGACCGGTCTCCCGAATATCCACTTCCATGCCCGGAAAGATTTTCAATCCGTCTGCATCGTAATATTCGCCATTGTAGGGAAACATCCGGTCAAGCTGCTGGTACACTTCTTCAAAATGGCGCGTATTGAAATGCTCGGTCAGAGCGAGCGCATCAAGGCCGTTGTCCAGCGCCTCCCGAATCATCTCTTCATAATAAACTTTTGAGAAATCGGACGCTTTGGACAATTTGGCATGGGTATGAAGATCAATTTTCATATTCGAACACTCCTCGTATAAGTCAGTGGTAAGGTCAGCCGATCCAGAACAATAATGCGGTATATGCTGCCGTCCCGGACAGGAACAGCACATCCCTCGCGGACAGGGTCAGGTGGGACAGCTTCAGCTTCTTGGCGGTCGGATTCTTCATGCCGTAGGAGAACCCGCGGGTCTCCAGTGCTTCTACTGTTGTGCGGGAACGTTTGGCAGTTGCCAGCATCAAGGGGAAGAAGGATAGCACCAGCAGCTTTATATAATAGGCTGCGAGCCGCCAGTAGAGGAAACCCAGGCGTTCCGGCGCTTTTCCCCGCAATCGGTAAGAGAGCATTACATTGCGGAATTCTTCGAACAATACGGGGAGAATCCGATAGCCGTACGACAAGCTGAATGAGAAGGCGGCAGGCATGCCGAGCGCAAGCAGACCGTCGCTGATTTTCTCGGGGTCCATGCCGGAGAAGACTGTAATGCTCGCAAGCGATACAACCGACAGCTTTAAGGTGAGCTTCAGCAGCGGCAGCGCGGAACTGATGTCCCCGCCGAAAAAGAGGGACACAATAAACAGCCAGCCGACCTGGCTGATCAAGCCCAGGCATAGCACAATGATAATAAACGGCGTTACCCGCGACAGAACGGTGGTAACTACCATCATCAGAAACAATCCGGCCAGCACGGTGATGCTAGAGATGAACCAGGGAGCGATAGCGAAGAACAGGTACCAGATCAGCATGCATCTAGGGTCCAACCGGGAAAGGGAGGCATGGCCGCTTCCGTAGGCGGTATTCATCAACTCGAGTTGAATCCGTTCAATCGTAATCTTGTTAAACCAGTTGCGGACTAGCTGCATGGCTGTGAATCTCCTTTCCGCTCATAATGCCGTACATATGCTGCGCAAACTCGACCGGCGAGCTGGTTGGGGGCATGACGCCCAGCCTTGTCGATAAATCCATCATCTGAGTCGGTGCAAGCCCGGCCCGGGAAATAAGCTCCGTATCGGCGAAGATCTCGGAGACGGTGCCGTCGCCGGCCACGACGCCTTGATTTAACACGATGACTCTGGTGGCCCATTCGTGAACCAGCTGCATATCATGGGTGGCGATGATGACGGTGCGGACATGGCCCTCCAGCTCCTGCAGCGTATTCATCAGCTCCTCGCGAGTGGACATGTCCAGATTGGCCGTTGGCTCATCGAGCAGAATCAGCCGGGGCATCATGGCGGCTCCTATGGCCAAGGATACTCGGCGCTGCTGTCCTCCGCTTAGGAGACGGGCGTCCCGATCCTTAAGGGGCTCAAGCCGGAAATGGGTCAGCATGCGATGAACCCTGTCCTCGGCTTCCGGGAGGCGGCGGCTCTTTAAGCTATAGGCCACTTCTTTATACACATTATCTTCAATGAACATATCCTCTGGATTCTGGAAGACGTAAGCCACGTTAGCGGATATTTGCTCCATTGATAAATCCTTGGTATTCCTACCCATAATCGAGACGGAGCCGTGGGAAGGCTTGGCGATGCCGGCAATCAGCTTCAGAAGAGATGATTTGCCCGCGCCGTTGTTGCCTACAAGCGCGATGCGCTCCCCTTCATACAGGCGAAGATCAATGCCCCGGAGCACTTCATGCTCTGCTTTATGAATCGTTCGGTAGCGCAGTACGGATCGGTTAAAATGTACGAGCGTGCTATGCTCCATTTGCCGTTCTGTTTCAAACTCCTGTCGAGGACTGTGCTGGTCGGAATCCGGGTTCTTAACGGTTGTGTCAGCCGGTGAAGCATCGTCAGCTCTCGCGCCGGTTGGTGTATGATCAAGCAGCAACGGGGTATTCGTGTGCCTGTGCAGAAGCTCTCCAAAATAGACTTCTGCTGCCTCAGCCGTAATAGGGTAAGGCTGCTTCAGCCGATATCCGGACAATCTCATAGAATGAGAGCCGGAGCCGACCGTTATCGAGTGTCCATCCTGCGGGCTGCGGGGAGCCATACCGCCATTCAGCAGAATCGCAGACAGCTGTACCGCTGCTTTGGTCACCTGGGGGGGCTGGATGCCCAGCCGCTCCAGATCTTCAAGGCTGTTCAGCGCTTCGATGACCGGGCGCTGCCACAGTACTTTCCCCTGCTCCATCAGGCACACTTCCTCGCAGTAGTCGGCAATAAACTCCGTATGATGCTCAATCACGATAATGGTTTTTCCATGAACCTGATTCAATTGGCGCAGCACATCATACACCTGCCTGGCGTGTTGGGGATCGAGCTGGGATACCGGCTCATCCACCACGAGAATGTCCGGTTCCAGCGAGAGGGCTCCCGCCAAGGCGAGCAGATGCTTCTGCCCGCCGCTCAGCTCCCAGATATAGCGCTCCTTCAGATGGGTTAATCCGCACATATCGAGTGCCCTCGAGCCCATGGCCCGGTAGTCCGGGAGTCCGTAATTGAGCGGAGCGAAGTTGGCTTCATCCATGACCGTCGGACGGACAAGCTGGTTATCAAAATCCTGATAGACATACCCTACCATACGCGACAACTCGGAGACTGTCCGGTTCTCGGCGGAAACCCCGCAGATTTCAACGGTTCCCGTGAAGTCGCCTGCATAATAGTGGGGAATCAATCCGTTGAACAGCTTGCAGAGCGTGGATTTGCCGCAGCCGTTTCCTCCGATGATCGCCGTAAAGCTGCCGCGGCGAATATGCAGGGACGCCTCATTTAGCACGGGCTGCTCCGAACCGGGATAGACGAAGGTGACGCCTGCGATTCGGATTGCCGGGTTGTCATGAACGAACGGTTTAGACATAAGGCGGGTTCTCCGACATTTTCTCTTCTTGAAGACCGCGGTTTCTCCTGGCCCGCATGAACGTCAAGGCCGCAATGGCAACGATGGCGGCTGCACCGATGCTGATCCAGATTGCGCCGATGCCGAACCGGTCTGCAAATCCGCTGTCCCACTCGCCGAAGTTCCAGTCCGTTTCCGAAAGGGATTCCGCTCCGAAGGCAACCAGCGCCAAAGCGATTCCAGCCAGGACCAGCTTGGGCGAGATGATGCCGGCAGCTTCGTATTTGGTAAGCTTTTGGCGGGGTTTAATGCCGAGCAGTGGTTCGATTTTTCCATACAACCTTGGAACCAGATATAATGTAGGCAGAAGAGCGAACAGAATGCCGGAGAACAGCACATCGTTCAGGAAACCGATGCCTTCGACAAGCACCACGCTTTGTGCAAGCCCGGGTACGGCTTCGAATTCCTCGACGCCGATCCAGACCTTGCCGATGTCTACCAGAGAGCTGCACAGCTGATGGATGATGACGCCCGACATGGCGGCGATGCCTACCTGGGCGCGATTGAGGGGATTTTTGACCATGCGGCCGGCAACGTACATGGCGAAGGAGAAGGTAAGAAACTTCTCCAGCTCGCCGAGGCCGCCGAATTGTCCGAGCATGAGTTCACCGAAGATGACCTCGCCGAGCGCTGCCCCCACAGCCGCGTAAAAAGGATGGAACAGCATGCAGAGCGTCAAGGGGATGAACGCGAAATATTCGACGGACAGCTCGATCGGACCCAGGCGGAACGCGGGGATGAGCTCAGTGAACATGTTGGATAGGCCGTACAGCGACATGGACAACACAAAAATCATCATTTTCTGCGAAGACGTTAGGGTATAGACCCGTGAATTGCTTGCCATTAAAAAGAAGCCTCCTTGGGAATGGATTTGTTATCAGTATAGGAGGCGATTATTAAAATGAACGGAGTACTATGTCAACGCATTGTAATATTTTTTACATAGATGTGATAATGAAATAAAATTTACATAACAATCACGGCGTATGATGAGTTCATACCGAACGCTGAAGACTGATCGTAGAAGGAGTGTTGCAGCAATGAAAAATTGGTTTCCCGATAAATCCGGATTTTCACCGAGTCAGCTCAAAATTGCCGATTTTATCGAACGTTATCCTGAGGAGATGCTGTTCATGACTGAGCAGGAAATCGCCGATCGGCTTGGCACCAGCATCGCGACCGTATCCCGGTTTTGGCGTGCCGTCGGTTACGACAATGCCAAGGCGTTTAAGCTCAAGCTGCGGGAGTCCTCAGATTCGACGCCTGCGGTGAAACTGGAAAAGACGATATCCCGGCTGGACGCGTCCAGTTTGCCGGTGAAAATGCTGGAGCAGGCGAAGCAACATCTGCAGGATACGATAGAGCGGATCCATCCCGATGAGCTGGAGGAAGCAGCCGGGCTGATGGCTTCGGCAAGACGCGTCTATATCTATGCACCAGGTCCATCCCTGTCGCTGGGCGAGCTGTTATCGTACCGCTTATCCCGGTTCGGCATGTCGGTGCGGATCATGGCCGGGAGCGGCCATGAACTGCTGGAATCGCTGGCACACATGGAAAGCGAGGATGTCGTACTGATCTTCAGCTTCACCCGGATGCTCCCGGAAACGGAGGTCATTCTGGACTGCGTAAGCCGCGTGCAGAATGCGGCGATCATGATCACTGACCGGGAGGACTTTCGTTATGGAACACCGGCGCGAATCTCGTTCTATGCCAGTCGGGGGGATATGGGCGAGTTTCATTCCATGGTGACGCCGCTATTGCTGATCGAGCAGCTCATTCTGAGCATCGGCATGCTGAATAAGGAGAAGGTGCTGCGCAAGCTGGATTATTTAGGTGAACTGCGGACTAGGTATGCGGATAAGCTGCCGCGAGGCAAAGCTTAAAGTCTGCTCGAAGGTGCCCTTCTATTAATAGCAGAAGTCTTTCAGGTAATCCCTGAAGGACTTTTTTTGTGCCTTTTGTCGCAGAACCATTGGATTATTTATGTGATTTTGTTATAGTTACCCTGATCTAGCTTGCCTCAGCTCGACCTCCTGTTCTTCCTGCAACTCTCTGCGTCTGCACCTGGCGTTCAAGTCACAGGACGAAAATGTGAACGTCATCTTGACCAGGCGAGGATCTGATACAAAAATGGAGTGAATTGTGAATCGGCTGGCCTATTGCGCGAGGAAAATGCATCTAACTTCGAATTGAGACGTAGTATGTGTTATATCCTTATGTATCTATGTTTTACGGATGTTTCAAAAGGCGGTTATAGGTCGAATCAGTCATCGCTCTATAGGAGTAGGGGAGGTGTTAATTCTTGAATGGCTCGAAATCCGTGAAGCTGCTCCTGCTTATGGCGGTTATCGCGATCGTGAATATTGTCCTGGTTTCACCCGGGTTCCTTGGATTTCAGATCGGCGGCGACAGCGCCTTCCAGTCGGCATTGGTCATCACCGTATGGGTTGTCAGTGTTCTTGCACTCTTTTATGGCAGTTATGTCTTGTTATTCAAGCCTCCGGCTGCGAAGGCGATCCAAACGATTCAGACCCGTGAGGATTACATAGACGCGCTTCACCATTATCGCAATGTGAAAGTGCTGAAGAATGATATCGCCCTTGCCCTGGACCAATTGGAGCGAATCGAGAAAAAGAGGAATGCGCTGCTGAATGTCCTGGGTCAGCGTTTTGAACCAACAGAGCTCAGTTACAAGAAATTCATGGCGGTTATCGATGAGGTGGAGAAGCTGTTTTATCTCAATATCCGAGGAATTCTGAACAAGCTGGGTGTCTTCGCCGCATCTGATTTCAACCGCATGGGTGATCAGCCCAAAGCCTCCCAGCTATCCGGCAAGGTGGCGCAGAAAAAAACGGCGTTATACCAAGAGTATCTGTCTTACGTGACCGGTTATCTGGAAGCGAATGAGGAGATCATGCTCAAGCTTGATAAACTGCTGCTGGAGATTTCCTTGCTTGGCAGCACCGATTACCGGGATGTGGAAGAGATGCCCTGCATGAAGGAAATCGATATGTTAATCAAACAAACCAAATTATATAAGCAATAAGAGAGGGAGATGATTATGCGAAGCAAGGGTAGTGCTTTTGTTGTATTAGTGGCCATTGCAGTGGTCGTGTTTGTTCTGGTGTACGCGGGAATCACATTAACCTCGAACCTGGGCAAGAGCGAAGCCGAGGTCGATTCGGAAGGCGCGGCTAAGAAAATCAACAAAATCTACAAGGACATTGTGGTCACGACGGCGGACCCGATAAAAGGTCAAGTCGATCTGGACCCGGTGGCCGTAGCAGACTCCCTGCCTGATATATCCAAATTCCCAATCTCGGTTGAGAATACAACGGACTTATACGTCGAAATTTTCTCTTCTCCCGAGAAAGCAGGGCCGGGCATTGACGGATGGCTGAATGAAGTGGCAGAGGAATTCAACAAATCCAAGCCGGTAGTGAACGGCCAGCCGGTATCCGTGAAGATCCGCAATATTGCTTCGGGAACCGCAACCGATTACATAACATCCGGGAAGTACGTGCCGGACGCTTTTACCCCTTCCAATGAGCTGTGGGGGGAGATGGTTAAGGAATATGGCGTCAAAGCCGAGCTAGTATCCAAGCGTCTCACGGGGAACGTGACCGGCGTTGTCACCCGAAAGGCCAAATATGACGAGCTGGTAGAGAAGTACGGCTCCTTGAACGTCAAAACGCTGACGGATGCGATAGCGAATAATGAGTTGGCGATGGGGTATACGGATCCTTTTGCCAGCTCGACGGGTCTTAACTTTCTGATCACGGCCCTTGAAACGTTTGACAGCTCGGATCTGCTTAGTGAAAAAGCGGTACAGGGCTTCGAAAAATTCCAGGCGAACGTCCCTTTCACGGCTTCGACCACGATCCAGATGCGCGATGCGGCGAAGTCCGGCATGCTGGATGCCTTTGTCCTGGAGTATCAGACCTATGTCAATGCGGCGGATATGAAAAGCGGTTACGTCTTTACCCCGTTTGGCGTAAGGCATGACAGTCCTTTGTATGCGCTCGGGAAATTGCCGAAGGAGAAGCTGGAGATCATTAAGAAATTTGCGGCGTTTGTCGAGCAGGACAAATACCAGAAGATGGCCGACAAAAAAGGGTTCAACGGTTTGAATGATTACCAATCCGAACTTGAAGTTGTTGACAGCAGCCTGCTGCCGTCCGCCCAAAAGCTGTGGAAGGAGAAGAAGGACGGCAACAAGCCGGTTGCGGCCGTGTTTGTGGCGGATGTGTCGGGGAGCATGGACGGTGAGCCGTTAAACCGCCTCAAGGAATCGCTGTTGACTGGGCAGAAATATTTGGGCCGGGACAACAGCATCGGCTTCGTATCGTATTCCACGGATGTCACGATTAATCTGCCGATCGGCAAGTACGACTTGAATCAGCAGTCGATGTTTGTCGGGGCGATCAACAGCCTTGAAGCCAGCGGGAATACCGCGACCTTTGACGGCATTGTGGTGGCGATGAAGATGCTTCAGGACGAGATGGCGGCAAATCCGGACGTGAAACCTCTGATTTTTGTGCTGAGTGACGGAGAGACGAACGTTGGCCACTCTCTCGACGATATTCGGGAACTGATCCAGGCCTACAAAATCCCGGTGTACACGATTGGCTATAATGCCAACATCCAGGCGCTTCAAAGCATCTCCAGCATCAATGAAGCTGCCAGCATCAACGCCGATACCGATGATGTCGTATACAAAATCAGCCAGCTGCTGAATGTGCAGATGTAGCATCATTACAAGCGATATAAGAGTTCACAGAAACTTGTAGGAGGGGTTATATTGTCATTTACGATGGAAGTCATAAGTCCCGAGGAGATCAAGACGGCGATTGAGGAGCAGGTGAAGCCTGAGCCGGAAGAAGTCACGCAGCTGAAGGAGCTGGCGGCTAACAATGTGCAGGCCATCATGGAGCTGGATATTGAATCGCTCGAGAAGCGAAGACAGGTGCTGCAATCCATTGAAAGCTTTGGCATCGGCACGATGAGATCCTCCTCGGAGAAGAATGCGCTCCTGCAGGTTCAGGTGGGGAGATTATCGAAAACCGGGGATGAAGGCGGTCAAGTGGCTAAAGGGTTAACGGAGCTGCAGCTGCAGCTGAAGGATCTGGATCCGAGCGTTGTGGATTTTGCGAAAAGCGGTCTTCTGGGCATGGTATTTAACCCGCTGCGCCGATATTTTGCCAAGTTTCAAAAGGCGGATGCCGTCATTTCGGACATCATCATTTCTCTTGATAAAGGAAAAACCGTATTAAAGAATGACAACACCACGCTGGAGATTGAACAGCAAACCCTCCGCGAGCTCACCAAAAAGCTGCAAAAGGAAATTCAGCTGGGCATGCTCATGGACGCAGAGATCGAATCCCAGGTCGAGGCGGCTAAAATACGGCAGGAGTCGGAGGATAAAATCCGGTTTATTACTGAAGAGGTGCTGTTTCCGCTGCGCCAGCGCGTGATGGACCTGCAGCAGATGCTGGTCGTGAACCAGCAGGGGATCATGGCGATTGAAGTGGTCATCCGGAACAACAAAGAATTAATTCGCGGCGTGGATCGGGCGAGAAACGTAACGGTAACGGCGCTGAAAATCTCGGTCACGGTGGCTAGTGCCCTGTACAACCAGAAGATTGTCCTGAAGAAAATCGAACTGCTGAACGAAACCACGAACAACCTGATCAGCGCCACTTCCAAAATGCTGAAGGATCAGGGCGCGGCGATTCACAAGCAATCGCTGGAAACGAGCATTTCCGTCGATACCTTGAAGCAAGCGTTCACGGATGTGCTGTCAGCGCTTGATTCCATCAGCACATATAAGCAGGAGGCTCTCCCACGGATGCGTGAGACGATCCACCAGTTCAGTGAGCTGGCGGTAACGGGCGAGCAGCAGATCCAGCGCTTGGAGCGGGGGCAGAAGCTGGGACTGTAGCGTAGGCGGGGACATCATCAAATAAAGAGTGTGCGGTTACGAGACTGCACACTCTTTATATTTGGATAAAGCCTTAGGCTCGCAAATAATTAAGCAGGATCCGCTTGAGAATCGCCAGGGGTCGCTTTTTATTACGTTATTTCAATGGAATATTCTTTAATAAGGGACGTAAGTTCTTGAAAGGTGAATTTGTGATTAACCATATCGACCGTGAAGTTCTCTGCTTGTTTTTGATCCATGATAAATCGATATCCGTTATAGCGTAAAAACAGGAGAAGAGCCGTGAAGGCGGTTCTTTTATTGGCGTTTTGAAATGGGTGATTTTGTCCTAGTGATTCAAACAATGCAGCTGACTTTTCCCAGATAGATAAATAGGCGTCCTCTCCAAAAGCTGACGATTTAGGCGGATGGAGGGCCGACTCAAGCAAATGCGGACTCTTTACACCGATATGCTCGCCGACACTATATTTCTGTATCATAGCGACGTTAATGGCGATAACCTCTTGGGAGGTTAGATAACGTATAGGGTTCATCGATCTTTTAACCCTTTTAGGGTCTGGTCGTATTCGCGCATAATCTCAGACAAAGTATCTAAGAAATCAGGGCTGATGCCGTCAGGTAGGGAGACTTTGTTAGCTTTTTTAATGATGATCTCACCATCGGTTTGATTAACATCTATTTGTACCGTATCGCCTAGTTCTAGACCAATCAGTTTGAGGGCATCCGTCATTGTAATTCCCAGGCTGTTGCCAAACTTAGTGACTTTCCGTTCCATTTCGTTCACCCTGCTCATATAAAGTTTTCCTTCTTAATTATATTATTCAACTGGTATAACAATTTTACATTGACTGAGAAATAAGATAAATACTCTTGTAGTAGCGGTTAAATGCAGGAGCAGGCTATCCATATGCAGAAATCAATGGTCATTGAATGCTTGATCACCCGGATGGTGAAGGGAGGCGATGCAAATGGAACGAAGAAGGGAACTTATGGCAGCCGCTGTAAACAGGTTCGGACTCTTGGAGCGGGATCGACTTCAGACGCATTTTTCCGAACACAGCCTTGTCTGTTCTTATCGTAAGGGTGCGGAGACCGTGTATGTACGCTTGACCGACGAGTCCCATAAACCGTATGCAAAGATTGCAGGCGAGGTGCAGTGGGTCGAGTTTCTCGGGAGAAACGGCGTTTGCGTTGCGAGGCCGCACTACTCGGCGGCAGGAAATCTTGCGGAGCGGATTCGGACGGAGGATCATGACTATACGGCGGTCTGTTATGAGGAAGCCAAGGGGCGTCCGGTCGGGGAGAACGATGCCAATGAGAGCTTATACGGGCAAATGGGCCAATTCATGGGGCGCATGCACGACATCGCCAAGAGGTACATCCATCTGGATCCCGTTACAAGACGGCCCGATTGGTCGGATGAGGCGGAAAAAGTTCGACGTATTGATTTACCGCCATCCGAGAAAGAGATCACCCTTCGTTATCAGGCATTGCTCCATTATATATCGGAGCTTCCGATCGCTGAGGACGCTTATGGACTGATCCATGCGGATTTTCATTTCGGCAATTTTTTCGTGCATGAGGATTCATTGTGTCTGATTGATTTTGATGCGAGCCGATATTCATGGTTCGTGGATGACATTGCGGTGGCCGCGTTTTTCTCAGGTTTAACCGAAGAAGCCGATTCGGACCCGGACAGGTTTCTGATCCCGTTCCTGGAAGGATACCGTCTGGAGCATCATCTGGAGGAGAAATGGCTTCGAGAAATCCCGTATTTCATGAAGCTGAGAGAAATGGGTCGGTATATCAAGCTGTTCCATGCCTGCGGCGGAGCATTCGACAAACTCCATCCGTGGGGGCAGTGGTATATGAAAGGGCGTAAGGAAAAGATTTTACGAAGCTTTCCGGCCATTTAATAAACGCAGCCTTGGATCGAAAGACGGAACAAGGCTTTTTTAATTTGTGTAAAAACCCGCCGCGGTTGATTCCATCGTGAAGGCGAAGCTCTTGAAAGAAGGAACAATGTGCATGCACGATCGGCAGTCTAAAAAAGGCCCGGAATTCAGTTATGAAGAAGCATTAAATAAGACGCATGAAGGACTAGCCGTTGCCAGTGGAGAATGCAACGAGATGACCAAGGTAGATTATGGTTCGGAGAATTGAATGTAGAGTTGTTTTATCAGTGGTTGATGCAGACTATATTTCACCGATTCTGCTGACGTATCAAAATGGCATGAGGTTGAACGATCAGTAGTACATAAAAAAAATCGACCTCACTTGAGGTCGATTTTTTTATGATTTTTAAATTAGGCTCTGCTTCTATTATAAAGCAATCATTTCACGCTCACTCCAGAATCGGCATAATGCAATCCCAGCTGATAAGCTCGTTCGAGCAAACTCTCCATATGCTCCGGTCTGGCCTCTAGCGTATCATAGAAGAATTCCACGCGGGAATTCTTGATTCCGGAGTAGTCGGCCATTCCAACATTGAGGGAAAGGGATAACATCTGATCATAGCCCCGCTTGGCAAAATGATCCTCCGAAGCCCCTGCTAACGCAAGCCATAACACCTGTTGGTGATGAAGCTTTGAGCCGCCGCCGTAAGCGAAGCCATGATTCCAGACACGGTCGATATACCCTTTCAGCATGGCAGGGACTCCGTACCACCATACCGGGAAGATATAGGCCAGCGCGTCGTGCTCCTTCATCCGTACGATTTCAGCCTCAACCTCAGGAGAATAGATCTTGGAAGGGTCAGACCAATCGGGTTCGTCTGCCTCCCACAGGACCGGATCGAAACCGATGCGGTGGAGGTCCAGAATTTCCGTTTCATGCCCGGCGTCCCTAAGCCCTTGTACAAACTTATCGGTAACTGCAAAAGTAAAGGAATTTTCACGTGGATGTGTAACAACTGTTAATACCTTCATGAGGTTCACCTTCTCTTTCTTCTCTTCGAATTTGAATACCAAATTGTTCAATACGTGCCATTGCAGTTTCAAGAGGAACCAGCGTTTCCGGCAGATAGAAGCCTCCGGGAGCAGGAGATGAGCCGTCCCAGCCCAGAATGCGCTCAATGGACAGGAGAATACCGAGGGCCGTAAAATGCGCCTGTCCCTTCGGATCGGTCAACGTGATTCTCCGTTTCGCGTAACGGCCGTCAAGAAGTACGCCTTCAAGGTCAATGTAGAGGTCTTGGGAGGCCCTGCCTCCAGCCCGTGTTCCTATGGAGTCATGGATGGCGAAGTCGAATCGAATATTAGGCGCTCCCGTAACAGCCGCGAGGCTTGGAACATCCAATAAACTCATGGGATGGCCTTCTACCCGGGAACCATTAGAAAGACTTATGCTTCTCGGATACTTCGCAGCCTCAACCCATTTCCATATCCTGTTTTCCCGGATAAGGGCACGGTTGATAAACCCTTCGGTATCTTCCAGCGTCATAGGGCCCATCGGATCGCGTTCATCATAATGACCAGCCAAGCCGATCGATTGGACGCTTTGGAAGGACTTCGCCTCCTGATACGCGACCAAGGTCAGAATTCCCGCTTGCGAATGTCCCAGAGGGACAATGGGTGCTTGAGGGGGATGACTTTGCATGGCGAATAGCATAGGTGTCAGCTCGTCGGCAAGCTTCGTGATTCCGATATGTGCAATTCCTTTTGCAAGGGCTTCTTGAATGAGGAAGTCGGCCGGATCCTGAATCGTAGAAACGACGAGGTCGGCTTGATCCAGCTCCCCTGGAGCCAGACCCTGGCGGATATCTAAAAAAGCGGTGCGGGCGTTTCCTAGCTCCTGTACCAATAAGCTCCCCTTCTCGGGATTCCTTCCGGCGAGAATAATCTCGGTTTCTTGATTGATTGTTCGGATATGCCGGGCAACGGCACTCCCGATTACGCCATAACCTCCGGCAATGTAAATACGCTGCATGTTATTTCACCCCCATGTTTTTATGATGCAGTACTGGTATAAGGGGATTATGTAACATATAATGACGGAAAGGAAGTACGCACTTAATTGTTCTATAAGCACCTAAAAGTATCATTAGTACCCCAAAGTGCCTGTTGTCAGAGATATGCCACTTACGTTCAAAAAGGAGAGAAGTTCTTATGAATGGGGAGCGACAATACAATATTCCGTCTGAGGCGACCATGGACGTAATCGGCGGCAAGTGGAAGGTCATTGTGCTGTGTCACTTAAGTTATGGCCCCAAGCGAACGAGTGAAATTAAGAAGCAGATGCCGGATATTACGCAGAAAATGTTAACCCAGACGCTGCGGGAGCTGGAGGAGGATGGGATTATCACGCGAACGGTCTTTAATCAAGTGCCGCCTAAGGTCGTGTACGAGCTGAGTGAAATGGGCATTTCGCTGCAACCGATCCTTGATCAAATCTGTGAATGGGGCGAGATGTACTTGAATGGGAAATCGAAGGTAGTTACACCTTGAGGACAGACAAAATAAAAGCTGCTGACCTAATAAAGGCCCCGCAGCTTTTTTTATTTTCCAATAGAGTGTTGTCGCTCAAAATTTCTCATAGGGTAGAGGATAAGTCCAGATACCCGCAGAATAATTTAGTTCTTTAGACTCATCTCAGACCGGGAGCGTTCGAACATTTCTGTGTTTGTCGAGAAATTGAATAGTTACTAAAGATATAATATGGATATGGTGATCGCTAGGAAGTAGCGGAAATAAAGATTGCTTTTTTTGGATATGCACCGGGGCGAGTCACCGTGAATTAATAGAAACGTTATCCGCTAGGAAACGTATGATCTTCATAGGACTTAAGAATTACATACAAAAGGGGTGTGTACAGCTCAGATGGACGGCAATTATAACTATTATATTGTTGGGCTCTCAATTGCGATTGCTATACTTGCTTCATACTCGGCTTTAAATATTACGTCCAAAATTTCGGATGCGAACGGCAATTCCAAATTTTTTTGGCTATTCGGCGGGGCCATGGTCATGGGAAGCGGCATTTGGTCCATGCATTTTGTCGGCATGCTGGCGATGCACATGAATATGAATGTGAGGTACGATGTCTTTCTGACCATCATGTCGATGCTCGTCAGCGTGGTTTCCTCCTTCATCGCGTTTTATATTACGATGCCCAAAAATATTAACTGGTTCAAAATCGCCATTGGCGGCTTCATTATGGGAAGCGGCATCGTTGCCATGCATTACATGGGAATGGAGGCCATGGTCATACATGCTGAAATTAGTTATGATCCCGGCATTTGGGTACTTTCCGCCATCATTGCATTGGTAGCCTCCTATGCGGCTTTATTATTGTTTCTCCGCTTTCGGAATCATCCCAAGTCCAGCTTTCTCAAGTGGGGTTCGGCGGTTGTCATGGGATTCGCCGTATGCGGGATGCATTATACAGGAATGAAAGCTGCACGGTTTGAGGCTCATGCCGGTATGCTTACGCAGCAGCCGCAGTCTGTGGATTTTCTGCTTCTGTATGGTGTAACGGTCGCGATTTTTGCCATCCTGCTGATTTCCTGGGGGGCGATGTTCTTTGATCGGCATGTGCTGGAAAAGCTGGCCTATCAGGATACGATCACGGGATTGCCTAATCGCAATGAAATGAATCGATTCTTCGAGACGAATTCCGAGACAGAGCAGATTACGATTCTGTTTCTGGATTTGGACCAATTTAAGGCGATCAACGATACGCTGGGTCACAATGTTGGGGATTTGCTGGTCCAAGAAGTAGGTAAGCGACTGCGTCAATTCATTGGAAACGGCCAGCAGGTATTCCGGATCGGTGGGGACGAATTTCTGATTATTCTGAAGCAAAGCGACCCCGTTTACGCCCAGCATTTAGCTGACGATATACTCCAACAAATAAAAAACGTGTACTATATTGACGGTAACGAGTTGTATGTGACGGTGAGTATCGGAATCAGCATCGGCTCCGTCCATAGCTCTGACCGTACGACGCTGCTCAAGAATGCGGATACCGCCATGTATAAAGCGAAGGGACTCGGCAAGAATCAACAGTGCCTCTATGACGAGGCGATGGGTCTTCAAGAGGTTCGCAAAATGGAGTTGGAAAAGGACCTGCAACGAGCGCTTGAACTGAAGGAGTTCTTCATTGTGTATCAACCCAAATGGAATGTGCAAAGTGATCGCTTGGTCGGATTCGAGGCGCTGCTTCGCTGGAAGCACCCCCGCTTAGGCGTGATATCCCCGCTTGAATTCATTCCGATTGCCGAAGAGACGGGGCTCGTTATACCGATGACCCGATGGACGCTTGAGGAAGCGTGCAAACAGTGCAGAATTTGGCAGGAGAGAGGGATTGTCCAGCCGGTCTCGGTGAATTTATCGGTTCGTTTATTCCATGGCGACAATCTGCTGGAGCTTATTCAGAACGTGCTGGATAAGGCGAATCTGGAACCTCGCTTATTAGAGCTTGAGATAGCGGAGTCCATGGTGCTGCACGATGTCAATGATATTATCCGCCAGCTTGGGAATATCAGGTCCCTGGGGGTTAAGGTCTCCATGGATGATTTCGGAACCGGCTATTCCTCGATTGGGCTCCTGGACCGGATTCCAATTGATGCTTTAAAGCTGGACCGACAGTTTACCAATGATTTGGACACGCCCAGCAAGCGTGCCATCGTTAACGCCATCGTTCTTATGGCAGAGAATTTGAATCTGGATGTCATTGCGGAAGGTGTAGAGAACAAGGAGCATATCGACTTTTTGACCGGACTTGGCTGCCATGTCATGCAGGGTTATTATTACGGAAAGCCGATGGATATCAATGAGATTAAGGTTTGGATGTACGAGCAAGATCACAAGAACGAAGAGATCGTGACCCTGCGATGAAAAATAGATACAGATCATATGAATAACGGGCACCGTGAGGTGTCCGTTATGTTGTTGAAGGAACATAATAAACCCTGCCTCGGGCCCCTCAAGTTTCTCTCATTAAACAAAATAGGCAATTTTCGCAAAAGGAAAATATTCTCTGATCCCCCTCTCGAACAACTGCTAGAAAACCCCGACGGTTGCGGCCTTATAAACATATTTGAACTTTCCGTATCTCCCTCATTTTAACTGCCGATCTTCCTTGTCCATATTCAGTATGGTTTTGGGGTAACGCTTTAAAATCGTGCTTTTGGCCGTTTTGGTAAAGCGGTGCTGAATGAGCTCGAACGTCAGATCTTTGACCTCCACATGGCTCAATCGCGCATGAGGCTTCTGTAACAAATGCCAATATCCCTCTTGCCATCCGTCATATTTGACGATTGGGGCAATGATGAAACCTAACGGATACCCGGCTTCGGCAATTTTGCCCGCTGCTTCAATTCGTTCATCGAAGGAAGAGGTACCCGGTTCAAAATAACGGATCACGTAATCGGCAATCATGCATTGTCGAAGGAAGCAAAAGGCTTGACGGCTGCGCAGTCTTAAACATGAATTTGAAAGCCCTTTCTTAAAACTGTGATATACTACGACAAAACAGGTATACCATTATAACAACCTATATTTCCCTATATCAGCCCCATACTTTCACCAGCAAAGGAGATTGTCTGATGTTTAATGTTCTTATTGTTGACGATGAGTCCATTCAAAGAGAAGGCATTAAGGATTTGATCTTTCAGTACCGCTTCCCCTTTCAGGTATTGGAAGCCGAGAACGGAATGAGTGCAAAGCGAATTCTGCTGCAAAACGCGATTGACATCCTGATCACCGACGTCAGAATGCCTCTTATGGACGGACTGGAACTGAGCAAGCAAGCCCGAAAGACCCAGCAGGATTTAAAAATTGTCATCTGCAGCGGGTATGACGAATTTGAGTATGCCCGAAGCGCTATCCGATTGGGCGTGGTAAATTACTTGCTCAAACCGCTTGTCAGGGAAGAGTTTCTGCAGGTGATGGAGGATATTACACAGATCAGTCCTTATGGCGGGGAGCTTGAACAGGTTACGATCGAATCGAAGGTCATCCGTCAGGTTAAAGACTATGTGAAGGATCATCACCAGGGGGATATTTCGTTGTCGGATGCCGCCGAGGATGTGTACCTGTCTCCGGGGTATTTGAGCATTTTATTTAAAAAAGAAACCGGGGAGAACTTCTCGAAGTATTTGACCGACTACCGCCTGCGGAGGGCAAGCTATCTACTGAAACACTCAAATATGAAAGTCAATGATATTGCAGGAGCGGTGGGTATCGACAACCACTCTTATTTTGCCAAGCTGTTCAAGAGCAAGTTCGGCGTAAGTCCATTACAATACAGAGAGTGCGGGGTGCTCCATGATCGGATGGATAAAGAGCAAGTTCAATGATATCCGGTTCCGCAACAAGCTGCTGTTGTCCCATCTCATCATTGCACTCATTCCGATTCTATTGCTAGGACTGCTCTCCTTCATCCAGTCCTACCGCATTCAGATGAAGGAATTACGGAGCGAAGCGGAAGCCAGCCTGGAACAGGTGGCCAACATAATGGACTATAAGATCAACCGGTACAATACGCTGAGCGAGTTCATGGTACTGAACCGGGAGTTATCGCAAATTTTCATTAAGGACTATGAAGAGAACTATTTTAATATGTACCTGGATTTCCGGGACATTCTGGAGCCATTGATCTCGAACATTCGGCTAATGGATGATGATATTGAGGCCATTACCTTTTATACATCCGGAGAACTGCTCGGGATTCGCGATAATATTTTGCCCATCGGGGAACTCAAGAGCAAGTCTTGGTACGATGGATTTCGCGGAAGGCGCTGGATTGTGGACGGGGAGAAGTTGTATCTCGTCCAGGAATTGATCAGCAATCCCAAGGACAGCAATTTCATGGTGATTTCCATTCAGCATGACAGCATCTTTGCGGATATGGACAAACTGTCGGAGCATGTAGCGGTTCATATCGAGGATGCTGAGCAGCGTGTGATTTTCAAGGAAAGGAAGGAGTCCGATGCTTCAGCCGATTTGGAGAGTGGGGAGACGGGCGGTCTGAACCTAAGCCGGTCGCTCGCGAATAATGGATGGACGATTCACTATAATCTGCTGAATACGAATGCATATGCAAATGCACTGGGTATTTTTCAAATTACGTTGTTTGTCATGATCCTCAGCTTGATCATTACATTTCTGCTCATTTATGTGATCTCCAACAACTTTACGCGTCGAATTATCCATATCAAGAACAAGGTAGACAAGGTGGAGCAGAATAACCTCGAGGTGATTATCCAGAGCTCATCTCGGGACGAGTTCGGCGAGTTGACCAATGGCATCGGCAAAATGCTGAAACGGATTAACAGTCTAATCTCCCAGGTGTATCAAGCGGAAATCGCCAAGAGGGAAAGCGAATATAACAAGCTGATTAATCAGATTAATCCGCACTTCCTATACAACACCCTCTCCTTTATTCGGTGGAGGGCCGAGAAGAAAGCGGATATCGAAACGAGTTATATGGTATCGGCATTGGCCCGGTTCTATAGAACGACGCTGAATCAGGGGAGACAGTTGGCTACGATCAAGGATGAGGTGCAGCACATCAAGGCTTATCTGGATTTGCAGCTTATCATGAACGATGGCCGATTTGACGTGGATTACCATATCGATGAAGAAGTATTAGATACCGAGATCATTCATTTTATTCTGCAGCCGATCGTGGAGAATGCCATCAAGCACGGTTTTGTGGAGACTGGAGGGGCAGATTACCACATTCATATTGGGGTTAGCCGGGTCGAAGGGGGCATGAAACTTATCGTCAGCGATAACGGGGTGGGCATGACTCCCGCGCAGGCGGCGAGGCTGCTGGCCGGGGAGAGCGGCGGCTGCGGCGTTCGGAACGTGAACGACCGGATCAAGCTGTATTACGGACTGGATTACGGACTCGATATTCATAGCGAACCAGGCAGCGGAACGGAAGTATCCATGGTTATTCCGGCCTGCTGAACAGCGAGCGTTATTCCATCCATTATCCATCGTGTTGATAATGAAAGCGGTGTGCTGAGGCAGCCGCTTTTTTGGGGTTTGAAGTTGAGAACAAGGAAGGTCATGAAAAAAGTGATACATATCCAAAAAATGTTGCATATACGCCAATTATGAAACCGCATACAATTTGGTTATCAACAAAACGAGAGAAAAGGGGATGACAGGATGAACAAGCGTAAAAAGATGGCTTCGCTGCTGCTCGGGTGCATGATGCTGACTGTATTCAGCGGCTGCGGCGGGAGCGCTGGGGACAGCGCACAGCCGCAAATTTCAGAACAGGACTTTGAGCCTTACGGGAAATACGAAACGCCGGTGGAATTTACGATCGGCCGGAATACCAATCATGTGAACAACCTGCCTCCCGGCGATACGATTGAGGACAATTTGGCTACCCGCTATGTGGAAGACCGGGTGAACGTAAAAGCTAAGGTGGCTTGGGAGACGGACGATATGGATCAGAAGCTGTCGCTGTCGATGACAACGGGCGATCTGCCGGATGTGATGCTGGTCAGCCGCGATATCTTCAACCAGCTGGTGGATAACGACCTGATTGCCGATATGACGGAGGTGTACGAGAAGACCGCATCCGACGGCGTCAAGAATATCTACGCTTCTTATGGCGACTTGCTGCTGGACCAAGTCAAGGTGGACGGTAAAATCATGGGCCTTCCGATGACGAATATCGGAAACCAGCACCAACTGCTGTGGGTACGGAAGGACTGGGTGGATAAAGTCGGCGCACAGATGCCGGAATCCGTTGAGGATGTATGGAATCTCGCCAGAACGTTCGTAGAGAAGGACGCCTCGGGAACAGGCAAAACGGTTGGGATGGTGATGGATGCCAATGCCATGAACTTTACACCCGTTTTTGCTGCACGCGGTGCTTTTCCAATGAATTGGATCGAGAAGGATGGCCAGGTTGTGTATGGATCGGTTCAGCCCGAGATGAAGCAAGCGTTGGCGGAGCTGAGCGCGATGTACAAAGAAGGTCTGATTGATAAACAGTTCGCCGTCAGAACGAATGAAGAGAAGGAAGCGCTTGTGATCAACGGGCAGGCAGGGATACTGTTTAACCCATGGTGGATCGGCTACACCAACTACAAGGATTCCATCAAGCAGGATCCCGATGCTGTCTGGGTTGCTATATCAGCACCCGTGGATGAGAACGGCAAGTTCAAGACCATCCGTCAGGATCCGGTGGGCGGCGGTATCGTCGTAGTCAAGAAGGATTTCGCCCATCCCGAAGCGATCATGAAATCGGTCAATCTAACAACGGATTTCCTGTACTCCTTAACGGATGATGCGGTCAATTATAAGAAAGAGCACCCCGATGAGATGCTGACAGACGCAAGCCGCTGGAATAATGATCCGACACAAATTCCGATGCAAGTGGATTATGACGATGTGTTGAAACGTTATTACGAGGATCTGATGAAGGCGGATGAATCCGGTGATGCTTCCTCCGTGCAGGAAGATCGGGTGGTGTCCTTCAAGGCGTATCAGGAATTCAAGGAAAAAGGAAATGCCATCGACGTGAACACATACGGCGAATACCTCTCCCGTATTGAAGGCCAGCGCGAAGCGAACAATCCGAATCTGGAAGTGATTCCTGCCGGCTTCTATGGAACCACCGAGACGATGAAGCTGAAGTGGGCTAACCTCCAAAAGCTCGAAGAGGAGACCATATTGAAAATTATTATGGGACAAGCTCCCGTTGATGAATTCGATAAGTTCGTGGACACCTGGAAGCGTACCGGAGGCGATGAGATTACGGAAGAGGTCAACGAGATGGGCAGCAGATAAAGATAGCATGGGCCTTGGCGCGGAGGGCTATGGTGGTCAGCCGCGCGGGCTTTTTTATTCGATAAGGCTTGTCCTGACAGGGACATGATGGAGGTGAAGCGGACGATGGCGCAAGTGGAAACAACCGTCAATCAAGAGCTGGAAGTACGATACCGGAGGAAAAAGAAACGTAAAACCTTTGACGAAATGACCTATCATGCGATGCTGCTGCCTGGCATGGCCATGCTGTTCATTTTCTCGATTGTGCCGATGTTCGGGGTGGTCATGGCTTTTCAGAAGTTCATCCCCGCGAAAGGAATACTCGGTTCCGCATGGGCAGGTCTCGACAATTTCACGTATATGTTTCAATTGCCGGATGCCAAGCAGATCTTCGTCAATACGCTGGTCATCGCGGTCGGGAAGATTGTTCTCGGATTGATTGTGCCGATTGTATTCGCCTTGCTGCTTAATGAGGTGCGTCTGAAGCTTTTCAAAAGCACGATTCAAACCATTGTGTATTTGCCGCATTTTATGTCATGGGTGGTCCTGGGCACGATGCTGACCATGATCTTTTCCTTTGACGGCATGATTAACAATTTCCTTGAGTTTCTGGGGCTGGAGCGGATCATGTTTCTGGCAAGCAACGACTGGTTCAGGCCGCTGCTCATCGTGACGGATACCTGGAAGGAATTCGGTTACGGGACGATTGTGTATTTGGCTGCATTGACGGCGATTAATCCGGCTTTGTATGAATCCGCCGCAATGGACGGCGCAAGCCGCTGGAAGCAGACCCTGAATATCACGCTGCCGGGCATGTTTCCGACGATCATCCTGCTGGGCACGCTGAGTCTCGGCAATGTGCTCAATGCGGGATTTGACCAGGTGTTCAACCTGTATAATCCGCTGGTCTACGAGACGGGTGATATTATCGATACATTTGTGTACCGCATGGGTCTGATCAATATGCAGTATTCATTTGCAACCGCGATTGGACTGATGAAGTCGGTTATCAGCTTTGTACTGATCGTGATTTCCTACAGGCTGGCATCGAGGTATGCGGGGTACAGAATTTTCTAGGAGGGTTAGCATGATTCAATCGAAAACATTAGGATCCAGGCTATCCCGCCTGATGATTATGTTCGCTTTGGTGCTCATTACGTTTGTGTCGCTGGCCCCCATCGTCAACACGATCATGGTATCCGTCAGCAGCAGTACGGCCGTTAATGCAGGACGCGTCTATTTCTTCCCGGTGGAGCTGAACTTCTCTTCCTACGGGCAGATCCTGAACGACGCGAAGTTTTGGAAGGCCTTTCTTATATCGGTGGAGCGGGTGCTGCTTGGGGGTGCGATCAACATGATTCTGACCATCCTCATGGCGTATCCGCTGTCGCGGAGCGTCACGCAGTTCCGATCGAGAAACAAATACATGTGGATTATCGTGTTTACCATGCTCTTCAGTGGAGGAATCGTCCCCTGGTATATGGTGATCAGCAAGCTGGGGTTGATCAACAGCATCTGGGCGCTGGTTCTGCCGGGTGCGGTTCCTGTCTTCAACGTGATTCTCCTGATGAACTTCTTCAAGGGCATTCCGAAGGAGCTGGAGGAGGCTGCATTCATAGACGGTGCCGGTCCGCTGAAAATCCTGCTCAAGATCTTCATCCCGATCTCCATGCCCAGTCTGGCGACCATTACGCTGTTTGTCATCGTCGGTCACTGGAACAATTTTTTTGACGGGATCATCCTGATCAATGACAGCGAGAAAATACCGCTTCAGACCTATCTCCAGCAGCTCAGCCTGACGCGCGACCAGATGCAGAATCTCTCGGTCGAACAGCTTCAGCAGTTCAATAAAATCTCCAACACGACCCTGAACTCTGCCAAAATTCTGGTCTCCATGATTCCAATTCTGCTCATCTATCCATTTTTGCAGCGTTATTTAATCCACGGAATCGTCCTGGGGGCCGTGAAGGAATAGTTCAATACACGGAGTAGGTATCGACAGGGAACAGCGCTATTGCATGAATCTTTCGGAGCGAAAGATCATACGGCGCTGTTTTGTCATGTATGGGATTGTTTAGAGGGGAATGATGATCTGATTATTTATGTAAGCGGTTATCCGCGCAACATGGACAAATTAAACATATCATGTTATATTGTTATATGAATTAGCATGTTTTGGAGTGCCGTTGGAGGGATATCAATTTGAAAGATGCAGCTTCCGCAAAGCCGATGTATGAACAGATTTTTAACGAGATGAAGCGAAAGATTTCCACACATATTTTCCGCATTGGCGATAAAGTTCCTTCGGAGAAGGAACTCGCGGACGAATACGGAGTTAGTCGAATTACAAGCAAGAAGGCATTAGATATGCTGGCGGCTGAAGGCGTGATTGTGCGTAAACCGGGCAAGGGATCCTTCGTAGCTGACCCGGATGAGCCCGTGGCACAGAGGGAATCATTTTCCTCAGAAGGCGGAGTTGTCAGAGCAGCTAGCCAAGAGAAGATGATCGGTCTTGTCATTACAGATTTTTCTTCAAGCTACGGAACACGCCTTGTCTACAGCATGGAGCAGTATTCGAGGGAGAATGACTGTTTTCTGGTACTGCGCAGAACGTTTGGAGACCAGGATAATGAGGAATTATCCATTCAGAAGCTGCGCAATCTCGGCGTGAACGGTCTCATCGTGTTTCCCGCTCAGGGGGAATATTTCAATGCCGAAATATTGAAGCTGGTCATTGCCCGTTTTCCGCTTGTTCTGATTGATCGCAAGCTGAAGGGAGTAGCAGCGGCTTCCATCAGTACAGATAATCTGGGAGCAGCCGTTCAGGTAGTGGAGCATTTATTTGATTTGGGACACCGTTATATATCCCTGCTGTCTCCTCCGCCGAGGGACACGACAGCGGTTGAAGAGCGGATTGAAGGGTTCGTGCAGGCTCATGCCGCCCGGGGCATCGCGTTTGATAAGGAGATCTGGATTAGTGACGTGACGGCCACTTTGCCCAATGCCTTCCATGAGAGCAATATTGAACGGGAAATCCAGCGGATCGTGCAGCACTTGCAGGATAACCCGGCGATTACTGCCTTTTTTGCGATCGAATATAACATTGCATTGCTGGCCAAGGTAGCTGCAGAGCGCCTCGGTTTGCGGGTACCGGAGGATTTATCCATCGTATGCTTTGACAGTCCGCAGCTGAATATCGGTGAGGGCTATTTGTTTACCCATATGCGGCAGAACGAGGAAGAAATGGGGAGGCTGGCGATTGAGACGGTACTTGGCATCATGAATCACGATGATGTAGCAGTCGAGAAGCGATTGCCTGCGGAATTGGTGGTTGGAGCATCTACCGGTCCTGTAAAGAGTCAGTGAGAGTGATATATTTGTATTCTTGTCCGCTATAGATATACATGAACAAACCATGCGCTCGGGTAAATGCGAGCGCATGGTTTGTTGTTTTTCTTTTGAATGGATAACTGCTTCATTATTCAAGTAGAGATCGCAGTTAATATGATATAGCATTTCGTTTTTATATATTTACTCAAAGCGGTGTTTCTTTGCCATTCGCTTCACATTTATTTTTCTACTTCAATATCGCTCAAATGAATAGCTCTTGTATGCTTTGTAGGGTTCCAATTCACGTTCTTCATCGTAATGAGTGACCAAAGGAACAGCGGGACGTATGTCAGATTGAAAAAGTACAGGTACGCATAGCCCCGAATGAGGCTTACTTTATTGTTCGAGTCGAGAAACTGTGCGTATCCTACGTAAATGAATTGGAATACCAAGCACATCATCCAAACTTGCCAAGGAATCAAATGATGAGCATCTAATAAGTCGGTAGCCATAGACATGAGAACAAGGAGACCTGTTGCTGCACTCAAAACAATTTTGCCAGGATTAATAAGGTACATAAAACCATCAAAAGCTTTGAAGTCCAGCTTGCTAATGAATCTCCAAATTAATTTGTGAGCGTATTTGAAGCAGACATCCCAATGCCCTCTTGCCCATCGGAGACGCTGAATGCAGGAAGATTTGAAGCTTTCCGGCTTTTCATCGTACACGCGCGCAAAGTGACACCATGTGGCGATGAGATTGCCTTGGCTGCCAATTAATCGAACTTGATCACGCCCGTGGTATGGAGCAGCACCAGTAATACGAGAACCGGCGCGATATAACGGAGCATGAACAGCCATACCCGGAACCAGCCGGCTTTAAGGCCTGCCGCATCTGCCGCTCTCTTCCAGAAGTACCCTGCAAAGATAGTGGTGATCAGACCCCCGAGCGGAAGCAGAATGTTCGATGTGACGAAATCCAGCCAGTCAAAGAAGTTTTTGCCGCCGATATCGGTAAGTCCGGGTACGATGCCGAATGACAACGCGGAGGGTAGACCGACCAGCATAACCAGCGCGCCGATGACCAATACAGCTTTGGTACGTCCCCAATTCCAGCGGTCCATGACATAAGAGGTTGGGACCTCCAGCAATGAGACGGAAGAGGTTAAGGCGGCGATGGCTAGAAGTATGAAGAACAATCCCCCGAAAAAAGAACCCAGCGGCATGGCCGAGAAGGCAGCCGGTAAGGCAATGAAGACGAGAGAAGGGCCGGCATTTGGCTCGATCCCGAAGGAAGCGGTTGTCGGGAATATAATAAGCCCGGCAATAAACGCATAAATCAGGTCGCCCGCGCCGATGGCGAGGGTTGCCGGACCTAGCGATTGCCGCTTATCCACATAAGCGCCGTAGGTCAACAGAATCCCCATCCCAAGCGAGAGGGAGAAGAAGGCATGTCCCAACGCGACCAGCGCCGCTTCCGGGCTCAGCTTCGAGAAATCAGGATTTAAGAAGAAGGATACGCCTTCGCCGGCTCCAGGCAAGGTTACCGCGCGGATCATTAATACGATCAACAGAATGATCAGGCCCGGGATCAGAACCTTGTTGAATTTTTCGATTCCTCCGGAGATGCCTTTAGCTACCACCCATCCTGTGATCGCAATAGCGACGATTTGCCATATAATCGGCATGTAACCTTCCGTAAACGCAGTAAATTGGCCACCGAAATCGGTGTTGTTGTACAGATTGCCGCTAAATGACATGACCGCATAATGAAGCGTCCAGCCTGCCACAATGACATAGAAGGTCAGAATGAGAAATGGTGCAATAACCTGGAGCAATCCCAGGTGCCCGAAGGCTTTCGGTCCGCCCGCTTTGACAAAGGAAGTTGCAGCACTCCCGCGGCCAGCTCGTCCAATGGCGAGTTCTGCCAACAGGACAGGCAAACCGATCACGATAAGGCAGACGATAAAGAGCAGGAAGAATGCTGCGCCGCCATGTTCTCCCGTAATGTAAGGGAACTTCCACATGTTTCCGAGGCCGACAGAGCTCCCGATTGCGGCCAGAATAAATCCAGCAGAGGAAAACCGATCATTTTTTCCTGTTGAAGCTGGGTTGTTGAGCTGAGATTTCATAGATGTTCCCCCAGTTGATTAAAGTTAAGTTCCTCTATTATATTTCATGTTCAGTCAGAAAGGCATAAGTAATTTTTCCTAAGGAATCAGAACCCGTATTTTTATTATGCTGCGAACGCAAAGTTTTCAATACTAACATTAACCACGATTTGTAAATAAATAAACCTTAAACACCAAGTTTAAGGAAGTGAAGAGACTTTGGGTAGGGAAAAAATCACAAATGCGCCTGTCGATAATGAATGCTGGCAGGGGTAGACAAATATCTTGGTTTATTATATCTTTATATTAAGATAACTGTTTGATCAAAATCATATGGAAAAGAGGGATATCATGATTCAAAGCTTAACCCGGATTAATGAATTGGCTAAAAAACAGCGGGAGGGCACACTCACTGCTGCGGAAAAAGCCGAACAGCAAGTTTTACGCACGGACTATCTGCGTGAAATTCGCGGACAGGTGCTAAGCACCTTTTCGGGATTAAGCATCGTGGATCCCGCCGGAAATGATGTGACACCTGCGAAACTTCGTAATGAGCAGAAAAAGCTGAGAGAAAATTAAAGTTTCGGTGACTGTGTAACGCCCTTACACAATAAACATAATGAAACAAGAAGAAAGGGTTCGCCATGTATCATGGTAATCCCTTTCTTCTTATTTTAAACGTAGATACGTGGGGACTCTCCTATCCAAACCGCTCCGTCTTATACCATTTGGACTCCCTGCCCGTGATTTTATCCACGATCATGGAGTAGAAGGCCTTAACGGATATAACAAGAAACAGCTGGGCGTAGGTGAAGTACGACACGCAGGATAGAATGAAGTTGCGTGTGTTGCTCTGGCCGATGTCCGTTGCGAGCGCCAGGTTAATCTGCAGGACGTAGATGTAATACATTAAGGCCCAGGCAATAATGAGATACATATAGACATCGCCCTCAAACCTGAAGGGAGAGACGACGGCCGGATTAAACAGCGCGATGATCTGATACACAATATTGGTCACAAAAATAATATCCGAGATGATGATGGCAATCATAAACCAGAAGTAACTGGCCGCATAATACAGCACATGCAGCTTAATCCGCCAGCTTGTCCGATCGAACAGATGATGAATGTTATCCGTGACGACGCTGTAGTTGCCTTTGGCCCAGCGTTCACGCTGCTTCATGTACACCTTCAGGTCCTCGGGCTCTTGCTGATAAGCTTCGGCTTGGGGTGCCAGCGCAATCAGCTGGCCTCTTGTCAGGATCTCGAACGAAATTGCGGTATCTTCGGTGATCGCATGCTCATCCCATCCGCCGATGTCCTGAATGAGCGCGGTTTTCACGATAAAGTTCGTGCCGGGAATGGTACCCAGCTTAAACAGCTGCCATAACCCGGTATGATGCACGCGCTGAATGGTCACCAGCTCCAGATTGATACAGCGGGACAGAAAATTCTGTCCGCGGTTCCGGGCCTTGTTGCGGCCGAAGACGGCCCCGTAGCGTTCGGGCTGCTCCATCGCTTTCTGCGTCAGGAATAATAGCGCATTTTTCTCGGGTGCGGCATCCGCGTCGTAGACACAGATCCATTCGCCTGTTGCCTGCTTGAGCGCATCGTTCAGGGCGCCTGATTTGCCGCCGGTTCCGGTTCTCTCCAGAATAAGAAAATCGCGGTCCCGGTAATGTTCATTGGCTTTCAGCGCCATTAAGCGCTCGACCGTATGATCCTTGCAATTGTCGGCGATGACAATCACCTGCATTTTGTGATGCGGGTAATTCATCTGCAGAATGTGCTCTACCGTTGCCTGGATGACCAATTCCTCGTTATGCGCGGGCACCATGACCGTCACGGTGGGGAAATCCTCCAGATTGCTCGGATTCACCAGCTTCTGCCGGTTTTGTTTATGAATGAACACGATGGCCCCGGCCATGATAATGATCGATTCCAGCACGGCAATCCATATACTGATAATGGAGATGACCAGGAAAAAGTCAGTCACTGAACTTCCCCCGATCGTATTTTCGTTTGACTTTCGAACGGAAGCTTAAGGTGGAAATCGTCAGAATGATGATGGCTATGGAGAACACGATGCTGACCCCGATGCACAGAGGGATAAACCAGTTGGTATACGACATCGGCTGCAAGCCTCCTTTTGATTGATGGTGGCAACTTAACTTGATTAAATATATTCCCCGATGAGGTCGGTTTCGGTATTCCGTTCTAATGCAGAGATGACGTCATCGATATTTTCGTATCGGCTGAATTGCTCCTTCTGGAACACAAGGCCGCCGGCGCGGACTACAAGCTTGAGGGACATGCCTTTCTTGTCACGGAAGGGCACGTTCATCATGGCGACTTTGATGCGGTCCATGAGGCTTTTGAGGTACTCCGGCTTGGTGAGCGGGCACAGAATGATAAAGCGTCCTTCTCCAATAGAGAATTTATAGTCCTCGTAACGAATCTGCTTCTGAATCGTGCTCGACAGTTCCATAATCAGCTTGGCAAAACGGTGTGATCCGACAGACTCCCTGGTCAGGGGGAGAAAATCGAGCTTAAACATCATGATGCAGAAGCTGTACTGATCCGCATACCGATTGGCCAGATTGGCTTGTTTCACCAGCGTATCTGCGAAGGCATCCTTGCTGCCAAGAGAGGTGTCGATATCAATATCCGGATTTGTTTTTCTTAATTGCTCGAGACGTCGGATAAACCTGCGGCTTCGCACCAGAGCCAGTTTGATGAAGATGGCAACGGCAGTATTGGCGGGCAGCAGCAGAATCCAGGACAGCGTGAGCGCATTGACCGGGGCCAGCGTGGATAACCATACGAAATAAGTGACCAGATACACAAAAGCAGCCACCGTCGACACGCCTACCGGAAGAAAGAAGCCGATCAATAAGGCGGCCAGTGTACCAACGCTGAACAGGAATTCCGTGAAAGTAAAACTTTGATTTACATAGATGTTCCAGAATATGAACAACTGCTGGACCACGGCGAGAGCAATCAGCAGAAAATATCCGAATTCGACGCGACGTAAAGGAGTGGATTTTTTCATGTTTTACCTACTTTCTAAACTCTTCAACCTTTTATCGCTGTAGTTAGGCCATTCCATATGTTATTTAAAAAATACCCAAATGTCGATAGATTTATCGAACGTTATCATATTGTTCAAATTGGATAACGGATGTAGTGTCCATTGACCCTGGAATTCTCCTGTTCAACTGACCCTTCCAGGAATCAGGATATATAGGATAGAGTAGAAGGAGGGCTTTGGTACACTAGTTAGAAAAGAGTTCTCCTCTAATCATACCACTTGTTATGAATCTAGAACGGATTCTGGTGATAAGCCCTATAATGCGTCCTGACGTCACAGGCGGTATTGCTCATTTGTCTTATAAGTGGTGTAGCTTTCATGCCGAAAATATACAGAGTAAGAAGGTGTGTCCGATGCTATTGGATCAAATCTATACCGAATACAAGCCGATGATGTTCGGCCTGGCTTATCGGATGCTGGGGAGCGCGGCGGATGCGGAGGACATCGTGCAGGACGTTTTTTCCCAATTCGTGCAGATGGATCGGGGAGAAGTGCTGAACGAGAAAGCGTATTTGGCCCAAATGACAACGAACCGCTGCATCAACCTGTTGAAATCGTCCAGACGCCAGCGCGAAACGTATACCGGTCCCTGGCTCCCGGAGCCGATGCCGGATTATGACATGCTGACGCGGTCCGATCCTGCGGAACGCCGCGAAACGATTGGTTACGCCTACCTGGTGCTGCTTCAGCGGTTAACGCCGCTGGAGCGTGCCATTTATATCGCCAAGGATACGCTGGGTCTTGAATACCCGATCATAGCGGAGATGCTTGGAAAGACGGAGATCAGCTGCCGCAAAACCTTCAGCCGTGCCAAGCTGAAAATGGGGCAGGCGACGGAAAGGCCTAATGGAGAAACCGCCCGGACGGAAACACAGGAACGCTTCGTTGAAGCATTCCTGCGGGCATCCGATATGGGCAATTTTAAGCCACTGCTGTCTTTCCTGAAGGAAGAGGTTACGCTGCTATCGGATGGCGGCGGCAAAGCGAAGGCTGCCATTAATCCGATACTGGGCGTGGAGCGGGTACGAGCATTTTTCGAGGGGTTATCTGCCAAAGGCTCGTTTCGGGAAGGGTTTGAACCCGTCTCCGTAAACGGAGAGCCCGGGTTATTGCTGAAGCGGGACGGCAGGGTCTCCATGGTGCTGACGGTAGCGTGGGAACCCGACTTATCCCGCATCAGCCAGATTTTTCTTGTGGTGAATCCGGATAAATTGCAGCTGTTTAATCAAAACAGCCCGGGAACAGTCCTGTAGCGACACCGATCCGGTTCCAGGCATTGATCGTTGTAATCGCCATGACCAGATCGACGAATTGTTTCTCGTCAAAATGCTTGCGGACGCGTTCGTATACCTCGTCCGGAACGCCGGCCTCGGACAGCTTGGTCACGCACTCCGTCAGTTCGATGACAGCCCGTTCTTCGTCTGAATATATCGGGACTTCGCGCCACATGGGCAGAAGGAGGAGGCGGTCCACGCTTTCGCCCATGGAGAGCAGATCCTTGGAATGCATATCAACGCAGAAGGAGCAGCCGTTGATCTGGGATGCCCTGAGCTTAATGATTTCGTACAGCTTGTGATCGAGTCCGCATTTTTGGGCCGCTTGCTCCAGGGCAAGCAGGGTTTTGAAGGCTTCAGGATTGGCTGATCGGTAATTCATTCGCAGTTCCATGTTCAGTTCCCCTTTACGCATGATTTTGGATGTTCACCCATATGACAGTTAGCCGTGCAGAATTGTGACATGTTCAAACGGAAAAAAGAAAGAAACCCTCAAAAGGTGGAGAACGGAAGACCGAAAAAGGAACAGCGCTTCTTGGCAGAAGCGCCGTTCCGGGTACTGTTTATGTCCATCCAGAGGGTTTCTTTATCGTTTATTCCGTATATGTTATTTTCCGGCCTTAAGCGGAACGCGCAAGACATCGTCCCGCTTATGGGTGGTATAGTTCCAAATATAAACCTCGAGCTCGGTCTTGTCGAAATTCTTATACACGTCCATATGTTTATTGCTGTCATCACCGAGCAGGCCGATCATGGCCGGCATGCCATAATTTCGGTCTTCGCCGTCAAGATAATAGGTTTGGTTGACGCCGCCGAACGTCGGGTCGGAGCTGAAGGATTCCACATATAGATTATTGTCCTTCATGTAATAGGTCCATGTGATCGGATAACCTGCAATGCTGGACGTTAAGCTTTGATGCTCAGCCGAAATATCGGTCAACCGGATCGGACTCTGGTCACCCGCGAATTCGTCGACGCGGTGCTTGGCGATCAGAGACACGGGTCGGTTCGCCAGAGAGGCTGCATCCAGTCCGGTCATTTCAAAGCGCAGCTCCGTCTTCTTGGAATGGCCGGGCACATGCCAAATGCTGCCGCTTAACAGCGTCCCGCCTACATCCAGTTGATAATCCATGTAAGGAACACGGGTATACTTTTCTTCATGGGTCAGGATCAGTCGGACTTGGGTCGGCGTAACAATCATTTCATGGAGTTTTGTTCCTCCAGGAACTTGATCAACAGGGATATTCAGAGATTCTTTAAATGTGCCGTTGTCCATTTGCTTCTTGGACAAGGCCATATTTAAGCTCCAAGTGCCGTCCGCGGTTTCAAGCGTGCGATCGTAAGCTAGCTGGAAGTTCGTACCCTCAGAACGTAGGGAGTCAGACTTGAATATTTGCTGACTCATGTATTCTCCGGAGACTGCCGGGGTTCCAAAAGTAGGGGGTTTAACCTCCTTAATCATCTCTTTCTTGTCATCGATAGCCTGAATTCGTACCCAGCTTCTGCTATTCATTTCGGGATCCGTAAATGTAATGGCCGATTGGAGCAGGACATTTCCTTCGGCTTGTTCGAAAGATTGCAGGGTCACGCTGCCGATGCCATCCTTCTGAATGGGGAATGCCTGCGTATTCGGGTCTTGTGGGTCGTAGTTGATCGACTGTTTTCCCTCACCAGTAAAATGGATATTCTCCATCATAAACTCGACATCCGCGATCTGGCCTTGAGCAACCCAATCGGTCTCAAAATACCCCTGGAATACGCCTGCATCCTCATTCCACTGATGGGAATAACGGCCCTCGATGGAATGGCCCTCCTTATCTTTAAGTCCAATATGATCAAAGGCTACTTGCTCGCCAGCTCGTGATGAACCTGGATCCAGACTGTAGAGCAGGAACGTTCGGTTCTCATCGATAAACGCCGTGTGCACCGTTAAGGTGATGCCATCCTTTGTAACGGATTGCTCAATCGTTTGGCCAAGCCCCTGCTCCAATGCAGTCTGGATACCGGCCCTGTAAGACAGAAGATTGGACCAATCATAGTTCAGGGCTGCATAGACCGGCGTTGCCATCAAGGCGACGGATATCCCGGTGATGATTGCAATCCGTTTTCGTCTGCGCGGACGAAGCGGAACCGATTCACCTCCGGCCACCTTCAGTTCATTCTGCTGGATACTGCTCCACATCCGGTCAAAATCAGGATAAGACACGTTGTTCGCCGTTTTCATCTGGTTTTTCAAATTGTCCTCAAAACGTTCCAAATTGGTTCTCTCCCTTCAGCCAGAAGCCGTTATGGTGTTCAAGCTTTTTGCGCATGATTTTCAATGCTTTGTGAAGCCTTGATTTAACCGTCCCGACGGGAATCTTCAGCGTTTCGGCGATTTCCGCCAACGACAGCTCACCGATATAGCGGAGCGTGACAACGGCCATCAGCTTGTCCGGAAGCTGCCGCAGCAGTTTCTCCCATTCCGCCGCAGCTGCTTTTTCCAATACGATGGTATCTACGGATTTAACCGATGCCGTGGTCTGCTCGTGGAGCCGCTCGACCTGGCTTTGCTTGTCTCGCTGGGTCTGATTCCTTCTAAGCAGGTTCAAGCAATGATTCATCGCGATGCGCATGATCCAGGCGCGTGTATGTTCAACACTTCTCCAATCCTGACGAAATACGGTGACGAATACATCGTGGCAGAGGTCTTCCGCATCTTGGGCGTTCCTCAGCATGTAGTAGCAGGTGCGGTACACATCCTTGTTATAAGAATCGAATAGCTCGCGTTCCGTCAATCCAAGGCACTCCTTTCTTCGCGTTATGTCTAATAAACAAATGACCCTAGGAAAGGGTTCATCTTTTTTTCTGTCGTAAGTAACGAAGGTCTGAGTCCGTCTCTGTAACGGTTCATGATTTAATTGATTTCATTCTAACAAAAAAAGAACATCTGCCCCGGTATAAAAAGAAGGGCGGATGTTCTATAGAACATCGGTAAGTATAGAAGACGCTGACAGAAAGGCGCAATGGAATCTCGCGACTAAGCAAACTTATATATGAGTCATCGATAAGATATGAGTTATCGCTAAGCTATGCGGAACCAGCTAATCTGTACTTCGCCTTTCATGGTAAGAAAGACGTCAGTACGTCCTGTTAATCCCGTCAGTTCGGCCTGGACTGTCGTCCAGGCTTGGCGCCCTCCGGTCGGCAGAACCTTGCAGCTTCCAGCTGCAGGACCATCCGGGCTGCCAGTCGTAATGACGATTTCGCCGCCCTTGATATGTCCGCTCACCCTTGCTTGGAACGTTACCGAAGCGTTGCCGAGATCTACGTCATGGAAAGCGATCCAGCCCATTTCGCCGGTTAAGCGGATGCTTTCGCCGCCTTCACGGCATTCATCCAGGAAGACACCCTGGTAATCGTCATAATTCACCGCTCGAACAGGCTCGCGCAGCGTGCGTGGAGGGATCGTCTCCCCTTCAACTTGAAGGGCTGCGGTGACCGGCAATTGGCTGGAGGACGGTCCAGCCATGAGCGTATAGGTTCCCTTTTCAACGCAATAGCGATCCCGGGTGACATCCCAGAAGGCCAGATCCTCCGCTTTGAGCTCAAAGCTAACCGTTTCCGAAGCGCCCGGGGCCAGGTGGATGCGGCGGAAGCCTTTCAACGTTTTGAGAGGACGGACGACGCGGGAGGAATCAGCTTTTACATACAGCTGAACCACCTCATCCCCGGCCAGCTGACTCTCATTTCTCACGGCAACGGTGACGGTTACGCTGCCTTCCGCCGTGATTTCCGACTGGCTTAGCGACAGATCGCTGTAATGGAAGCGGGCATAGCTGAGACCATGACCGAACGGATACAGCACATCCCCGTCGAAATATTGATAGGTCCGCTTCCCTTTGATGATGTCGTAATCCATGAGGTCCGGAAGCTGTTCGGTCGACTTGTACCACGTCATGTTTAAGCGCCCGCCCGGATTGTAATCTCCGTACAGAACGTCGGCAACCGCATGGCCCAGCTCCTGCCCGGCGTGAGATGTGAAGAGGATGGATGGCACATGCTCCTGTTCCCAGTTCACGGCGAACGGATACCCGCCTACGATGACAACCACCGTATTGGGATTAGCTTCGTACACCGCCTGAATTAAGGCTTGCTGGGCGGGCGGGAGCGTAATGTCGGGACGGTCGATCGTTTCCTTGCCGTTAATGAACGGACTGTTCCCCACGAATACCAGGGCGGTTTCAGCCGATGCTGCCGCTGCGACGGCTTCAGCGATGCCGTCCTGAACCGTCTCGATGGCAAATGGCGTTCCCGTATTCTCGGTGCCGCCAACGACAAGCCGTCCATGCTCATCCAACAGAATCGGTTTGCCTTCCCAATTCTTCAACATAAAGCTTCCATCCGGTAACGCTTCAAAGCTGAATGCCTCTTTCACGAACCAGCCGCGAGCCTCGTCAGCCGTTGCGTGCAGTCCCGTTTCGGTTTCGGTTACGAATTTTCCGCTGCTGACAAGTCGGAGCGTGACGGAGCCCCAGCCCCAGTCGTTCCGCTCGAACACCGCTGCATTGGTAGATTCAGCCGTGTTTGCAAGCAGCCGGCCATTCTCTTCCGAAGATAGGGCGACATATTGGCCGCTAACAGCAGAACGAAGACGTACCTGATCTAATCCCGTATGAAAATGGACGCTGCGGTCCTGCAGTTTCTCCTGCACGCCCTGAAGCGGCGTAATCCGGTATGGAGGCGTGCCGCTGTACCAATCCGTAAATGCTTCGTTAGCCAGGGGCCCGATGACAGCAGCGGATTTCAACTGATCGCGCTGAAGGGGCAGTAATCCGTCGTTTTTCAGCAGCACGATCGATTCCCGGGCGGCCCGCAGAGATAGTTCGGCATGCTCGGACGCGCAGAGCTTTGTCTCCGGAACATGGCTGTAAGGATTCCGTTCTTCCGGATCGAACTCGCCGAGACGGAACCGGACACGGAAAGAATTGCGGATGGCGTGATCGAGATCCTGCTCTTCCAATAACCCTTGCTCCAATGCGTCACGGAGCGCGCGGAAGGAGATGTCCTGGTCGTCGGTGATGCTGTCGATTCCGGCTTTAACGGAGCCGGCAACGGCCTCTGCATAGGAAGAGACATAATGATGGTCCATAACGGTGCCCAGAACGTCACCCGCGTCTCCAACCACGAATCCGTCCATGCCCCATTCCTGTTTGACGATATCGTTTACTTCATGGTTCAGGTTGCACGGCGTGCCGTTGATGCCGTTATATGCTGTCATCATGGAACCGGCTTTCCCTTCCCGGAACGGTGCCTCGAAAGCCTTCAGATAATACTCGCGCTTGTTTCTCGGATCGATGCTTACCGAGGCGCTGCCGCGGTCAACTTCGTTGTTATTGCCGTAGAAGTGTTTCAGCGTAGCTACGGTTTTATAGTAGAAGGGATGGTCTCCCTGCATGCCCTTCACAAGCTCGGTGGCGAGTTCCCCGGTCAGATGCGGGTCTTCCCCGTAGGCTTCTTCCGTGCGTCCCCAGCGAGGGTCGCGTTCCAGATCCACCGTGGGCGCCCAGATAGTCAATCCGTTGATGGCCCGGTCGCGCTGGTAATAGACGCGGGCTTCCTCCGCGATGACGGATCCGATCTCCCGCATTAGCTCGGGATTCCAGGTGCACGCAAGCCCGGTATTTTGCGGGAACACGGTCGCTTCGCCAAGCCATGCCACGCCGTGAGCGCCTTCGGTGCCATGTTTATATTTTTGCACGCCGAGACGGGGGATTTCCGCCTGGTATTGGCACATTAATTCGATTTTCTCGTCCAAGGTAAATCGGGATACAAGATCGTTAACCCGTTCTTCCAGCGGAAGATCCGGATTCTGAAATGGATATTTCATGGAGCAAAACCTCATTTCTATGCATAGTTGGAATGGAAACGCTCTCAGTTATACATGCGATAAATTCATGCTTCTCTTATTTCGGTTAGTCCAATATCATCATAGCGCGCACAGCGGAGTTGTAATACACCGAGAATTAGCGCAGTTTTCATGTGGAAATTTCGAATTCGAAGACAAAAATGAAGAGCTCAACCAATTAATGAGCATTTTAGATTCCGTTTCGTATACGAGATCGCCGCGATCGTTTTTCAGCAGAAACATAAGAAATGACGGGGGTCCTACGTTTGCATTCATTATTTTTTACCGTGATCGTGACGGAGAAATGAATGATTATTTTTTGGATATGAATCAAGGGGGCTATGTTTTAAGGGGAGGAAAGAAAATGTATAAGATGGTCTATAGGGAAAAGGAGGTTTTTGATCAGCTATCTACATGGCTTTTTGAAAAAGCTGTTAGAATGCTTGTAAACTAGAAGCTGAAAAAAATGAACCGCGGAATGAACGCATGAAATATGAAACCTCTCCGATGAAAAGGGATGCTTAAGCGACTTTCGTTTCTTCGTGAGAGGTTTCTTCTCATTTGTCCGTTACATTCGGCAAATCGCTCGGGGACAGTCCTCACAGTGGCAAATATTCCTTAAATAGTCGGGATCATTCAGAACGATGCGTCCCCGTTCGGTAGAAATCACGCCAAGATCCTTAAGCTCGTTCAATATCCGGTTAACGCTTTCACGGGTAGAACCAATCATCTCCGCCATTTCCAGATTCGTAATCCGCTTGCCGATGATGGCTCGTGTTTCCTTGTTTGTCCCGCTCGTCCCGTACATATTGTACAGCCGCAGCAGCAGAGAGCACAGGGCGCCGGATTTACCATGCAGCAGCAGGTCGCGTAATTTGCTTTGCGCGGTGCGCTGCATGAGTGCCATCCAGCCCATATACTCCACGGCAAAGTCACCGTTGGTCCGGATGACTTTATCCAGTTCTGTCTGCGGCACAATTCCGACTTCACTATCCTCCAAGGCTTTGGATTCGAATTGATGAACAGCTCGTCCGAATGGATCGGGTTCACCGAACAGATCGCCGGGGATGTGAAGCGATAAGGTGGCCGACGATCCGTCTTCCAGCAGCTTGGATACCTTCAGGCTTCCACGGTTTACAAAGTACAGCCGGTCTGCAGGATCATTCTCCTGGTATAGATAATCACCTGCAAACAAACGGACAGGCTCGGCCAATTCCCGGATCAGAGCGAGATGCGGTTGTGAATAGACGGAGGAAGTGCCTGCTGGAAACAGCCCTCCATCCCATGCATCGGATCTTACAGCACGATTCTGTTTCATACCATCTTCTCCTTCCATAAGTTTATTCGGCAAGCTGGTAATCGCCATTGGTCAGTTTAAATGTTTGGGTCAGACCTGAGGTGAGATAGATTTGATGATCGGTGGTGACGAAAATAGCTTCGGCATCACCGCGGCTCTCCACCAGTTTCCGCCCTTCCGTTAGTCCAAGCGAGAAGACGGAGGTCGACATGGCGTCAGCGTCCATGGATGTGTCGGTCACAATGGTAACGCTGAGCAGGTCATTATCGACCGGATAACCGGTGAAAGGGCTCAGGATATGATGATACACTTTTCCCTCTGCTTCAAAGAAACGCTCGTACACGCCGGAGGTCACGATGGTCTTATTGATGACTTCAAGCGTACCCAGGGATTGCCCGCGATCTTTACCAGGATCCTGGATGCCGATATTCCAAGGCGAACCGTTCGGTTTCGATCCCATGGCAAGGATGTTACCCCCAAGGTCGATGATGGCCGAATGGAAGTCCTGCTGCTGCAAATAATCTGCGATGACGTCCGCCGCATACCCTTTGGCGATGGCCCCCAGATCCAGCGACATTCCTTCTTTCTTCAGCAGGATGGCATGGGATGCCGGTTTTAAAATGACATCCTTATAGTTCATTCGCTGCATGGCAGAATCCAGCTCATCCTCTTCCGGCACAGCGGGGTGTTCACCGCCAATGCCCCATAGGTCTACGAGCGGACCTATGGTCGGTTCGAAATGTCCACCTGAAGCCGCTGCGTAATCGATGGCGGTTTGGACAACCTTGAAGGTTTCCTCGGATACGCTCACTTCGGATTTGCCCGCCGCTTGATTGACCCGATCGATCTCGCTGCCCGCCAGCTGCCGGTTCATGCGTTGGTCGATACGCTCCAGCAGTGCGCCTACCTCATCGAAATGCTGGGACGTCATCCGTTCATCGTAAACGCGGAGACTTACAATGGTATCGAATATAAAGTAACGTTCGGTTGCCGGCTCGTTACTGGCGGCTACCTTCTGATCTGCTGTAGTTGTGCAGCCAATCGATCCCGTCATCAACAGGGTGAGCATGATCAACAGGCTGCTGTAGGAAAGAAGCTTCCTATACATGACAGTGCCTCCTCTTTTCAGTTCTGGTGCTGTTCTAAATCGAATTCCGATGATCCCAGCGTATCAGACCCGTACCTTGCTGAATGTGAGAAAAATCATTTCTGGCACTTGGTGCAGCCCTGATAATGAAGATAAGCAAAGCGAAGTGGAGAGATGCTGATGAAACGCGGAGATATTGGAATAGCGCTCGTGCTGATTGCGGTTGTCGCCTGGTTTGGAATATCCAAGTTTATGGGAGAAGACGGAGCGGCGAAGGGAACCTATGCCATGATCGAGGTGAATGGAAAGCATTATGATACGGTGGCGCTTACGGAAGAGCCTCGAGATATAGAAATCCGGACAGAGCGGGGATATAACCTCTTGCGGGTCTCCCGCGAGGGTATCGAGATGGTGGAGTCGGATTGTCCGGATCAGCTCTGCGTGGGGTTCGGCCACGTTCACGACATTCATGACACCATCGTATGTTTGCCCAATCGCGTGTTCGTTGAAGTAACCGGAGATCAAGATGAAGGAAGTGAGCTCGATGCCGTTGTCTCCTGATCCCTATGCTCTCCGCAAGCTGGTCGTGATTGCCATCTGCGCCTCCTTATCGGTGGTGCTTGGCATTGTGGAGGCCCTGATTCCATTTGCGGTCACGATACCCGGTGCCAAGCTGGGACTTGGCAATATTTTGGTGCTGACCTGTTTAGTTTGCCTGGGGGGCAGGGATGCCCTGTGGCTTATTGTTTTAAAGACACTGCTGACAGCCTTTATACTTGGAAGCTTCTCGACCTTCCTGTTCAGTATGTTCGGGGCGCTGGCAAGTTATCTGGTGATGTATGTCATGCTTAGGCTCGGGGGCCATAATTTCAGCTTAACGGGCGTGAGTATCGCAGGCGGCATCGCTCATAATGTTGGTCAATTAACGGCAGCCTCGCTGGTATTGGGAACAACCAAAATTTATTATTACCTGCCATTTCTGCTCGGGGCAGGTGTCGTGACAGGGATCTTTGTGGGATGGGCTGCAAAACATCTGATCGAATCCCTGCGACGTATCGATCCGTTTGGCATGTTTCATACGGAAACCTAAGGAGGAGGCGTTAGGCATGGGCACAATAGATAAGTCAGAGCATGCAGTAAAGCTCAAGCATGTATATTACGGCCAGGGCTGCACGAACGTGCTCAAGGACGTTTCGCTGACGATTCCCCATGGGCAGTGGGTATGCATTGCCGGCAAGAACGGGGCAGGCAAGTCTACGCTGATTCGGCTGTTAAACGGTTTGCTCCTCATGAGCCGGGGGCGCATCCTTATCGATGGCATAGAACAGAACGGCTGTACGCTGGGGGAGATTCGCCGGCATATAGGCATGGTGTTTGCCAATCCCGATGATCAGTTTGTCGGCCTGACCGTAGAGGATGACATTGCGTTCGGTTTGGAGAATCTGTGCTTGAGCCGGGAAGAGATGCTGCGGCGGATTCGGGTGTACGCGGAGCGGCTGGACATTGTTCATCTGTTAGACCGGCATCCGGCAACCCTGTCCGGCGGACAGAAGCAGCGTGCTGCTATTGCTGCAGTGCTGGCCATGGAGCCTTCTATCATTGTCTTGGACGAGGCAGCTTCCATGCTGGATGAGATGGCAAAGCAGGAGCTGCTGGACTTCATGCGAACCATGCATGCCGAAGGCCGATACACCATTATCTCCATCACCCATGACGTAGAGGAGATGGCCGAAGCAGACCGAATGATCGTGCTGGATGGCGGAATGGTGACGGCGGACGGAAGTCCAAGGGAGCTGCTGCTGCAGGAAGAGCTGCTCCAGCGTTGCAGGCTAAAGGCGCCTTTTGCCCTCCAGCTGTGCAGGGAGCTCAAAGCGCGGGGGATCGATATCGGCGAGCTGGTTAGGGAGAAGGAGGTGCTGGAGGCGTTATGGTCATATCATTCGAAGAGGTTTCTTACCGCTACCGGGACCGGGGGATGAGCCCGATTCTTGGGCTCGACGGCCTTCATCTGGAGCTGGAGGAAGGCAGAATGATTGCCGTTCTCGGTGCGCCGGGTTCGGGAAAATCAACGCTTCTCCAGCATATGAACGGATTGATACGGGCTGATGAGGGCTTGATTCGCATATTGGATTTCCGCCTTGAACCGGGTGACAGCAAGAAAGTACCTGTCGGTCTGCGGCAGCGCGTCGGCCTTGTTTTTCAATACCCGGAACAGCAGCTGTTTGAAGAAACGGTGGAGAAGGATTTGCTATTCGGGCCGCTTAATTTCGGGCGGAGCCCAGCCGAAGCTGCCAAGGCGGTCCGCAGAGCGGCATCCTTCGTCGGATTGGACGAGGAGCTGCTGGCACAGAGTCCCTTCAAGTTAAGCTCGGGTCAGATGCGAAAAGCGGCCGTAGCTGCCGTACTGGCGGCTGACCCCGACATTTTGGCTTTGGATGAGCCTACGGCCTCCCTTGATCCTGCCAGCCGCGTGGATTTGCTGGAGCGGCTGCATGGATTAACGAGGACCCAGGGCAAGACGGTTCTCATCGTCTCCCACCGGTTAGAGGAAGTCGCGGCCTATGCGGACGAGTTCGTTGTAATTAAAGATGGCCGAGTCGTATTTCAAGGGACGGCCAAGGAACTGGTACACCGGCAGGAGGTGCTGGAGCAGGCGGGATTGATGGCTCCGTCGTCTGTGCGGATGGCGGGCAAGCTGGCATCGCAGCTTGGAGTACAGCCTCCGGAGATGCCACCGGATGCGGCTGCGCTGGCGGACTGGTACGCAGGGCAGCTTGAAATGTAGGGCAGAGCGAAGCAGAGGCGAAAGGAGGAAGCATGGATGAAACGAAAAATCATCCTGGGCCGATATATGGAAGGCGATTCATGGGTTCACCGCCTGGATCCGCGTGCCAAAACGGCTGCCATGCCGCTCTTTATGGTGGCCGTGTTCCTGGTAGACGGATATATGGGGGTGCTCGCGCTGCTGCTGTTCACTGCGGCGGTGATCCGGGCTACGGGTATCCCGTACCGCTATTTTATCAGAGCCATGAAGCCGCTGGTGTTCCTGCTGTTGTTTATCCTGGTATTTCACATTGTATATGATGCGGGGGGCGGGAAGCTGCTGGATATGGGCGCGTTCAAGGTGTATGCAGGCGGATTGGAAAAAGGTATCGTGTCCGCCTCCCGGATGGCGCTCTTCATCATGTTGGCGGCGGTGCTGACCTTCACGACCCAGCCGGAGCAGCTGGCCCAGGGTCTGGGCAGCCTCTTGCGGCCCCTGACCTATATCGGCGTGCCGACCGACCGGCTGGTGCTGATGCTCGGCATTGCCCTCCGGTTCATTCCGACCATCTTCGAGGAAGCGGAGCGGCTGTGGAAGGCACAGCAGTCCAGGGGACTTGACCTGTCGTCGCGGCCGCTGAAGGAGAAGGCACGGCTGATCATTGCCCTGCTGGTGCCAGTAACGACAGGTGCGTTCCGGCGCGCCATCGGGCTTGCCGATTCCATGGAAGCCAGAGGCTACCGGCTGGGTGCTCGGCGAAGCAGGTTCAGGGCCTTTGTATGGAAGCGGGCGGACACGCTGTTTGTCGCCTTGTTCCTGCTGCCCGTGGCCGCGGCCGCGCTGCTGTAGTAGTGGCTTGAGGAAATGAAAACCGCAGTCCTTCAGGACTGTGGTGTAACAACCTTTGCACGTTACAAAAAGCAGCCGATCATGGTGATCAGCTGCGTCTCTTCCTAATTAAGCTGTTACTCGAATTTTATAGGGAAGGCTTCACAAACACTCGTGGATGAATTGCTGCAGCTTATCGGCTCTGGGTCGTTTCCAATGGCTTTTAATAGCTTTGAGAACTCACCTAGATAAGGCTGAAGGACATGCTTCTTGTTATTGATTTTCCCTTGAACGATCCCGGCAAACCGTCCGTTCTCCGGTACTTCTTTTGCAGAAACGAGTCTCCCGTTCTTGTAATTCTCTACTCTATAGGATTCTTCATCCTCGAAACGTTGGTTCACCCCGGTATAGAGCTCCATCACCCCATAGTCACCCGTTCGATATACGCCTTCGCTGATAGAACTCCCGAAATCCTCCATCTCGCTTGCATATTCGAACCCTTTGTAGTCAGGCGTGGACTTATCCCGTTTGTAATAATTCAGCAGTTGAATATGACCGCGAGCCAATTTGGATTGCATCAGTTCATTTGCCTGCTCCCGATCCGATACGGAAAACTCCAAGAGAGTATTCCCATTCCGATATTCAAACCAAAGGGAGTCTATGGATTGCATCACGGTATAACCTGACAGCAAGTCATGATCTTTGAAAATGCCCTTCGAGATTACATAAAATTCAAGATCAGGGTTGCTTTCGCTCCGAATTCCCGTTCCGTTAGGACGATCGTTTCGCCATTCACCCTCGTAGACGACTTTCATATCCTCGGGAAGCTTGTCCGATATGTATTTGCCTGTACCGGATCTTTGTCCATTGTACCAATCGCCGCTGTATACTTTTGAAGGTCCCCATCGCATCGTACCTTTTCCGTGAGGTTTGTTGTTCTTCACTTCACCATAGTAGGTGGCCCCGTTAGGGAGGGACAAACCGACTTTTTGGCTGGAGGCTTCCGTCTCTTCATGGGTAAACATAAGAAACAGCAATGCCAGTGTAAAAAAGTTTAGGTATTTTCTGATCACGTTGTAATACGTCTCCTCTAATCTGCCAATTTTTAATTTCTGGCGTATACCATCGATGGATGATTTACCCAGTCAAATCATAGATGAGATTCATGCCTGTCGTAAAGTTATAATATGGAAATTATTAATGAATTGGATATTTGCCCCATCTTTTTTTGCGAGTTTTACAATACAGCTCGTAGAGAGTGGAGCTACATAAGAAAACACCGTTCCAAATAGGAATAGTGTTATCTGTCATACCTAATCATTCATTGGCATCGGCGTATCCGTCGGCTCGATCCCCTCGTAGGCCCGGTCCACGGACTGCCGGATTTCCTTCAGGCTCAGCCCTTGCTGCCTGCCGTCCAGGTACATGTTCGTGACGTCCAGGCAGGTTTGGCAGAATTTCGCGTGCGTGGTTGGCGTGAGTCTGCCGTCTTTCTTTTGAGCATAGTAGCAATTGAGGTTGCTGCTATGGCCAGCATCGCCGCATCCGCAGAAGCAGGGCATGAAGGCCAAGTGGCTGGCATGGAGGATGGCCGCATTGTATTCCTTCACGCTGGAGATATGCGGAAGAGGCGTATCGGGATGCAGCAGGTAGTCGGTTTTTCCGTCGGAACGGCCAGCAAGAGCTTCCGCATAGAGGATGTCGCTGCGATACGCGCCGCTTACTACTTGAACGCCGTTCACGCCTTCAAAGGTTTGCAGCGTAAGCGCGATGGCTTCTTCCGCCCGTTCTCCCTCCTTAGAGCCGGTAAAGGAACGAAACGATGGGGACAGCTCTACCACGGTCACCCCGTGCTCGGTTCGGATTTCCACGAAGGTTACGCCATCAGGGATGGCGCTTTCAAGTTCAGGTGGTAACAGATCTCCCCACTGGGTCAGCATCGTCATGGCACTGACCTTGGGATAGCGGACGGAGGTATCTGTCTGCACGTACTGGGATACGGGCGTGAATAAACCGGAAAACGGGTCATAGGCATGGAGGGTTACGCTGGGCATCGTGCTGGGGATGGCGGAAAGAATCGTCCCCTTGGGCGGACGTGCACCGTTCGCAGCGATATCCTCCAGTTCGCGCAGGATCCTGTCGCTTGATATGTCCTCGGTCAGTCTCCCGAGTTCTTCATCCTGAGCGTTCAGGAACAGGATGGTCGGGTGCTCCGTGATACCGTACCGGTTAACGGTCTCCGTATCCTCCGATATGCTGAAATACTGGTAACGGTAGTCCGGCAAGGTTTCTTCCATCTGCTCCACCACACCCAGCGCTTTGGAACAGCCGCCGCAGCCCTTGAGCGCAAAGATGGCGATGGAGCTCACTTGCGTATCACCGGTATCCTCCTCTGCGAGAGGGGATGTCTTGAACAGCATGAAGCCTCCCGCAGCAAGCAGGATCAGGAAGGCCGCCAGCGCAATTCGCCACCGCCAGATTACTGTGCGATTCATGTCTATAAAACATCCTTTCATAATCGAAAAGGGATGCATCCATGATGGACGTATCCCTCTTCGTTTGGAGTATATGGCTTCATGTCTGTCTTTAGGGCAGGAAATAATGGAGCAATGCCTGCAAATCACGCTGAGCGGGGTGATCCGCGAAGTCGCCGATCATCCGCTGAGCTTGTTTCGCATACGATCGGGCAAGCTCCTCAGTTTGCTTAATGGCGCCGCTTGCGGCGATACGCTGAATGACCTCGTCCATGTCAGCCTCCGCAGAGTGGGGGCCAAGCTGCCTGATTCCAGATGCAAGGGCTGGATCGTTGAGGGCGTATAGCACCGGCAGCGTAATGTTGCCGTTTCGCAGGTCTGCGCCAGCCGGCTTGCCGATGGCCTCCTTGGGCTTCGTGAAATCGAGCAGGTCATCCCGGATTTGAAATGCCATGCCGAGCGACTCCCCGAATTGAAAGAGCCGTTCAGCGGTTCCGGCATCCGCATGGGCTGCTTCCGCGCCCGCTTTCAGGCAGTGGGCCATCAGCAGGGCGGTTTTGCAGCGTGTTTTCTCCAAATACTGCTCCATCGTCAGTCCGAAGTCGAAGCGGTGATGCAGCTGATCGTACTCTCCCATGCATAGCTCGGTGACCAGGGCTGCAAGCTCGGCTAATCGGTAGGCCTCGTCTTCGGAGACGTCTTCGCTGCTCCCGTCCGGGTCGTCGCCCGGATGATTGGCGGCCCATTCGATGGCACGGGCAATCATGTAGTTGCCGATGTGCACCGCCGTCTGGACATCGGTCGTCTCGTGCAGGGTCGGCCTGCCGCGCCGCATATCGGATTGATCGATAATGTCATCGTGCACCAGCGAGGCCATGTGTAAGTATTCAAGCAGTACGGCGGTTTTCATGACGGCTCGCTCATGGCCGCTTTTTCCGAAACGGCTGCCGAGCACGACCATAAGCGGGCGCAGCCGCTTGCCGCCAGCGTTAATGAGATCCATGACGCTGCTCAGCACAACGGAGGGAGGAGTGAGGTCACGGTCTGAGGTGACCACCTCCCGGAGCAGGCGGTCGAAGGAAGCGAGATCCACTCCAATTTGGTTATGAATGTTCAATCTGTATCAGCGCTCCTTTCCCCAGATAGCTCCTTACGCGCTCCGCTGCTCCAGATAGCTGCGGATTTCACGCTTCAGCTCTTTAAGCAGGAGTTCGGGTGAGACGTTCTTCATTAGTTTCAGCTGCATGCGCTTATGGAGGGGGAGAAGCCGGGACAGCAGCTTCCATTCCTTCCGTTTGACGGCAATCCGGTACATGAGCCCGGTCAAATAATCGCCGTCCAGCAGCAAACGCGTCAATCTCTCGTTGTCCTGTGTCTGCAGCTTGCCGTGTTTGCTGAGTGCGGAATGAATCAGGATGCAGCAAGCCAGCACCGTCATTTTACGGGAATAGGCCAGTTCATAAGCGCTGAGCATATCGGCAATGTCCCTCACCGGTCTGTTATCCATCTCCATCCAATCGATATCCGTTCCGGAATCGATATGCGACCGAAGCAGGTCGATCGTATCCTGTAATAGCTTCATATCCATCGTTATTGACTCCTTCCGGAAGGCTCGTGTTGATTAAGAGTGTGAATGCCGGCAGAACGGTTAGGGCTTGAGCTTGCTACGGCAAAGCGCCATACGATCAGCCCGTTCTATTGAATAGAGAAAAATTAGTCCGTATACACGTACCATCGCCTTACGATCGGTATTCGTTTCCATACCTTCTTCAGGCAAGGATACACATAGTAGTCAAGTCCGAACGTGCTGCCCGATCCGCCGATTAAGGCGATCCCGGCTGCCAGATACCACAGCATTTCGTTAGGTGCCATCCCCGATACCCATACCATCGCGCCCATGGCGACGCTGGCTACGGCTGCAGGTGCCGTGAACAATCCGACGATCAGCAGGATGCCGACGATCAGCTCAGCCAATACCATCGAGGTCTGAAATACATAGGCAAGCGAAGTATAGCCGCCGTCGCCGGTATAGAACATCAGGTCCATCGACCAATCGACAATGGATTTCATAAAATCCGGAACCGGGAGGGCGGATACCGCTTCGGCAGTATAAGCAGAGGCGGCAGACACTGCGTCTGCGGCTCCAGCCCCGGCAGCATCGGCACCTGCAGCGGATGCTGCGCTTACGCCGTCGGCTGCTTTGGCAGGAATGAGGAACACTTTATCCGGATCATCGATAATCTTGTGGATTTTATCCCATCCCTGTGAGAGCCACATCCATCCAGCAAAAATCCGCAGCGGAACGAGCCAGAAATTCGGCGAGCGCTTGGCAAAATGCCCGCCCACGAAGCTGCGGTTGTTCCGGACATGGAAGAACTCATGCAGTATATAATGGTATACCTTGTTGAAGCCGCAAACCTGGAACAGATAGAGCATGTTGATCAGATGTTTGACCAGCATGGCCGGGAAGCCGCTGAGCCTGAACATATGGCCCGGAACCCCCACGTTAGCTACTCCGTAGCGGCTGCCGATACAGACCATCGTGCCGTGGAACGTCGGTTTGTAGGATTTCATCGGTTTGTTTAATAATTCAGCCACGATGTTATGCGCAATGACCGGGGCTGCGAGTTCCGCATTTTCTACCATTTGGGGCACGGGTGCAGCCGCGCCCTCAGGAATGTAGAAAATATTGTCCCCGACGACATAAACGTTCGGATGAGCAGGCACTTGAAGCTTGTCGTTGGTCAAAATACGCTTACGGCCTTTTTGCTCGACATCCATATTGCCGACCACATCGGAGCCTTCCACCCCGGCGGTCCAAATAACGGTGCGGGATTTGATATCGTTGCCGCCGACGGTAACGCCGTCCGGCTTAACCTCCGTAATCTTGGAGCCCGTGATGATGTTGACGTTCATTTTGCGCAGCCGCTTCTCGGCTTTGCGTATTAACGGCTCGGGCAGGATCGGCAGGATCTTGTCGACCATGTCGGCAACGTGCAGCGTAACCTCGCTTGGATCCACGTAGAATTCCTTACATAATTGTTGCGTGAACTCGGCCAACTCGCCGATCATTTCAACCCCGGTGAATCCGCCGCCGACCACGACGAAGGTCAGCATTTCTTTGCGGACCTGCGGGTCGCGCTCCAGCACGGCTTTTCGGAACATATTCAGGGTGTGTTCTTTCAGACGGACCGCATCGTCATACGACCATAAGGTAAAGGCGTGTTGATCTGCGCCCGGTATGCCGAAGAAGGTTGGTTTGCTGCCTGTTCCGATGACCAGATAATCGTAGGAATAGGTTTGTTTCTCTCCACGGAGTGTTTGGCCGTCAAAGTCGATGCCGTCGATTTCATCCAGCACTACGTCTACATTGCGGAACCCGGAGAACACTTTTTTTAGGTCGATTTTGATGGAATCCTCCTCAACCCGGTTCGCGGCTACTTCATGCAGCTCGGTTAGCAGTGTATGATACGGCTTGCGGTCGATGAGTGTTATCCGCAAATCCTTCTGTTTGCGCAGTCGTTTAGCCAGCTTCTTGGCGGTAAGTATACCGCCATATCCGCCGCCCAGCACGATAATCTGTTTCATGCGAATCTCCCCTCAAGGAATAGTTGTCTTCTATCTATCACTCTTGTGCTTATTTGGCGCCTTCGAGTGCTTTCGTTGCCAGCTCTACAAATCCGTTGACATGGATCGACACACCGGAGATGGCATCGGTTTTGCCGTCTTCCGCCGTTACGATGGCTTGCGGATCTTGTTTTTCAATCAAATACTGCTCGGCTTGATAAGCCTGTTCATGCCATTCGGATTGAGCTCCGCCGTTCTTCATGCCGTATTCACCGGATTTGGAACGGGTAACTTTATCGGTACCGCCGTCTTTATGGATGCCGTTCCAGCTGACAGCGGCGATCTTGCCGTTAATAACGGTAACGTCGACGGTTTCCTTCCAGCCGGACTTAGCGTCAAAATCAGCCCCTTCTGCGTGATAGCTGCCGTCTTTGTACGGTCCTGCTTCAACAGGTCCCGCCGCCAGCGCTTTTGCTGCCAGTTCGGTAAATCCGTTGACATGGATCGATACCCCGGATACGGCATCCGTGCGGCCTTCGTCGTTTAAGGTCAAGCCTTCAACCGACTGCTGAGCCACGAGGTATTCCTCGATTTTGGCTGCCTGCTCATGCCATTCCGCTTGAGCGCCGCCTTTTTCCTTCATGCCGTAGAAGCCTTTTTCGGAAAATGTCTTTTTGTCCAAGCCGCCGTCCTTATGAAGTCCGTTCCAGTTGGCGCTGACGATCTTGCCGCCTTCGACCTTAATGGCAACAAGTTCCTTCCAGCCGGAGTCTTCGGCAAACTCGCCTTCAGCGTAATATAAGCCGTCCTGCAGGTTTCCTTCTTGTGCAGGCTGTTCCGCATTAGTTGTGGTATCCGTGTTTTGGCTTTCTGCCGGTTTGTCCGTAGTGACAGGCTCTTTGTCTCCGTTGCCTCCGCAGCCTACGAGCAGCGCAAACATCAACATGACAGAGAGGGATAGAGAGAGTGTCCTTTTCATTCTGGTTTCCTCCTATAATTTTGTGAATTACTTCACAAATATTGTTCTTGAGTTCATTTTATTCTTAAAAGGAATAGTTATCGGTGAAAAAAATCACAAACAGTGTCGGTGCTTCATGTTCGAGTTGATTCCCGTCGATTGCACATGAAGCACCATGGGTCAGATAATGCCTCGAATGTCATCCAGCGAATGGATGCCTTCGCTTTCCATCAATTCCATCAGTTCTTCGGCCAGGGTATCGCCTGCGCGCAGGTTGATGAAGTTGTAGGTTCCGATCTGTACGGCTGCCGCACCTGCCATGATGAATTCGAGGATGTCCTCGGCGCTGCTGATTCCGCCGATTCCAACAACCGGGATGGATACCGACCGTGCCACCTGATGGACTATGCGGAGCGCTATCGGTTTAATTGCCGGCCCGGACAACCCGGCGTAGGCTCTGTCAAAAACGCTTCGCCGTTCCCGAATATCAATCGCCATCGCTTGGATCGTATTGATGAGCGAAAGACCATCAGCGCCTTCGGCTTCACACATGCGTGCCATTTCCTTCAAATCCCTTGCACCGGGAGAGAGCTTGACGAGCAGCGGCAGCGTGGTCGCTTTCCGGACTGCGCGAACCACCTCTTGAGCCTGCTCATTCTCAACGCCGAAGGCCAGCCCGCCTTCCTTGATGTTGGGGCAGGAGATGTTGAGCTCAATCATGTCGACGGCTCGTTTGCCGGATGACCGTAACTTGAGGCTGGCTTCGGTGAGCAGCTCGGCGCCCTCCGTGTATTCCCGTATGGTGCCGCCGCCAAGATTGACGATGACTGCCGTCCCGTGCGAGGTCATCTCGGATAATTCATGCTCCAGAAAAGCGTGGATGCCCGGATTCTCAAGGCCAATGCTGTTCATGATGCCGGATGGCGTTTCATAAAGCCGTGTTCCTGAATTCCCGAATCGTGGAGTCAGGGTCAATCCCTTGGAGATTATGCCTCCAAGCTTGCGAAGCGGATACAGATCCGCATACGGTTTGCCGAATCCGAACGTACCCGATGCCGCCAAAATCGGGTTCGCCAGCGGTACGCCCGCCAGTTCACAATCGATGGAGATCATTCCAGTTCACCTCCTTCGCTGGAAATACGGGGCCATCGGTGCATACCTTGCGGCTTGAGCCAGCGGAGGTTAACGTGCAGCTGTTGCAAGCACCGATGCCGCAGCCCATTCGCTTCTCGATGGAGACGTAGAGTTTGGCATTGGTACCTTCCGCTTTTTGGGCCAGACTGTACATCATGGCAACCGGTCCGCATGCGAATATCGTGTCATAGCGGCTCGGGTCCACGGCATCTACAATGGTGCCGCCGGATTTGACGGTGACATTGCGGCTGATTTCGTGAAATCCGTTGACCGCGAAGGGCACCCCGGTATATCCCAGATAGACGCTGGATTCAGGAATTTTCTTCGCTGCCAGCAGCAGCGGGGCTGCTCCAATGCCGCCTCCTACCAGTGCCGTCCGGCCTTGGGGTTCGGGGAATCCTTGCCCGAAGGGCCCCTCCAGCTGAATCTTGTCACCCGCTTGAAGCGCTGACAGCAGCCATGTGCCAGTTCCGTGCACGCGATATAAGAAGGAAACGGAGTCCTCCGTCAGATTATGGATGCTGATCGGTCGTGATAGCACGGGATAGGCATCCCAGCAGCGAAGCATGAAGAACTGTCCCATTCGTGCCGAATAGCTGCCTTGAACGGTAAGTCGATAGATGCGATGGGCCAGTCTGACATTTTGAATAACAAGGGCCACGTCCTCATTCTCCTCCCTTGGCGTACTTTTTCCGCCCGCTATGTTCCTTGCTACAGTATCACAGACCGATAACGCTACCTGTGACTTTTCTCATATTCGGGCGTTATCCGGGCTTGATACCTTTTGTATACATATACGAGACAAAAAAGGTGGGACCATACATGAGAACACTGGTAATCGTTGCACATCCGGGTCTGTATGAGGGATCAAGGATCAATCGCGAACTAATCGAAACGGTGAGACATCATCATGAGGTGACGGTGCATGACCTATATCAGCGGTATCCGGATGGACACATCGATATCGAGGCCGAACATCAATTGCTGCTCCAGCATGACCGCCTCGTGTTTCAATTCCCTTTTTGGTGGTACAGTTCTCCGCCCCTTCTGAAGCATTGGTTCGACGAGGTGCTGACCTTTGGATGGGCGTATGGTCCCGGCGGGGGCAAGCTCCATGGAAAAGAGTGGGGCATAGCCGTTACGACCGGCGGAGCCGCGGAAGCCTATGGCAGCGAAGGATACAACCGCTACACGGTAGAAGAGCTAACCCGGCCCTATGAAGTGACGGCGAGCCTGGTGGGCGCGTTGTACTTGCCGGTATTTACCGTTCATAATGCCATGCAGCTGACGGATGAAGAGCTGCGGCGTCATGCGAAGGATTTTGCATTGCATGTTACGGGAGCGGTGAGATCCAGGTAAAGGTTGCTATTAAAGCGCAAGCTTCCTATCAGTGTTGGTTCGATTTATGGTTGAGGGTGGGCAAAACGACAGAATGTAAGCTCCAAACTCCAAAAAGGTGAATGTGGAGGCGGTAGCCCGTTGAAAAGTGAAAAACTGAATTGCTGATAAGTTAGCCTGGCGCCGAAGCTGCCGGGCTTTTTGGTGGTACTGGCAAATTTCTGTACATTCTGGCATATCCCGAGCGATCAGGGGAGGCTGTCACTTTTGGTTGCAATAAAAGTCTTCTGGAGCTGCGCGATTCTGTTTATAGGCTCGGTTGCTGTTCTTGTAGAAAGGTAGATGCAATGGTCACGATTTGTTGATTAGAAGGTAGGTGCGAGACGAGCGTCACGATTTGTGATTAGAAGGCAGATGCGACGAATCGCCCGATAATTGGAAATTATTCATTGCATTGTGGAGATGCGTATTTTATACTCGTATACATAGATTTACGATACATAGATTATCTAGGTATTGGAGTGATAGGGAATGGGCATTAACAAAGAGCTGCTGAAAGGCAGCACTGTCATTTTATTGCTTACCGTATTGAACAAGCGGGAAATGTACGGGTACGAGCTGATCAAGGAGATCGAGCAAAGTTCGGACGGGGTGTTCCTGATGAAGGAAGGCACGTTATACCCGATTCTGCACACGCTGGAGGCGGAAGGTTGGCTGGATTCCTCCTGGAGCCAGCATGATGGGCGCAAACGGAAATATTACCGGATTACCGAGCGAGGCAGGGAGCAACTCCATGAGAAGACCAAGGAATGGGTCAAATTCCGCACGGCGGTGGATACGGTCATCGGGGAGGGAAGCTAGCGTGCGACCGTTTGAACAATACAAGGTTGTCCAAGAATTCCTGGACCGGGTGTGCAAGCAGGTACGCGCAAGAGCCATGCATCCGGAAATCCGCGAAGAGCTGCTGGGCCATATTGAGGAGCGGACGGAGCTTCTAATGCTGGAGGGCAATGCGGAGGAGCCTGCGGTGCAGGAAGCGGTGAAGCAGATGGGGGATCCGGGGGATATCGGCAAAAGCCTGCATTTGGCACACCGGCCCCAGTTAGATTGGAAGCTGCTTGTCTTGCTGGCCCTGCTCTCGCTGATTGGGTTGTTCGGGGCATTGAGTGTGGATTATTCAGGTGCGGAATTCGTGTCTGACTTTTTTGAAAGGAAAGCTTGGTTCTTCGGAATCGGCTTGGTCCTTCTTATCGGTTTTTATTTCCTGGACTACAGAAAGCTTAAGAAATACTCCGGGGTTTTGTTTTTTATCACGCTATGCCTGATGGCACTTACGTTGATTCGGGGTGTTAACGTCAATGGACTAACGATTTTCTTGGATTTCGGTCCAATAGCAGTCCCCATGCTCGGTGTAGCATCTGTTTTTCTTCTCCTTATAGCCTTGGCAGGCATGAAGCCTGCTAGTCAGTGGGGGCCATGGGAGGCTGGATTTCACATCTTGTATCGAGGTGTGCTGCCGATCGTACTATACAGCTTGAGTGGGTCCATGGTGTATTTGTTCATCTACTTGCTAGGATTCCTGGTACTGACCTGGACGACAAAAAGGAACATTAAACAATTTGCGGTGCTAACGCTGTTGCCGTTCATTGGGTTAGCCTATATCTTGTTTACAAAAAGAGCATACCTCATGTGGAGACTGGAGGGCCTTGCAGACCGTGAGGGAGACGGCGGTTATTTCATGCGGGTCATCGCGGATGCCGTTTCTTCTGCCGGCTGGTTCGGGCAAGGCTTTGCTGCGCCGAATCCGGGGATCCCGTACATGTATAGCGACTCCATATACCCCTATCTGATTTATTGCTTCGGCTGGTTGTTTGGCATTGTGGTCGGAATGGTCGTGCTCTTGTTCCTCGCCAGAATGTGGAGCATATCCAATGTACTTCATGATTCCTACGGGAAAAATATCGTGACCGGTGTCTTCGTGGTCATGGGGCTGCGCCTGCTTATGCCGATCCTGATGGGACTGGGAGTGGTACCCATTGTGAGCCTGGATTTCCCTTTTATCTCGTATGGCGGCGTCAACAACATGCTGGATTTTTCCATCGTCGGCCTGCTCCTCTCCATTTACAGACGCAAAAACATGATCCCAAGCGAGGTGGGAGAAACGGCTCCAATGAAGGTAGCTTAGTTGAATGGTCTATATCTAGGCAGCCTATATTTTAATGGGACAGACTTATCGGTACAACACCTGCTGTTTTTAACACACATAGATGACCAGATAACTCTCTTCCGATTAGCTCGGGAGGAATGGATTCAATACATCACGGATGTTCATCCGAGGTATGATTGAGCACCGCATCCATCTTGAGGAGAGTTATCTTTTTTTATCATATTAGACTGTAAAAATTTTCACGTTTTAACTAATACCCCCTGTCTATATTCGAGGCTATGCCATCAAACTTATGGAGTTCAGACGATAATTTACATTCTGGTCAAGGAGGAATAACATGCGGCAAATGGAGGAAAACATGGTTGTCCGGCAATTTTTGGACCATGTGTGCAAGCAAGTGCGCACGAGGCAAATGCATCCCGAGATTCGAGAGGAATTGCTGGGTCATATTGAGGATCGGGCCGAACTGTTGATGCTGGAGGGGCACCCGGAAGAGTTCGCTGTACAGGAAGCGGTGAAACAAATGGGGGATCCGGGGGATATCGGCAAAAGCCTGCATTTAGCTCATCGGCCACAGTTGGATTGGAAGCTGCTGGTTATGCTGGCCCTGTTCTTAATCATTGGACTGGTTGGCATGTTGAGTGTTTATTACGCGGATGAAAGGTATTCCGTTAGCCTAGTCGAGAGGAAGTTGTTTTACTTCGGAATCGGAGTTTTATTGCTGATAGTTTTTTATTTTCTGGATTATCGGAAGCTGAAAAAATACTCGGCCCCTGTGTTTTTCCTTATTGTTATTCTAATGGTCATTTCATTGGTATATGGAGAACTGCACGATATGAGCACTGACTATCTCAGCATAGGTCCCATTGGAGTCAATATCATCACGTTCTCCTTGATACCGCTTCTGCTCGCTTTGGCAGGGATGAAGCCTGTTAGTCAGTGGGGACGGTGGGAGACGGTATTGAACATTCTCTATCGAGGAGTATTCCCTGTAGTTTTGTATAGCATGAGCAGCTCTATTATCTACACGTACATCTATGTAATCGGGTTCCTAATTTTGACATGGAGAACAAGTATAAGCATGAAACAATTCGTTATGATCGCCGCGCTGCCATTTGCAGGATTAGTTATTTTCCTCTGCACCCGGACAGATCATTTACTGTTACGGTGGAGGGAATTTATGAACCCTTCAGCCAAAGAAATGTGGTATATGGGGAATAACGCAGATGCTATCCAAGCAGCGGGTTGGTTTGGACAAGGTTTTGGTCAAGCCACACCGAAGATTCCATATGTCCTATATGATAACGTATTTCCATACCTCATCTATTGCTTCGGCTGGTTGTTCGGGGGTGTGGTTGGCGTACTGATTCTGCTGTTCCTCGCTAGACTATGGAATATTTCTACGGTTCACAAGGATTCTTATGCGAAGCATATCGCTGTATTACTCATCGTTGTCTTTGGATTTCGACTGCTATGGCCGCTCCTCATGGGGCTCGGTATTCTTCCAAGGGTTACATTGGATCCACCCTTCTTTTCTTACAGCGGGATGAACCAAATCCTGGACATGGCGGCCGTCGGCCTGCTCCTCTCCATTTACAGACGTAAAAACATGATCCCAAGCGAGGTGGGAGAAGCTGCCACGATGAAAGTGGTTTAGTGGAGGTTGGAGATCATCCTTCGATTTCCGTTAGCAGGCTAAACTTTTGCAAAAGAAAAAGCGAGATCTTGGCTCTCGCTTTTTTCTCTTTTATAGAGAGGTGCCGTTATCCGTTCGGGGCGTATAAGCTACACCTTTTCCAGCGCACCGGCTGCGATCTCTTGGATATAATGGCAGGCCGCCTGATGGCCTCCGCGCTCATCGACTTCTCGAAGCAATGGCGCCTCGGATCGGCAGCGATCCGTGGCATACATGCAGCGGGTATGAAAACGGCAGCCGGAAGGCGGGTTGATCGGGGACGGAACATCCCCCTTGAGAATAATGCGTTCCTTCTTGTGCTCGGGATCCAGCGTCGGGATGGCTGACAGCAGGGCGCGGGTGTAAGGATGCTGCGCGCGCCGGAAGAGGGAGTGCTTATCTGCGATTTCCACGATTTTCCCCAGATACATCACAATAATCCGGTCCGAAATATGCCGGACAACCCCGAGATCATGAGAGATAAACAGATAGGTCAGCTTGAATTCGGTTTGCAGCGACTTCATCAGATTGAGCACCTGTGCCTGGATGGACACGTCCAGCGCAGAGACCGCTTCATCGCTGATGATCAGCCTGGGATTCACGGACAAGGCGCGGGCGATCCCAATTCGCTGCCGTTGTCCGCCGCTGAATTCATGCGGGTACCGATTGGCTTGATAGGCGGCCAGGCCGACCGTTTCCAGAAGCTCGATGGCCCGTCCCCGCCGGTCCTTCTTTGGAACAACATTCTGAATGTCCATCGCTTCTTCCAGGACTTGCAGCGCTGTTTTTCTAGGATTCAGTGAAGCATAGGGGTCCTGAAAAATCATTTGCAGGTCTTTGCGCCTTCGGTTCATCTGGGCTTTATTCAGGGAGAGCAGATCGGTTCCTTCGAACAGCACCTCGCCGGAGGTCGGTTCGTCCAGTCTCAGGATAGCCCGGCCCGTGGTTGATTTGCCGCAGCCGGATTCGCCCACGATACTGACAGTTTCCCCCTCACGTACGGAGAACGAAATATCATCAACGGCTTTTACGACGTTGACGGTACGGCCCAGGATGCCGCCCTTGATCGGAAAGTACTGCTTAAGATTTTTTACCGTTAACAGCTCTTTGCTCATGGCAGAACGTTCACCTCGCTTTCCGGCTCCCATTGATCGGTATATTTCCAACACCTGACCTGCTGGTTATCCTCCAGCGCCTGAAGCTCCGGCAGTTTGTCATAGCACAGCTTGGCTGCATGGGGACAGCGGGGGGCAAAGCGGCAGCCTTCCTGTGGGTCATAGGGACTTGGAACCGAGCCTTTAATCGGCTCCAGCGTTTCCTTATCGATATCATGCCGTGGCAGTGAGTTCATCAGGCCAATGGTGTAGGGGTGCTTCGGATGTTTGAAGAGGGTTCGTACATCGGTATATTCCACGACTTTTCCGCAGTACATGACGGCTACTTCATCGCAGGTTTCGGCGACGATGCCCAGATCATGCGTGATAAAAATAATCGACATCTGCAGCTTCTGCTGCAGCTCCTTCATCAGCTCCAGAATTTGAGCCTGAATGGTCACGTCCAGCGCCGTGGTCGGCTCGTCTGCAATAAGCAGATCTGGATTGCATGCCAACGCCATGGCAATCATGACACGTTGGCGCATACCGCCGGATAACTGGAAGGGGTACTGTCGGACTCTTTTTTCCGGAGAGGGAATGCCGACCAGTTTCAACATCTCAACGGCTTTGTCCATCGCTTGTTTCTTGCTCAGATTCTCATGGATCTGGTAGGCCTCCGCGATCTGATCGCCCACGGTGAAGACCGGGTTGAGCGATGTCATCGGCTCCTGGAAGATCATCGAGATCTGGTTGCCTCTTATTTTGCGCATCTGCCGCTCGGATTGTTCGAGCAGATTCACACCGTTATATAGGATTTGGCCACCGACGATTTGTCCCGGATGAAAGATCAGCCGCAGGATGGACAGGGACAATATGCTTTTTCCTGAACCGGATTCGCCCACGATCCCGAGCGTCCTCCCCTTGCGTACGGTTAGGCTGATATCATCCACAGCTTTTACTTCGCCTAGCTCGGTGAAAAAAGAGGTTCGCAGGTTCTTGATCGTAAGCAAGCTTGATGCGTGCTGTTCCATCTTGTCTAAGCTCCCTTCGCTTTCAATTGGCTTTGGAAATCGTTTGTCCGTGTGGACTCGCAAATAGATCGGTTTTCGGTAAATAGCGGATTATGTGTCCAAATTGGCTCAAAAACAGCTCGTTTTTTAGAGCAAATAGCGGATCCTATGTCTGCCGGCCCGAAACAGCTCGTTTTCAGCAAATAGCCGATCATGTGTCCGCATGGTACTCACCAACAGCTCGATTGTTCTGGATTCGCGATATTTGATGCTATTAGAGGACCGTGGTTCCGCTATTCCTTTGTTTTCTGCCTTTTAGTGGAGGTATGAGGACATGAGATCCGCTATTGCAAGATATTGCGGGCTAAATCCGCGATTTTGGGTGCATTAACGGATCCTCTGTCCGGATGGCCTCCCAAATGGATCGGTTTTCGGTAAATAGCGGATCGTGTGTCCGAATGGGCTCCTAAACAGTTCGATTACAGTAATTAGTAGGTTAAATGTCCGCATAGCCTCGAAAATAGGTTGGTTATCAGCAAATAGCAGATCGTGTGTCCGAATAGGCTCCCCCAACGGCTCAATTACAGTAACTAGTGGGTTTAAAATCCGCAATAGCCCGTAACTTCTATACATCGAAGGTGTGTATGGACTTAAAACGGCTCAGTATGGCTGCATTAGCGTAGTTGAGGACCGTGGTTCCGTTATTTCTTAATTCTTCGCCTTTTAGCAGCAGGTTGAGGACACCAGATCCGTTATTGCGAGAAATTCCAGGAGTAATCCGTGATTTTGGATGCATTAACGAATCGTGTGTCCGCATGTACACGAAAATAGGTCGGTTATCAGCAAATAGCGGATCGTGTGTCCGAATGGGCTCCCAGGTCGTGTGTCCCGATAGGCCCCAAATGTTCGATTAGCGGATCCTGTGTCCGTATGGGCCCCCAAACGGCTCGACTACAGTAATCAGTGGGTTATAAGTCCGCAAAAAGCTCGGTTTTCGCCAGATAGTGAATCCCGCCGTGTCCGTCTACACTCAAACCGCGATAGACGGGAACTCGCCAATCAATCGAAATCAATGCGCTTGTTGAAGTAGCGGTATGAGATGTCCACGAGCAGGTTTACGAGCACGAACATGATGGAGAGCACCAGCACGGTTGCCTGTACGACCGGAAAATCCCTTGCCCGGATCGAGTCGATGACGTAGCGCCCCATGCCGTTCACGGCGAATACGGACTCGGTCAGTACCGCTCCGCCCAGCAGGCCGCCAAATTCCAGGCCGATGACGGTAATGACGGGAATCATGGCGTTTTTCAAGGCATGCCGGTAGATAATGACCCGCTCCCGGACGCCCTTGGCTTGGGCGGTTCGGATATAATCCTGGCCGATGACCTCCAGCATGCTGGAACGGGTCATTCGGGCAATAATCGCGGCGCCGCCGGTCCCGAGCGTAATCACGGGCAGGACGGTTTGCGACCACGTGCCCCAGCCGGAGGGACGGAACCAGCCCAAATCCACGGCAAAATATTGGATCAGCATGAGCCCCAGCCAGAAATTTGGCATCGACAGTCCGAACAGGGCGATGAACATGACGCCAATATCGGCAGGCGAGCTTTTTTTGACAGCGGAGATGATGCCGGCCAGAATGCCGAGGAATACGGCCAGGATCGTAGAGTACACGGCTAGCTCGACGGTGATCCAGAACCGGCTTTTGAATATTTCATCGGCGATGGGGCGGCTGCTGCGGATCGAATCTCCCAAATCTCCCTGCAGCAAGCCGCTGACGTAGTTCCAATACTGAAGCGGCAGCGGATCGTTCAATCCCAGGTTCTCGCGGATCCTCTCAACCTGCTCTTTGGGTGCCCCTTCACCGATAATGACCTGCGCCGCGTCTCCCGGAATGAGATGCATCAGCAGGAAGACAACGATGGTTACGCCAATGACAACGGGTATCGTCTGAATCAGCCTTCGAATGGAATAGATGAGCATGGCCCGGCAGCTCCTTTCATTATTTTTTCATTTTCGGGTCAAGAACATCTCGCAAGCCGTCGCCCAGCAGATTAAATGCGATGACAACGAACACGATCGATAAACCGGGGAACAGGGCAACATGGGGGTGATCCATAATATAGTTGCGCCCATCATTCAGCATCGCTCCCCACTCCGGCGTCGGCGGCTGTGCGCCAAGACCGAGGAAGGACAGGCCGCTGGCGGTCAGGATAGCGACGGCAATCCGCAGCGTAGCCTGCACGATGATAGGGGATGTGATATTCGGCAAAATATGCCCGAAGATGATTCGTCCATCGCTTGCGCCCAGCGAACGCATGGCATCAATATATTCGAGCTTGCGGACGGCCAGCGTCGAGCCGCGCACGACTCTGGCAAAGGTGGGGATCGAGAAGATGCTGACGGCGATGATCACGTTGAACAGATTTTTTCCAAGGACGCTGACAACCGCCAAAGCCAGCAGAATGCCGGGGAACGCCAGCATAACATCGGTAATTCTCATAATGAGTGCATCCCATTTACCTCCGTAATAGCCGGAGATGATTCCGAGCACGACACCAAAGGCTGCTCCGATGATGACCGAGATAAAACCGACCGAGAGGGTGAGACGCATGCCATGGATAATCCTTGTAAAAATATCTCTTCCGTTGTGGTCCGTACCAAACCAGTGGGCAGAGGACGGCTTCAGCAGTTTCGTAGAATAATCCACTTTGGTCGGATCATACTGGGTGAGCAGGGGGCCGAAAATCGCGATAAGAATCATCAGCAGGAGAAAATAGCCCCCGAATAAGGCTGCTTTGTTCTTCTTCAGACGGTGGTAGAAAGATTTCCATTGTGCAAGTCGGGTTCCACTAGGGAGCGAATCTTGTGCTCTGGCATCAGCGGTCATGTTAGGCACGTGAAATCATCCTTTCTCCAAGTATGGATGTCAGAATTGGTGTCGTAGAAACGTGAGGTAAATCTGGCTTCTACTGGTATAAATATCAAATAGTAAAATATATGTTAACTGTGTATGAAATATTTTCCTATTTTGATTGCGAAGGGGGAGTTTGTTTCACATGACAGGTAATAGAAGATTCAAATGGCTTGTCTGCATCCTGTTCATACTTACCGTAATGATGTCGGCGTGCGGCAGTCCAAGCAAGAGCAGTAACCCGGAAACGCCGCCAAGCGGCACCAATACGCCAGCTCCTGAGCCGGGGGCCAAAGATCCTCCCGAAGGAACGGCCAATACCGGTGCGAATGAGCTTGTGATTGCCTGGCTTTCTGATCCGCCATCCATGGACCCTCATATGTCGACGGACCAGCAAACGAGCGTAATGACAACGCATATCTATAACACGCTGGTGATTCATGATAAGGATCTGAATATTCAACCGGGGCTTGCCGAGAGCTGGAAAGCAATCGATGAATTGACCTGGGAGTTCAAGCTGAGACAAGGCGTGAAGTTTACGGACGGCTCACCATTCAATGCAGAGGTAGTCAAAGCCAACATTGATCGGATGCAGGATCCGGAGGTTGCTTCTCCCCGCGCATCGCTTGTCGGCATGATTAAAGAGGTTAAAGTTGTTGACGAATACACGGTGCAGCTCGTGACCGAGTATGCCTTCTCGCCGCTGCTTGCCCATCTGGCCCATTCTGCGGTGAGCATGATTAGTGCGGAAGCCATCAAGCTGGATTACGAGAAGCTGAAGGCAGGAGAGAAAGCAGGCGCGTATCTGGCGCAGAACCCTGTAGGCACGGGCGTATTCAAATTAGAGAGCTGGAACCCGGGACAGGAAGTGAAGCTGGTTGCGAATGCCGATTATTGGGGAGATAAAGCGAAGGTTGAACGGGTCACGTTCAAGGTCGTAAGCGAAGAGGGAACGCGGATCGCGGAGCTGGAAACCGGCTATGCGCATATTATCGATCCGGTGTCGCCGAGCAGCATCAGCCGCATTGAGAGCACGGACGGCATGTCCCTGAACCGTCAGGCATCGCTGAGTCTGTCTTATATCGGGTTTAACAATAATAAAGAGCCGTTCAACGATGTGCGGGTGCGGCAAGCCCTATCGATGGCCATCAATAAGGATGAGATCATCTCGGGTATTTACGAAGGCACGGGCATCCCTGCCGTCGGTCCGCTGGCACCGGACGTGAACGGGTATGATGCTACCGTCAAGCCGATTGAACATAACATCGACAAAGCGAAAGAGCTAATGAAAGAGGCCGGCTACGAGGGTGGCTTCTCGACGACCATCTGGACCAATGACAATCCGGAACGGATTAAGATCGCCGAGTACGTACAATCCAAGCTGAAGGAATTGAACGTCGAAGTCAAAATCGAAGTGGTGGAGTGGGGAGCATATCTGGCACAAACCGCAGAAGGCAAGCATGATATGTTTGTTCTCGGATGGTCCACGGTAACGGCTGATGCCGACTATGGCATGTATGAATTGTTCCATTCCAAAAATGTAGGGGAGCCGGGCAACCGTACCTTTACGAAGGATCCGGAACTGGATAAACTGCTGGATGACGGGCGTAAAGAGAATGATCCGGAGCAGCGCAAGCTCATCTATAAACAGGCGCAAGAGAAGCTGGTTGAGTTAGCGCCGATGCTGTATATCCATCATCAGGAGTATTTAAACGGAGTCAGCAGCAAGGTGGAGGGCTTCTGGCGGCATCCGAACGGCATCATGCAGCTGCATCAGGTCTCCATTCAGCCATAAGGATGTCTGAAAGCTTTATAGCTTTGAATGATCGTAATTTATAGAGTAGTTTATAGCAAAGAGGCCGCTATACCGGGCCTCTTTTTTAATGTTTTTAAAGCCCCTGGACAGGTGAGCAGGGCCTAGCCACTGGATCATTAGCGTGCTCATCTGGGTATCTGGATAGACCCTGCAGCATGCCGAGTGAACGGTTGCCATGTTTTTCGATGTCAAAAAATGATGTGAAAAAATTTAACACATTCATTGACATGTATATACGCTTAAGTATATATTCAAATCATGAATACATCAGCTATGCAATTAACCCTGTTTACGATCTCAGAGCCGAACCGCTTCAACATCGTTGAGCTCTTAAAGCAAGGCTCGAGATCGGTCAGCGACATCGTAGAGATTCTGGGCATCGGCCAGCCCCAAGTATCCCGCCATCTTCGGATACTGAGCGAGGCCGGGCTGGTGAAAGTCCGTAAGAAGGCACAGCAGCGCATCTATAGTCTTGAAGCCCAGCCGTTTCAGGATCTGGACGTCTGGTTCGATTCGTTCAGTCGACTATGGGAAGAAAGACTCGACAAGTTCGAGGACTATATGAGCGACTTCAACGGAAAGGAGAGTTAATCAATTTTTTAGTAGATCCACAGGAAATTACGGCTCTGCGCGCAGAGCCGATTTCACAGAGAGGAGGAATTCATATGGGTAGAAAGACCATTGTCACGAAAGACCGGGAGCAGCGAAAGCTGATCGTGGAGCGTGTCGTATCGATACCACTGAAGCTGTCCTGGCAGGGATGGACGAAGCCGGAACACATCGAACGCTGGTGGGGGCCAAAGAATTGGAGTGCCACGGTATACGAGATGGATGTCAGACCGGGCGGCGTATGGCGCTACAAACTGGCTCCCGATGCGGTGGGAGAAGGGGAAGAAGCCTTTTGCAAGGCGACCTACTCCGAAGTGGTAGAGTTATCGAGGCTCGTATTTACAGACACATTCACGGATCAGAACTGGAATTCCGTAGCAGGCAGCGATATGTTGACCTCGGTTGCGTTTGAAGAGGACGGAGACGGAACGAGGCTAAGCATCATAACCCATTTTGCAAGTGCGAAGGAACTGGAAGCTGCGGAAGTCATGGGAATGGTGGAAGGATACACGGATACGCTGGAACGGTTCGAGGACGAAATAAGTTTGTACATAAAAGGACAATAAAAGGAGAGATGATCATGAACTCCGTGATGTCGAATGACGGTACCCGAATTTTTTATGAAAAGAAAGGGGCTGGTCCGGCTGTTATCCTTGTAGCTGCTGCAGCTTCGGATCACAACGATACAAAGCGCCTTGGTGAGCTTCTATCTGAACATTTTACCGTCTGCAATTATGATCGACGGGGGCGAGGCAGCAGTACGGATACGGCTCCGTATGCCGTTGAACGTGAGATCGAAGATATTGATTCCCTTATTCAGGAGGCGGGCGGCAGCGCGTATGTATTCGGAAGTTCTTCGGGCGCTGTTCTGGCGCTGGATGCGGCGAGCAGACTCGGAAGCAGTAAAGTTAGAAAACTGTTCTTATATGAGCCGCCGTTTATCATTGACGATAGCCGCGAACCTGTACCGGCGGAATACGTGCAGCATTTGAATGCGCTGATGGCCGAGCATCGACGCAGCGATGCCGTAGAATATTTCATGACGGCAGCGCTGGAAATCCCCGCGGAATATATAGAATTCATGAAGGCAGATCCTTCTTGGCAGGTCATGGAGGGCATGGCGCATACATTGGCTTATGACGGCATGATCATGGGGAGCACGCAATCCGGTCAACCGCTGCCAACGGCTCGCTGGGATGTCGACGTCCCAGTCATGGTGATGACGGGCGAGAACAGCGGACCTATGTTCCATGGGGCCGCGAGCGCATTGGTTGACTTGCTCCCTCAGTGCGAGCATCGGATGCTGTCTGGTCAGGACCATTCTGCCGTCGTGATGGCGCCGGAAGTGCTGGCTTCCGAGGTGTCGGGTTTTCTGCAGCCTTCGGCAGATCAAATACCGAGATAAGTGTATTTGGCTTGTTAAGAAACCGTGACCCTTAGGGCCACGGTTTCTTCCCGTTCCGGTCGAAGTATTTATTCGGTCTTCTCAAACGGCTCAATAAAATGATTAAAGGCGCTGGTGCGAAACAGGTCGCGCCGGAATACAAAATGGACCTTGGAGCTGCGATAACGCTTGGGGATTTGGAAGGCCTGCAATTTCCCGGCATCGACCCAGTCCTTAACGGAAGAACGCGTTAGCAGCGAGATACCCAGCCCGGCGGCAACACCGCCCATGATGGCTTCCAGCGTGCCAAACTCCATAATATTCATGGGACCCACGTTCTCTTCATGAAGCCATTGCTCCAAACGTTTACGGTGGTAGCAGCCCTTGCCAAAGAACAGCAGCGGTTTGGTGAGCAAATCGCGAAGCGCAGCCTCCGTCGGTTCCGAGATGAGGACAAGCTCCTCGTCAAAGGCCCGAATTTCGTCAAAGTCCGGGTAATCCAGAGGTCCGCTGATAAACGCCCCGTCCAGTTCATACTCATTCAGGGCTCGGACCAGGTCAGCCCTGTGGCCTGTAATCAATGACAGTTTCACATTAGGGTACCGTCTATGATAATCCAGCATGATCCCGGGAAGATGTACCGCGGCTGTGGTTTCCGAAGAGCCGATCCGCAGCGCTCCCGACGGTTCTTCCGAGAATTGCGTCGATTTCACGGCTTCGTCAAGCAAACGCGTAATCTGATCGGCATATTTGAGCAGATTACTGCCGGCCGAAGTTAAGGCGACGCCGCGGCTGAGCCGATAGAACAGGGGCGTGTTCAGCTCGGATTCAAGCTGCCGGATTCTAGCGGTCACGTTCGATTGCACATAACCTAGGCTTGCGGCAGCCTTGGTTATGTTTCCCTCGCGGGCAACAGCCTGGAATATCTTCAGATCTCCACTCTCCACCTTAGCAGCCTCCTTTATATCCATCACTCACAGTGATGGTTTGGATCTTATTTAATTATTTTACATGATATGAAGGTCGGAATAAACTGAGGATACACTTGGTCAAGGAGAGGGGAATTCATGGCATGAGCAAACCGCGTATGCTGTTTCTGACGATATTTACGATGCTGGTCGCGGGACTTAACTTCCCGATCGGCAAAATTGCGCTGTCCTTCGGTTCCCCATTCGTGCTGCTGGCGATCCGGTTCGTGGTCGCGGGCCTTCTGATGCTGCCATTCATTGTAAGACGGCCTCATCCCAGGAGCAGCGCTGCCTGGCTGAAGCTGGCAACGATCGGTCTCTTTCAATCGGGACTCGTGATGAGTGGCATCTACCTGAGTATGCAGACCATTTCCTCCGGCAGCTCCTCGGTTTTGTCCTCCAGCAACCCGATATGGTTCATCGTGTTCAGCTTCCTGATCTTTGGTATAAGGTATCGCCTTCTTCAGTGGGCGGGCGTGATCATCGGGTTTATCGGCGTGTTCATTACGCAAGGATTGGAGATGCAGATGCAGAGCGGATTCTGGTTTGCGCTGGGGGCGGGGATGGCCTGGGGCATGGCGACGCTGTTAAGCTCCCGTTGGGGCAAGGAGTTTGACGCTTGGGTCATGGCTGCCTATCAGATGCTGATCGGAGGCATCCTTCTGCTCATCGCAAGTCCACTGCTGGAGCAGCCGCATTTTGTATGGGATTCGTCCCAGATCGTCAGGGAGCTCTTTGTTCTGGGCTGGATGATCCTGATGAGCTCGATTGCCCAGTTCGTCACTTGGTTTTATGTGCTGCGCAATAGCGATCCCAATAAAGCCAACGTGTATCTGTTCCTCATTCCCGTGTTTGGCGTAGTATCCGGATGGCTTATACTAGGCGAGCAGCTGCATTGGTACACCTTGGCCGGCACAGTCTGTATTGGGCTTGGCATTTATATGGTGAATCGGCCTGGACGAGTGGACGGACAAGAGATCCATTCACGATCAGGGAGCGGTGCGGTACCGTATAAAGGGCAAAAAATCTAATGAATTTCGGATTTAGCAGGTCACGGCGATGGATTCGCGTGGCCTGCTTTTTGCTGTGACGAACAAAGAGTTCCTGGTCTGTGCAGTATTATGACAAGCAATGAGAAGGATGATGATGCAAGGAAAATATCGCCCAAGCAAAATAAGTAAATTTTATTAAAAATAAATCCGTGTTATATTAAATTTACTAACGCCTTTGGAGAGGGGATAGGATTCATGAGTGGTTTGAAGGAAATTGCAAAGCTCGCGGATGTCTCGGTGTCTACAGTGTCCAACGTGCTGAACGGGCGCAAGAACGTGGGGCGGGAGACGAGGGAGCGGGTGCTGAGATTATGCTCGGAGCACGGCTATTTTCCGCATAAGTCAACCAAATCCGATAAAAGCAACACGATTATATTCGTCTTCAGCGACTTTGATCGCGATTATTATTTAAAGATCATCAAAGGGATCAGCCATTGCCTGACGGAGAATGGATACGACCTTATCATCTGTACGAATAAATCCAGCACCAATTTTATGCGCAGCAAATTTGCAAGCGGTACCATAAGTTTGGATCGGAATATGACGGACGAATATTTAGTCTCGGTAGCCACGCCGCAATTCCCTGTCGTTCTCATGGATCGGATTATCGATAACGAGTACGCCAACACCAAAAGCGTGATCGTGGACAATTACCCGGTCATGTGTGAAATGGTCCAGGCCTTGGTGGATAAACAGTTTACGAATTTCGGATACATCGGCGGCTTGGAGTTTACCCTGGATCACAAGGAGCGGTTCGCCGGATTTATGGATACGCTTGCGAAGAATGGCATCGTGTTTGACCGTCGCAATTACTTCCATGGCGATTACAGCGAGGAAAGCGGATATCAGGCCGCCAAAATTCTGATCCTGAGCAATGCCTTGCCTGAAGTGCTGGTCTGTGCGAATGACAATATGGCTCTCGGCGCGATCAAAGCTTTGGAAGAGAACGGAATACGGGTCCCGGAGGATATCTCGATCACCGGATTCGATAACTCGGATGCGGCGGCGATGGCTGGTTTGACCACGATTGCGATCCCGCGTTATGAAAGCGGTTATTTGGCGGCGAAGGAGCTGCTCGAGATGATCAAGGGCACAACGGGCAGGGAGCCCTTTAAGCTGAATGCCACCATCCAGTGGAGAAAAACGGTGAGATAAACTTTATGATTGTAACTAGTAAAATATCAATAATTTTACTAGTTTTTTTACTTAGTATTTTTATGAAAACGCGTACAATTTTTATTGACATTCTAGGTAAACCGCCCTATGATGGGTTTGTAAACGTTTTACTTTATAGAGTCCTTAAGGGGGAGGCGTGTCACTTGAAAAAAGTAAAAAAGGTATTTAGCATACTTACAGCAACGGCTTTGGTTGCAACACTTGCAGCCTGCGGTGGTACATCTGACAAAGATTCTGGAGCAGCATCCGGTGGTGATGGGGGAGATAAGCTGAAGAAAATTACGCTCTTCCAATCGAAAGTTGAAATTACAGAACCTCTTGAAGCTTTGGTTAAAACCTATAAAGAAGAAACCGGCAATGAGGTTGAAGTATGGGGTGCCGCAGGAGACGCTTATTCGCAGCAGCTGGTAGCGAAGCTCAGCAGCAACCAGGGACCGACGATATTCAGCGTGGCTCCAGGGCCCGAGTCCGAGAAGCTGAAATCCTATTTCTCCGATTTGAGCGGCGAAGAGTATGTGAAGAACATCGCGCCTGACATGGAATTGAAGGTCGATGATAAAACGGTCGGCGTTCCATACGGCGTAGAGGGCTTTGGTCTCGTGTATAACAAGGATCTGGTGGATCCGGCTAACATGAAGGACCTGGATTCCTTCACCAAGACGCTGGAGCAGCTGAAGGCTGACGGCAAGAACGGTTTGAGCCTGTCCCAAGAGGCATACTTCCTGATCGGACATATCATCAACACGCCGTTTGCGCTTCAATCCGATCCATTGGCCTTTATCGAGCAGCTTAACAAGGGCGAAGTGAAGATGGCCGATACGAAGGAGTTCCAAGAGTGGGCGAAATTCATGGACGTGATCAAGGCCAACACCAAGAATCCGCTGGAAGTGAAATACGATAGCCAGATGGGCGACTTTGCTACGGAAAAAACGGCTATGGTGCACCAAGGCAACTGGAGTTATTCCATGCTTGCGGACTTCGGCGATTTCGGCTCCAAGGTGGGCATGATGCCGTTCCCGCTAGCCGGCAACGATAAAATCGCCGTCGGCGTGGCCAGCTACTGGGTCGTGAACAATCAGGCGGACGCTGAGGAAGTTAAAGCCGCGAACGCATTCCTGAACTGGCTCTTTACTAGCGACAGCGGCAAGAAAGCCATCGTGGACGATTTCAAATTCATCCCGGCTCTAACGAATATTGAAGCAGGCGATCTGGATCCATTGTCTCAAGCGGTGCACGAAGCAACCACGAAGGGTGAGACGATCACTTGGGCGTTGAACTACTTCCCTTCGGGTATCATCACCAATGACCTGGCTCCGGCTACGCAGGAGTACTTCATGAATCCGGGCATGACAGGAGAGCAGTTCCTGCAGAAGCTGGATGAAGTGTGGGCGAAAGCATCGAAATAATCGAGGCAAAGCGATAACCACCTGAAATAACAATTCCATGAAAATGAAAGCCTAGCCTCAGACGTTCCGATGATGAGCGTTAGGCTTTTGTTTTTTCTAACACGAATTCAAGGTTTGATGCCGCCTTGCGGGAATCATCCGGAACGGAAAGAAGGTATGGATTATGAGCAAAAGAAAGGATAAAGCCTGGTTTGCCCTGTTTACGGTGCCGCTTCTGTTTATTTTCACGACCGTGGTTCTCATCCCGTTTATTATCGGGATTGTGTACTCTTTCGTAAATTGGGATGGCATTCCGGCAAATCCCAAAGTATTCGTAGGATTTGATAATTACGTTCAGCTGTTCCAGGACGAACGATTCCTGTCATCGGCTTGGCATACGGTTCAATTCACGCTGCTCGCGCTGGTATGCGTCAACATTCTGGGCCTGGCCTTTGCCCTGTTGGTGACGACGAAGCTCCGCTCGAGAAATGCGGCGCGAACGATGTTCTTTATGCCGAACCTCATCGGCGGCCTGATTCTGGGCTACATCTGGCAGTTTATTTTTACGGATGCCTTCAGCTTCCTGGGCGAGAAGACCGGATTTGACAGCGTGTTCTTTAACTGGCTGCTGCATCCGCAGTTTGCGCTGTACGCCATCGTCGCCGTATTCACCTGGCAGCTGGCGGGTTATACGATGATCATCTACATCGCGGGCATCCAGGGGATTCCGGATGAGCTGATGGAGGCAGCGAAGGTCGACGGCGCCAACCTGTGGCAGCGACTGAAGAGCATCGTGTTCCCGCTGTTAATGCCTTCGTTCACGATCTGTCTGTTCCTGACGCTGTCCGGGGCGTTCAAAATCTATGACGTGAACCTGTCGTTGACCAAGGGCGGACCGAGCAATGCGACGGAGATGTTTGCGATGAATATTTTCAACGAGATTTTTGCTTACGGTAATTATGGTTTAGGTCAGGCAAAAGCGATCATCTTCTTCCTGATTGTGGCCGGACTTACGCTGACGCAAGTTATCATCACGAAGAGAAGAGAGGTGCAGATGTAATGAAGAAATCAGGGAAATGGCTGCTCGACATCCTGCTGTTCCTCGCCTCGCTGGTCTTCTTGTCTCCGGTCTTCATCATGCTGATTAACTCTTTTAAGGATCGTGCGGAGCTGTATGAGAATGCACTCGCGCTGCCTTCCTCCTTCAGCTTTGAGTACTATAAATCCGCGATGGAGAAGATGAATTTCTTCACCGCTCTGGGCAACTCGCTGTATGTCACCGTCATCTCGGTGATTATCGTCATCGTGCTCGCCTCCATGACGGCATGGATGCTGGTGCGGACGGATAATAAGCTGAGCAAAGTTATTTTCTTCACCTTCGTGGCGACCATGCTGATTCCCTTCCAGACGCTGATGATGCCGCTGATGCAGGTGATGGACTGGATTCGCACCAATCTGCACATCCCGATGCTCAACACCCATGAGGGCTTGATTTATATGAACGTCGGCTTTACGTCCAGTATGGCGGTCTTCCTGTACCACGGGTTCATCAAATCCGTACCGGTTGCGCTGGAGGAGGCAGCTACGCTGGACGGCTGCTCCAAGCTGGGCGTGTTCTGGCGAATCGTGTTCCCGCTGCTGAAGAACATCAGCGTGACCATCGCGATCCTGAACGTCATTGCGCTGTGGAACGACTACCTGCTTCCATCGCTGACGCTGTCGGATAAAGGGCTGCGGACAATTCCGCTGTCGACCTTTTACTTCTTCGGGGAGTTCACGATTGTGTGGAACCAGGCGATGGCCGGTTTGACGCTGACGATCATCCCGGTTGTCATTTTCTATATTTTCGCTCAGAAATACATCATCAAAGGGATTGCGGCAGGTGCGGTAAAATGAGGCGGATCATTACGAGGGCCGACGATTATGCTTCCAGCCGTTCAGCCAATGCTGCGATTGCCCGGACTGTTGAGGCCGGATTCATTAAAAACGTGTCCATCATGGCGCCCGGTCCTTATCTTGCCGAGGCCGCGCAGCTGTTGGCGCATCGCAAGGACATCTGTTTCGGCTTCCATATGACGCTGAACGCGGAGTGGGATAACGTACGCTGGGGACCTGTTGCCGCGAAGGAACAGGTTCCTTCGCTTGTCGATGAGGCCGGTTATTTCTATCAGGATCCGTTCCTGTTTCAGGATCATCCGCCTTTGCTGCAGGAGATCCTCTTGGAATGCGAAGCCCAGCTTGATAAACTGACCGCAGCAGGCTTCAGCATTTCTTATGTCGATTCTCATATGCTGCCGGAGCGTTTCATACCCGGGCTGCAGGAAGAGCTGGACCGCTGGATTGAAGCGAAGGGGCTAATCAACCATCGCCATTACTACAATTTTTTCCCGGGCGGCGTGCCGGACGGGGTCGAGTCGTTTGAAAGGGTGCTTGGCGGCTTAACGGATGACCAGTATTTCTTCCTGTCCCATCCGGCATTGTATTCAGAGGAAATGGTACAGTGCGGCAATGCTCAAGTGGATGGGGAGGAGCTGGCGCGCGGACGTGATCAGGAGGCTTCTTTTCTTGCACGGGAGGACTTGAATGAGATTAGTGAGCGGCTGGGTTTTCGTGCCATACGGTATGATGAAGCGGTCCCATTACCTGGTGTATAATGGAAGCGCCATAATGAAATTATCTTATTGATACAGGGAGAGGCGAAAGGAAGATGAACATGAAAACGGTTCAATTATTGCCAAGAAGCACCCCCGAAAATCAAGGAATCTCATCTCAGTCGATCGAACGCTTTATCCGATCGATTCAGGAAAAGGAGCTTGAACTCCACAGCTTCATGCTGGTACGGCACGGACATGTCGTGGCGGAAGGCTGGTGGAAGCCGTATCAGGCGGACAAACCGCATATGCTGTTCTCGTTAAGCAAGAGCTTTACCTCCACCGCGATTGGACTCTTGGTCCAGGAGGGCCAGATTACGCTGGAGGATCAGGTGATCGGCTTTTTCCCGGAAAATACGCCGGAGAATCCATCCCCGAATCTGTCCGCCATGACGATACGCGACTTGCTGATTATGGGAACGGGACATGCCCAGGAGCCTGCCATCCAGTCCGATATTTGGGTGGATGATTTTTTCAAGCAGGCAGTCGAGCATGAGCCCGGTACCCACTTTGTATATAACAGCGCAGCGACGTACATGCTTTCGGCCATTCTGCAGAAGGTTACCGGCATCACGCTGCTGGATTATTTGCAGCCCCGCCTGTTCGACCCGCTAGGCATTCATGGAGCGACATGGGAAGGCTGTCCGCAGGGAATCAACACCGGCGGATGGGGACTTAAGCTGAAGACCGAGGACATTGCCAAGTTCGGCCAGCTTTATCTTCAGAAGGGCGTATGGGAAGGCCAGCGGCTGATCCCGGAGGCGTGGATCGAGGAGGCGACCTCCAAGCAGATATCCAACGGACCTGCGGATTCCTCTTCGGATTGGACCGAAGGGTACGGCTATCAATTTTGGATGTGCCGACACGGGGCTTACCGCGGCGACGGCGCATTCGGACAATTCTGCGTCGTGCTGCCGGAGCAGGATGCGGTCATAGCGATTACCTCCGGCCTTGGGGACATGCAGGCCGTGCTGAATGAAGCATGGGAGCATCTGCAGCCGGCGATGGGATCTGATGCGCTCCCGGTCGATACCGGAGCTGAGGCTTCTCTTACTGGAACGCTGCAAGCGCTGAAGCTGGATCCGCCAAGCGATGAGTCGGCATCCCCGGTCGAGAAGGACGTCTCCGGGATCGTCTATGATCTCGAAGAGAATGAGGCGAAGCTGCGTTCGTTCTCCGTCCGGTTTGAAGATGACGGCGCGGTAATGGAGCTTGAGGGGGAACACGGCGTCAATTCGGTTGTCTGTGGTCGCAACGCGTGGAAGACGGGAACCACGAAGCTGATCATGATGGCGGATAATGAATATGCTGCCTCCATGACCTGGAAGGATGAACGGACGTTGAAGCTGACCATCCGACTGACAGAGACGCCATTCTACTTAACCACGGAATGCACCTTTGGTGAGGAAGGCATTCGTCTTGCGCACTGGATGAATCAATCGTTCGAGGGCAAGGTGGTCCGGGAGATTAAGGGCAAGGTTAAGGCGTAAAGACGGTAAAAGAATCGCTGTACATAAAGAAACCTCTCCATTGTCATGGAGAGGTTTCTTTACATGGCGTAATCAGAATCGCTCCGATACCGCCTTCGCCTGTGTGAACAGGAGCAGGTAGTCGCGCCCGCCGGCTTTGGAATCGGTCCCGGACATATTGAAGCCGCCGAACGGGTGGATGCCCACCAAGGCGCCGGTGCATTTCCGGTTCAAATACAGGTTGCCGACATGGAAGTCGCGCCGGGCTTGCTCCAGGTGCGCGCGGTTGTTCGAGATCACCGCGCCGGTCAGCCCGTAGTCGGTATTGTTGGCGAATTGGATCGCTTCATCGAAGGAGGCTGCCTTCGTGAAGGCCACGACCGGACCAAAGATTTCCTCCTGGGAAATACGAGCGGTGCTGGCGACGTCCGCGAAGATCGTCGGCTGTATGAAATACCCCTCCGGATCGCCGGGAAAACCGCCGAGGACCAGCCTGCCTTCGCTTTTCCCGATTTCGATATAGTCGAGAATTTTACGGTACGCCTTATCGTCGATGACGGGTCCTACCTGAGCCTCGGCATTGGAGGGGCTTCCGATCACCAGCTTCTTGGAGCGGTCAATCACCTTCTGCAGCACGATATCATAGACGTCCTCGTGCACGATGGCTCTGGAGCAGGCGGAGCATTTCTGACCGGAGAAGCCGAATGCGGAAGCGGTAATCGCGTCCGCAGCGAGCTCCAAATCGGCTTCGTTGTCCACGATGATTGCGTCTTTCCCGCCCATTTCGGCGATAACGCGCTTGATCCATCGTTGCCCCGGCTGCGTCTTGGCCGAGCGCTCCTGAATCCGCAGTCCGACGTCGCGTGACCCCGTAAAGCTGATGAACCTGGTTAATGGGTGATCCACCAAATAGTCGCCCACTTCCTGGCCCGGTCCCGGCAGGAAGTTGACGACACCCGGAGGCAGGCAGACCTCTTCCAGTAGCTCCACGAATTTAGCGGCTATGACCGGGGTGGTGCTGGCCGGCTTCAGCACAACGGTGTTGCCGGAGACGATGGCAGCCGTTGTCATGCCGGCCATAATCGCTAGCGGGAAGTTCCACGGCGAAATGACGATGCCGACGCCAAGCGGGATGTAATAGAGATGATTCTCTTCCTCCTCGTGGACCGTCAGCGGCTGGGGCGCGCTCAGGCGCTGCATTTCGCGTGCATAGAATTCCATGAAATCGATCGCCTCGGCCGTATCGGCGTCGGCTTCGGCACGCGTCTTGCCGGCTTCGAGAGTCATGAGTGCGGAGAACTCGAGCTTGCGCCGCCGCATGATCGCCGCGGCCTTGAACAGATAGCGTGCCCGTTCGCTCGGCTCGGTGTGCTTCCACGTCTCAAAGGTACGCGCTGCCGTCTGAATGGCTTGTTCGGCAAGCTCGGTATCCGCCTGGGACACGACGCCGATGACTTGGCGTTTGCGCGCCGGATTGACCGAATTTGCGGTGCGCTCCGTATGGATTTTGGCACCGCCGATGACCAGCGGGTACGATTGGCCAAGCTCGGCTTCGACCCCGGATAACGCCGCGTCGTATAACTTGTTGTTCCATTCGTTGTTGAAGTCCATAAATGGTTCGTTCCGAAAAGATGCTCGCATGGGGAGGCCCCTCCTTAACATGATATGAATCGAAGCTTCTGGCCAATGGTCCAGCTGCGAATGCGTCATGGTGGCATGGTTAGGAACTCCTGGTGAAAACCTCTATGTAAGATATGTATGTCTTCCTGCATGCCGTCATGATTTTTGCATATGAGTTAGATAGAGTGCATTTTTGGTTTACCTTGCAGAGGGGGCGCGCGCATGGACGGAACCGAGCTTTACCGCAAAGTGATCCTGACGGTGTCCGGCAATAAACTCGTGAAATGGTTGTCGATCAAGTACGGCCGGAAATTGGCGGGCCGATTCATTGCCGGCGATACCTTGGATGAGGCGCTGGATGAAATCGAGAGGCTGAACGCGAAGGGCATTCTTGTCACGCTGGACCATCTGGGGGAGGGCATCCGGACGCTGGACGAAGCAGCCGGGTATCGGGAGGAATATTTGAAGCTGGTGGAAGGGATCGCGAGGCGTGGAGTGCAGTCGAACGTATCGCTGAAACCGACGCAGATGGGCATGGCGCTGGATCTGGAGAAGGCGTACGAGAACATCAAAATGGTGGTGAAAAAGGCGAAAGAGCACCGCAATTTCGTTCGTCTGGATATGGAGGATTCGCCGTACACCCAGGCGACGATTGATATGACGCTGCGGCTCCATAAGGAGGGGCTGACCAACGTGGGGACCGTAATGCAAGCCTACTTGTTCCGTACGGAGGAGGACGTCAACAATTTGATGCATGCCGGCGTAAATCTGCGGTTGGTCAAGGGGGCGTACAAAGAGCCGGGAACCATCGCCTTTCAGCAGAAGCGGGAGGTCATTGACAACTATAAGAAGTTGATCAAAATGCATTTTGATCAGGGAGCCTACGTCGCGATTGCTTCGCACGACGACAACATCATCGACTGGGTGAAGGTGTTTGCCGAGCAGAGCCGCATAGGCAAACAGGAATTTGAGTTTCAGATGCTGTACGGGCTGCGGATGAACGATCAGGCTGCGCTTGCGCAGGACGGCTACCGAATTCGGTGTTATATGCCCTACGGAACGATGTGGTACCCGTATTTCACCCGGCGGCTGGCAGAGAAGCCGGCCAACCTGATGATGGTGCTCAAAAATATGTTCAAGTGAGCGGGGGGAAACGGCCAATTGCAATGGAAGCGAGAACGGTAGCTCTTTCTAGCAGCTGTCCTAGAAGGAATAATACGCCTCCGAGCAGTCCATCAGGAAGGAACGCTCCAGCGGCAGGCTGCCTAACCGCATACGGGTGATGTGCTGTTGCAGATTGGCCTCCAGATCGGCGAGGGCCGATACGGCGAGCTGCATTCGTACGGATCCCCACTGCTGCTGCTTCTGGGCATAGCGAACGGCCTCGGTCACGGGCATACCTCTCAGCCTCGTAAAGACGGATGCCCAGCGGATCAGATCCGCGAATTCTCTTGTGCTTGGCAGGGCATATTCGGCATACCCGGCCGCGTCATTGCAGCTGATTTTGAACAACCCGCAGTTCCAATCTCGGTCGCTCCAGGGGATAAAGCGTTCAGCCGAGCCCCGGTCGAAACGATATATCTCCATGCAGCGGATGAGCTCTGCATTTAATGCAGGCGATTCAGTTTCGATGACGGGGGCCAGTGCGGCCTCGATGAGTTTCGTCATGATCTACGCTCCTTTATAGGAATGTTATATGCACGGCAAAAAGGCCCGGTGAGCAGAGTAACCCCGCTCTCCAGGCCTATTTATCGTTAGAGGCCCTGCTACAGTGGCCGCTTCGCTTAAGGCTCGGGTGGTGTTCTCTCTCAAATCGCGCCTACGAGGTTAGCTGACGGATTCGGGCTTGAGAGCACCCTACCGCGATGCCTGATCATCAGGCCTGCGGATTCACCCCATTCACCAACAGAAGCTCCGTTGGCGGTTTTGGTTCCCCCGTCTCCCGATCTGTCGAGAGCTCAGCGTAAACGAATGTTTCGAATGATGGATGAATCATACGCCGGAGGACTCTAAAAGTAAATGGCCATATTGAACGGATACATTCCGAAAATCGATGAAAACCGTAAAAGAAAACGCGTACATTCGGTCGTGACATCTATTATCATGGCAAAATCTCGGTATCTCGATAGATTGCGATAAATACAAGAAAACAAGAGAAATACATAGTATAGAGCAGAATTCAGGAGATAATGGAGCGAAATCGGTCAGATCCTGTTCGACATAAGGCTACATGTGTTTTTGCTCACATTTACTTCCTGCAAGGCCGGACGTATGATACGAACTATGAATTGACGGACATCGGCGGTTGGTATACAGGCAGCCGTTCCATGAAGACCTAAAGGCTGTGTGAGAGCTGCCGTGCTCTTTATGGATCGAATCTCGGGCGAGGGCAACATGGGCCTTCGCTGGAAATGCAGGATGATGCGACTCTCACCGCTCGAACCTGAAGCTGTGCTGTTTTGTCGGACCTGGATGTTAGTCAATGGCTAATAGAATAACATGCTACTCGTTTTTAATTTTCGCTGAGTCCTTGAATGGAAAAGGAACGGGGGAACCAGTCGGGAGATGAACTTGATCTCTCAGGGGTGAATCCCATGGACAAGATAACGGTCTATGGGTAGGGCGACTCTCACGCCCGAATCCGTCAGCTAACCTCGTAAGCGTATCGAGAGAGGCAACGATTGTCGTGGACTTGGGCCACGGTGTATTTCACCGTGTTCTGATGAAGAAGCCTGCGGGAAGAGTTCTTCTCTTTCCCCAGGCTTCTTTGTTGTTGTCTTCTCTTTCTGAACTTTTTAGGAGGAGAACAAAAGATGGAGAAACCGCAGGAGTTTATCCTGGTATCCGCGCCGAACAAGGCCGGGGAAGAATTTATCCGCCAGCTGATCTATATGCGCATTTCGTTTGCGGCCATAGCCAACAACCGGGTTGAGCAGGAGAGGCTGCGAGAACTAGGCTGCACCAACATGATTCTTATCGATACAAGGGATGAACAAACCTGGATCATTCCCGAGTTTCCCGTCAGCAAGGTGTATTTGTTCGAAAGCAGCTTGAACTTGTGCTGCCGCTATTTACGGATCTGCCGGACATGGACGACGGAGTCGATTTATGTGATTACCCATTCCAGCAATCCGCGATTGATATACAAGGGACTGGGTGCCGATGTGGTGCTTCATACGAACCATCATCAGGTATCCTTCCTGATTACATCCATTGTCAGCTAAGCTTCTTGGCTGATGTGACCATGAGGTTTTAGGAGGTTGTATTCATGCAGGATTTATATATGGTGCTTATCTTGGGAGGAACCTACGGACTGCTCATGCTGTTTATGTCCTGGTGCGGACGGGTCATGTCGGAACCGGAGGTGGATTAGTCGTGATGATCATTTTAATATGCACGCTCTTTATTTTTCTATATTTGATTTATGCGCTGATTCACCCTGAAAAATTCTAGGGGAACAGCTGAAGGAGGAAGGCATTCGTCATGGGCATTTTACAAATTGCCATCGTTATACTCGTTCTGGTGCTGCTGGTAAAGCCGCTCGGAACTTATCTATATCAGGTGTTTCGCAATGAGGGGAATGGAACGGATAAATGGTTCTCCTGGTTGGAGAAACCGATCTTCGCACTGATTGGCTTGAAAGAACGCAAGGGAATGACATGGAAAGGGTATGCCATCAGCTTTGTGATAACGAATATCGTGCTCGTCGCGGCGGGGTATTTGATTCTGCGGATGCAGAGAGTATTGCCCTTCAACCCGAACGGTATCGACAATATGGAATCGACCTTGTCATTCTCTACGATCATCAGCTTTATGACCAATACGAATCTTCAGCATTACAGCGGGGAGTCGGGATTATCCTATATGGCCCAGATGGCCGTCATTACGATGATGATGTTCACGTCCGCGGCGACCGGGCTGTGCGTGGCGATTGCGTTTATCCGGGCGGTGACCAGCAAAGGTACAACCGTTGGCAACTTTTTTGAGGATTTCGTCAAAGCCCACACCCGGGTGTTCATCCCGGCCGCATTTATCATTGCGATGGTACTGGTTGCGCTGCAGGTGCCGCAGACTTTGCAGCCTACGCTCAGCGTCACGACGCTTCAAGGAAGCGAGCAGCAAATAGCTGTAGGGCCGGTGGCTGCACTGGAATCGATCAAGCACCTGGGCACCAATGGCGGCGGGTTTATGGGGGTGAACTCGGCGCATCCGTTCGAGAACCCGTCCCCGCTGACCAATGTCATCGAAATCCTGTGCATGTGGAGTCTTGGGGCGGCGCTTCCGTATACATTTGGTTTGTTCGCGAAGAGCCGCAGACAAGGATGGATCATCTTCTCTGTGATGATGACCTTGTTTATCGGATTTCTGTCGCTGAACTATGCGGCTGAAACCAATGGCAATCCGGCGTTGAATCGGCTGGGCATCGACGCCTCGCAGGGCAGCATGGAGGGCAAGGAGGTCCGGTTCGGGATCGCTCAATCCTCCCTGTTTACGACGGTGACAACCGCGGCCACGACCGGGTCGGTCAACAACATGCATGATACGCTCACGCCGCTTGGCGGGATTACGCCGCTGTCCCTGATGATGCTGAACTCCGTTTTTGGCGGAAAAGGCGTCGGGCTGATGAACATGCTCATGTATGCGATATTGGCAGTGTTTCTGGCTGGTCTTATGGTTGGCCGAACACCCGAATTTCTAGGAAGAAAAATAGAGGCGCGGGAGATGAAGCTGATTGCGGTTGTTATCCTGGTGCATCCATTGATCATTCTGGCTCCGACCGCACTTGCGCTGATGACGGATGCAGGGCAGGCGGGCATTACCAATGCGGGCTTTCATGGCATCTCGCAGGTATTGTACGAATACACGTCTTCCGCGGCCAATAACGGTTCCGGATTTGAAGGTCTGTCGGATAACACGCCGTTCTGGAACATTACAACCGGACTGGTCATGCTATTCGGGCGTTACATTTCGATGATTGCCTTGCTGGCAGTGGGCGGCTCGTTGATGCGGAAGCAATGGGTTCCCGAGACGCTCGGGACGTTCCGGACAGATAATAAGCTGTTTGCCGGCATTCTGATCGCGGTGGTTCTGATTATCGGTGCATTGACCTTCCTGCCAGTACTTGTGCTCGGTCCGATTGCTGAGCATCTGACGATCCGTTAATAGAAAAGGTGGCCTATTTCCATGAATAATACGAGAAAAAAAGCGATGTCCAAAGAGATGGTCCGTCAGGCGCTGAAGGACAGCTTCACGAAGCTGAATCCCGTCCTGATGATGAGAAATCCGGTCATGTTTGTTGTGGAAGCCGGGACTCTGGTTGTTCTGTTGATGACGTTATTTCCATCCTATTTCGGGACAGAGGGCAGTATCGGATTTAATGTGACGGTGTTTGTCATTCTGCTGTTGACGCTGCTGTTTGCAAACTTCGCAGAGGCGCTTGCCGAAGGACGCGGAAAGGCGCAGGCCGATTCCCTTAAGCAGTCGAAGCAGGAAATGACGGCACATAAAGTGATGGAGAACGGAGGGGTACAATCCGTGCCGTCCACGGATCTTCGCAAAGGAGATATCGTGATCGTCACGCAGGGCGAGATGATTCCCGGGGACGGGGAAGTCATTGCGGGCCTTGCGTCCGTTGACGAATCGGCGATTACCGGCGAGTCCGCCCCCGTCATTAAAGAAGCCGGCGGCGATTTCAGCTCGGTCACCGGGGGGACGCGGGTTGTCAGCGATACGATCCGCGTCCGGATTACGAGCGATCCCGGGGAATCGTTTATCGACCGGATGATCTCGCTTGTTGAAGGAGCCTCTCGCCAGAAGACGCCGAATGAAATTGCGCTGAATACGCTGTTGATCGTCTTAACGCTGATATTCCTGATCGTTGTCGTTACGCTGGCTCCGATTGCGAAGTATCTTGGCATCGAGCTGTCCGTTCCGGTGCTGATCTCGCTGCTGGTATGTCTCATCCCGACCACGATCGGGGGATTGCTGTCGGCGATCGGGATTGCCGGCATGGACCGGGTGACGCAGTTCAATGTGCTGGCGATGTCGGGCAAGGCGGTGGAGGCTGCCGGTGACATCAATACGATGATTCTGGATAAGACGGGTACCATTACGTTCGGGAACCGGATGGCCAGCCAGTTGATTGCCGTCGGCGGCGAATCGTACGCATCGCTTTCGCAATGGGCAGGCGTGAGCTCGCTGCTGGATGAAACGCCGGAAGGACGTTCCGTGCTGGAACTGCTGAAGCAGGAAGGTCTCGAAGCAGATTCAAGCATGACGGCTGAGGCGGAATTCATCGAATTTAAGGCAGAGACCCGGATGAGTGGGATGGACCTCAAGGATGGGCGAAAAGTCCGCAAGGGTGCGGTGGATGCCGTCAAGGCTTGGGTGTTGTCGCAAGGAGGCTCCATCCCTTCGGATTTGACGGCAAACGCTGACGCCATCGCGACAGAGGGTGGAACCCCGCTCGCTGTTGCCGTGGATAAACGCATCTATGGTCTAATCTACTTGAAGGATACCGTGAAGCCGGGGATGAAGGAACGGTTTGACCAGCTGCGCCGGATGGGCATCAAGACGATTATGTGCACGGGCGACAATCCGCTCACCGCAGCGACGATTGCCCGAGAAGCAGGCGTCGATGATTATATCGCCGAGAGCAAGCCCGAGGATAAGATTGCTGTGATCCGCCGAGAACAAACCGAAGGCAAGCTGGTTGCGATGACTGGTGACGGTACGAACGACGCCCCGGCGCTGGCCCAGGCCGATGTAGGGCTGGCGATGAACAGCGGTACCACCGCAGCCAAGGAGGCGGCCAATATGGTGGATCTGGATTCGGATCCATCGAAGATTATCGAGGTGGTTGCCATCGGCAAGCAGCTGCTAATGACGCGCGGCGCGCTGACCACGTTCAGCGTCGCGAACGATGTCGCCAAATATTTTGCCATCATTCCGGCAATGTTCGCGGCCGCCATTCCAAGCATGAATGTTCTGAATGTTATGGGACTGGGTTCTCCCATGTCGGCGATACTGTCGGCGCTGATCTTTAATGCCATCATCATTCCGCTGCTCATTCCGCTTGCGATGAAGGGCGTGGCTTATAAACCGATGAGCTCGTCGAAGCTGCTGCAGCGCAATGTGCTGGTCTATGGCTTAGGCGGCGTGATCGTACCGTTCCTCGGGATTAAGCTGATCGACATGATCGTCCATCTATGGATCTAGATATGATAATCGTACCGGGGAATAGAGATAACTCGAAAATGGTTTACGTGGAAGATATGAAGGAAGGGATCGAGGAACCATGAATAATCCATTGCAAAAATCATCACCGGCACCTCATGCTGTGGCGGATGCGGCCCGTATCTCCCTGGGCATGGCCCTAAGAACGAGCCTTGTATTTATCGTGTTATGCGGGGTTCTCTATCCGCTGATTACGACGGGAGCCGCGCAGCTGCTCATGCCGAAGCAAGCCGGCGGCAGCTTGGTCACGGATTCCGGCGGAAAGGTGGTCGGATCGGAATTGATCGGCCAGAACTTTACGGAGCCTCAATATTTTCACGGCAGGGTGTCCAGCATTGAATATAACGGAGCCGGCTCAGGCAGCAATAACTATGCACCTTCCAACCCGGACCTGATCGATCGGACGAAGGCCTCGATTGAAGCGTGGAAGGAGAGCAACCCGGACGTTCCGGTGAGCAAGGTTCCGATGGATCTGGTTACGAATTCCGCCTCCGGATTGGATCCACACATCTCGCCACAGGCCGCGGAAATTCAGATTCCGCGGATCAGCAAGCTGACCGGAATTACGGAGGCAGAACTTAATCAGTTAGTAGAGGAGTATATAGAGGGACGGGACTTGGGCGTGTTCGGTGAACCGCGCGTCAATGTGTTGAAGCTGAACCTGGCGCTTGCCGAGCTTCTTGATTGATCATGGACCCGTTTCGGAGAAAATCACCGGAGGAAATTTTAAGGTCGATTGCGAAGCTCCACCATGGAAGGCTTAAGGTATATATCGGGGCCGTAAGCGGTTCGGGAAAAACCTATCATATGCTTCGCGAAGGACATACCTTGAGACTGCAAGGCATCGATGTTGTCATATGCGCGGTATCCACGATGCAGCGTCCGGAAACGGTCGAGCAGGTCCGGAATCTGGAGCGGGTGCCCAGCATCCATTGGGTGGAGAACGGCGTAAAGAAGAAGGATCTTGATCTGGATCTGCTGGTGCAGCGCAACCCGGAGGTGGTACTTGTCGATGGGCTTGCCCACCGGAACCGGAAGGGGGCGAAGCATGCCACGCGGCTGGATGACATCCGATTTCTGTTAAGCCGGGGGATTAGCGTCATCACGACGGTCAATGTGTATGAGCTGGAGGACGTCCAGGGTATTGCAGTCAAGCTGACAGGCATTAAGGCTAGTTATACGGTTCCTGCCGATACGCTAGAAAACGCAGACGAGGTGGTGCTCATTGATGTAACGCCTGAAACGATGCTGGAGCGGGCACAAGGCGGCTTGCTCGGGGATGGCAGCGTATGGAAGGAGGGTAATCTGGCCGTGCTTCGGGAGCTAACGCTTCGCCTCGTAGCCGAAGGGGTAAACCACTCGCTGGAGCGGCACCGCAAGGAACGGGGATTGGTCGGCCCATCGGGAGCCCATGAGCGAATATTGGTATCCACCCAGTATCATTGGAACGGATCCATTTATATGCGGCGCGGACAGCAGATCGCGAAGAGATTGAACGGCGAGCTTATGGCCGTTACGTTTGTGAATCCGAGGTTAGAGCTCACGAAAGAGCAGGCGGCCTTCAAGCGATCTTTGCTGAAACTGTCGGAGCGTATCGGCGTCAAGCTTGAAGAGCTTCCTCTCCGCTCGCGTAGGAAGCTGGCCGACGTGCTTGTTCAATATGCGTTGGAGCACCATGTGACCCGCATTGTGCTGGGTCACTCGAAGCAGACCCGCCCGCAAGAGATGCGGCAGGGCTCCCTCCTTCAGGATCTGCTGAAGAAAACGCGCGGGATCGATATTTTTATTGTGGCGGATCGGGCGGCGCATGACGGAGAACGGATCATCCCGGCGCAGATCCATCCGCGGCGAGTTTCCTCCGATTCGTTTCACCGATTGAATGAGCAAGAGTTGGACCGGAAGATGGAGCAGGTCAAGCGCGGACGGTTTAAAGTCTATATCGGGGCTGCTCCGGGCGTGGGCAAGACGTATGCGATGCTGCGCGAAGGCAATGATCTGCTAAAGAAGGAGTTGGCCGTTCTTACCGGACTGTTGGAGACGCACGGCCGGATGGATACGCGATCACAGATCGGTGATCTTGAGGTTCTTCCGCGCAAAGAGATGGACTACCAGGGATCACGCCTTGAGGAGATGGATACCGATGAGATCATTCGTCGCAGGCCTGACGTTGTTCTTGTGGATGAGCTGGCGCATACGAATGTTCCCGGAAGCCAGCACAAGAAACGGTATGAAGACGTGCTGGATATTCTGTCGGCCGGCATCTCCGTCATTACGACCATGAACGTGCAGCATTTGGAGAGCTTGAATGATGCCGTCAAGCAAATGACCGGCGTTCGTGTTCGCGAGACGGTGCCTGATCATATTCTGCAATTGGCCGATGAGGTTCAGCTCATCGACGTCACGCCGGAGTCGCTGCGGCAGCGGATGAAGGACGGGAAAATTTATGCGCCTGAGAAAATCCCGCAAGCCCTTGGACATTTTTTTAAGACGGGAAATCTCATTGCCTTAAGAGAGCTTGCCTTAAGAGAAATTGCGGATGATGTGGACGAGAGACTGGAGTCATGGCAGCGCAGCAGTTCGCTGCGGGGGCCGTGGCGGCGCGAGGAGGTTATCTATGTCATACTTGGTGAAGGTCCCCAGGGAGAGCGGCTCATTCGCCGCGGCTTCCGGATCGCCCATCGGCTGAAAGCGGCCTGGTATGTGGCATTCCCTCTGGAGCGGCATCACAGTCTGCCTCTTGATGACGAACAGCGCCTGACGGCGCTTCAGACTTTAACGGAACGTCTCGGGGGAACGTTCACTGTGCTGCCGGTAAACAAGGGGCCAACCCGCGCCGTTTCTTCTCAATTGGTCGCAGCAGCAGATGCGGTCAAGGCCACCCAGTTGATTATCGGGCAGCCGCAGATGGCCGGATGGAAGCTGTACGCCCAGCGGAGAATGATCCGGGGCCTGCTAAGAAGCGCAAGGCATATGGATGTGCTGGTGGTTGCGGATTACGATCCGCACGCTTGACGGCTTAAGCGGAGGGAGCTGAACGTTTTGAGAGGAGCGGGGACACAAGAGGCATTGAAAATGCAGGAAATGCAGGAAATGCAGCAAACGCAGTAAACGCAGTAAACGCAGGAAACCGCAGTAGACGCGGAGAACGCAACAATTCGGAAAGCAAGAACACCGAGAACGAACATGGAACGAACATGGAACGAACATGGAACGAACATGGAACGAACATGGAACGAACCCTCCGGAAGGCAAGAACACAGAAACCCAACAAACGTGGAAACGGAAGAACGCAAACATGACGAGTGAGTTATGCAATACTAACACAATTGACACGGATAACACCAAAAAGCCCACAGACCTATAATTAAAAGGTCCTGTGGGCTTTTCCATGCTGCCAAACTGCTGATACGCAGGCTTGTCCTATGATTCACCCGACAGCGTGCGGTCGCCGGTCAAATATTTCTCGGTCAAGATGGAGAGCAGGCGAATGCCGACTTCATTCTCTCCGCCTTCGGGAATGATCAGGTCGGCATACTTCTTGGAGGGTTCGATGAACGCCTCATGCATCGGCTTGACGGTTGTCAGGTACTGATTATGGATCGACTGGATGGTCCGGCCGCGGTCCTCGATATCGCGTACGACCCGGCGAAGCAGGCGTACATCGGGATCGGTATCCACAAACACTTTAATGTGAAGCAGCTTGCGCAGATTCTCATCGGACAGCACGTGCAGGCCTTCAATGATGACGATGTTGTTCGGCTTCAGTTCGATGGTCTGATCCGTGAAACGGGCATGAGCGGTAAAATCATACACCGGTGCAAATGCGGGTTGTCCGGTTTTCAAAATGCCGAGATGTTCGACGAGCAGCTCGTTGTCAAAGGCGAACGGATGATCATAGTTAATCGCTTCGCGTTCCTCGAAACTGAGCTCCTTATGATCCTTGTAATAGTTATCCTGCGAAATAAAAGTGACTTTATCTGAACCAAGACGGTCAATGACAGAGCGGGCAACCGTCGTTTTGCCCGATCCGGTGCCGCCGGCGATACCAATTATGAGCATGGCGAATCCATAACCCTCCCTAGAGTTTGCAATTTTATTATTGTAGCACAGCATGCGCTTATTTTCACTATGGGGGCATAGAGCAAAAGATGGGATTTCCCATATGTTCTTTATTCTTACCATGGAATAGCTAACCGAATCTGTATGTCTTATCATAGAGGATAGACTAACCATTGAATTTTTTTCGGAGGGATGATCATGCATTATACGGCAATTTATTCATGCAAGCCCGCCCTATACATCCAGCAGGGAGAGCATCGTGGGAACATCGATTGGAACCGGTATGAAGCGGTAGCCCTGAGCGATACCGTGACCGGGCTTGCTGCAAAGGAAGCGACCGAGGTTCGCGCCTGCTGGAGCTCCGAATACCTTTATGTACGGTTTGTTTGCCAGGATTCTCATATCGTATCGGAGTACCAGCATCGGGATGATCCGCTGTATGAACAGGATGTCGTGGAATTGTTTATAGACGAAGCAGGAACGGGAATGGAATATATCGAGCTTGAGGTGAGTCCGAACAATATTATATTTGACGCCCTGATCCGTAATGATGGAGGGAAGTCGATCACAAGCAGCGATATTCATTGGGATCTTACCGGTCTTCAAACCTCGGTAGAGCATGACGGTAAGGGGAATTTGATTTATGAAATTCGCATTCCGGCTGCGACCTTCAAGAATCCTCCGCAAGCGGGACGAAGCTGGAACGTGAATTTTTACCGCATTGATGAGGACACCGAAGGAAACCGGGAATATCAGGCATGGAGCCCGACCGGTGAGGTGAATTACCATATTCCTTCGCGTTTTGGGAAGCTGGAGTTTGTCGATGTGATTTAGCATATCCATATAAACCAGAAGGCCGCATCGGTGGATTTTTATATCTGCAGTGCGGCATTCTTGTGTTAATCCTCCGATAGGAGAACGGGCTATCTCTGTCCCGCAATGGCCTATCCCTGGTATCGAATTAGCTGATTCCGGTCATGAAATAGCTGCGCTTCAGCAGCCAGAAATCCCCCAGGGTGTTTTCATAAAAGAACCAAAACGAACATCTCAAGAGGGATTTTGTCCCTTTTTTTGCATGCCGCAGGACATGTTGTTTTCATTGCAGCGTTCTATATACTTTTTAGTAAAAGGAAGCACTCGGCTTTGAGTGAACATGCAATCAACGGAGGTTATTTTATGAATGCTGTCATGGATAGACTGATGCTCGAGCTTGAGCAGCAGTTGGAGGAGAAGGTCGCCGAAGATCTTCGGGATTTGCTGGATGAATATAAACAATTGGAGGGGGCGGCACCTGACCAATTTCAACTTTTTGAAGCGGAGTTCGGGATCGAGCTGCCGCAGGACTTTCGTTCGTTTTACAGTAAGAAGAACGGCAGCGGATATGGGTTTCACGTGCTCTACCCCGGTAATGAAGGGGATGGGGAATACACGCCGTTTTATCTGATGAGCCTGGATGAGATGAGGGAGGTCAAAGCTTATTTCTGCGAACGGGATGAACCTCTGGATGCGTATTACAGTTCGGAGGAAATACAGCAGCTGGATCCGGAGATTAAGCCTTACCTGTTTCACAAGGCTTGGTATCCGTTTGCCACGATGGCAGGCGGGTCGTTGTATCTGATGCTGGATTTCGATCCGGCTGAGCCGGGAACGTCCGGGCAGATCATCATGTACGTGCATGATCCTGATTTTGTGTATTATATCGCGCCTTCCTTCACGGAGCTGCTTCAGGCGTCAAACCGCAATCTACGCACCGATATTGAAGAGGTGGACTACTGATGGAACGCCACGAAGCCTCCTGATGCTTGCAACAGCGTCGCTTGTGCGTGGTCATCTGAAGAGAAGGACTTGCGAGGGGAGGTGACAGCATGAAAGGCAGGCGGGTCCTCTGGGGAGTGATCATACTGGTGGCAGCCACGTTGTTGATACCTGGTTACTTTATTGGGCGCACGTATGGGCTTTTTCAGAATGAGGTGGTCCTGGCCAAATACCAGCTGGCCGTTGATGTGGATGGTGAACAAGTAGATGCTTGGCCGCTGCTGGCCGGCTTTGCCGCAACCGATAAACAAGGGGAACTTCGTCCGTTGTACTACAGGTTGGAAGGGTCTGACCTCAACATGCTGTATCAATTGGCATATGGGCAGTTCGAGGTGGAGGCTTCGGAGGATAATCCTTTCTTGGCAGGGAGGGTCCAGTATGACCATCTGGAGAACGATTATATCAAGACGCAAAAAGAGTATGTGAACGCAAAGGAATACCGGCAGAACATGATCTTTTATAATGACCGTAAAGAGCCGATATTTACATATGATCCGGACGCCGAGGCGGATGGGGAGATGGTGAAAGAAATAATCACCGCAGGCATGACACGTTCCAACGGCCAAGGAGGATCGGGAGTCGTAGAGGACAAGTATCTGAATGTCACCCGATTGTTCGAGGAGAAGCTGGGCATCAGCATGCGGGTCCAGGTGGATAAGGAACGCAGGCTGGCCACGCTCCATCTGGAGCGGCTTAAATAGAATGCAGGTATCTAAAAAGCGAGGTGTTTTACATATGCAGCATACGAAAATGACTCAAGAGGTGGACCTCACTATTTCGCACCATCAGATCCAAGTCCGCTCACGGGACTTTGATGAGGATTTGTGCCAATGGGGAGAAACCAATATCAAGCAGGGCGTTGTCATACATCCCGGTTATCTCACCTTTGATCCTATCCCTGATGATGCTTTCGGCGCCTGGGTGAAGCTGGCCTTGAAAGAGGCGTTCATCGAAGATCCGAAAGCGCAGCGGCGGATGGTCGTGCCGTTTGACGTTCTGGATCCCGGGAAGCTGGAGCTGTTGTCGGTCATGTCGGACGCCGCTATTGAGCTTCCGCTGCAAGCAGCGCGATATGCACTGTATTTTGAGATTTGCGAGGATGAAGAAGTGTATTATCGCTTCACTTTTGTTTATGAGGGGGAAAGGGTTCAAGCCCGGTATCTGATGGATGATGAATGGGGCGGCAAGGCTGGAGAAGCATTGTCGTTGGGGTATTGTTGACGGGATTTTGCGCTATAACAGGGCACGGAAAGCCTCGTTGAGGTAAACCTTCTTAACTTAACATGAATGAAGAGGCCGTCTCCGTGTTGAAGAGGGCCTCTTTTTTTACCATATGCTGTACTGTGCCTGCTTTGAAAGATCGTGTGCAGGAGCCACAGATGTTAAATAGGGTGGATCTATTATTTTGCAGCGGTCACCGTTATCTGGCCATGCTTGCTTTGATCTGCATTCAGATTCAGAACGTCTGTCAGGAAAGCAAGCGGAACATAGACGTGGCCTTTTTTCATGACAGGAGCCGAGCCCAGCGAACGTGGGGCCATTTTGCCCAAAGTGTAAGCATCCTTGTTCAGCTTCACCGCGCTCCAGACGGCTCCCTTGGAGATTTCCGCGGTTTTGCTCTTGCCGTTCCACTTGACATTGAACTGCAGCTGGCGCAGCACGGATACCTGAACCATGAGCTTGCCGTTGTTATCTTTGTAAAAAGCGCCTGATTTCAAGGCTGCTGCAGGCTTTATGTCGGATCCTTTACCCGGCAGCTTTACGGCAAATTCCGGTGTACCTGTGGCTCCAGGGGCAATGCTGTATTTTTGGAATACGATATAGGCCTTTCCGTCCGCGACATAGAAGGATTGCTCCGCGTCTATGCCTTGAAACCCGTCTTCGTTCGCGAAGTAATGGTTTTGATCCGCGGCAATCGCCGTTTTGACCGCTTGATCCACGATGGATTTGTAATCCTTGCCGAACAGGTCTTCAAGCGTCACGCGCTGTGCTTCGGCTTCGTTCGTGAAGTTGTACGTATCCACGCGGGGATCGCCATTGTTCATCCCGATGCCTTCGGTGATGACCTTAAGGGAGATCAAGCTGCCGTCTTTACCATCCGATGTGAGCTCATAAGTGATGTTCAGCTGATAAGGGTGCATGGTATAGCCGTTCTTTTGTGCATTTGCAGCAGCCTCCGCCGCTTCTTTCTCCCATTTGTCCATATCCTTGGAGGCATGGGATTCGATAATGTCGTTCAACTGGTCTTGATATTTGGCGTCAGTTAAACCTTGGAATACAGGGATCTTAATATTGGTTTGCAGCCATTTTTCCTCGGATTGCAGCGCTTTGGATGTTACCAGTTGCGGGGCAACGGTTGGGGCGGTCACCCGATTCGTGCTCGCTGCAGCTTTGGTTTCGGCATGGACATGAGCGGATGGCAGACCCGAAGCGGAGATCATCAGGATGCCCGCTAATCCGGCAGCCGCCAGGGTTTTGGTGATTGGGGTTGTGTGCTTCATTGTTTTTTTCATGATATATTACCTCCAGGTTTATGGTTTTGAATGTTTACTGTTTGTGATCTGCATTCGCCTTGATCTATCGGATGTATTCGCTGCTGACGAGCTGGTCTGCGATTACTTCCGTTGGGATCGTAAATTCCACGACGCCCATATAGCCGGGTGCAACTTCGTATTCATTGAAGCTGATGACCAGTTTGCCGTCTTGGTTGATATAGAAGTTTTGGTCCTTGGCGATCGTTTGGAACAGATCCTCTGATGCATCGGACTCCACGCCAGGCTGCTCCACCCAGTAGATGTTGTCCGGATTAGCCTGCATCTGGTGGCGCATCTGCTCCTTGATATTGTCGCTGATGACCTGGATATAACGATAATCCTTGAACAGACTCGGCAGCGTGATCACCATCTGGTTCTTCTTGTCGATCGTATCGTATTTTCTGGATTCGGCAGAGCCTCCAGCAGATTCGACAATATAACGCGAAAGCGTCAGCAGTTGTTCATTGTCGGTGATCACTTCATAACCGCTAGTAAGACTCAGATGCGCGCCGCCTTCTTTATTTAACAGGGCCACTTCGTCTTTGAAGTTCTCATACAGTTTCTTGTTTTCTTCCAGGTATTTGTTATTCAGGGTTTGCTCAAGCTCCGTATTTCCTAGGTTGGCAATGCCGGGTGTTTCGATATGCACTTCCGTGTTATCGTCTTGCTCGGCATATTCACGGATGGTGATCACCTTGATGATATGGCCCAGAACCGGCACATCGGACATGGCCTGGGCCAAGGCAGGGCTGGTATTCACTCCGGCGAACAGTAGGATGCATGCAGCTGCGCTACTAGCGAGCCAGGGCAGCGCTCTATTTTTTTTTCGTCTGGTTGCTATGGTCTTGTTGACAATCGAGCTTAGTTCGTCAGGAATAGGAGTGCTCTCGTACTGCTCTTTCATCCTATTCAGCTTGTCATGCATTATCGTTGTGCCTCCTCTTGATCTTCCTCGCTTAAGTTCACCCGCAGTCTCTGTAGTCCTTGGTATAATCTCGTTTTCACCGTGCTGACGTTCTCGTGGAGCACTTCGGCAATTTCGTCAATCTTCATATCTTCAAAAAACCGGAGTATGATGACGACCCGATACTTGTCGGGTAATTCCTCCAAAGATTGGGCCAGATCCAGATTCGGATAGTGGTCATGGCTGCCGGGTAATATAACCTCCAGGTTCTCGTCGTCCATGACGTGGACTTTTTTCTGTTTTCTAATGAAATCCAGGGAGGTTGTTACAATAATTCGGAAAAACCAGCTTTTTAGTGAACCCGTCTGCTTCAGCTTTTCCATGGATATAAATGCTTTGTGGATCGCGTCCTGAACGATATCGAGGGCATCCTCTTTATTTCTAACGTAGCTGTATGCCAGCCGGTAGGCGCTGTCCTGATGTTCGGTTATGCATTGGATAAGAAGCTTCTCAAGCTTCCGGCCGCCTCTCATGTAAATATGACACTCCTTTGGGCCCGCGCGGGTAACCATCAATTGCAATTGACTTACGGAAGCAAGACGTGCGAGTCTTGCAAAAAGTTTGATTCTGCGAAAAAAATTAAAAAAGCCGTTGTTTCTGTTTCTGTCTCATTATTCGGCCCAGCCTTCCAGAATCGCAACAAGAAAAAGCCCCCAGTTTTCACTGGGGTCCGGGACGCATGGGTTATTTGTGCTCATATTTCTGGATAACAATCGCCGAATTATGTCCGCCGAAGCCGAAGGAATTCGACATGCCAATCCGAAGCTCGGCCTTTCTCGCCTGATTCGGTACGTAATCCAAATCGCATGCCGGATCGGCATGTTCCAGATTGATCGTCGGCGGTATGACGCCTTCCTGTAAGGATTTCACGAGGGCGATGGCCTCTACGCCGCCGGATGCGCCCAGCATATGTCCGGTCATCGACTTGTTCGCCGTTACCGGAATGCGATACGCCTCCTTGCCAAACACCTGCTTAATGGCCGCTGTCTCCGAACGGTCACCGATGACCGTGCTTGTGGCATGGGCGCTGATGACATCCACGTCGGCTGGGGCGAGGTTCGCCTCGGTCAGGGCCAGCTTCATCGCCCGTGCCGCGCCGTTGCCGTCTTCCGGCGTGGCGACCATATGATAGGCATCCGAGCTGGCACCGTAACCGATTACCTCGCCCAGAATGACGGCGCCTCTGCGTAAGGCATGGGAGAGCGACTCCAGAACGAGGATGCCGGCACCTTCCGCCATGACAAATCCGTCCCGGTCCGTATCAAACGGCCGGCTGGCCCGGCCCGGTTCATCGTTGCGGGATGAAAGGGCGGTTGCGTTCGCGAAGCTGGCCAGCGAAATATCGGTCAACGTCGCTTCAGATCCTCCCGCAATAATCACGTCGGACCGGCCAGCCTGAATGTTAAAGAAAGCTTCGCCGATCGCGGTATTGCCGATCGAACATGCCGTAACCGGGGCCAGCGTAGAGCCCAGCGCCTTGTATTTAATGCTGATGAGCGCGGCCGCCATATTGGGAATCATCATGGGTACCAGGGTAGGACTGACCCGTTCGGGACCCCGCGATGACAGTGTGCCGCTCTGATTCATCAGGGTCTGGATGCCGCCGATGCCGGAGCCGACATATACCCCCATCCGCTCATGATCGATCTGATCAAGATTGAGTCCCGACTGGCTTATGGCTTGATCCGCCGCAGCCAGCGCAAACTGGCAGAAGCGGTCCATACGCCGGGCTTCCTTGGCGCCGAACAGCGCGTTTGCGTCGAATTCCTTTACGGTGCCTGCTATTTGTACCTTCTGTCTTGATGTGTCCAAAGTTTCTATATGTGTAATACCGGACTCTCCTCGTACAAGCCGGGACCAGAACGTCTCAACATCATGGCCCAGCGGCGATATGACGCCCATACCGGTGATAACGACTCTTTCCATGGTTCAACAGCCTCCTTTAAGACTTTATAACTTGTCAATCTTAAGGTTATAATGTCACGTGTAGTATCCTATTACAAGATACCGTTTATCCTAGTATAAATACTGCTATCCTTAGTTGGATGAAGGAGGCTTATAAGATGAATTCTCAGGTTAGACTCCAAGCTTTGTCGGCTTTCCTGAAAGGACAGCGTGCCAAAATCTCGCCCGAGTCCGTCGGATTGCCGCCAGGGTCACGAAGAAGGACACCGGGTTTGCGCAGAGAAGAGGTGGCCCAGCTGGCGGGTGTCAGCACCACTTGGTACACCTGGCTCGAGCAGGGACGCGACATCCAAGTGTCGTCGTCCGTGCTGGACTGCGTTGCCAATGCGCTACAGCTGAACGCGGATGAGCGAAGATATCTGTATTCTCTGGCGCTGGAGAGCGGGGCGGAGCCTTATACGGTCAAACAAGAAGCGGTGCAGATCAGCCCGTCTCTGCAAAAAATTATCACCGAGCTGAAATATTGCCCCGTCATGATATCGGATCGGATGTGCAACATCGTGGGATGGAACCGTGCGGCTGCGTATGTGTTCCTTGATTTTGACCGCATTCCGCCCGAGGAGCGGAATATGATCCGGCTGCTTTTCACCCGCAGGGAGTTTCAGCGGCTGGCGGTAAATTGGGAGCAGTTCGCCAGTAGCTTCCTCTCGATGTTCCGGTCCTATTACGGTCAATATGTCGAGGATGAGTGGTATGACCGTTTTCTGGAAGAGATGAAGCAGGGGCATCCGGATTTCAATCGAATGTGGGAGCAGAGCCAGGTTAGCTACGCCCCGGAAGTACATCTGGAATTCCGGCATGCCAAGGCCGGAAAAATGGTATATGAGCTCACGTCGCTCAAAGTGTACGGAAATGATGATCTGCGGTGCAGCATTTATACGCCAGCTCCGGATACGACCACGGAAGCAAAGCTGCGGCAGCTGATGGAGGAGAAGTAAGCGGAGGGAGTGGGGCCGGGTGACGCTATAGAAGGGATTTGCGGGGGCCGATGACGCTATCGAGGGGAGTGGCAGGGCTGGGTGATGCTATTGAGGGGAGTGGCGGCGCTGGCTGCTCCTGTTGCTCCCGGTGTAGGATTCGGTTGCTGCTTGCTGTTGATGCGCTGAGGTAAGGGACTCCAGTGGCGTGTGCACTTGCTGTACCAAGAGTAGGGATTTCGTTGCTGTTGCACTAGCTGCGCCTGAAGTAGAGGACTCCAGTTCCGATTGCACTTGCTGCGCGAAGAGTAGGGTTTCCGTTGCTGTTACACAAGCTGCACCTGAAGTAGAGGACTCCAGTTCCGATTGCACTTGCTGCACCAAGAGTAGGGATTTCGTTGCTGTTACACAAGCCGCGCCTGAAGTAGAGGACTCCAGTTCCGATTGCACTTGCTGCACCAAGAGTAGGATTGCGCACCGACACTTACTGTTCTTGAAGTCATCTACTACTTGTTGCTCCCGACCTATCGGACTCCAGTTCCGCTATATTATGAGAAAACGCCATATTTTCAAACTTAGCGGACACCAGGTACGTTATTGGGCTCATATTCGGCGTTTTCATTGTTTTTTTAGTAAATAACGGAACTAGGGTCCGTTCGAGTTCAAAAAAGGTGAATTTTTTCCTAAATAACGTATTCTGTGTCCGGTTATGGATGGTATCGCCACCTATTACCCTGCTACCTGGCCCGACGTTCTGGTACTGACTATCTTGCGCAGGTGAGGCGGATTTTGCGCCGACACTTACTGTTCTTGAAGTCATCTACTACTTGTTGCTCCCGACCTATCGGACTCCAGTTCCGCTATATTATGAGATAACGCCATATTTTCAAACTTAGCGGACACTAGGTACGTTATTGGGCTCATATTCGGCGTTTTCATCGTTTTTTGGAGCAAATAACGGAACTAGGGTCCGTTCGAGTTCAAAAATGGTGGATTTTTTCCTAAATAACGTATCCTGTGTCCGTTTATGAATGGTATCGCCACCTATTGACCTGCTACCAGGCCCGACATTCTGGTACTGACTATCTTGCGCAGGTGAGGCGGATTACCTTCTAAGCAAGAGTATCTCAAGTTGATGCGGATTACCTTCTAAGCAAGAGTACCCCAAGTCGAGTCGGATTGCCTTCTAAGCAAGAGTACCTCAAATTGAGTCGGATTGCCTTCTAAGCAAGAGCACCTCAAGTTGAGTCGAATTACCCTCATAAGCAAGAGTACCTCAAGCTGAACCGGATTACCCAAGACACTGGACTTCAACTGGTTTGAACCTTAAAATCCTTAGCCGTACAAGCTTCATGCGCGCAATTAAAACGAAATCCTGCTAAGGATTAAACTCTTCCAAATAACAAAAACCCCGTGTTGGCTCAATGCCTCCGAAAAAATTGCAAGTATTTCAGTGGCCGTGTCCGCACACGGGGCTTTCTACTATTTAATGGTTATAGAGCTGCATCTGGAAGCCGCCCAGGAATTCCTCAGGCATTCCGCTGTGCTTCACCCCTTCGGGGCCGAGAACCATGCTAGCCTATCCGTTTACTCCTTGATATGACGATTATGCCCAGTCGCGCCGCAGCGTGAAGAGATCCTTCAGCTCATCGGTGGACAGCTCGGTAATCCAGCCCTCGCTGCTTGCGATAACCTGATCGCTCAGCTGCTGCTTGCTCTCCAGCATCTCATCGATCCGCTCTTCGAGCGTCCCCATGGAGATGAACTTGTACACTTGGACATCCTTGGTCTGTCCCATCCGATAAGCGCGGTCGGTCGCTTGATTCTCGACCGCGGGGTTCCACCAGCGGTCGAAGTGGAACACATGGTTCGCCGCGGTCAGATTCAGACCTACGCCGCCGGCCTTGATGGAGAGAATCATGACATTCGGCTGCTCTTCGGGCGGCAGGGTCTGGGATTGGAACTGCTCGATCATGCGGTCGCGCGTCCGCTTCGGCGTGCTGCCGTTCAAATACAGCACGGGCTCACCCAGCTCTTGATGCAGCACCTGCCGCATCATCTCGCCCATGCCGATATACTGGGTGAAGATCAGGCAGCGCTCGCCTTCGTCCCGCAGTTCCTTCACCATGGACAGCAGCCGCTCCAGCTTCGCTGAACGGTTGACCACGGCCTCGGTATCAAGCAAGCCGCCGCCTCCCGGCAGTTCCGGGAGCGGCTCCTTCGTCAGAAGAGCCGGATGGTCGCAGAGCTGCTTAAACTGCGTCAGAGCTGCCAGAATGGCGCCTTTGCGCTCAATGCCCTCAAGCTTTTGCATGCGTTCCAGGAGACTGCTCACGGTCTGATCATAAAGCGCGCCTTGCTCGGCCGTAAGATGGATATAAGTCTTCATCTCGTTTTTGTCCGGCAGGTCAAGCTGAATCGCAGGATCCTTTTTCTTGCGCCGAAGCATGAAGGGCTTGATCAGCTTTTGCAGATCGGCCGTGCGCTGCTCGTTTTTGTCTTTTTCGATGGCCTGGATGAATCGGAGATTGAATGCCCGCAGGCTTCCGAGATATCCGGGATTGATGAAGTCATAGATGGACCAAAGCTCGGACAGCCGGTTCTCAATCGGTGTGCCGGTCAGCGCGACGCGATGCCTTGCCGGGAAGCTTCGCACGGCGGCGGATTGTTTGGTGTCGGCATTCTTGATGTTCTGGGCCTCGTCGATGCCGATCGTTTCCCACTTCATGTCTCTTAACATTTCTTGATCAAGCGTCGCCGTAGCATAAGAGGTAAGGATAATATCGGCTTGGTAAGCCTCATGATAGAAATCCTCGCTGCTGCTGCGTTTCCCGCCGTAGTGCAGCATGACCCGGAGCGACGGGGCAAACCGTTCAAGCTCCTTCTGCCAATTACCCAGCACTGAGGTGGGACAGATCAGCAGGGAGGGGAGGCGTCTTTCTTCCCGCTCCATCGTCATCTTCACGTGCAGCAGGTAGGCGATAAACTGCACGGTTTTGCCAAGACCCATGTCATCGGCAAGGCATGCACCGAGCCCGTAACGCCGCAAAAAGGCAAGCCAGGCAAAGCCGTCATGCTGATAAGTCCGCAGCTCGGCCTTCAGCCCAGCCGGGACAGGGAGGCTCGGCCATTCGCTTTGCCGGCCGAGTTGACCAATAAGCTTCACGAGGTGCTCGTTCAGCTCCACCTCAAGCTTGATCCGTTCCGGGTCCCGGGTTTCCTCCGCATCCTGCTGAGTTTGCTCCGACTCCTCGTTGTTCCCGAGCAGATGCAGGTGCAGAATATCTTGAAACGATAGGCCTTCCTCACGGTCTACGCCCGCCATCATCTGGCGGATTTGGGCGACCAAGGCGGGGTCCAGCGGAATCCATTGGCCCCGGAACCGCACCAGCCGTTCATTCCGGGCAACTAGCTCGGCGAATTCCGCTTCGGAAAGGGTAGCTTCGCCGATGGCGATGCGCCAATCGAAATTGACGAGCGCATCCAAGCCGAACAGGGAACCGCCGCTGCTTCGCTCGGCGTTCTCGCCCTCGCCCGAGCGTACCTTCGCCCGCAGCTTGGGCTTCTTCTTGCTGGCGGCTTCCCACCATGCGGGCAGCAGGACCAGCCAGCCTGATTGGAGCAGCCGCTGGCTGTCGTCGGTCAGGAACTGCCATGCGGCCTCGTCGGACAGCGGCCTACCGAGCACGTCTTCAGCCGGAGCATGAAGCACCCTTGCCGGCAGTGCTGCCTGCAATCCTTGGAGCCAGCCGGGGGACCGCTCCTTGATATGGGGTGTCCATGTCTCGGGCCACGATCCATATGCCTGCCCGTCTTCAGCAAGACGAACGGCTGCAAGCGCCGCGGCGTCTTGCTTGTCTTGCAATACAAGACGAAGACGCCATGCGGCTTCTTCTTCATCAGGCTCCAACAATTGCAGCAGCGGCCGGAATGGAGCGGTATCCGGTCGCCATCCGATGGCGATCAGCCATGACTTGTCGTCCATGCCCTCGGCTGCCGTGCGGTTCCGCGAGAAGAGAAGCGGGTATTCTCTGCGCAGGTCAGCCGCCGCCTCCTCGCTGCCGTAACACTGGTCTTGAACGGCGGCGGAGAACGCTGCCCGCAAGCCTTCATTCCATATCTCATCAGCATTCAACAGGGACAGACGGGACTGCTCTTCCGCTGTGAACGCCTCTGTATCCCAGATCCATTGCAGCTTGCCCGATTTGAAGGCGCTCAAGCTTGGGGCATATTGCTTATCCTGAATGCAAGCTGCCAGCGAAGGCGCAAGTTCAATGAAGGGAAGGCAATCCTCGTCCCATACCCATTCAATATGTTCGAGCAGCCGTCCATCCGCAAAGAACGGTATGACCTGCTCGGAAGGCAGGATGACCACTTCCATGTCCTGAACGGATTGAACGGTAAGCTCTGTTCCGTAGAAGGAAGGTTCGTGCCACGCGAATAAACGGTGCTTCAGGTATTGTCCGGACACATAACCCTGCATGACCGTAGAGCCGTATATGACGGCATCTCCGTATTCGCTTAGCGCCATGTGGACCGTGATGGTTTCTGTGTGTCTGCTCATGATATCAGCTTTCCTCTCCGCAGCTCTTCTTGGAATGCGCGAAGCCGGCTGTTTCGTACAGATAACGAGATAATGAACAGATCCCAGCGCTCCTGCTGCTTGAGCTTTTTATATAGCTTGGCTAACCGTTTGAGCAGCTTGACGGCTGCTTTATAGCCGGCTCGGTTCTTATGAAGGATGTACCGCTCGACGGCCTGATGGTAAAAAGGCAGCAGCATCTCGGGGGCGTTCTTCTCGATCGGTGCCAGCTCGCTGACCCGGAGCTCCAGCGGCTCCCGGCCTGTGCTTAGTTGATAGTCGATCCATTCCCGCCATCTGCCGTGCGTGATCAAGGCATTCTGATAGATGTCCTTCGAATAAGGAAGCATGTCGGCAAGACTGCTCCACATCCGTTCAGCCTCCTCGGGCAAATGCTCTATGACGGCATCCCAGTAGTATTGATAGCTGCTGAGATGCTCGTTGCGGTGACTGCCAAGCAGCGGGCCGATCTCCGGGAGCCAGCGGGCCAAGCGGTCCCAGTGCTGCCCTGAATGCAGCATGTCGAAGAAGCCAAGGACGGAAGCCGGGGGCAGGCTGCTGACCTTGTCTGCTTGCCTGATCAGGTCCCAGGACGATTCGTCTTCTCCGAGATAGAAGGACATTAGGCTCTGCGCCATATACCATGAGGCGCGTGAAAGGCTGCTGCCGAATTCGGCTTCAGCTGCCTGCAGCTGCTCTAACTCCGCCTGGATGAAGCTGCTGTCTCTTTTCGCAAACGGATAGATCCAGTACATCCAGAGCTGTATATAGACCTGGGCGTAAAATTTGCGGTTCCGCGGCTCGCTCAGCATGCTCCGCCGGGCAAACGAAATGGTCTCGGTCAGCCGCTCCCTGAATGCCTCACCATGTTCGCTGACCTCCAGCCCTTCGTGGAAGATGCGCTCGATTCTGGCCAGGATATGATCCGCTGCCACCTGTGTATGATAGCCGATGTAGGAGCCGGAGGAATTCCAGGCACTGGCGGGCTGCTTGACGAGCTTCTCGAGAATGAAGAGATGCGCATGGAGCTCGTATAACGGATCCAGATCTGGCGGAAGCGGGGGTTTAATGTGATGGAGGGAGGCCAGCGCATTTTTGGCGTAAAACGAATTCTGCGTATTCGTTCCCAGCGAAGCCGTGCAAACTTCGAACAGCTCATGCCATGCGGAGATTGGCAGGTCGGGCAAATGATCCGCTTTGACTCTCCATTTTGATGCTCCGGCAGACGGTCGGTCCTGCGCTGGGCTGAAGCCGGACTCGCTTCGGTCATACGAAGAGGTGGAAGCATATGTGGTGGAATGCGCATTAACCAGGGCGTGAATGGAACGACCCTGAAGCTGAGCATAGTCAAGCAGAACAGCCACCATATGCTTGCAGCCATCCTTAACGGGACAGCTGCATTCGCTGTCGCTCAAGGAGCGAAGGTGAAGCTTGGTACGGTAGGTTTCCGTTCCATCCACGGAAGCCTCGACCACACCGGTCTCATCTGCCGGCTCGCTGGCGTGGACACGACCTTGCTTGTAATACTGAAATCCCCGTTTAATGGTCAAATCGCTGAAAAATCCGGCGGTTTGTTGAATCAGCGTCTGCCATTGTATATCATCTAACGTTTCATTTGAGTTCATCATCGGACGGTCTCCTAAGAGAAATAATTCTAAGTATCCATTTAATCTATCACATTCCCATAGATGAAGAAACAAGTCAGGGCAGCTTCTCGCTGGAAAAGCCCGGCAACAGGCTGCACGGGCTTTCTTTTATGGGCGGAGCAATATGTTTTCCCCCTAAACCTAATACTGAATCGTAAACCGGCCGATCTGATCGCATTCCTCGGCGAACCAGACCTCGCCGCCCGAATCCACGGTTATGCCATGAGGTTCTGCGGAGGGGGTAGGGATTGGATACTCGGTAATGTCCCCGGTGCAGGTAATTCGTCCGATTTGATTGGCTCCCCATTCGGTAAACCATAGATCCCCGGAAACGCCCGCCGTGATGGCATGGGGTCTGGCATTCCCGGACGGGAGCTTGAATTCCGTAATTTCCCCGGCCGTTGTGATCCGGCCGATTTGATTGCCGTTGATTTGAACAAACCATAGAGCGCCATCGGCACCTGTCGTGATGCCGACCGGCCCGGATTGCTCTGTTGGAATCCGGTACTCGGTAATCTCCCCGTCCACCGTAATTCGGCCGATGCAGTTGTTCTGGTTTTCCGTAAACCACAACGCGCCGTCCGGACCGGCTGTAATATAGGAAGGGTACGATCCTTCGCATGGTAAGTCATATTCCGTGATAATGCCTGCCGGCGTTATCCTTCCGATTCGGTTGCCGCTTAGCTCGGTGAACCATATGGCTCCATCCGGACCCTCAGCCAAGCCGTAGGGAGACGAATTGGCTTCAGGCAGCTCGAATTCCGCAAATGTTCCTTCCATTGTCATCCTTCCGATTTTATTTGCTTTGTACTCCGTAAACCAGAGGTCACCGGTATGGGCAGAGAGGATAGACATGACCCCGGCATCTGGAGTCGGCACTTCGAACGTGCGCATATCCCCATCCTTGGTGAGCCGTCCGATCCGGTTTCCTTTTTGTTCCGTGAACCATATGGTCCGATCTTGTCTTGCCGTAATACCATAAGGTCCCGATTCCCGATTCGCTGTCTTGTACTCCTGTGCGGCGATCTGCATGCAAACATGCCTCCTGTTTAGAAAGTAGTTGTTAGGAATGCTTTATAAGACGGATTCATCATTTGTCTGAGCGTAAACATGTCTCTCGCTCCGGTTGCCCGTAATCGGGAGGTTCAGTCTTCAGTCTTGGATGCTTGGATGAGTGCCTGTCATGGATAATCTCCATTCTCTCAATTGGTGTTTTTAAAATAGAAAAAACCTCCCACTCCGAGATTTCGGAATAGGAGGCTAATATGAACAAGAAAGATGCGGACTTTCATGTAGAAGTCTTAAACATCCACCTGTTACATAAAAAAAAGCCGCACGAATCCTATCCCGAAAACCTCGTATCGAAATCGAAGTGTTTTCCAATGCTTGGGACAGGATTAGTAGATCATTGGCTTTTGGTTCACCCTTTCATTTCTGGTTGCCTAGACTTTACCATAGGAGATTCAGTGGTTTCAACCCTGAATTAACTGAAGTTCACCTTCACAACCGCCGGTTTCTTTTCTCATCGATGTAGAGTTCGACAGCTGTTATGGCGCGAATCAAAAGTTTGATGAGCAGATACAATGCATACAAACCAAGCAGCATAAAAAGTCCGTTTATGATTAAGATCAACATGGGCCATAAATTAAACATGGAACTGGAACTACCTATTATACTCATATGGCTCGCCTCCCTTCAACATTTTCCTTGCAGGGTTCTCCCGGAACCGGAATGATAACCTCGAACTCTTTATTCCATAATATAACAATCATATCTGATTCTAACATAACAGAAGGAGTGTGGTCATGATTTTTGCCATTGAATGGGGTGAATGATTGGATGCCTGGCAGGAAGGGGACGACAGAGAAAGTATTTACATCATGTATGGATATGAACGAACCAATCCCGGCCACGATGCGTTTTAGTTATATAAGCATTACCGAATATTACAGCCAAGGAGATTTAGAGAACATGATCACCCGGAAATGGACAAGAATAGCAGTAAGCGGCGCTATAGCGGCCACGATGCTGATGAGTACCTTCGTACAGGCTCAGGCTGAAGCTGCACCCAAGAAGGAAATGGAATTAAACATCAATCATTGGATTGTTACGACGGATGTTAATCCCGTCATCGTGAATCAGACCACGCTGGTTCCCTTGCGCGTTATGAAATACTACTTGAAACCTATGGAGCTTCACTGGAACAACAAGAACAAGACGGTAACTGTCAACACAGGTGCCGATCAAGTCACATTAGAGATGGGAAGCCTGAAGGCAAAGGGAAGAGGGAAGACATATTCACTATCCATTCCCGCAGCGTTAAAGGATGGCCACGTTATGGTTCCGATCCGATTTATAGCGGAGCTGTACGATGCAGAAGTAGGCTGGGATACGAAGGAGAGAATGATTTACATCTATACTCCGGATGTCGACGTGTCAACGGCGGAGGAGAACGGGGATGTAAAGCTGTATCCGGTAAGCGCAACGAAATACGGAAGATATGAAGGCATGGTGGTCGAGGTTGAAGGAAGGAAGCAGGTCTTTGAAGACTGGAATGGTGGAGACGGTATGCGTAAACCCGTCATTCAATATCAGGATGTGACAGGCGATGGGAAGCCTGATGTTGTGGTGTTCTACGTGGACGGGACCGGCACGGGGCTTTACATGGGGGAGATGCATGTTGTCGACGCAGAGACTCTGAAGGAAATCCCTATCGAATCATTGGAGCAGGCGGTATTGAGCCATGTGCAATCCAACATCGAGAAGTATGCGGATCACTTTGTTATCAAGCTTGTGATCGACGGGAAGGAGTATGTCCAAAGAGTCGAGGATGATTCCAAGGATAAAAGCTACTTATATGATAAGGTTGGCTTCGGGGCCGTCGTCAGGCACAAACTAGCGGAAGGCCGGCTTGTTACGGAAGCGGCAGGGAGCATAAGTCCGGCCGGTTTTGCCGGGGATCTGCAAATAACGTATCGATTTCAAGAAGAGTCGAACCGGTTTGTGGTGGATAGCATCGAATACAGTCTGGAAGAGTAGGAGAAGTAATCGCTTATTGCACACGGAACTTTAGAACTACATATAAACGCATATCCAATACGAGGGTATAAACTTGAACGAGAAGTCATTAATCTTGATAGAATGATAGGTCTTGTTAATAAAAATGGCGCTGCGGCGCCCTTTTTTTGTGTTTTTTAATCCAATCCCTCCTGATTTATCCCCTCCCCGATCTCCGAAAAGGAATGAATGGAAGTGGCATATATGGAACATATGCAAGAAGATTTCATCCCCTTTCATAGGCCTTTGTTACCATTTACTTGAGTCTAAAGATTCCTCTAAGATAGTTAATAAACCTGACACATTTTCACTAGGAAAAGAGAGTGATTTCAAAGTAAACGCATTCAATGTCAAGTAATATAACAAGCCCATACCATGGGGACTTTGAACGAGGTGTTTTTGTGCAGCAATGGCTTGGGAAATCGCTAAAGCATAAATTGTCGCTACTTATTATTGTCGCTACGCTGGTGCCGCTGCTGTTTCTTGGTATTTTCTCTTTTAACATAGCCAAGAGCCTGACGGAGGAGAAGGCCAAGATTACAGGAATGAATACGCTTCGGCAGCTGGAAGCTTACCTGGATACGATGGTCAAAGACGTGGAGAACATCTCACTGTTTCTCATCGGGCATACCGGAGTTCAGGCCTATCTGAAGACCGAGCAGAGCAACTATGTCCAGCAGACGACGGTCATCAATTTTTTGACGAACCTGGCCTTTTCCAAAGATTATATCGCCAACATCATCGTCGAACCGCTCGGCAGCAAAGATGCAATCTCGCATAAATCCTTGGTACGCTCCGAGTTCCGGGATATTACCGAGGTGGTCCCTGACTATTACGAGCAGCATCCCAAATGGTGGTCCTTTGTTCATCGCCAGTGGACCTTCGAAGGCGTTAGGAAAGTCATTACATTGGCCAGACCAATCCGGAGCACGGATAAATATAAGCCGATCGGGAACCTGCAGATCAACCTGGACCAGGGCGTCATTGCCAATCAATTCCGGCAGGCCGTTCTAGAGAAGACCGGGTTTGTCCTTCTTCTTGACGAGAATAATCGGATTATCGCCGGTCCGCCGGATATGGAGACCAATCTTACGCTTGCAGATTATTATCCTGCGATTGGAGAGTTTGAGGGGCTCAGCGGAAATATAGACTATGGCGAGGGAAGCAACAAGAAGACCATTCTCTATAAGAAAATGTCCAGCGTGAACTGGAAACTGGTCGGCATCATTCCTTCACAGGAATACCGTTCCCAGAACCAGTACTTTATCAAATTGACGGCAGTTGCGGTCACGGTGGCCATCCTGCTCGCCATTATACTGGTACTTTTCCTGATCCAGAAAATTACGAATCCGCTGTCTGTGCTAACGAAGTTTCTCAAGAACTCAAGCCCGGAGGAGCCGCTGCCTGCGCTCCCGGTTAAGACGGTCGATGAGGTCGGACAGCTCATTATCAGTTATAACCGGCTCAGTTCGCGAATTGTGAAGCTTACCGATGAAGTGAAGCTGAACGAGTCGCTGAAGAAGGAGGCGGATATGCATGCGCTGCAAGTGCAGATCAATCCGCATTTCCTCTACAATACGCTATCATCCATCCATTGGCTGGCGCTGATGAACCAGGATGTGAAAATTGCCGAGATGGTGGGATCGCTCAGTGATTTCCTGAGGTTCAGCCTCAATAACGGGCAGGAATATTGCACGATTCAGCAGGAAATTATGCATGTCCGTCATTACGTGAATATCCAAACCATCCGCTATCCGGAAAAGTTCAAGTTTGAGGTTCATGCGGAGGAAGAGCTGTATCAGCACACCATGTTAAAGCTGCTGCTGCAGCCGTTGGTTGAAAACTCCATGCTGCATGGTATTTTGAGCCGTGACGGGATGGGGACGATTACGATTCGCGGGCACCGCGAGCCTGAAGGGATCCACTTCGTGGTGGAGGATGATGGCATCGGAATGACGACGGATCGCCTGAAATGGCTTCAGGATCAGCTGGTTGAGAATCCGCTCCAGTACGAGAAGGGGCAGACCCCGCGCGGAAGCTACGGGCTGCGAAATGTCCATAAACGGCTGCTCCTTCATTACGGCAAGGATGCGGGCTTGCGTGTGGAGAGTACGGAAGGAGCCGGAACGCGTGTGATGTTTACGATACCTGATTTACCTGAAATTCAACAATCTGAATTATCCAGCAAAGGGGATGGCGACAATGAAGGTACTGATCGTTGATGATGAAGTGATCATTCGAAATGGTCTGAGTACAGTGATCAATTGGGCCGATAACGGCTTTACGGTGCTGACGCCCGCGGCTTCAGCGGAGGAAGCCCTTCAGCGTATTCCCGTTGAAATGCCCGAAATTATTTTTACCGATATTCGCATGACAGGCTTGAGCGGACTGGATATGGCACATGAAGTCAAGCAGCAGTATCCCGAGATCGAAATCATTGTTATTTCGGGATATGATGAATTCTCATATGCGCAGCAGGCCATGCGGGAAGGCGTAAGTGACTATTTGCTGAAGACGAGCAGGCCCGGGGAAATTATCGAGGCTGCTGTCCAAGCAAGAGAGCGTTTGTTACAGCGCAGGCTTACACAAGCGAAGGGAAGGGCGCAGGAGTTGGTAGTCAGCCGGGGTTTCCTGAGAAGGCTGCTTGCTTCCGGCACTCCGCTGGACGAGCATGCCGAGGCCGAATTGTGTGAGCGATACCCGGAGCTGCGTTTGGAATCGAACGGCTCGGTGCTGCAGATCTGGATGCTGTCGGTATATCCGCTGCATCCAGAAGAAGAGGAACAATCGAACGTTAGCGAGCTGCATCGATTAATCGGCACGGAGTTGGCCGAAGAGCTGCAATGCGCGTGGCTGGAGTGGAACGGCTCCTTGCTTCTGTTGGTGCGGGCAGAGCCGAATAATGGCTGGGGGCGGGTAGATTCCGCTCTGCGGAAGATGGAATCCACGCACGCCTGCCGCATCACGGCTGCCAGCGGCCGACGGGTCGCAAACGCCAGGGAGCTGCACATTGCGCTGGCTACCGCGGTAGAGGCCAGCTCCTACGAATGGCTGCTGCAATCGGAACGGCATATCCGTTATGAAGATATCGAAGGACGTACAGGCATCCGCACGGTCTGTTCGATGGAGGAAGAAACCAAGATGTCATCCCTGCTGCGTTCGGGAGATTCCGCCGACTTGCAGGCATGGGTGACGGATTTGCTTCGGCGCATCCAAAGTCAGGGCCAGGCAACGCCCGGCTCGGTTCAGGCTTACCTGCATTCCCTGATCGTCTCGGCACAGCGCTGGCTTATACGGGCTGCGACGTCTATTGGCTATACCAGTCCGGTGAAAGTGGAAGAGACGTACGATATCCGCGAGTTGACCAAGAATCCGGAGAAGGTGCTGGTCGATTCACTCGGGCTCATCATGAAGGAGTACCGTGACATGGTGTCGACGACAAGTCCCGTCCAGCGAGCGATCTCCTTCATTCATGAGCATCTGGGACAGAGCTTGTCTCTCCAACAAGTGGCCAAGCATGTTCATATGAACCCCAATTATTTCAGCGAGATGTTCAAGAAGGAAACCGGACAGAATTATATCGAATTCGTGACCCAGGCCAAACTGCGAAAAGCAATGCACCTGTTAAGGGAAACGCCAGCCAAGATCAGTGAAATCGCGAATGAAATCGGCTATGAGGATATTAAGTATTTTAACCGCCTGTTCAAGAAATGGACGGGACAAACCCCGTCGGAGTATCGGGCAAATCCTGAATTTTGTCCCTCTATGGACTGAATTATATCCCCTATGTAAGCGTTATATCCTTTTATATACTTGGACTAATCATCTAAGACGTTTCATCATTTTCGTATATTAAAAAGGGGGATTGACCATGAGACCAAAACGTAAAATAGGTCTTGTACTGCTGATGATGTCACTGGTCCTTGCAGCTTGCGGAGGCGGGCAGGGCAAAGAGCAGGCGGGAGGAAATGAGGGTAATCAAGAGAAGGTCAAGCTGACCATCTGGCATAACTTCGCCGGTGACGACCTGCGCGCAAAATCAGTCCGAAGCTTTATCGATCAGTTTGCTCAGGACCATCCTGAAGTGACGCTCGATGCACAAGCGATTCCGCCGGACGGTTATCGTCAACGTCTGAGTACGGTTGCGGCTGCGAATGAAATGCCGGATGTATTCTTCGTATATGCAGGAAGTCAGTCAGCCGAGCTTCATCAGGCGAAGCTGCTTCAGCCGATTACAGAGGTGCTCGATGCGCATTCGGATTGGAAAGATAAATTCCTGCCGGGAGCGTTTGATCCGTACGAGTTCGAGGACGGCCAGATCTACTCCACTCCACTAGGCATGTCGGCAACTTCGATTCTCTATTACAACAAAGCATTGTTTGACAAACATAACGTAAAAGTTCCAACGACTTGGGAAGAAATGATGGCGGCGGTTAAAACGTTCAACGATAACGGCATTACGCCGATCGCGCTCGGAAACAAAGCGCCATGGGTTGCGCAATCCACCATTATCGGATCGATTGCCGACCGTGTGACAGGCACCGAATGGTTTAAGAAAGCGGCAGCACAGGATGGCGCGAAATTTACCGATCCTGAGTTTATCGAAGCGCTTGGATATTTCAAAGAGCTCGTCGACAACAAAGCATTCCAAGAAGGTGCCAACAGCATCGACAACACGCAAGCCGAGCAGTATTTCATCCAAGGCAATGCAGCGATGATGATCAGCGGCGCATGGACCCTCACGAACCTGGCGGCTTCTTCCTCGGAAGAGCAGATGAAGGATATTGAAGTGACGACTCTGCCTGCAATCCCTGGAGGCAAAGGCGAAGCTAACACCATCTCCGGCGGAGCTGGCGGCGGTCTGGCTCTTAGCAGCAGAACGGAAGGGAAAGCGAAAGAATTGGCGCTGGAGCTGATTTATGCGGTCAGCGGACCGGAAGCGCAAAAAGCGATTGCCGAGAGCAACTCCATGGTCATGTACGATACCGAAATCGATGAGTCGAAAGTTACTTCCTTGTACTACAAAGCCTTTAACCTGGTGAAATCCACAGGCATTACGCCGGTATACGATGCTTATCTGTCTGCAGAGGCGGCTGAAGTCATCAACAACGGTCTGCAGGAAATTATGATGGGCGGTCCCGTCGAAGGTGTGGCCCAGAAGCTGCAGGACGCGCAAGCCAGATCCGCTACTCCATAAGAAACCATTCACCACTGCATAAGGATTAGGAGGGAGGAGGCTGCCATGCCTACAGCGATGAGAAGCAAAGGATTTATAGCCATAGCTCTTCTTCCTGCGCTTCTGTTGTTTCTGATATTTGTCATTATTCCGGTCTTCTGGTCAGCTTACTACGGATTTTTCAGTTGGAAAGGGTTCGGAGACGCCACATTTATCGGCCTTGATAATTATATAGAGATGTTCAAGGATCCAATCTTCTGGCGGGCGCTTCGAAACAACCTGATTCTGGTCGTATCATCCATTATTGGTCAGGTTCCAATCGCGTTGATTCTGGCCATTGTATTGTTCAAGAATTCGTTCTTCTCCAGGTTCATCCGGTCTGCCGTATTCATGCCGATGGTTCTCTCCACGGTTGTTGTCGGTCTCATCTGGGGTTACATTTACCATCCTCAGTTCGGAATCGCTAACTATGTGCTGGAGATGCTCGGTCTGGAGTCATGGACCCGCGCCTGGCTGTCCGATCCAAAAGTCAATATGCTGGCGATATCGATCCCGATTAACTGGGCGAACATCGGCCCTTACCTGGTCATCTTTATCGCAGCACTGCAAAATATTTCACCGGAGATCCATGATGCGGCCAAAATTGATGGGTCCACCGGCTGGAACAAGCTGATGCAAATCACGCTCCCGATGATCTGGAGCACGGTTGTCGTAACCATTGTGCTCTGTATCTCGGGAAGCCTGAAGGCTTTTGATCATGTCATCGTCATGACGGGCGGCGGACCGGCGCAATCGACCGAGCTGCTTGCCACCTACATGTACAACAGCACGTTCAGCGTGTATCGCTACGGTTACGGCTCCGCCGTTTCCACGATGATTATGATCGTCAGCGCCATTCTTATCGCGCTTAACTATTTCGCAACGCGCAGAAAGTCAAGTTAACATGAAGGAGGGAGCGATGTGAATTTACAGACGACCGGGACCGGAAGTGCCTCAGGGAAACGCGTCATCACGAAGGGGTTAACCGGGTTCGTAAAATTGCTGCTGATTGTGTATGCGATTCTTACGCTCTATCCCTTGTACTGGCTTTTTACGAGCGCGTTTAAATCGAATCAGGATTTCTTCACCAACCCTTACGGCTTGCCGAAGGAGTGGATGACCGAGAATTTATTCCGGGCATGGGAGCTTGGAAATATGGGCAGAGCGATGCTGAATTCAACGGTTGTGACGATTACAGCCGTCGTTCTGACCATCCTGCTTAGTGTACTTGCGGCGTATGTACTGTCCAGATTCGAGTTTCGGTTCAAAAAGCTGGTGGTCGTGTTGTTTACGACCGGGCTGCTGATTCCGATTCACAGTACGTTGGTGCCTTTGTTTATTATGATGAAAAATATCGGCTTACTCGACACGTACGGTGCGCTCATTCTGCCGTATACGGCATTTGAGCTGCCGATCGCAATCTTCCTGGCGATGGCCTACATGTCATCCATTCCTAGAGAGATTGAAGAAGCGGCCATGATTGACGGTAGCGGCTGGTGGGGAATCTTCGGCAGAATGATTCTTCCGCTCTGTACGCCCATCGTGGCAACGATATCGATTCTGGCATTCCTCCGATTCTGGAATGACTTCTCCTTTGCACTCGTATTTATTAATACGCAAGCGCTAAAGACGCTTCCGCTCAGTCTGTCTCTGTTCTCGGACGGCTTCGGTACGGATTACAGCTTGACGATGGGAGCGATGGCGATCGCAGTCATTCCGACGATCGTGGCCTACCTGATCCTGCAGGAGCAGATCATGAAGGGCATGGTGGCAGGATCCATCAAAGGTTAATTCTCCAGCCATTTCAATATTCTTGAAAGAAAGAGCCTCTTCCGGTCAACGGAAGGGGCTTTTCGTAGTATTAGGTCAACCAGGATCATCAGGTTGGTCTAATTCCCGTATTGCGGTTTGTTTAAGTACCGAAGTTGGCAAAGTTTTCGCTTCTCCCTCAAAAATATTCATGCACGATTTTCGGCTACGCCATGCCGGCATATCCAATATAATAGGAACACCAGGACAAAGAGAGCATAATGGCATGGCTTGCAAGCGACAGTCATTTAGAGTAAGTACATGAGATCGAGGGAGGAACCCCAAGTGATATCGGCTGCGAATCGACAGGAGTATTACCAGGCATTGCTGGAAAAGAAATCGGAGTACGAGGGCGTTTTTTATGTTGGCGTGAAAACAACGGGGGTATTCTGCCGCCCAACATGCCCAGCCCGGAAACCGAAGATGGAAAATTGCGAATTTTACGAGACGGCTCAAGAAGCGCTGCTTGCTTCCTTCAGACCATGTAAACGATGCCGTCCGCTATCACACCCCAATCAGGTGTCAGACCTGGTCCGGCTGCTCGTCGAGGCGGTGGAAGAAAACCCGGAGAAAAGATGGACCAACCAGGACTTTCAGAAGCTGTCCGTGGATGCTTCGACCGCAAGGCGCCAATTCAAAAAGCGGTTCGGGATGACCTTCGTTGAATATGCACGGGCACGGCGGATGGGACTTGCCCTGAAGCAAATCCGGGAGGGGCACGCCGTCATCGATGCGCAGCTGTCAACCGGCTACGAGTCCAGCAGTGGCTTTAGGGATGCATTTTCCCGCATCATGGGCGCGGCGCCTAGCCGATCGGGGCACCATAACATCTTAAAAGCTTCATGGATCGATACGCGTCTCGGACCGATGATGGCCATCGCAGATGAGGAGGCGCTGTATTTACTCGAATTTGTAGACCGACGGGGCTTGGAGCGTGAAGTTGAGCGTCTTCGGCAGAGAACCAAGTCGGCAATCGTTCCGGGTTACACAGCTCCGATTCGTTCGATCGAGCTTGAGCTCGGCGCGTATTTTGACGGGAAGTTAACGGAATTCAAGACGCCCTTGTTCCTGTTAGGATCGCCATTTCAAAAAGAAGTATGGGACCAGTTACTGCAGATTCCACCCGGACAAACGTCTTCGTATGGCGAGATCGCAGCAACCATGGGAAGGCCCACCGCCTATCGTGCCGTTGCCCAAGCGAATGGCGCCAACCAGCTCGCAATTGTCATTCCATGCCACCGAGTGATCAATACGAGCGGCGAATTGGGCGGATACGGCGGAGGATTGTCGCGCAAGCAGTGGCTGCTGCATCATGAGAAATCGATGAGCAATGCAACCATACATGAATTGTAGACTTTGGTCGTAGAAAGGGTCTTACCTATAGGTAAGACCTTCAGATTGTCGAGAAACCCTGTACTTTTTTCAAAGTACAGGGTTTCTCCCTTTCTAAGTAGTCACTTCAAGAGGGGAAATGGGGGGATTACCCCCTGTTTTCCAGGCGATCCAGGTGGATCGCCAT